>JAHDCV010000080.1 GCA_020629695.1 Acidimicrobiales bacterium | reverse complement strand
CGCTCGCCGGTGAAGATCATCGCCACGCCACGCTCGTTCGCCGCGGCGATCGTCTGCTCGTCGTTGACGCTCCCACCGGGCTGCACGATGACGGCCACCCCGGCATCCGCCGCCGCGTCGATGCCGTCACGGAAGGGGTAGAAGGCGTCGGAGGCCGCCGCACCTCCGACGGCACGACCGTCGGCCTTCTGCGCGGCGATCTGACCCGACTCGACCCGGTTCTGCTGCCCGGCGCCGATGCCCCAGGCGACGCCGTCCTTCGTGAGCACGATGGCGTTCGAGGTGGTCGACGCACACACCCGCCAGGCGAGTTCGGCGTCGGCCATCTCGGCGTCGGTCGGCTGACGCTCGGTCACGACCCGCCAGTCGGGCCGGGAGGCGGCGAGGCGGTGCCGCTCCTGCACGAGGAACCCGTCGGACAGCTGCCGCACGGCGAGGTCGGGCACGATCGGCAGCGGCGCGGTGAGGATCCGGGTGTTCTTCCGCTTCGCCTGGATGCGCTCGATCACCCCGTCGGCGTAGCCCGGAGCGATGATCAGATCCGCCTGGGCCGCCCCCTCGATCGCCTCGACCGTGGCGAGGTCGACCTCGCTGTTGAGCGCCACGATCCCACCGAAGGCCGAGCGGGGGTCGCAGGCGAAGGCGTTGGTGTAGGCCTCGGCCAACGTCGCACCCAGGGCCGCGCCACACGGGTTGGCGTGTTTGATGATCGCCACCGCCGGTCCGTCGCCGAGCCCGTGGCACAGCCGCCAGGCCGCATCGGCGTCGAAGAGGTTGAGGTAGCTCAGGCCCGTGCCGCCGTGCTGCACGACGTCGTCCCACCAGCTCGGCACCCCCTGGAGGCGATAACGAGCACCCGACTGGTGCGGGTTCTCGCCGTAGCGGAGGTCCTGCGCCCGCTCGAGCGACAGGTGCAGCGTCGGCGGAAGGACATCGTCGACATCGTCGACGGAGGCTCCGGCGATCTCGGCGTCGAGCCAGGCGACGACCCGTGCGTCGTAGGCCGACGTGACCGAGAACGCCTTGCGGGCGAGCCGACGACGGGTCGCCAACGTGGTCGTCCCCTCGGCGGCGATCTCGGCGAGCACCGTCTCGTAGTCGGCGGGGTCGACGACGACGGCGACGTGAGCGTGGGTCTTGGCGGCGGCGCGCACCATCGCCGGACCGCCGATGTCGATCAGGTCGACCGGTGACGCCGAACCACCGGCGTGTTCGAAGTCCGACGGGTTCGACCCGAACGGGTAGAGATTCGACACGACGAGATCGATCGCCTCGATCCCGTGCGTCGCCATGTCGGCGAGGTGGTCGGGATCGTCCCGGTCGGCGAGGATCCCGCCGTGCACCTTCGGGTGAAGCGTCACGACCCGGTGGCCGAGCATCGCCGGGTACCCGGTGAAGTCGGAGACGTCGGTGACCGGAATGCCGGCCTCGGCGATCGCCCGGGCCGTCCCGCCCGAGGAGACGAGGTCGACGCCGAGATCGTGGAGGCGGGCAGCCAGTTCGGCCACCCCGGTCTTGTCATAGACACTCAGGAGCGCGCGCACCCCTCCGACCGTAACGGGTGTGGTCGCGCACTCCGGCGACTACTCGAGCTCCGGATCCTCGCATCCACCTGTGCCACCCGTGCCTCCACCGGGATTGAAGACCCGGGGCACGTCCACGAACCCCGCACCGCCGTCGTCGGTCAGGAACCAACGCTCGACGCCGTCGGCGACGGCGACGGCCATGTCGCCGGCGTAGGTCGGCTCGTTGAAGACGGCCTCCTCGGTGAGGTTCGAGAGATAGCCGAACTCGACGAGCACGGAGAGACCGACCGGACGGCGCACGATGCCGTAGGCATCCTCTCCTTCGGTGTTGACCACCGACAGCACACCGGCGTCCGCGGCCGCGACCCACGAGGCTTCGTATCGCCCGAGTGCGGTGACGACCTCGGCATAGATCAGACCTCCGAGTCGACGCGACTGCGGCCGGTCTTCCTGGACGTAGATCTCCGTCCCCGGCTTCTCCGACGGTGAGGTGTTGGGGGCGTTGTGGTGGAGCGAGATCACCGCGTCCACGTCGAGGGCATCGGCGAGCTGGGCCCTGGTGATGATGGGCACGCGGTACTCGCCCTGGCGGGACAACACGACGGTGAAGCCGCGGGAGCGGAGCTCGGCCGCGAGGGCCCGTGCGACCTCGAGATTCAGCTCGGACTCGACCGTGCCCTCGAGCCCGACCGCGCCGGTCTCGACGTCACCGCCGTGGCCCGGGTCGATCAGCACGTGTGCGCCGTAGAGCGGTGTACCCCAGGTCAGCTCGGCCTCGTTGCCGCACGGTGTACGGATCTCGAACCCACCTCCCCGGTCTTCGAGGACCTCCACCACGACGCCCGTCGGGGTGACCAGCGCACGGGCGGTGCCAGACACCGGCACCTCGGGGATCGCCGAGACGAGTGTCGGTTCGTCGGCAGGAGTCGACGTCGTCGTGGTCGAGGCGTCCGGATCCGCCGCCTGCGGGGCCGTCGCTGGCGGAATCGTGGCCCCCGGGACCAGGCGCGGTCGCTCGCCCGTGGCACACCCGGCGACGAGCGCGGCGAGGCAGAGTGCGGGAAGGAAGTGGGGCGGGCGGAACACCGCCGTGCAGTCTCGCGCCCCGGGACGCGAAAAGGGCGACCCCGGCCGGGGTCGCCCTCTCACCGTGTTCGAACGCGGCGGTCAGAGACCGGCGACGATGTCCACCATCAGTTCGCCCGCCTCGGTCGGATTCTGCCCGACCTTGACACCGGCGGCCTCGAGGGCCTCCATCTTCGCCGCGGCGGTGCCCTTGCCGCCGGAGACGATGGCGCCGGCGTGGCCCATCTTCTTCCCGGGCGGGGCGGTCACCCCGGCGATGTAGGAGCTGACCGGCTTGGTCATGTGGTTGGCGATGTACTCCGCGGCCTCTTCCTCCGCCGAACCACCGATCTCGCCGATCATCATGACGGCCTTGGTGTCGGGGTCGGCCTCGAACGCCTCGAGGCAGTCGATGAAGCTCGTCCCCGGAACGGGGTCGCCGCCGATGCCCACGCAGGTGGTCACGCCGATGTCCTTCTGCTGGAGCTCGTAGAGCGCCTGGTAGGTGAGCGTGCCGGAGCGACTCACGATGCCGACCGGGCCGCCCGCCTTGGCGATGTGGCCGGCGGTGATCCCGATGTTGGCCTTCCCCGGGCTGATGAGGCCGGGGCAGTTGGGGCCGAGCAATCGGGTCCCGGGGTACTCCTGCTTCAACTTGTTGAAGAAGTACGCCTCATCGTGGGCGGGCACACCCTCGGTGATGCAGACCACGAGCTCCATGCCGGCCTCGGCCGCCTCGAGCACGGCGGCCTGCACACCCGGCGCGGGGATGAAGATGCAGGTGGCGGTGGCCCCGGTCGCCTCCGCGGCCTCGGCCACGGATGCGAAGATCGGAACGCCGTCCACGTCGGTGCCCGCCTTCTTCGGGTGGGTCCCGGCGACGACCTGCGTGCCGTACGCCTTGTTCAGACCGCCGTAGTAGCGGCCGGTCGAGCCGGTGAGGCCCTGGTAGATGACCTTGGTGTTCTCGTCGACGAAGATGCTCATGTCAGTCTCCTCAGGCGCCGGCCAGCTCGACGGCCTTGGCCGCAGCGCTCAGCATGGTCGCTTCCATCATCAGTGCGTCTCCGAGGTGGGGCTCGAGGATCGCCCGACCCTCCTCGGCGTTGGTGCCATCGAGGCGGATCACGATCGGTGAATCGAGCTGCACCCGACCCATGGCCTCGATGATGCCGTTGGCCACTTCCTCACCTCGGGTGATGCCACCGAAGATGTTGATGAAGATGGCCTTGACGTTGGGGTCGTCGTTGATGACCTCGAGCGCACCGGCCATCACGTCGGCGTTGGCGCCGCCACCGATGTCGAGGAAGTTGGCGGGTGAGCCGCCCACCTGGTTCACGACGTCGAGCGTCGACATGGCCAGGCCGGCGCCGTTGGCGATGACCCCGACCGAACCGTCGAGGCCGACGTACTGGAGACCCTTCGCGTGGGCAGCGGTCTCGCGCTCGTCCCGGGGTTGGGTCTCGTCGTACTGCGCGTAGTCCGGATGCTCGTAGATCGCATTGCCGTCGAGACTGACCTTCGCATCGAGTGCGTGGACCTCGCCGGTCGGCTTCAGGATGAGCGGGTTGATCTCGACGAGATCGGCGTCGCCCTCCACGTACGCGGTGTACAGCTTCATCAGGATGTCCACCGCACCCTCGGTCGCCTGCGGGTTCAGGTTCGCGGCGGCGACCCACTCACGGCACTGCGCCTCGGAGAGACCGGCCACGGGGTCGACGTGGATCTTGGCGATCGCGTCGGGGTTCTCCTCCGCCACCGTCTCGATCTCGACACCGCCCTCGGCCGAGAGCATGCCGAGATGGAGCTTGGCCGACCGGTCGAGGGTGAACGATGCGTAGTACTCCTCGGCGATGTCGGAGGCGTGCTCGACCCAGATGATCTCGACGATGTGGCCCTTGATGTCGAGTCCGAGGATGTTGCTCGCGTGCATGCGGGCTTCCTCGGCGTTCTCGGCCAGCTTCACGCCACCGGCCTTGCCGCGGCCACCGGTGTGGACCTGCGCCTTCACGACGACCGGGTACCCGACCCGATCGGCGATCTCGACGGCTTCGTCGACCGAGCTCGTCGCTTGGCCGTCGGACACGGGGATCCCGAACGTCGCGAAGAACTGTTTTCCTTGGTATTCGAGGAGATCCACGTCGGTGGTCCCTTTCGGTAGAGGTCGAGTGCTCGAAGTCGGGCGTCGGGGTCGGGCGCCGGCGGGGCGACCCGGCATCAGTCACACGGGTGTGCCCCGAACGGCACCAGGCGGCATCCTAGAAGGGTGAACCCCTCGGCTTGGAAACGAGCGGCATGCCGGTAGCGAAAAGGTCGCGGACCCCGGGCCGTCAGGCTGCCGTTCTCGCCGTCGCGGGTCTGACGGCGATCCTCTCGATCATCGGGCTGTTCGTCTGGCTGGACAACGAGCGACAGGGTGCGTCGACGAACGCCGTGTGGAGCCCGGTGCCCGACGAGGGGAACATCTTCTCTCCCGGACCGGCCGACGCATTGGCGCAGTTCGTCGACGAGACGGGCCCGATCCTCCTGGCAGACACCGCCGGTCAGGACCGGGACGTGTGGATCCAACATCTCGGCGACGACGTGTCGACCGGTTGGATCACCTTCGGGGTCCGCCAGCCCGACGCTCCCCGCGACTGCTCTGCCGAGTGGCGGCCCGACGACGCCACCTTCGTCGACAGCTGCGACGGCACCGTGTACCCCGAGGACGGAAGCGGTCTGCCTCGCTACGAGACCACGGTCATCAACGGCCGGGTCGTCGTGGACCTCGTCCCCGAAGACGAAGACGGGGTCGACTCCGTACTCGAGGACGAGTGATCGGGCCGTGGCCGACCTCCTGCTCGCGCAGATCACCGACACCCACGCCGTCGATCCGGGCGCCGAGCCCGACTCGATCGTCGACAACAACGCCCGGCTGACGGCGACCGTCGCATCGCTGCTCGCCGAGAACCCCGCACCCGCACTCATCATCCACACCGGCGACGCGACCGACGACAGCAGACCCGGCGAGTTCGACGAGCTCGAGCGCCGACTCGAGCCGATCCGACCACGGCTCCGGATGCTCCCGGGCAACCACGACGAACGAACCGAGCTCCGCAACCGGTTCCCCGATCAGGCGTGGGCGGATGCCGAGCACGGCAGCTGGACCGACGAGATCGCCGGTGTGCGGATCCTCGGCCTGGACTCGACCGAGCCCGGCCGACACGGCGGCCAGCTGGATGACGAGCGGCTGACATGGCTCGACACCGAACTGCGCCGCAACGATCTGCCGACGGTGCTCTGCGTTCACCATCCCCCGTTCCGTTCGGGTCTCGCCTGGATGGACGACGGACGGATCCGGCCCGAGGGTGCCCTCGACGAGATCGTGGCCGCGGCTCCGCATCTGGAGCGCATCTGGTGCGGCCATCTGCATCGCCCGATCACGACCACCGTCGGCGGTGTCACGACCCAGACGTGCCCGACCACGTCACAACCGGTGGCACTCGATCTCCGTCCCGGGCAGACGATCTCGATGGTCGCCGAGCCCGCGGCCTACAACCTCCATCTCCGGACCGACGCCGGCTGGGTGACCCACACACGCTTCGTCGGCCTCGAGGTCGAGCCGATCGTGCCCGACTGGGCCCGCTGAGTCATCTTCCCCGGATCTGGGTCCTCCGACCCGCACGATCTGTCTGATCACTCACGACGGCGCGTTGCCCGCTCCTTACGGTCGGAGCCATGACCCGGACCCGCTTCGCCCTCGCGATCGTCGCCGCGCTCCTCGGCTCCGTCCTCGGCCTGCCGACGTCGACGGCGACCGCTCAGGCCGGCGACGTCGGGAACGTGCCGACCGGTTGGGAGGTCGATCCCCAGCCCGTGTCGACCTGGGGCGTCGCGACCCTGCTGCCGTCCGAGACCGTGGTGTTCAGATCGCTCGTCTGGGACTTCGCCGAGATCGACGGCGTCGTCTATGTGGCCGGACGCTTCGGCCATGTGCAGTCCGGATGGCAACAGCCGTTGGTGGATCGTGCCTACCTCGCCGCCTTCGACGCCGACACCGGCGTCTGGTTGCCCGGATTCGCTCCCACCCTCGACGGCCCGGCGTTCGCGCTCGAGACCGACGGCTCGAAACTCTTCGTCGGTGGTGAGTTCTCGACCGTGAACGGCCAGGCCACCGGCCCGCTCGTCGCCCTCGATCCGGCGACCGGTGCACTGGACGACGGCTTCGACCCGCAGGTGGCCCACGGTGGTGGCCACGCCCTCGTGATGGACCTCGACATCGCGAATGACGCCCTCTACGTCGGCGGAAACTTCTCGAGCGTCGTCAACGGCGCAGCGCCACGACTGGCCAAACTCGACCTCGACACCGGTCGACGCGATCCCGGCTTCGGTGCGGTCGCGAGTGGCGCCCGCGTGTGGACCATCGAGACGTCGCCGACCGGGGACCGTCTCTACGTCGGCGGCTACTTCGAGGTGCTCAACGGCGAGCCCCACAAGTGGTTCGGCGCGGTCGACGGTCTCACCGGACAGCTCGTGCCGGGGGTCAACCAGGGCACACCCGAGGGCATGCCGAACTGCTGCAAGCAGAATCCGTTCGACATCGCCGTGCACGGCGACAAGGTCTACGTCGCCCGCGAGTCCCACCTCCTGGAGGTGCTCCATGCCGATGATCTGAGCCGGCAGGGCTGGTATCTCACGAGCTACGGCGGCGGCGACTACCAGGCGGCCGAGGTCATCGGCGATCGGCTCTACACCGGCGGCCACTACTGGGCGAACCAGGCCTATTCGACCGAACAGGTGGCATTCGACCGCACGACGTGGATCCGCACGAACGTCGAAGGCCTGACGGATCCGTCGCAGACCCACGCCATCTGGTCGTCCGCGTTCGACGCCGCCAGCGGTCTCGCCATCCCCTCCTACCTGATGGACATGGGCGCTGCGTCAGGGGTCTGGGCGATCCACGGCTCCGAGAACGGGCGCCTGTGGCTCGGTGGCGACATCACGCGAGCTGGTTCCCGGTGGGCGGGCGGGTTCGCCACCTTCGAGGTCGCCCCCGACTCCGAACGCGGGGCCCTGCTGTCCCGGACGGCGACGCCGACGACCTCCAGCCAGAACGGCACCTTCGGACCTGGCTACGCGATCGATCGGCACCTCGCCGGTCAGCTCCGCCACGACGGCATCTACACCAACTTCGCCGAGACCCTCACCGAGACCGACCCCTGGATCGAGCTCGACCTCGGTGCGGTCCACGATGTCGGCGTCGTCAGGCTGTTCGAGCGCGCCGTCGGCAACATCGACGGCATGTCCTTCGGGCAGCTCTTCGTCTCCGACCAGCCGTTCCGCTCGACGGATCCCGCCGTGACCGCCGCCGATCCGAGCGTGCGTACATTCGACGTCGGTCGGATCGGCCGGTGGGTCGAGCTCGAGGTCAACACCTCGGCGCGGTATCTCCGCTATCAGCTCCCCGGCGATCGCCAGCTGACGGCCGACTCGTTCGAGGTGTTCGAAGCGGTCGGACCGCTCGAGGTCTTCCCGGCGCCGGATGCCCGGATCACCCGCATCGAACGCCGACTCACCGTCCTCAACTACCAGTACGTCACCGGTGCCGCCGACTACGAGATCCTCCTCGACGGCAACGTCATCGCCACCGACGACGACCGCTGGTACGTCATCCGCGACCTCCAACCCGGCACCACCTACACCATCGGCGTCCGCGCCATCGGCGCCGACGGCCGCCCCGGCACCACCACCGACCTCCAGATCACGACCCTGCCGTGACGAGGCGCCAGCCGGCGACGCTCACCGCAACCGATCGGCCAGCAGGGCGAAGAAGCGTTCTTCGGGATAGGCCGTCACGACGTCGACGTTCGGCTCGCCCCCGGTGAACCCGTATCGGTCCACGATCAACGCACCCCGCATCGGGTCCGGTCCGATGGCGACGTCGACGTGGACCCGCTTGACGGTGGCCACGGACGGGTCGAGCACCTGGGCCATCGCGATCGGGTCGGGGAGATCGGGGCCGTCGAGTTCGGTCTCGGTGTCGGCGTAGGTCTCGAGCACCGCCTGGACGTCGAGGGCGAGATCGGCGAACTCCGTCCCGAGGGCCCGGATCGCGACGGCGCGCTCCGGCGTGACCACGGCGGAGGCGATGGAGATGTCCCAGCCGACGAACTCGAGGGGGAGACCACTTCGCAGCACGACCCGGCAGGCCTCCGGATCGACCCAGACGTTGAACTCGGCCGAGGGGCTCACGTTGCCGGGGCCATGCAGGCCGGTGCCGGCCATACACACGACTCGGGGGATGAGCTCGACGATGTCGGGCGCCCAGAGCAGCGCGATGGCGAGGTTGGTGAGCGGTCCGAGAGTCACGACGGTGAGCTCACCCGGGTTCGCCCGCACCGCGTCGACGATCGCCTGCGGCCCCCATCCCGGGGTCGGCGTTCGTCCGGTCAAGGGCAGGCCGATGTCGCCCATGCCGTCCTCGCCGTGCACCTCGGTCGCCGTGCCGAGTGCTCGCATGAGCGGGGCGCCAGCGCCGGCGATGACCGGGCCTTCGTAGCCACACAGCTCGGCGACATAGAGGGCGTTCTGCACACACCGATCGAGCGGCACGTTGCCGGCGACGATGGTGACCGCCTCCACCTGCACGTCGGGGGAGCGGAACGCCATCATCAGCGCGACCGCGTCGTCCGAGGCGGTGTCGGTGTCGATCAGCAGCCGCTGCGGTCGGCTCATGAGGTCACACCTTCTCGAGCGGGGCCCAGGCGAGGAGCAGCGTCTTCTCCCCGACCGACGGGAAGCGGACGACGGCCTCGGTCTTGTCGCCCTCACCACGCAGGTCGAGGATCACACCCTCTCCCCACTTCTTGTGGGTGACGTCGTCACCGACCTTCAACCCGATGGACTCCGCGCCCGACGCCTGCGGTCCGGTGGGTCGGAGTGCGGTGTCGACGATGCGATCCCGACCACCGAAGGTCGATGCGGTGCCGCCGGTCCGGCCGTAGCCGCCGCCGTAGGAGCTCGTTCCGGACGACCCGAACGCGGTGCCCTTGAGCCGACGTCCCGTGCCTCGGCTTCCCGGTGCCTCCTCGATGAGTTCCGACGGGATCTCGTCCAGGAACCGGCTGGGCGGGTTGTATTGCGACGAGCCGAACAGCGTGCGCGACCAGGCGTTGGTGATGTGGAGCTTCTGCTGGGCTCGGGTGATCCCCACATAGGCCAGCCGTCGTTCCTCTTCCATCTCGGTCGGTTCGGTGAGCGCCCGGATGTGGGGGAACACTCCGTCTTCGAGCCCGATGATGAACACCGCCGGGTACTCGAGGCCCTTGGCCGCGTGGATCGTCATCAGGACGACGGCGGAGTCCTCCTCGTCGAGGGCGTCGGTGTCAGCCACCAGCGCGACCTGCTCGAAGAACTCGTCGACGGTCTCGAACGTGCGGGCGACCCCGATCAGCTCCTGGAGGTTCTCGAGGCGGCTCTCGGCCTCGACGGAGCGTTCGTCTTCGAGTTCGACGATGTAGCCGGTGTCGCGGAGGCAGGCCTCGAGCAGCGACGCCGGGCCTTTCTCGACCTCGCTCGCGAAACTGTCCATGAGCTCGAGGAACGATGCGATGCCCTTGATGGCCCGTCCGGTGACGCCGGCCTCGTCAGCTCGACGGAGGGCCTGTTCGAAGGTCATGCCCTGCATCGCTGCCCACGCGTCGATCTTGGCGACGGTGGTGTCGCCGATGCCGCGCTTCGGGGTGTTCAGGACCCGCTTGTAGGCGACCTCGTCGGTCGGATTGATCACGGCCTTGGCGTAGGCCAACGCGTCCTTGATCTCGCGCCGGTCGTAGAAGCGGGTACCACCGACCACCCGATACGGGATGCCGACCCGCATGAGGTACTCCTCGAGCACACGGGACTGGGCGTTGGTCCGGTAGAAGACGGCCATGTCGCCCCAGCGGTAGTCGCCGCCGTCGTGGAGCTTCGTGAGCTCGTTGGCCACCCACTGCGCCTCGTCGACCTCGTCGTCGGCGTGGAACCGCCGGATCTTGTCGCCGCCGCCGTGGTCGGTCCAGAGGTTCTTGGGCTGCCGACCGAAGTTGTTGGCGATCACGGCATTGGCGGCGTCGAGAATCGTCTGTGTGGATCGGTAGTTCTGCTCGAGCAGGACGACGGTCGCGTCCGGGAACGCCTCCTCGAACTGGAGGATGTTGCGGATGTCGGCACCACGGAACGAATAGACCGACTGATCGGAATCGCCGACCACGGTCACGCTGCGATGCTCGGCGCCGAGCTTCACCACGAGCTCGTTCTGGACCGAGTTGGTGTCCTGGTACTCATCGACGAGCACGTGGGAGAAGCGCTGCTGGTAGTGGCGGAGCACGCCGGGGTGCTCCCGGAAGAGTCGCACCGTGTTCAACAGCAGGTCATCGAAGTCCATGGCGCCGGCCTTGGTGATCCGGGCCTGGTATTCGGCGTAGATCTCCGCGATCTTGCGCTCGGGCGGCGAGGTGATCTTCTCGGCATAGGCCTCGGGAGTCAGGCCTTCGTTCTTGGCCGACGAGATCGCCGAGTGCATCGCCCGAGGTTGGAATCGCTTCGGGTCCAACCCGAGATCTCGGATGCAGTACCCCGTGAGCCGGACGGCGTCGGCCTGGTCGTAGATCGTGAAGTTCGAACCGAAGCCGAGTGCCTGGCCGTCCCGACGGAGGATCCGCACGCAGGCGGAGTGGAACGTCGACACCCACATCTTCTGTGCGACCGGTCCGACCATCGCGGCGACACGGTGCTTCATCTCGTCGGCGGCTTTGTTGGTGAAGGTGATCGCGAGGATCTCGAACGGCGAGATGCCCTGATCGATGAGCCAGGCGATCCGCCGGGTGAGGACCCGGGTCTTGCCCGAACCGGCGCCGGCGACCACCAACAGCGGCCCCTGGTCGTGGACCACGGCATCGTGCTGCGCCGGGTTCAGGCCGTCGGTGATGTCGGCTCCCCTGGCCGCGGCGAATCGCTCGGGCGGCGGTCCGGAGAAGAGGCTCTCGTCGTCGAATCTCTGCTGCCCCGCTGCCACGAACCGATGGTAACGAGCCCGGCCGACAGCGGCGGGGTCCGTGTGCAACAGCGGCCTCGCCGTGTTCAACAGCGGCGGCTCCCGACCGATGGGCACGGGTGCCGATCGAATCGACGCAACAGGAGCGAGCCAGCACCACGGACTCGGCGGCGACCACGGTCGCCGACGCCGTGCGACGTGGGCTCGACACACCGGGGACCACACGATCGGTGCCGTCGGCCACCGCGCCCGGTGCCGGCCTCCTCACCGAGGCCGAGTCGCTCGTGTCAGCCGGTCGGACGAAGAAGGCGCTCGACGTCTTCGACGTCGCTCGAACGGTGATCGATGATCCGATCCGCAACCGGGAAGTGCTGGCCCGGATGGTGGTCGTCGCGAGTGACGGGGGTCGGATGCGACCAGCCGCACGGTATGCGGCGGAGCTCCGTGGTCCCGAGACGGGTGGGGTCGAGCTGACGGCCGTCGAATGGCATGCACTCGCCGTCCACGAGATCCGGGTCGGCCGCTTCGATCGGGCCGACACCTGTGCCCGGGAGGCTCTCCGCCTCGACGACGGGGCGCCCCAACCCTGGGCCGCGCTCGCCGCGTCATTCGCCGGACTCGGTTGGTTCGACGAGGCCCGCACCTGTCTCGACGCCGCCGAGCGCCGCTCCACCGATCACGACCAGGGTGCCCGCACCCCGGAGATCATGGGCCGCATCGGACGGGCCGTGAACGAGTGGTCACTCCGCCAGACCCATGCGGCCACGATCGCCGTGATCGGGGTCATTCTGTTGAATCTGCTCGGCCTGGCGATCGCCCTGACCGTGCCGTTCCTCGTGCGTGGCGCTCGGATCGCTCGGATCGACGATCCGTTCGCGACAGCGGCCAAGCAGGACTGGCTGGGCCGTCACGGCCTCCGACTCGGGCGTGCGCTCGCGGTCCTCGTCCTGGTCGTGACCTGGTTGGCGCTCACCGCGGCCACCCAGCCTCCGGCCTGAACCCTCACTCCCACTCGATCGTGCCGGGCGGCTTCGACGTGATGTCGTAGACCACGCGGTTCACCCCGTCGACCTCGTTGATGATGCGGTTCGACATCGTCTCGAGCAGGTCGTAGGGAAGACGCGCCCAGTCGGCGGTCATCGCGTCGTCGGAGGTCACGGCGCGGATGATGATGGGACGGGCGTAGGTGCGCTCGTCGCCCATCACCCCGACGGACCGGATGTCGGCGAGCACGGCGAAGGCCTGCCAGATGTCGTTCTCGAGGCCGGCGTTGCGGATCTCGGCGCGGACGATGGCGTCCGCGTGCTGGAGGATCTCGACCTTGTCCGGCGTGACCTCACCGATGATCCGGACGCCGAGGCCCGGCCCGGGGAACGGCTGACGCAACACGATCTCGTCCGGCAGACCGAGCTCGGAACCGACCTTGCGGACCTCGTCTTTGAAGAGGTTGCGCAATGGCTCGACCAGGTCGAACTTCAGATCGTCCGGCAGGCCACCCACGTTGTGGTGCGACTTGATCTTCGCCGCGTCCTTCGTGCCCGATTCGATCACGTCGGGATAGAGCGTGCCCTGGACGAGGAATCCCGCATCGTCCAGACCACGGGCGAATTCCTCGAAGATCCGGATGAACTGCTCGCCGATGATCTTCCGCTTCGCCTCCGGCTCGGTGACGCCGGCGAGCTTGTCGAAGTACCGCTCCCCCGCCTCGACGTGGATGAGTTCGATGCCCTGGTGGCGCTGGAACGTCTCGACGACCTGGTCGGACTCGTTGAGACGCATCAGCCCCGTGTCGACGTAGATGCAGGTGAGCTGGTCACCGACGGCCCGGTGGACCATGGCGGCAGCCACGGCTGAGTCGACACCACCCGAGAGTGCACAGATCACCTTCTGATCACCCACCTGTGCACGGATCGCCTCGACCGAGTCGGTGATGATGTTCGACATCGTCCAGGTCGGCTCGAGCCCGGCGAGATCGACCAGGAAGTGGCGGAGCAGATCCTGACCCTGCTCGGAGTGCACCACCTCGGGGTGGTACTGCACACCGAAGATCGACCGCTCGGCACACTCCAACGCGGCCACCGGGGCGTTCGGGGTGGAAGCCGTGGCCGTGAACCCCTCCGGCACCTCGGTGATGGCGTCGAAATGAGACATCCAGACCGTGAGCTCACCGGCGAAACTCGCGTCGAGCATGGCGGCGCGCTCGTCGCCGACGGTGAGCGTCGTCCGGCCGTACTCGCCCCGCTCGTTGCGGCCGACCGTGCCACCGAGCTGCTGCGCGATCAGCTGCGCGCCGTAGCAGATGCCGAAGATCGGGATGCCGAGTTCATAGATGGCCGGATCGAGGCGGGGTGCCCCCTCGACATGCACCGAAGCCGGACCACCCGAGAGCACGATGGCTGCCGGGGCGGCGTCGGCAACGGCCGCCGCGGTGATGTCGTGCGGCACGATCTCGGAGTAGATCCGGCACTCCCGCACGCGGCGGGCGATCAACTGGGCGTATTGAGCACCGAAGTCGACCACCCACACCACGGTGTCGGGGCGCGCGGTCGAGCCTTCGCTCATCGGTCACCACCGAGCACCACGAGGTCCGCCTTCTGGAGTTCCTTGACCGTCGAATAGCCGGTGGTGGCCATGGCCTGGCGCAGTGCGCCGGCGAGGTTCGTGGCGCCGGAGCCGTCGACGGCGGGGCCGGAGATCACCGTGGCGAGGTCCGCGCCGGTGTCGGGCAGCCGGACGACATCTCCCTGCGGCAGCTCGGCGTGCACCGAGGTCCGAGCCCAGTGCCACGAACCGCCCGGGGCATCCGAGGCGGCGGCGAACGAGGCACCGACCATCACGGCGTCGGCGCCGCAGGCGACCGCCTTGGCGATGTCGCCACCGGAGCGGATGCCACCGTTCGCGATCACGTGCACGTAGACACCGGACTCGTCGAGGTGACGCATGCGAGCCGCACGGACGTCGGCCACCGCGGTCGCCATCGGCGAGGCGACACCGATCACGGAGCCGGCCGTGGCGGTTGCTCCGCCATCGACACCGACGAGCACACCGGCAGCACCGGTGCGCATCAGGTGGAGGGCGTGCTGATAGCTCGAACAGCCACCGACGAGCACGGGGGTCTCGAGTTCGCGTACGAACGACTTGAGGTTGAGCGGTTCGGTGCGGGACGACACGTGCTCGGCCGAGATCACCGAACCGAGGATGACGAGCAGGTCGAGCTCGGCGTTCACGAGGACCGAGGCCAGCTCGGCCACCCGCCGGGGTGAGACGGCACCGGCCACCGTGACGCCGGCCGCCTGCATGTCGGCGACACGCTGCACGAGCAGGTCCGGATCGAACGGTGCGTCGTAGAGGTCTCGCAGACGCGACCGGACCTCGTCGGCGTCATCGAGGTCGGCGAGTTCAGCCAGCAGCGGCGCCGGGTCGGCGTGACGGCTCCAGATGCCCTCGAGATCCACCACACCGAGGCCGCCGGCCTCGCCCAACACCCCGGCGGTCGTCGGCGACATCACCGAGTCCATTGCGGCACCGAGGATCGGCAGATCGAACTGGTAGGCGTCGACCTGCCAGCTCAGATCGACGTCGGCCGCATCACGGGTACGTCGGGTGGGCGCCAGGCCCACGTCGTGGAGGCCGAAGGCTCGCCGGCCCGACTTCCCTCGTCCGATCTCGACTTCGGCCATCGCAGACCCTCCGCTCGGAAACGGAGGAGCCTAGCCACTGGCCGACCCCGTCGGGGTGACGAATCGCCGGGCGTCGACCGACACCCGGCGAGTCGGTCAACGGCCGAGGATCTGTCCGAGGATCGCCTTCCCGGCGGGACCGCCGAGCAGGTCGCCGGCGAGATCAGCGAGACCGCCGCCGCCGGCCTGCTGGGACTGGCCACCGGCCAGCACGTCGAGCAGACCGCCGAGGCCGGAGTCGGCCTGCTTCATCTGTGCCTTCTCGTTGCCGAGCACCGAACCCAGGCCACCCTCGTCGAGGTTGTCGCCTCGGAGCTTGCGCCCGATGTAGCCCATGACGATCGGCGCCAGGATCGGGAGCAGCTTCTGGATCAGCGACGACGAGAGGCCGGAGTTCTTGGCGACCACGGTCTCGACCTGCGGTTGATTCGCACCGAGCACGTGGCCGAGGATCCGGTTGCCGTCGGCCCCGAGGACACGAGTGGCGTAGCCACCGGCGAGCATCGGGCCGAGCATGTCGAGGATCGATCCGTCGTGGTCGCCCTGGACCGCGCCGAACATCGCCGCACGCTGGGTCGGCTCCTCGGCGGCACCGGCCATCGAGCCGACGAGCATCGGCAACGCGGCGGCGATCGCCTTCGCGGTCTGCTCCTGATCGGCACCGAGGAGGTTGGAGATCTGGGCCACGCGCTGACCATCGAATTCGGAGGCCAGTCCTTGCACGAGGGAGTTGTTCATGTGACCAACGTAACGCCGGTCGACCCGCGGCGCGAGCGGACCTACTCGCGCACCATCGTTTTGAGGACCTGCTTCGCGAA
>JAHDCV010000011.1:60107-78452 GCA_020629695.1 Acidimicrobiales bacterium | reverse complement strand
GTGGTGGTTCCGCGTTGTGGTGATCGCGGGGTGCTTCGCTGCCGGCCTGACCGTCAGTCCCGTACCGGTCGCCGCCACGTCGTGCACGATCATCGGCACGAGTGGTGACGACGTGCTCGTCGGGACCGACGGACCCGACGTCATCTGCGCCGGTGCGGGTGACGACATCATCGACGGACTCGGCGGCGACGACACGCTCTACGGCGGCCCGGGCAACGACACCATCCGAGGCGGGACAGGCGCCGACGAGGTGGTCGGCAGCGACGGCCGCGACCGCCTCTTCGGCAATCAGGGCGACGACACCGTGGTCGGCATGGCCGGCGACGACTTCCTCGACGGCGGAATCGGAGACGACACGATCTACGGCGGCCCGGGTGACGACCGCATCTTCGGCGGCATCGGCAGCGACTGGGCCAACGGTGGTGCGGGCGACGACGAGCTGTGGGCGCTCGATCCGGTCCGATCGGAGACTGTGCCGAACCATCTCGGCGGTGGTGCTGGCTACGACGTCATCCGCGGCTCCGACGGCGACGACCGCCTGTACACCGGCGACGACGGTGGCGAGATCGAGGGCGAGGACGGCGACGACCTTCTCGTCGGGCCGGAGCGATCCGGTCCGATCGTCCTCCACGGCGGACCGGGCGACGACGTGATCGTCGGCCGCAACGGTCGCACGGAGCCGGGTTCACCGTTCGTCGTGCGCGACCACTTCGGCGACGCCCCCGTGCTCGACGGACTCAACCAGCTCTACGGCGGCTCGGGCCTCGACACGATCTACGGCACCCCGAACGACGATCTCATCCGGGCCGACGTCTCGCTCGCCTCGTTCGGTCGAGAAGGCGACGATGTCTTCATCACCGGCAACGGCAACCACGACGGTGGCCCCGGCGACGACACCATCCGCTTCGGCAGCGGTCAGGCCTGGGGCGGTCCCGGCGACGACACGATCAGCGGCGAGGGACCGATCTGGGCCGGACCCGGGGCCGACTCGATCTCCGGGCCGTTCTCACTGAACGCCGGCATCGATGACGACGTCGACGTCGTCATCGGCGACTCGACGACGTTCTGCACGGTCGGGCCCGAGGACATCGCTCGGGGTTGTGCGAACGTCCCGGACAGTCCTCGGCCCTGATCTCGACACCGCTGCTCACACTGGCAGGATCGGCGTGCCTTCGAGGTAGCCCGGTTCGAGCAGCGTCGTGCCCGGTGCGACCCGCTCGATCTCGGCGGCGATCGGGGTGGTGTCGGTCGGCACCGAGAACCCCGGCAACCAGTCGTCGTGGTGACAGAGCAGCACCGTCGACGGCTGCAGCATCGCCACCTGCCTACCGACGAACTCGGCCAGGCTGCCCTGGATCGGCTCACCGTCGATGTTCCCTCGACCCGCCGCGGCGAGGATCGCGACGTCGGGTGAGAGCAGGTCCATGACCCCCGACCAGTGCCCGGACGTGTTCTGGAACAGCACCGAACCGTCGGGCAGCTCGAACACGAACACGAGAGCACCCCCGTCGCCCCGCTCGCTGTGGCCGACCATGCTGGCTCCGAGGTGGGCGATCGCTTCCGGCGCGAGCTCGGTGCCGAGATAGGTCATCAACTCGGCGAAGCGGGCCTGCTGCTCCTGGTAGGTCACCCCGAGATCACCGAGACAGACCTGATCGGGCTGCTCCATCTCGGCATGGGACCAGACACACGAGTGCTGACTCGGGAACACCGAGACCCGGTGCCCGTCGCCGAGGTCGACGGTCTCGCCACCCGCCACACACAACATGCGATCGAGCGGCACCCCCGCCTCCTCCATGACCCGGACCGACTCGTAGCCGCCGATCAACGTGGCGTTCGTGTTCGCCATGATCCGCTCAGCGCCGTACAGATGGTCGAAGTGGGCGTGACCGATCACCAACCAGTCACACTCGGTCACCTCATCGGCGGTTCGGCCGGGCCCCTCGGCGTTGGCCGCCCGATCGATGTAGGCATCGAGGAAGATCGTCTTCTGCTCGGTCTGCATCCGGAACGTCGTGCAGCCGTACCAATCGAGCGTCGTGACCATGCGGCATGCTCGCAGCCCGATCGTGACATGACCAGCGCACGCTTGACCTGGAGTGCACTCCAGGTTGTTGACTCGTGTCCATGACCGATCACCTCCTCACCCCGGCCGAGATGGCCGACGCCGTCGGGGTCAGCATCGACACGCTCCGGTACTACGAACGGGAGAACCTGATCAGCGACGTCGGGCGGGCCGCCAACGGGCACCGCCGCTATGACGCCGGTGACCTCGCCTGGATCCGGGTCCTGCGGTGTCTGCGCGACACCGGCATGACGATCGACCAGCTCCGCCACTACTGCGAGCTCGGTGAGCAGGGGGACGCCACGAAGCCCGAACGCCTCACGATGTTGCGTGACCACCGGGCGAAGGTCGAGGCCCGCAAAGCCGAACTCGACCGGGCGATCGAGCTGATCGACCACAAGATCGACATCTACCTCCACGAAGACGACGAGGGAGCCACCTCATGAACGACACCACGCACCACCCCTACGTCCAGGTCGGCTCGTCGGGCCTGTTCGTCTATCAGGTCGGTCTGGGCGCCATGCAGTTCGGCTGGTCCGTCGACGAAGCCGGCTCCCAGGCCGTGCTCGATCACTACGTCGGTGCCGGCGGCAACTTCATCGACACCGCAGACGTCTACTCGGCGTGGGCACACCGACTCGGTGGACCGGAGAACCCCGGCGGGGTCTCGGAGGAGATCATCGGGCGGTGGATGGCCGCTCGCGGCAACCGCGACGACCTCGTGATCGCCACGAAGGCCCGGGGTGCGATGGGCCTCGACTTCTCCGAAGGCCGGAGCACGGCGAAGCAGCGGGAGGGGCTCTCGCGCCGCTGGCTGATCAAGGCCTGTGAGGACAGCCTCCGACGCCTCGGCACCGACCACATCGACCTCTACCAGGTGCACTGGATCGACCCGCTCGTGCCGATCGCCGAGACGATGGCGGCCCTCACCGACCTCGTCCGGCAGGGCAAGGTGCGCTACCTCGGCTGCTCCAACTACTCGGCGTGGCGGCTGATGGAGGCGCTCTGGGCCTCCGACGTCGGCGGATTCGAACGGTTCATCTCGATCCAGCCGGAGTACCACCTGCTCACGCCGACCCGGGGTGAGGTCGAGACCGAGCTCGCCATGGCCTGCATGGCCCACGGCGTCGGCATGGTCCCGTACTCCCCACTCGCCGGCGGGATGCTCACCGGCAAGTACCGACGCGGTCAGGACCTGCCCGACAGCGTTCGGGCGGGGGAGAACGAGGACCGTCGAGCGACCGAGCAGAACTGGGACATCATCGAGACCCTCGTGGAGGTCGCCGCCGACGCCGGCCAGTCACCGGCGCAAGCCGCCATCAACTGGCAGCGCTCGAAGCCGTGGGTCTCCGCGCCGATCATCGGGGCAAACCGACCCGAGCAGCTGGCCGACACCCTCGCCGGCCTCGCCTCGCCGCTCCCGGCCGAGGCCATCGCCCGGCTCGACGAGGTCTCCGACTTCCATCGCCCGAGGTATCACCTCGAGGCGTGAGCCTCAGGCAACCCGGGCGTCGGGCCAGAGTCGGAGGAAGTTCTCACTGAAGAACCGATCGAGGGTCTCCGGCGCCGCGCCGTCGAGATGTCCGGAGAACTTGCCGATCGGATCCCGACCGCCCTCGACATGGGGGTAGTCGGACGAGAACAGATAGAGCTCGTCATTGGAGTCGGCGATGAGCCGTGCAACGTCCTCGTGCGGGAACGGCGTGAACCCCATCTGCTGGGTGAGCTGCTCCGACGGGCGACGTTCGAACCGGACGGACTCGTCGACCCGGGAGTAGATCCTGGTGATCCCGTCGAGTCGACGGAGCATCTCGGGTACCCATCCGGCTCCGAGTTCGACCGCGGCACCACGCAGATCGGGATGCCGTTCGAAGACCCCGTCGAGCAACAGCATCGAGACGAACGTCTCGGGCGGCTGGTGCATCACGGCGGCGTCCTTCGTGCGCACGTTCTCCCCGCCGCCCATCCAGTCCTTCACCGCGGCCCGGCCGTTGTTGCTCCAGGACTTCAACGCCTGGAGCGGGGAACCACCCACGTGGAGCACGAACGGCACACCCGCCTCGGCCAGTCGGGCCCAGAACGGTTCGAGATCGACGTGCCCGGGGGCGTGGCCGATCGGCGCACGGTGAGGCACCCATACGGCCTCGAGCCCCTGCTCGATCACCCAGTCGGCCTCGGCGATCGCCCGGGCCGGGTCGTCGAGCGGCACGACCGCCACCCCCATCAGCCGATCGTCGTCACCGCAGAAGTCCACCATGTGGCGGTTGTGGGCTCGCACCGCGGCGTAGCGCAGCTCGGAGTCGGTCTTGGAACTCGGATGGAACGGCAACACCACCGAGTGGGTTGCGAACACGAGCTGCTTCTCGAACCCGAGCATGTCCATCGCGATCGAACGGTCCGCCTTGTCGAAGGCCCCGAGCCCCTGGATCTCCTTCGACTCGGCGATCAGCCGGTCACCGAGCTCGATCTGCGCGGCGACGTGCTCGGCGGAGTGTCTCCCACCCTGATCGAGGATGATCGCGACCTCTTCGTCGGTGACGAGGGACGCGTCGTAGTTGACCTGGGGGATGCGGTCTCGGAACGCCGGGTCGGCGTAGTCCCGCAGGAAGTCCGGCAGCTCCATGATGTGGCTGTCGGCGTCGTAGAACGCCCGGTCGGCCGGTGCATAGGTCATGGCTGATCCCCCTCGATCACCGGCGAACCTAGGCGGCTCGATCCGACCGGACCAATGACGATGTTCGGCTCGGGTCAGCCATCGGTGAGATCCCGGATGTCCAGGACGGCACCGTTCGTGAGCGTGGCGCCGCGGTACTCACGGCCGTCGCAGGTCTGTTGGGCGAGGTCGAAGATCGCGGCGCCGACCTCGGCGGGATCGCCCAGCGCGCCACCGTCGTGCAGGTCGAGGAACCGGGCGACGTTCGGAAAGGCCGCTTCGTCCTGGTCGCGGATCATCGCCTGCATCCCCGTGTCGACCACACCCGGCGCCATCGACAGCACGGAGATGTCGGAGGCCCGCATCTCCTGTTCGAGCCCCGCGGTGCGGCACCACATGTCGGTCGCCGCCTTGCCCGCGCAGTAACTCGACCAACCGGGATACGGGTTCTTGCCGGCCCCGGAGCTGATCACCATCAACATGGCCGGACAACTCGCACGGCTGACCGCGGCGACGAATCGGTCGCCCAGCACCTGCGCCGAGGCCGAGTTGAGCAGCACGTTGGACCGATACCCGTCGTGGTCGACCTCACCGGCGAACCCGATCGGGGTGAGCGTCCCGGCGTTGTGGATCAGGGTGATGCGCCCCCACGCCGTGCCGGACACGAGGGTGTCGATCCAGTCGGCGACGTCGTCCCACGCCAGGGGATCAGCCAGGTCGGCGGCGAGGTGATGACCCGGCCCGGGACGACGGCTGACGGTCGCGACGGTGTGCCCGGCGGCATCCGCCGCCTCGGCCATTGCCGCCCCGATGCCGCTCGAGGCGCCGGTGATGATCGTCAACTGCTGGTCGCTCATGACGACGACGCTACTCAGCGCCTCGTGAACCCTCGGTGCTTGCCGGAGTTGCAGGCCTGCGGAAACAGGAACTGTCGTTCTGGCCTGGGATTTCGCTCTCGTCAGAGGGGGCGGGCGACGGGGCCGTCGGCGGAGTCCTCGACGGTCCAACCGGCGGCGGTGAGCTCGTCGCGGATGGCGTCGGCCCGGCCCCAGTCCTTCGCGGCGCGAGCCTCGGTCCGTTCGGCCACGAGCGCCTGGATCTCGGCCGGCACGTCGTCGGTCGTCGCCACGAGCCGGAGCCCGAGCGCCGCGCACAACTCCCCCACCGTGGCCGCAGCCGTCGCCGCCACGGCCTCGTCGCCGGCGTCGAGGGCGGTGTTGGCGTCGCGCACGGCGTTGAACACGAGCTGCATCGCGGCGGGTGTGTCGAGATCGTCGGCCATCACGTCGCGGAATTGCTCGACCACATCGGCGTCGGCGGCGCCGGCGAGCGACGCGGTCCGTCGTGCGAACGCGTCGAGCCGAGCGAGGGCGGCCTCGGCGTTGGCGATGGAGGTGTCGGTGACCTCGATCGGCGAGCGGTAGTGGCTCTGGAGCACGAGCAGTCGGTAGGCCCGCGGGTCGTGCTGGTCGGCGAGGTCGACGAGGTTCTTCACGTTGCCGATGGACTTCGACATCTTCTCGCCGTCCATCTCGACGAAGCCGTTGTGCATCCAGTGCTTCGCGAACTCGGCGCCGAGGGCCACGGCCTGGGCCCGTTCGTTCTCGTGATGGGGGAAGGCGAGATCGAGCCCACCGGTGTGGAGGTCGAAGCCCTCACCGAGGAGGTCGAGGCTCATGACGACGCACTCGGTGTGCCAGCCGGGACGTCCGTCGCCCCACGGCGACGGCCACGCCGGCTCGCCCGGCTTCGAGAACTTCCACAGCGCGAAGTCGGCCGGATGCCGCTTGGCCCCCGCACCGAACACCTCACGGTCGCCACCACCCTCGACGAGCTGGTCGAGCGACTGACGGGCGAGCAGGCCGTAGCCCTCGACTCCCTCGACGCCGAGATACACACCGTCGTCGGTGGCATAGGCGGCGTCGAGCTCGATGAGCTTCGAGATCAGGTCGACCATCTGCTCGACGTACTCGGTGGCGTGGGGCACCTCGTTCGGCCGCATCACGTCGATGCGGTCCATGGTGTCGAACCAGACCTTCTCGCACTTGGTCGTGATGTCTTCCCAGTGCCGACCCTCACGTTCGGCCCGGTTGATGATGTTGTCGTCGATGTCGGTGATGTTCGAGACGAACCGCACCTCGTACCCCGCCCACTCGAGGTAGCGACGCAGCACGTCGTAGACGAGCACGAATCGGCCGTGGCCGAGGTGCGGGGGTGCGTAGACCGTCGGGCCGCAGCAGTAGATCGAGACCACCCCGGGTTCACGAAGGTCGAGCGGGCGCACGGCACCGGTGGCGGTGTCGTGCAGGTGGATGGTGGGGAGGTTCACCCCGAAAACGGTAGCGAGGCGAGCGCCCCGGGACTTCCCAATTCGGCGTCGGGGCGGAAAGAGGCGCGTAGCCTTGGGCTCCATGGCCGGCGTTCCCGACAAACCCACCCTCGACGGTCTCGAGGCCACCTGGTCCGCCCGGTGGCAGGCCGACGACACCTACGCGTTCGACCACGCCGCCGAGCGCGACGACGTGTTCGCGATCGACACCCCGCCACCGACCGTGTCGGGCTCGCTCCACGTCGGTCACGTGTTCTCCTACACCCACACCGACACGATCGCCCGCTACCAGCGGATGACCGGCAAGAAGGTCTTCTACCCCATGGGGTGGGACGACAACGGCCTGCCGACCGAGCGCCGGGTCCAGAACTACTTCGGCGTCCGCTGCGACCCGTCCCAGGCGTATGTCGAGGGGTTCGAGCCGCCGGCGGCCGAAGGTCTGGGGCCCGATGGCAAGGCCTTCAAGCAACAGGTCCCGATCAGTCGACCGAACTTCATCGAGCTCTGCGACCGCCTGGTCGTCGAGGACGAGAAGGCCTTCGAGGATCTGTGGCGCACGCTGGGGTTGAGCGTCGACTGGTCGCTGCTGTACGCCACCATCGACGAGCGCTCGCGGCGGATCTCCCAGAAGGCCTTCCTCCGCAATCTCGCACGCGGCGAGGCCTACCAGCTCGAGTCCCCCAGCCTCTGGGACGTCACGTTCCAGACCGCCGTCGCCCAGGCCGAACTCGAGGACCGGGAACGCCCGAGCGCCTATCACACGCTGCGGTTCACCCGTCCCGACGGCACCGACCTGCTCATCGACACGACCCGGCCGGAGCTCCTGCCCGCCTGTGTCGCCGTGGTCGCCCACCCCGACGACGAGCGGTATCAGCCGCTGAAGGGCCAGACGATCACGACACCCGTCTACGGCGTCGAGGTCCCGATGGTCTTCCACGAACTCGCCGATCCCGAGAAGGGCACCGGTGTCGCCATGATCTGCACGTTCGGCGACACCACCGACGTCACGTGGTGGCGGGAGCTCAACCTGCCGGCGCGCGCGGTCATCGGCCGGAATGGTCGATTCCTGGCCGACGCACCCGAGGTCATGTCGCCGGAAGCGGCCGAGAAGTACGCCCGAATGGCCGGCCAGACCGTGTTCTCCGGCAAGGAGACCGTCGTCGAGCTGCTGCGTGAGCACGACCAACTGATCGGCGAACCCCGCCCCATCACCCATCCGGTCAAGTTCTTCGAGAAGGGCGACAAGCCGCTCGAGATCGTCACCAGCCGCCAGTGGTACATCCGCAACGGCGGCCGGGAGACGGAGCTCAACGCCGACCTGATCGAGCGTGGCACCCAGATCGCGTTCCACCCCGACTACATGCGCACCCGGTACACCAACTGGGTCGACGGCCTCAACGGCGACTGGCTCATCTCGCGCCAACGGTTCTTCGGTGTTCCGATCCCGCTGTGGTATCGCCTCGACGAGGCCGGCGAGCCCGTGTGGGACGAGCCCATCGCCCCCGACGAGACCGCCCTGCCGATCGACCCGTCGACCGACGTTCCCCCTGGTTACAGCGCTGCCCAGCGCGGAGTGGCCGGTGGTTTCATGGGCGAGCCGGACATCATGGACACGTGGGCGACCTCGTCGCTCACGCCGCAGATCGCCGGTCGCTGGGAGGAGCCCGAAGGCGCCGAACTGTGGGCCAAGGTCAGCCCCTACGACATGCGACCCCAGGGCCACGACATCATCCGCACCTGGCTGTTCTCGACCGTCGTCCGGAGCCACTTCGAAGACGATCGCGCCCCGTGGCGGAACGCGAATCTGTCGGGCTGGATCCTCGATCCGGACCGCAAGAAGATGTCGAAGTCGAAGGGCAACGTCGTCACGCCGATGGGGTTGCTCGAGGAGTTCGGCTCGGATGCCGTTCGCTACTGGGCCGCGTCCGGCCGCCCCGGCACCGACACCGCCTTCGATCAGCAGCAGATGAAGATCGGGCGGCGGCTCGCCATCAAGCTGCTGAACGCGTCGAAGTTCGCCCTCGGCATGGGTGATCTGCGGGCAGCGCTGGCCGCTCCGGTCACCAACCCGCTCGACCAGTCGATGCTCGCCGGGTTGGCCGATCTGGTCGACGAAGCGACGAAGGCGTTCGACGGCTTCGACTACGCCCGGGCGCTCGAGCGCACCGAGACGTTCTTCTGGGTCTTCACCGACGCCTACATCGAGCTCGTGAAGAACCGTGCGTACGGGTCGCAGGGCGACGAGGCGGCAGCGTCCGCCCATGCCGCGCTGGCCCGGGCGCTGGACACGATGTTGCGCCTGTTCGCCCCGTTCCTGCCGTTCGCCACCGAAGAGGTCTGGAGCTGGTGGCAGGACGGCTCGGTGCACACCGCGGCATGGCCCACCGCGGCGACACTCCGCAGCGACGCCGCCGCGGCGAACCCCGGCGACCTGGGCGTCACCGCCTCGGCGCTCTCGGAGCTGCGACGGGTCAAGACCGAGGCCAAGGCCTCGCTCCGGACTCCCCTCACGAACGCCTCGGTGGCCGACACTCCCGAGCGCCGTCCGGTGCTCGAGCGCAACGCCGCCGACCTCGCCGACGCCGCGGTCGCGGACGCCGGGCTGAGCTTCGCCGACGCCGAAGAACTGACGGTCCGGGCCGAGGTCGCGTCGACGCCGGAGTGACCGGCGGGAAACCCCTGCCGAACGGCCGCGCCGCTGATAGGTGAAATTCCCGCATATCCGCTGAATTTGCACCGTTTTCTGCCGTTGATACAAAGGTGATGCGTCGGTTCTTGAGCGGTTGGACAGTGCGGCGACGCCTGACCGCGCTCGTGATCGTGCCGATGCTCGTGATCACGTCGCTGTTCTCGTCGGTCGCATCGACTCAGAACCAGCGCGTCGCGGCAGGTGAATTGACCATCAGCCGGCTCGAACAGGTCCGGAACTCGCTGGAGCTCCGCCCGCTCCTCGCCAACGAACTCGTCGCACGCCAGGAGGTCGCGCTCGGGTCGATCGACGATGCCGTCGACCCGGCGATCCAAGCGACGGTCGATCAGGCCATGCGGCAGGTCGACCAGCACCTCGAGCGGGAACGAAGCGCCACACTCGACGCCGCGATCGACCTCAGCTTCGGCGGGATGGACGCGATCCGGGAGCCGTACGACGCCGACGAGTTCGCCGCCATCTCGCTCCAGTCACCGCATCACGTCCTCGAAGCCTTCCTCGCCGAGGAGGTCGATCGGACCCTGATCGACGTGCTCGCCAGCCTCTCCGAGGTCGGAGCGACCGACCTGTCGGGGCGCATCGAACTGGCCCGGGGGCTCGACGACCTCACCGGCGATCAGATCGGCTGGGTGACGAGCGTCGCGATCGCCGAGCTCGACGGCGAGGGCGACATCGGCATCAGCCTCGCCGCCCTCTCGCTCGAGGCGAACGACGACGTCGCCACCATGGCGGCCCGCCATCCCGACCTGGTCGACGAACTGACGGCGTGGTCCGAGATCGTCGACGGCGCCGAACGCCGGGTCGCGGTCGGCGTGACCGTCGCCGACGGTGACCGCCTGGAAGTCCTGACCGGGGAGCTCCAGCGTGTGCGAACCGTCCAGCTCGCGAACGTGGAGCTGCTCGACGAGACCGCCGACGAACTCCGCAGTCGCGTCGAGGCGGCCAAGACCCGTGCCTGGCTGCTCGCCGCCGGTTCGTGGGGGATGATGGCATTCGGCATGATCGGTGTGTTCATCGTCGCCCGATCGATCGACAAACCGCTCACACGGCTCCGCGACCAGGCTCGACGCATCATCGGTGGCGATCTCCGCGAAGAGCCGGGCACGCGGAAGGGCCCGCCCGAACTCGTCGAGATCGGGACGTCCCTCGACGAGTTGGTCACCAACCTCAACGGGCTCGCGCTCCGCGCCGAGGCCGTGGCCCGTGGCGACCTCGATCGCCCGATCGAGGACGACACGGCCAGCGGTCCCCTCGGCTCCGCCGTCTCGGCCACCGTGGAGCGGCTGCGTCAACTCACCAGCGAGTTGCGCCACAGCGAGTCGAAGGCGAAGACCATCATCGACGCCGCCGCCGACCCGATCCTGGTGCTCGACACCGAGCTGATGATCGAGATCGCCAATCCCGCCGCGCTGCATCTGCTGCGTGGCGTCGATCTCACCGGCCTCCCGGCCACGGCGTTCTTCCGGGACTGGGCCGGTCGGTCCTTCGGCGGGGATCAGGTCGCGACCGCCGTCGACGGCACCCGGATCGACGTGTCGCTGTCGCTCTCGACGACACAGGGCGTCGACGGCCCGGCCACCGTGGTGCTCTGCCGCGACATCACCGAACAGAAGGCGCTCGAGGCCCGGCTCGACCACGACGCGACCCATGACCCACTGACCGGTCTCCTCAACCGCGCCGGCATCATGCGCCGGCTCGACACCGTCGGCGCCGACGAACAGGTCGGCGTCATGTTCCTCGACCTCGACAAGTTCAAGCCGATCAACGACACCCACGGTCACGAAGCCGGTGACGAGGTGCTGACCGAGATCGGTCGCCGACTGGCCGAGGCGGTCCGCGGTGAGGAGTCGATCGGACGCATCGGCGGCGACGAGTTCGTCGTCGTCATGCCCGGACCCTGGGACCTCGAGCAGCTCGCGTCTCGACTCGTGCACGTCGTCGAACAGCCGATCGCACTGGACAGCGGTGTGATCGTGAGCGTCGGCACGAGCATCGGCCTCACCTCCGGCTGGGGTGGCGACTCGGCCGAGCTGCTCCGTCAGGCCGACGAGGCGCTCTACGCCTGCAAACACGAGCGGCGGATCCGGATCAGCACCTACACCGATGGCGGGCCGCGTGAGGTCGAGTTCCATGGTGACGTCGCCCGCATCATCGCCGAGGCCGTCGCCCGGGACGAGCTGGTGCTCGCGGCGCAGTCACTCGTCGACGTGGAGACCGGGTATGCCGTCGGCTACGAACTCCTGGTGCGTTGGGATCACCCCGACGAGGGTCTGCTCTCCCCCGGCGCATTCCTGCCGGTGACCGAGCAGTCCGACGCCGTGCTGCTGATCGACCAGTGGGTGCTGCGTTCGGGCACCCGATGGGCCGGTGAACACCCGGGTGCCTGGGGTCTGTCGATCAACGTGTCGATGCGCCACCTCGAACGAGCCGACCTCGGCTTCGTGATCCGCAACGCGCTGATGATGTCGGGGATCGAGCCGCAACGCCTCCAGCTCGAGTTCTCCGAGGCAGCGTTCATCAACCCGACGCCCGCGGCGCTGCACACGATCCACGAACTCCGGACGTTGGGTGTCCGCCTCGCGCTCGACGACGTGACCGCCTCCCGGGCGGAGGACCTGCCGGTGCACGACCTCTTCGATGCCGTGAAGATCGACATCGCACTGACCAGCGACCTCGACCGGGCCGAGGGACGGCACCGGGTCGCGGCGATCGTCGACCGGGCACACGCCGCCGGCCAGGCCGTGGTCGCGGAGGGCGTCGAGACGCCCGAACAGTTGGCGACCCTGCGCGCACTCGGTGTGCGGTTCGCTCAGGGCTACCTCTACGGCCAGCCCGTGGCCCTCGACCACCTCGGATCGTTGTTGCGAGCCTGAGGGAGTTCAGCCGGCGTCAGCCAGGAACTGTTCGAGCTTGCCGAGGGCGGGCACCACCGCGGCCCGCAGCCGTCGCATGACGGCCCGCTTCGCCTCGTCGTCGCCGATGCCCTGGATCAGCTTCGAGAATCCGTCGAGCCGGTTCTCGGCGAGCCAACCGCCGAGGCCCGGTTCCAACGTCCAGAGGTACTGGTTGATCATCCCGGCACGGGTCAGCCGCAGGTAGTCGAGGTTCGTGTTCGGCAGCGGGACCACACCGCAGAGCTCGTTCTTCTTCGCCTCGTCGTCCACGGTCGCCTCGATGTGGGCGACGAACGAGGCGCTGAAGACCGGCTGATAGGCGCGCACCATCTGCGGGGTGATCGTGGCACCGTCGAAGACGGGCTTGTCCTCGAGATCCCACGGAAGGGCCGTGGCCGAACAGTCCACGTGCACATGTCGCGGCGTGGTCGCCATCTCACCGTGTTCGAGCACGATGCGATCGGCATGCAGATGCGTGACCCGGCCGAGTCGGACCACGTTGCGGATCCGTCGGAGCTCGTCCCGTTCGGCGACGGAGATCGTCGCCCCGCGGAACATCGTGGGCTCGACCTCGGGGTCGAGGCGCAGGAAATACCCGCAGGCCTCCAGCCGGACGAAGAGGTCCTCGATCGAGTCGGCATCGCGGATCGACTCGAACTGCGCGGCCTGCGTCTCGATCGTGTCGTGGAAGAACGCGTCACCCGGTTGGGTGTTCCGCCGGTTCAGCAACCAGGCGTCGCGGGCCACGATCCAGGTGATGTCATCGGGGTCGACACCGGCCTCGAGCAACCAGAGACACGCATCGATGCCCGTCTTGCCGCCGCCGATGACGACGTACCCCGGGGCCGGTTCGCGGAGATCGACCAGATCGTTCAACGGCATGAACCGGACATCGGGATCGATCTCGAAGCTCGGTGTGTGCGTCGCCGGGATCGAGGTCTTCAGGTGGGTCCCGTCGACGAACCGGGCGTGGTCGACCTGTCGGGTCTCACCGGTGAGGCGTGAGGTGAACGCGCCGTCGCCGTGATAGTCGGCCAGTGGGTGGTATCGCACCCGCCCGCTCGGGATGAATCGTTCTCGCATGACGGCGTCGAAGTACGCGAGGACCTCGGCACCGGTGGCGAGGTGTGCGAGGCCGGCGTTGAGGCCGGTCTGTTCGAGATGACCGGACCCGAGGGGCCGGGAACTCACGCCGTAGAACGCCGACGGCTGATGCAGGGTGACGAAGGGGTAGGCCTTGGTCCAGTGACCACCGGGCTTGTGGTAGCGGTCGACCATCGTGACGGTCGCCTCGGGATCGTCGGTCAGGAGCGTGTCGACGAACGCCATGCCGACGGCGCCGGTTCCGACGACGAGGTACTCCGTGGCGGTGGTCTGCATGCCCGCGACCCTAACGGTCGATCTCGTGGGCCCCCGGACCGACCGGCACCGAGGGTGCGGCGGGTGCCGACCCACGCTCGGGCCACAGGGCCATGGCCCCCATCCCGGCGGCCATGATCGCCACGCCGGCCGCCCGCACCGAGGTCGCCTCGACGATCGGTCCGAGCACGGCGAGGCCCGCCGCGCTCACGACCGCCGCCGACACGAGGGCGGCCGAGATGCCGGCCGGGCCGGCACGACGGCCCGCCTCGACCACGAGGAACGGCAGTCCGGTGGAGACGCCGGCAGCGATCAGCACGGCGCCGGCGGCAGCCAGCTCACCACCGATGGCCACGAGCGCACCCCCCGCCACGGCGATCCATCGGATCGCCGCTCCGTCGACGAGGTCCGGGCGCCAGGGCGACAGACCGACCACGAGCCGCACGACCGTGAGGACGGCCCAGAACACCGCACCGATCGCGCCGGCCCTCGATTCCGACCAGCCTGCGGTCTCGGACAACACGGTCGGGATCCACTGCGCCGACAGGATCTCGACGGCACCGATGAGGCCGGCGGCGATGGTGAGCCCCCACAGGATCGACGAGCCACCGCGTGTCCGTCGGTCGGCGACCGCCACGCCGGGACCGGCGTCGTCGAGGTGATCCGGCTCGGGGCCGGCGCCGGTCGGGGCGACGGCCGAAGCGACGATCGCGGCGACGCCTCCGATGGCGAACGCGGCTCGCCAATCGAACCCGACCACGAGCAGCAGCGGTCCGCCGATCGCCCCCACGCCGTAGCCGCCGTGTACCAAGGTGGCGTCCCGCGGCCCGCCCTGCTCGGCGAGCACCTCGTTGACCGTCACGTCGAGCAGCCCGCCGGCGAACCCCGTGACCGCGAGCCCGAGCATCGGTGCCGCCAGTCCGTCCGCGACATCGAGGCCGCTCGCGACCAGCAGTTGGCCTGCGCCGAACGCCACCGTCGTGGAGATCAACCGTCGGCGGCGCGAGATCGAGCGACCGAGGCGCGGCGCCACGAGCGCACCGAGCATGCGCCCCAGGATCAAGGGCACGGTGATCAACGGCAGCGCGGAGGGTTCGAGGTCGAGGTCGGGCCCCATCCCGACCCAGGCCGGCCCGATCAGACCGAACACCGCTCCGAAGGTCACGAAGACGGCGAAGAGCGCCGAGAGGCGAACCGGTCCGAGACCGTGGGCGGATGGGACCGGCACCGCCCGAGTCTGCCCGAGCCGCGGGGCGTCCCGCCCCGCGGGACGCCGGTACCGTGTCTCGTCATGGACACCCAGACCATGCTGGTGCGGGTCAACGGACCGGACCAGCCCGGCATCCTCGCCGGGCTGCTCGACCATCTCGCCCGTGGCGGTGCCGGTGTCGACGACATCGAGCAGATCACGATCCGCAACATGTTGAACCTGACGCTGGTGGTCCGCGTGCCGCCGGGGAAGGACATCCTGCGGAACCTGCTGTTGTTCGGCTGGGAAGCCAAGGTCGACATCGACTTCGAGATGGTGGACGACGTGCCGAGCTCCCGGCCGCGTGGCCTGGTGGTGACGGTGCTCGGCTCCGATGTCGAGCCCGCCGAGCTCGCCACGCTCGCCACGACGATCAGCCAGGCCGGTGGGAACGTCGTCCGCATCGTCCGCCTCGCCCGACAGCCGGTCATGGCGTACGAGTTCGTCGTGGCCGGCGACGATCCGACGAAGCTGCGAGACGCACTGCTCGCGGCGGCCCAGCCGATGCGCTGCGACGTCGCCGTCCACACCGAAGGCCTCGGCCGTCGTGCCACCCGCCTGATCGTGATGGACGTGGACTCCACCCTGATCCAGGACGAGGTGATCGAACTCCTCGCCGCCGAGGCCGGCCACGTCGATCAGGTCCGGGCCATCACCGATCGGGCGATGGCCGGCGAGCTCGACTTCGCCGAGTCGCTCAGCGAACGGGTCGCCCTGCTCGCCGGGCTCGATCGCGCCGCCGTCCGACGGGCCCGGACGAGCATGCGGCTGACCCCGGGTGCCGAGGTCTTCACCTCGACCCTCCGCAAGCTCGGTTATCGGTCGGCGATCGTCTCAGGTGGTTTCACCGAGTTCACCGACCAGCTCCGGGACCAGCTCGGCATCGACCACGCCTTCGCCAACCGACTCGAGTGGGACGCCGACGGCCGATTGACCGGCCGGATCGCCGGGCCGGTCGTCGATCGGGCGGCGAAGGCCGACCTGCTCCGCCAGGTCGCCGGCGCCGAAGGTGTCCCGCTCGATCAGGTGGTCGCCGTCGGGGACGGCGCGAACGACCTCGACATGCTGAACGCCGCCGGGCTCGGGATCGCCTTCAACGCCAAACCGGTGGTGGCCGACGCCGCGGACACGACGGTCACGGTGCCCTATCTGGACGCCATCCTGTTCGTGCTCGGCGTGCGCTCCGAGGACATCACCCAACCCTGAGTTAGGCTTCCGCCACGGCGTTCGCGCCGTCGGAGCCCCGCCCTCGGCCGCGGAGCTCGCCCTCCCCCAACCAGCACGCGTACGTGCGGTCCATCGGCCGAGCCAACCGGGAGCCTCCCTTGAACACCACTTTCGCCGATTTCGGCCTGCCGCCGCGCCTCGTCACCACCCTCGCCGACCTGGGCATCACCGAACCGTTCCCGATCCAGGCGCAGACCCTGCCCGATCTGATCGAGGGCCGTGACCTGTGCGGTCGTGCACCGACCGGGTCCGGCAAGACCCTCGCGTTCGGTCTCCCGCTCGTCGCCGGCCTCCGCCCGGCCCGTCCGGGTCGACCCACGGCGCTCATCCTGGCGCCGACCCGCGAGCTGGCGGGCCAGATCCACGACGATCTGCGGCCGCTGATCCGCTCGGCCGGTCGCCACTCGGTCGCCGTGTTCGGTGGCGTCGACATCCGCAAGCACATCAAGGCACTCGACAGCGGTGCCGACCTGATCGTGGCCACACCCGGCCGCCTCCGGGATCTGATCGACCGAGGCGACTGCTCGCTCGAGGAGATCGAGATCGTCGTGATCGACGAGGCCGACCGCATGGCCGACATGGGGTTCCTCCCCGAGGTCAAGAAGCTGCTCAACGAGACACCGAACGACCGTCAGACGGTCCTGTTCTCCGCGACGCTGGACGGCGACGTGGCGGCGATCACGAAGCAGTTCCAGCGGGATCCGGTTCGCCACGAGTACGGCGAGGTCGAGCCCGACATCTCGGCGATGACCCACTTCTTCTGGAAGGTCGAGCCGACCGAACGCGTCGAGATCACCGCCGACGCGATCACCGCCATCGGCCCCACCATCGTGTTCTGTCGTACCCGACACGGTGTCGACCGGGTCGCCCGCCAGCTCCGCAACGCCGGGGTGCGCACCGCTTGGATCCACGGCGGCCGCAATCAGTCCCAGCGGGATCGTGCCCTGGCGGCCTTCACCTCCGGCGAGTGCGCCGCGCTGGTCGCCACGGACGTCGCGGCCCGTGGCATCCACGTGGACGGTGTCGCCGGTGTGATCCACTTCGATCCTCCCGAGGACGACAAGACCTATCTCCACCGCTCGGGCCGCACCGCGCGCGCCGGAGCGAGCGGCGTCGTCGTCTCGATGGTGGTCGGCAAGGTCGCGAAGCAGGTCAAGGGCCTCCAGAAGGATCTCGGCCTGCCCACCGAGACCTCCGGCCCCGATCTGGCCGGTCTCCGTCGAGCCGCCCCCGAGTACACCCCGATGCGACCGAAGGGGTCGGCACGCGATCGGTACGCCGCGCAGGCCGACGACAGTCGCGATCGTCGGGCCAACAACCGGAAACAGAGTGACGGGCCACGTGCCGAGCGCCGCCCGGAACGTCCGCAACGCGACGACAAGCCCCGGTACGGCAAGCCCGGGCACGGTCAGAGCCGTGGGCCGAAGCGCGACGACGAGCGTGACGGTGCCGGACGGGGTGGCCGCAACCGCGGACCACGCACCGGCGAGAGCGACCGTAAGCAGAGCGGTGAGAGCAGCGGCGCGCCGAAGGGCGGCCGGAATCGGGGCCCGCGCACGGGCGAGAACGACCGCCCGGGCGGCGGATCGCAGCAGCCGAGCAGCCGGAAGCCCCATCGCAAGGGCGGCGCGGACGAGAGCGGCAGCAGCCGCAAGCCGTCCCGACGCCGTGGCCCCAAGCCGGCACCGGCGAAGGGCGGCGCAGCGCCGACGAAACGACCGTCGAAGCCCTCACGACGTCAGCGGGCACAGAAGCGCACGCGCTGACCCAGCAACACAGAAGCGCACGCGCTGACCCAGCAACACAGAAGCGCACGCGCTGACCCAGCAACACAGAAGCGCACGCGCTCGTGGCGGCTCAGA
>JAHDCV010000011.1:31987-60007 GCA_020629695.1 Acidimicrobiales bacterium | reverse complement strand
AAGCGCACGCGCTGACCCAGCAACACAGAAGCGCACGCGCTCGTGGCGGCTCAGACCAGCGCCCAGGTGGCGACGACCGAGGGCTCACCACCGTCCACCACCGTCGCCCGCTCCTCCCGCAGGAGTGCGAGCAGGTGGCTGTAGACCGAGTTCGCTGCGGCGCGCCACAACCGCTTGTCCACCTCGGCGTACATCGACGGCACGAGGTCCTTGATGGTCGTGGGGCCCGGGCGGAGACCCTCCACGATCTGCGCCTCGCGGGATCGGCGGTGTTCGATGAAGGAACCCACGTATCCCGCCGGGTCCCGCACGGCGGGACCATGGGTCGGCCAGTACCGCTGGTCGTCCCGCTCGAGCAGGACCTCGAGGGACGCGAGGTAGTCGACCAGGTCGCCGTCGGGTGGCGAGATCACCGAGGTCGCCCACGCCATCACGTGGTCGCCCGTGAACAACGTGCCCTCGTGGTCCAGGCCGAAGCACACGTGGTTCGACGTGTGCCCCGGAGTGTGCACCACCGAGACGTCGACCCCGGCCACCGAGATCACGTCGCCGTGCTCGACCCGCTCGTCGGGTACGAAGTCGACGTCGGGGCCTTCCCGGCGGAGTTCTTCGGGGGTCTCGTCCCACTGCTTCTTGAACTCCGCCTTCTCGTCGTCGGTGAAGTACTCGTCGAAGCTGATGTTCTCCATCGGATGTTCGTCGGGCACGTCGCCGTGGGGTCCGAAGCCATAGGTGGTGGCACCGGTGCGGGCGACCAGGTCGGCGACGCCGGCGGTGTGGTCGGTGTGGGTGTGGGTGACGAGGATCGAGCCGATCGTCTCGCCGGTGTCGAGGGCGGCCTCGATCGCGTCGAGGTGTTCGGGCAGGGTCGGGCCCGGATCGATCACCGCGACCTCACCCGATCCGATGAGGTACACACCCGTACCGGTGAACGTGAACGGGTTCGGGTTCTTCGCGACGACCCGTCGGATCGACGGGCTGAGCCGGGTGCATTCGCCGTAGGCGGGGTCGAAGTCCCGGTCGTGTTGGATCGCCATCAGCCCGGTCTAGGCCGGTCGGCTGCGGACGGCAAACCGGCCGGTCGGCTCACCAGGGTCGACCGTCCGGGGCGATCAACTGCTCGAAGGGTGCGAACAGTTCGGGATCGGGGCGCGTCGGTCGCCCGTTCGCGTCGGTCAGACCGAACCGGATGTCGGCATCGACCAGGGTCTCGTCTCCGCGACGGACCCGCTGGGCCCACTTCGACGACGCCCGCCGGGTCTCGAGCACCGTGGTGTCGATGCTCAGCACGTCGCCGGCCACGGCCGCACCGCGATAGCGGAAGCCGATGTCGACGATCACGAACTGGAAGCCCCGGGCCGCGACCTCGTGGAGCGGCAGGCCGACGTCACGGAGCGCCGCGGTGCGGGCGACCTCGCAATAGGTCACGTACACCGCGTGGTTCACGTGGTTGTACGGGTCGAGTTCGTTGAACCGGACCTCGATCTCAGCGGTGTGTACGCCGTTTCGGATGTTGTCCACGATGGTCCGACCCGAGATCGGTGCGAAACGTGACCCCGTCGCTCAGACGAGCCGGATGGAGCCGGCGCCGCTCTGAGTCCGGCCGATCACCGCGGCCGCGTGACCGTTGGCCTCGAGGGTCGCGACGACCTCGGCGGCGTGGGCCGGGTCGACGCCGACGACGAGTCCGCCGGAGGTCTGGGCGTCCGCACAGAGCAGGGCGTCGGCTTCGGACCGCAGGCCGGGATCGAGCTGCGGTCGGACGTGATCGAGATTCCGACGCGTGCCGCCCGGCACGACGCCGTCGGCGATGAGATCGACGACGGTCGGCAGGACCGGGATGGCGTCCACCTCGAGCTGTACGTCGACCGACGACTCCACCGCGGCCCGGCCGAGGTGACCGAGCAGACCGAAGCCGGTCACGTCGGTGCCTCCGGTCGCACCGGCATCGACGGCCACCCGGGCGGCTTCGGCATTGAGTCGGGTCATCGACGAGATGGCCGCCGCGGTCGCCGATTCGTCGGCCACACCGGCCTTGATCGCCGTCGACAGCACGCCGATGCCGAGCGCCTTGGTCAACACGAGCGACTGGTCCGGACCGAGCCCGGCATTGGTGATCATCCGGTCCGGATGGACCTCGCCGACCACCGCGAGACCGAACTTCGGTTCGGGATCGTCGACGGTGTGGCCTCCCGCGATCACGAAGCCGCCGTCGAGCGCGATGTCCTGCGCGCCGAGCAGGACCTCGGCGAGCAGGTCGTTCGACAGCTCGTCGGAGTTCCACCCCACGAGGTTGAGCGCGAGCAGCGGACGGCCACCCATCGCGTAGACGTCCGACACGGCATTGGCCGCGGCGATCCGCCCCCACACCCGCGCGTCGTCCACGAGTGGGGTGATGAAGTCGGCGGTGACCACGAGCGCGCGGTCGTCGTCGAGGCGCCACACGGCGGCGTCGTCGCCGGTGGTCGCATCGACCAGGAGTCGCTCGTCATCGATGGGTTGCAAACGACGCAACACGTGCGTCAGGTCGCTGGGCGACAGCTTGCAGGCTCAACCAGCGCCGTGGCTGAACTGGGTCAGTCGTCGTGTCATGTCGTTCACCTCCACTCCATCGTCCGTCTCGTCTTCGCCGCCCATCTCATCGACGGGATCGGCGTCTCGTACGCTCCACCTTATGAACACCGATGTGCCCGAACCTCATCCCCTGCGGTTCATCGGCAGCCGGGGAGCGGAACTGGTCGGCATGCTGCACCGCCCGGCTGGTCCGGTGAAGGGCTCGGTGCTGCTGGCGCACTGCTTCACGTGTTCGAAGGACATCTTCACGATGACCCGCTTGGCGAAGGGGCTCGCCGAGGCCGGCTACGTCGCCTTCCGGTTCGACTTCACGGGCCGAGGTGATGCTGGTGGTGACTTCGCCGACAAGACCGTGTCGGGCAACGTCGGCGATCTCGTCCGGGCAGCGACGGCGCTCATCACCGACAACGTCGGGCCGTGCATCATGATCGGGCACTCCCTCGGGGGTGCCGCCGTGCTGCTCGCGGCCGAGCGGATCAAGACCGTCACCGAGGTGATCACGATCGCCGCCCCCGCCGACGTGGCACACGTGACCCACCTCTTCGCCGACGACCTCGATCGGCTTCGAGCCGAGGGCAGGACCGAGGTCTGCATCACGGGACGCACGTTCGAACTCGACCACGGCTTCGTCGACGACCTCGCCAATCACGACGTGCTCGGCGCCGCCGCGGGACTGGGTCGGCCGTACCTCGCCGTGCACGCGGTCGACGACGACGTCGTGGCGTTCGAGAACGCCGAGATGTTGACGGCCGCGGCATCCGCCCCGAAGCAGCTCCTGGCCCTCGAGACGGGCGGCCACATGTTCGCCGCCCGTGACGCCTCGGACGCCGTGCTGGCCGGGGTGCTCGCGTTCCTGGACGAGCACCGCGGCTGACGGCTCGATCGACCGATCCGGGGGCTCAGCGTTCGGGCTGGTGCGCCTCGATCGAGAACTGCAGTGGCACCCGGCGCCGATCGGCCTCGGGGAGTCGGTAGACGTCGCCGTCCTGTTCCATCCAGGAGAAGAACTTCCAGTCGAGGAAGTCGTACTCGGCGACCCGGTCGATCACGAGACCGGCGTCGATCAGCGCCTGGACGATCGAGGACAGTGAGTGGGTCCACTCGAACGAGACCGAGTGCTCGAGCGTCGCCGACCCCTCGTAGCTCGAATCGTGATCGAACCGGTTCGGCTCCGGATGGTCGAGGTAGTCGTAACGCACCTGATAGACGCCGTCGGTCCGATCGTCGTCCATCGAGTAGAGCATCGGGTGCCCGTCCCGGATGAAGAAGCGGCCGCCGGAGCGGACGAAGCCCGCCGCCACCCGGGCCCACCCGGCGATGTCGGGCAGCCAACAGATCGTGCCGACGCTCGTGTACACCACGTCGAAGACACCCTCGACGTGGTGCGGCGCGTCGTAGAGGTCACACTCGACATAGGTGATGTCGAGCTCGGCCTCCTCGGCGAACCGACGGGCCGCCGCCAGCGCCTTCGGCGAGAAGTCGACCCCGGTCACGTTCGCTCCGAGTCGGGCCCACGCCAGGGTGTCGGTGCCGATGTGGCACTGGAGGTGGAGCAGGTCGAGACCACGCACGTCGCCGAGCAGCGGCGAGTCGTGGGCGACGACGGTCGTGAGCCGACCGGGGTCGGCGAGGAGGCCGGCGACGTCGTAGCCGTCGGGGGCGATGTGCCCCGCGACCCGGTCGTCCCAGTTCGCCCGGTTCGCCGCCCGCTGGTCGTCGAATCCGGGCGCCGCGTCGCTCATCGGTCGGCGTCCAGCAGCGCCGGCACATCGGCGACATCGGCCACCCGGTGTACCCGATCGGCGCCCGGCCTCGGGTTGCCGTCGCCGTCCAGGAACACCGCTCGCAACGCGGTCTCGAGGCCGGTCCGTTCCCACCAGGTCGGATCATCGGGCGGGTCGAGCAGGATCATGGGCGACGCCGGGCCGACCGTCCGATACGCGTTCTGTGCGGCGTCCTGGAAGAGCTCCTGGGCCGTCCCCGGTCCACCCTTCGTGAACACGATGCCGGACGTGCAGATGGCGAGCAGGCCGTCTTCGCGCACCGAATTCGCGAAGTACTTCGCGATGTGGGTGGCGAACGGGTTGGTCGGCTCGTGGCCGTAGAACCAGGTGGGCACGGCGAGGCTCTCGACCGGCTCGGTCAGCTCGTCGGCCACCGCCAGCGCGGCGGCCGCGAACCCGTCGGCATCGTCGTAGAAGCCGGGGCTCGCGGCGAGACGCTCGAGCCAACCGGCCAGGGTCGCGTCGTCCACACGGCTCGCCGCCGCACCGAGGTTGGCGGCTTCCATCGCACCGGGCCCACCGCCGGTCGTCAGACAGAAGCCGGCATCCGCGACCACCCTGCCGAGTGCGACGGCTTGGTGATACCCGGGGCTGCCCCGTCGCAGTGCGTGCCCACCCATCACGCCGACGAGCTGGCGGCCGGCACGGAACCCGTCCAGGGCGATCGTGATGCCGTGGTCGTGGAGTCGGTGCCCCAGCGCGAGGGTCGGTGGCACCGGAGGCCGGCCGGAGACCTCGGCCCGGAGGTAGATGGCCCAGTCGGCACTCGCCTGGAGCCCGCCCTCGCCGAAACCGGCGTAGAGATCGTCGCGGGTGTAGAGACGATCCGGTGTGGCCTCGAACGGCCAGGGTTCGTGGTCAGCGAGCAGACGTTCGAGAACGCCGTCGATCTCGGGGCGCCAGGCCGGGGCGGGCGGAGGTGGGGTCGATCCGGTGGTCACCGACTCAGTGTGGTGCCGAGGTCGACCGGCGCACCACCAGCTCGGTCCCGAGTTCTTCGTGGCTCGGCCCGGCATCGGGTTCGGACAGTGCCCGGAATGCGAGCCGTGCGGCAGCCGCGCCGAGTGCGTCGACACGCTGGCGGATGGTCGTCAGTCCGAACGCCTCCGACACGTCGTGGTCGTCGAACCCGACGATCGACAGATCCGCCGGACAGGTCCGGCCGAGGATCCGCAGCTCGTCCATCGCGCCGAACGCCATCTCGTCCGACATCGAGAACACCGCCGTGGGCGGATCGTCGGACCGCAGCAGGCCGTTGATGGCCTCACGACCACCCTGCACACTGAATCCCCCGGACCGCTGCCGATCCGGGAGCAGCGGCACGCCGGCACCGGCGAGCGCTTCCTCCACGCCGCGTCGTCGCTCGGTCGGCGCTCGGAATCCGACGTCGAGATGACGCTCTCCGCTGATGAGGCCGATCGATCGATGGCCCAGGCCCAGGAGATGGTCGACCGCACAGGTGGCGGCCGCCGCCTCGTCGATCGTGACCGAGCTGAAGCACGACGTCGTCGTGCCGACCGTGACGAGCCTGGCCCCACCGAGGAGCAGGCGGTCGGCCTCGACATCGGTGACACCGACGTCGATCATGATCGCGGCATCGCAACGGCCCCACCAGGCCCCGCGACCGGCGACGAACTTCTCCCGTTCGGCAGCCGTCGGCACGACGTAGAGCGACACGTCGAAGCCCGCCTCGTGCACCAGCGCCTCGATCCCGGCCACCGCCTTCGCGTGATACCAGGAATCCAGGACGGGCACGGCGATCGCGATGGTCGCCGTCCGCCCCACGGCGAGCCGGGAGGCGCGCGGGTCGACGACGTAGGCCAGTTCATCCGCGGCGTCCCGGACCCGCCGACGGGTCGACTCCGCGACGTTCGGCATGTCCCTCAGCGCCCGACTCACGGTGGCGACCGAGACGCCGGCCGCGGCCGCCACGTCTTCGATCGTGATGGCTCGCCCCACGTGATCCTCCTGCCCGAACGCTTCTGTAAGCGCTTACACGCTACAAGGGCCGACAACCCCCGTCAGATTGAGGACAGATTCCACTCTCGCGTGGTCACGGAAGCGGTTGACCCTCGGATGCCTCGACGATGTTGTACACGTCGTTGCGGTCGAGCGTCACGCTCGACGCCGTCATCATGTCGGCGAGTCGGTCCGGGTTCTGTGAACCGAGCAACGGGATCACCTTCGCCGGATGGCTCAGGATGAAGGCCACGCAGATCGCGGCCCGTGACACCCCTTCGCGCTCGGCCAGTTCGTCGAGCACGTCGATCAGCGCCGGGGACACGTCGACGCCGGTCGCGAGGCGACCACCGGCGAGGGGGCTCCACGCGAGCGGCACCATGCCGTACTGCATGGCCCGATCGAACGTGCCGTCACGCATCGGATCGAGGTGGGCGGGTGAGAACTGCGGCTGATCGGTGACGAGGGCGGCGTCGAGATGGTGCCGCAGCGCATCCGTCTGATCGATCGTGAAGTTCGAGACACCGATCTCACGGATCTTGCCCTCGGCGACGAGTGCGTCGAGCGTCTCCGCCAGCTCCGCCGGATGCGTGAACATGTCCGGTCGGTGGATCTGGTAGAGGTCGATCACGTCGGTCTGCAGCCGCCGGAGCGAGGCTTCGACAGCGGAGCGGATGTAGGCATCGGACGAGTCGTAGGGAAGCGGCGGCATGATCCCGCCCTTGGTGGCCAGCACCATGCGGTCGCGCAGCCCCGGGGTCGCGGCCAGCACGTTGCCCATGATCTCCTCGACCTGGCCGAACGCCGTGCCGCCCCAGTCCAGGCCGTAGACGTCTGCGGTGTCGATCAGGTTCATCCCGAGATCGAGTGCGGTCTCGAGCACGCCCCGGGCGGTGTCGACGTCGCCGTCGGTGAAGCGCCAGCAGCCGAAGGCATACGGCCCGACGGTGAACTGTCCGATGGTGCGGTTCGATGTGTCGACGAGACTCATGTCGACACGCTACCGACGCACAGGCACCGACTCAGTCCTCGGACGGATCCGTCGACTCGGGATCCGCGGCATCGTCGTCGTCACCGGCAGCAGCGCGGGGTTCGGCGGCTCGATCGGCGCCGGCACCGGCGCTCGAGGCCACCGAGGGCGGGGCGACCGCGAGGTCGGGCTGGTTGTCGAGTCGAGCGATCGCGATCAGCTTCTTGCCGACGAGCCGCTTCTTGACCTCGAGGTTCACCTCGCTCGCCCAGCGGACGAGATGCGGCGAGAGGAGGACCTCGACCTCACCGTCGCTGACGACGGTGTACGGATCGAGGTTCTTGCCCTGCAGATAGGTGTCGACCGACACCTCTTCGACGCCGCCTCAACCGACGGCCTGGAGGTAGTCGACGGCCACCCGGCCGCCCTTCGCCTTCACGAGATCGGCGGCCGCGTCGGTGATCGAGATGTCCACGTCCCCATCCAACCAGATCGAGTCCACGACTCTTCCGTGCTCGCGAACATTCCCGCCTGCTTGCCGAAATTGCCGGCGGCAGGCGACCAGAGATGTCACCTCCGCCTGGGATTTCGTCGTCTACTCGTCGCGGAGCACTTGGACGTCGTGGGGGTGGGATTCGCGCAAGCCTGCACCGGTGATCCGGGTGAGGCGGGTCCGATCACGCAGATCGTCGAGGTCGGCCGCACCGGCGTAGCCCATACCGGAGCGCAGTCCACCGACGAGTTGACCGACGAGTTCCGACATCGGCCCGGCGTACCGCACCCGGGCTTCGACCCCCTCGGCGACGTGCTTCTGGTTGCCCTGGCCCGTTGCGTATCGATCGGTCGCCCGCCCTCGCATGGCGCCGGCCGATCCCATCCCCCGGTAGGTCTTCCACATCGCGCCGTCGACCAGCTCGAGCTCGCCCGGGGCTTCGTCGACACCGGCCAGTGCGTTGCCGAGCATCACGGCGTCGGCACCGGCGACGAACGCCTTCACGATGTCGCCCGAGGTCACGATTCCACCGTCGGCGATGATCGGGATGCCGTGGGCCCGGGCGGCCATCCGGCACTCCCAGATCGCGGAGAGCTGGGGCATGCCGGCTCCGGCGACCACGCGGGTCGTGCAGATCGACCCCGCGCCGACACCGACCTTGATCACATCGGCGCCGGCCTCGACGAGGGTCTCGACGCCTTCGGCCGTGACGACGTTCCCGGCGATGACCGGCAGATCCGGCCAGCCCTTGGACACGATGCGCACGGCGTCGACGACCCCGCGGGAGTGCCCGTGGGCGGTGTCGATGACGATCATGTCGACGCCGGCGTCGGCGAGGGCGCCGACCCGCTCCTCGACGTCGGTCACCCCGATGGCCGCACCGACGCGGAGTCGACCGGCGTCGTCGAGGGTCGCATCCGGATGCTCGATGCGTTTGTTGATGTCCTTCACCGTGATGAGGCCCGCGAGGCGACCCCGTCCGTCGACGAGCGGGAGCTTCTCGATCCGGTGCGTGTGGAGGATGCCGACCGCGTCGTCGAGCGACGTGCCCATCGGCGCCGTGACGAGGCCGTCGGCCGTCATGAACTCGGTCACCGGCTTGTGATCATCGGCGGAGGTGCAGAATCGCACGTCCCGGTTCGTGAGGATGCCGACCATGCGACCGTCCGGATCGGTGATCGGCACGCCGGAGATCTTGTGCTGGGCCATGAGGGCCTCGGCGTCGGCGAGGGTCGCCGTCGGCGGCAACGAGATCGGCGCCGAGATCATTCCCGACTGGCTCCGCTTGACCCGATCGACCTCGGCGGCCTGACCCTCGACCGGCAGGTTGCGATGCAGGACGCCGATCCCGCCGGCCCGGGCCAGCGCGACGGCCAGCGGGGCTTCGGTCACGGTGTCCATGGCCGCCGACATCAGCGGGACCTTCAACTCGATGCCTGCGAGGGTCGTCGCGGTCGACACGTCGGTCGGAAGCACCTCGGACCAGCCGGGCACCACCAACACGTCGTCGAAGGTCAGGGCCTCCGGGCCGTCGAAGATCGCCGCGTTGGCTGCCGGGTCGATGGTCATCGAGGTGTCTCCTGGAGCGAGAGGTTCGGAAAGCGGGAAGGGGTCGGGCAGATCAGTTGGCGAGGGCGGTGTTGGTCGCCCGGACGATCAGTTCGTGTTCGGCGGCGTGGATTCTCTCCTCGAAGCGACCGAGGTCGTCACCCGCTTCGAAGCCGACCTCGATCGAGTCGATGACCGGACCGTCGTCGACACCGGCGTCGGGCACCCAGTGCACCATGACGCCACTGGTCTCGATCTCGTCACGACGCCAGGCGTCGAAGGCCCGTTCGATGGCGCCGAGACCGGGGAACGCACCGGGGAGCGCCGGGTGGAGGTTGATCGTCCGGTGACGATTCAGGAAGATCGGCGACAGGATCCGCTGCCAACCCGCGAGCACGACGAGCCCTGGCTGGAACTCGTCGACGAGGTGTGCGAGGGCCGCGTCGTAGCTCATCCGGTCGTGGTCCTCGGGCAGGAGGACGGCGCTCGCGATGTTGGCGGTCGCGGCACGTTCGAGCGCGCCGATGTCGAGACGGTCGGCCACGACGCCGACGACCCGTCCCTTCAGCTCGCCGGAGGCCTCGGCGTCGATGAGAGCCTGGAGGTTCGTTCCCCCACCGGACACGAGCACCACGATGCGTCGACTCATCGCAGCGTCACCCCGACCTCGGAGGTGACCGAGCCGATCACGTGGACGGGCTCGTCGATCGCCGCGGTGACGGCGTCGACGTCCCCCGGAGCGACCACGACGACCATGCCGATCCCCATGTTGAACACCCGGTGCGCTTCGTCCCGACCGAGACCGATGTGATCGACCAACAGCTGGAACAGCGGAGGCGTGGGCCAGGCCGTGGTGTCGACCTCGGCACCCAGCCCGTCGGGCAGGCAGCGCGGGATGTTGTCCGGGAACCCGCCGCCGGTCAGGTGGGCGAGCGCCTTCACCTTGCCGCCGTCGAGCGCAGCGGCCAGCGGGGCCAGGTAGGAGCGGTGCGGGCGCAGCAGCGCGAGACCGAGCGGGAGATCATCACCGTCGATCGCGTGATCGGCGCCGAGCTCCGCGACGACGGTGCGGGCGAGGGAGTACCCGTTGGTGTGCAGACCGTTCGACTCGAGGCCGAGCAGTACGTCACCGGCGCGGATGTCGGCACGCGGCAGCAACGCCGACCGGTCGACGACGCCGACCATCGTGCCGGCGACGTCGACCTGCCCCGTGTGGATCAGCCCCGGGACCTCGGCGGTCTCACCGCCGAGCAGCACACACCCGTTCTCGACACAGGCGGTGGCCATGGAACCCACGACGGCGTCGACCACGTCGACCGACAGCGAACCGGCCGAGATGGTGTCGAGCATGAACAGCGGACGCGCACCCTGGACCAGCACGTCGTTGACCCCGTGGTTCACGATGTCGGCGCCGATCCCGTCCCAGTGCCCGACCTGGGCGGCGAGCACGGTCTTGGTGCCGCACGTGTCGGTGGACGACACCAGCAGGGGCTGGTCGAGCCCGAGGGAGGACACGTCGTAGACGCCGCCGAAGCTGCCGACCCCGGCCACGACCCGGTCGTCGTGGGTGGCCCCGACTCTGGCGGCGATGCGCTCGACGGCCGATTCACCGGCCTCGAACGACACACCGGCCCGGGCGTAGGCGTCGGGTTCGCCGGCCCCGTCGGTCTCGTTGCCGGTGGTGGTCTCGGTTGTCATACGTCCTCCGATGTCGGAGCGGGCGAACAATCCGTCGCCGGTGAGTTCGTCGATGACGGCGTAGGCCCGCTCGAGCGCGCCGTCGAGATCTTCGGCCAGACCGGTCACGGCGAGCACCCGCCCGCCAGCGGAGACCAGCCGGTCGCCGTGGACCGCCGTACCGGCGTGGAAGACGCGGAGCTCGTCGGTCGCCTCGGGAACGGTCGGGATCGGGACACCCTTGCGGGGAGCGGCGGGATACCCCTCGGCACACGCCACGACCGTGGCCGCATGTCCGGGTCGGCGACCGACCGAGGTCGGTGCCCGGCCCGCGGCGACCGCAGCGAACAGCGCCACGGCGTCGTCCGCGAGCAACGGCAGCACGACCTGGGCTTCCGGATCGCCCAGCCGGCAGTTGAACTCGACGAGCTTCGGTCCTTCGTCGGTCAGCATCAGCCCGACGTAGAGCACGCCGACATACGGCGTGCCCCGCTCGGCCATGACCTTCAGCACGGGGTCGACGAACGTGGCGAGATAGTGCTGCTCGTCGACCTCGGTCACCCCGGGTACGGGCGAGAACGCCCCCATGCCACCGGTGTTCGGACCCGTGTCGCCGTCGCCCACACGCTTGTGGTCGCGTGCGACACCGAGGCTGACGGCCCGCGTGCCGTCGCAGAGGGCGAACAGCGACAACTCCGGCCCGGTCATCCGTTCCTCGAGCACCACGGTCCGCCCCGCGTCGCCCATCGATCCGCCGTCGAGCATCTCGGCGATGGCGGCGTCGGTCTCGGCCCGGGTCTCGGGGATGATCACACCCTTGCCGGCGGCGAGGCCGTCGGCTTTGACGACGACGGGTCGGGCGAACTCGTCGAGCCACGCCGAGGCCGACTGCGTGTCGACGAAGGTGGCCGAGGCCGGTTGCGGGACGCCGGCCTCGCTGGCGATCCGGCGGGTGAAGGCCTTCGATCCCTCGAGTCGGGCCGCCGCGGCCGACGGCCCCAGAACGGCCAGACCGGCATCGCGGAGCGCATCGGCGAGACCGTCGACGAGCGGCGCCTCGGGACCGACGACGACGAGGTCGACACCGTCCCGCAGGGCCCGGGCGACGACCGCGCCGTGGTCGGCCACGTCCAGGTCGATGCGGTGGTCGGCCATGCCGGGGTTGCCGGGTGCCACCTGCAGCCGACCGAGTGTGGGCGAGGCGAGCAACACCTCGGCGAGCGCGTGTTCGCGGCCCCCGCCGCCGATGAGCAGCACGTTCATGCCAACACTCCGTCGAACCGCTGCTTCGTCGTGGCGAGCTCGAGCTGTACGGGGACCGGATAGGAGCCGGTGAAGCAGGCGTTGCAGTAGCCCGAGTCCCGATCGAGCGCCGCCATCATCGCCTCGACCGACAGGAAACCGACCGAGTCGGCGCCGATGTGTTCGGCGATCTCGTCCGGCGTGAGGTGATGGGCGATCAGTTCGTCGTAGGTGCCCATGTCGACCCCGAAGAAGCAGGGGTGGGCGATCGGCGGGCAGGTGATGCGCACGTGGACTTCGGTGGCGCCGGCATCGCGCACCATCTTCACGAGCGGGCCCGACGTCGTGCCGCGCACGATCGAGTCGTCGACCATGATCACCCGCTTGCCCTCGAGGTTCTCCTGCAGGGTGTTGAACTTGAGGGCGACACCCTGACGCCGCAGCTCGTCGGTCGGCTCGATGAACGTCCGCCCGATGTAGCGGTTCTTCACGAAGCCTTCGTTGTACGGAATACCCGCGGCTCGTGACAGACCGATCGCCGCCGGCATCGAGGAATCGGGCACCGGGATGACGACGTCGGCGGGAACGGGATGTTCCTCGGCGAGGGCACGTCCGAGCGACTGGCGGACGGCGTGCACGCTGAGCCCGTCCCAGTGTGCGTCGGGACGGGAGAAGTAGATGTGTTCGAAGGTGCAGCGGGCCTGCTCACGAGGCTGGATCGGCTGATGGCTCCGGAGGAGGCCACCCTGCAGCACCACGACCTCACCCGGCCGGACCTCCCGGGTCTCCGTGCAGCCGACGGTCTGCAGTGCACCCGTCTCGGAGGCGACGGCATGGCCCCCGCCGGGGAGCTTGCCGACCGACAACGGCCGGAAACCCCACGGATCGCGGGTGGCCACGATCTTGGTGCCCGAGATGACGACGAGGCAGTACGCGCCGACCCACTCGGCCATGACCTTCGAGAGCCGCTCCTCCCAGGTCGACCCCTCCGTGCCCGCCAGCATGAGCGCGAGCACTTCGGAGTCCGACGAGGACTGCAGACCGGCACCCCGATTCAGCAGGCCGTCGCGCAGGGCGTCGGCGTTGGTCAGGTTGCCGTTGTGGGCGACGCCGAGCGGACCGTGCATCGTCTCGACGACGTAGGGCTGCACGTTGCGGTCCGAGTTCGCCCCGGTGGTCGAGTACCGGGTGTGGCCGATCGCCAACGATCCACGCAGCTTCTCCATGGATGCCGCGTCGAACACCTGCGGGACGAGACCACGACCCTTGTGTGTCCGCACCGCACGACCGTCGGAGACCGCGAGACCCGCGGCCTCCTGTCCGCGATGTTGGAGTGCGTAGAGGCCGAAGAACGCGGTCGATGCCGCATCGCCCGAGGGCAACGAGACCCCGAGCACCCCGCACTCTTCGCGTGGCCGGTCGAGGTCCAGTGCCGTCATGCGGCTCCTCCGATGAGATGGCTGAGATTGGTGTGGATGCGCTCGGCGATGGGGGTCGACCCCGGCTCGAACGTGCGACCCGTGAGTCGTTCGTAGAACGACACATACCGGGCGGAGGTCTCGGTCCAGACCGAGGCGTCGAGCACCGGCGGTTCACCGTCGCCCGAATAGCCGGCGGCACGGAGGGCCAGCCGTACGGGCTCCTTGTCGAAGCTCTCGGGTCCACGGCCGGCGGCGAGTCTGGCTTCGAGGGAGGTCGCGTCCCAGAACCGGGACGAGTCCGGGGTGTGGACCTCGTCGATCAGCAGCAGCCGACCGTCCGGGGCGAGACCGAACTCGTACTTGGTGTCGGCGAGCACGAACCCGGCCGCCTCGGCGACCGTGGTGCCACGGGCGAAGATCTCGAGCGCCACCCGGCGCACCCGCCCCCAGAGCTCGGCATCGAGCAGGCCCCGCGACACGACCTCGTCGGAGGTGATCGGCTCGTCGTGGCCGCCGTCGACCGCCTTCGTGGTCGGTGTGATGATCGCCTCCGGCAACGGTCCGTGCGGCGTGAGCCCGTCGGGCAGTGTGATGCCGTACATCTCCCGCTCCCCCGCCTCATAGCGGGGCAGGATCGAGGTCGAGGTCGATCCGGTGAGGCGTGAGCGGACGACGACCTCGACCGGGAGCGGACGCGCGTCGATGCAGACCGAGACGTTGGGATCGGGCACGTCGAGCAGGTGATGATCGACCACGTCGGCCAGCTCGGCGAACCACCACGCGGCCAGCTGGTTGAGGACCTGGCCTTTGTGGGGCACGAGGCCGTGCACCCGATCGAAGGCGCTGAGACGATCGGTCGTGACGAGCAGCCTCCGGGCGCCGTCGAGCGGCCAGCCGTCCCGGACCTTGCCGGAGAACCGGCCCGGCAGCCCGAGATCGACAGACGCGAGCGTGTCCCCGACCGCCATGCTGCCCATGCGGCCATCATGCCGCCCGGGATCTCCGAACGCCCCGAAACTGAACAGGAATTTCAGCTGTGTCGTTCCGGACGTCCGACGGCGCCGCGATCAGCTCACGGTGGACGTCACGACGGCGATCTGGAGGAGCGCGAACGCCACCGCCACGGCACTCATCAGCGCCAGCCGCTTCCACGGGATCTTCATGGAGTGCCCATCGGCCGACCGGACCCGGATGTGAGTGTCGGTCTCGTCAGTCGCTTGCCGATCCCGCCGACGGGGATGCCGTGAAGGGCCCGACGCAATAGGTCCCGTGGAAGCCGTCGGGTCCCGGCTCGGCAGCCCACCAGGCACCCGGGGTCGGGTCGCCGTCGTCCGGCAACGACACGATGCCTCCGATGCTGCCGACTCCGGCGAGCCCGAAGCGGGCGCCACCGCTCCAGGTCGGCGCGAGCGCCACGAGCCCCGGCTCCCACCGGGCGAGCCTCGCGCCGGCCGGCACCGATCCCCCGGCGATCGGCCGCACCCGGACGTGTTCGACCCCGAGCAGGGCGAAGGTCACCGCACCGGGCGGCGAGGCCAGGATGCGTCGGGCCATGCCCTCGTCCCGGTCGGTCTCGAGCTCGGCGAGAGCACCGAGATCGATCGATCCGCCCGGACCGACCCAGGGACCGTCGGCGGCGACGACCGTGACACCCCGGTGGACCAGTCGGACGAGCAGCGACGCCATCGCCATCGATGACCGACCGTCGTCGTAGGTCGGCGGGCGGGACCAGAACGGACCGGCGAGCACGCGATCGAGATCGCCGCTGTCGATGCGCGCCTGCTCGGTCATCGGGATCTCGACCGCGACCACGACATCGTGACCACGGTCCAGGGCTGCATCCGCGAGCGTCGCGATCAGCCGGGGGACCTCGGCGGTGCCGGGCACGTCGCCGAACAGGGTGAGCCGGCGGGGCCGGAGGCGCCCGTCGAGCGCATCCACGATCTCAGCGAACGGCGGCGACTCCACGCTCGAACAATGGCAGGCAACGACCGAGCGTGCCGCCTCCGGCTCCGTGACGACCACGGAGCGGGTCCTGACGTTCGGTGACGTGGTCCTCCGGATGCGGCATCAGGCCGAGCACCCGCCCGGTCGAGTCCGTCACACCGGCGACGTCGCCCTCGCTGCCGTTCGGATTGGTCGGATAGACCTCGCCGGCCAGCGATCCGTCGGCGTGGCCGTATCGGAGGGCGACACGATCGGCCCGCTCGACCAGGCCGAGGTCGGAGGTGATGAACCGACCTTCGCCATGGGCGACCGGGCAGCGCAGCGGTTCGCTCAGCCCGTCGGTCCAGACCGACGCAGAGGTCGGCACGAGGTTGACCCAGCGGCACTCGAACCGGCCGGAGTCGTTGTGCCCCAACGTGGCGGTCACCTCGAGCATCCCGGGCAGGATCCCGTGGCGGACGAGGGCCTGGAATCCGTTGCAGATACCGATCACCGGCATCCCGGCGGCGACCGCACCCTGGAGGGTCTCGCCGAAGAAGTTCACGAGATCCAAGCCGAACAAGCGGCCCGCGCCGAGGGCGTCGCCGTAGGAGAAGCCGCCGGGGACGGCGAGGATCTGGTGATCGGCGAGATCGGTGGCTCCGTCGCGCAGCTCACTCAGCGGCACGACGTGAGGAGTCGCACCCGCCAGTTCGAACGCGGCGGCGAGGTCGCCATCGCGATTGGTACCCGGTGCGACCGGGATGAGGACGGACGGCTTCATGCGATCGCTCCGGCGGTGACGTGCCCGGCATAGGCGAGGCGGATCTCATCGAGCTCGACCGACACGACCGGGTCCCCGTCGTCGGTGAGGCGCAGCATTCCGTTCGGCTCCGTCACGCCGACCCGGACCGCATCGGGCAGCAGGCCGCCCACCACGGCGGCGTCGTCGGGACGCACCTCGAGCAGATACCGCCCTGGACCTTCACCGAAGGCGATCTCGGGATGCCGGAGACCGGGGATGTCGATCGCGACACCGATCCGACCGGCATGCGCCCACTCGGCGGCGGCGACGGCGAGCCCGCCTTCGGCGAGGTCGTGGGCGGAGACGACGACGCCGGCGGCGATCGCGTCGGCCACACCCCGGTGTCGCCGACGAGCGTCACGATCGGGCGCGGGCACCGCGCCGCCTCGGTCCCCACCCGTCACGGCGTCGAAGTGGCTCCCTCCGAGGGCGCCGGCTGCCGGACCGACGAGCCAGATGTCGTGACCCGACGCCACGGCACCGGTCGCCGGGGTGCGGTCCGGCCGGGAGTTGATGCCGAGTGCGGTGATCACGAGTGTCGGGACGACGGGATCCGGGGTGCCGTCGGGCATCACGTAGACGTTGAAGAGCGAGTCCTTCCCCGAGACGAACGGGGCGCCGTGATGCACGGCGGCATCGTGGCAGCCTCGGCAGGCCTCGACGAGGCCACCGAGGGTGGCGGCATCGGTGGGGTCACCCCAGGAGAAGTTGTCGAGCAGGGCGATCCGATCGGGATCGGCACCGGCGACCACGGCGTTGCGGATCGCTTCGTCGATCACGGCCCAGGCCATCGCCTCCGGATCGATCGGGCCGTAGCGGGCGTTCACGCCGATGCCGATGACGGCGGCACGTTCGCCGGACGTACCGACCGGCACCACGGAGGTGCCATCGGCCGGTCCATCGGCCTCCGGCCCGCCGTATGGGCGAACGACGGTGCCGCCGAGCACCTCGTGGTCGAAGGTCCGGACGACGTCCTCGTTCGAGCGCAGGGACGGATGCGACAGCAGGTCGAGCAGGACCGTCTTCGCATCGAAGGTCTCGGGTTCCCGAGGGTCGCGGCGGCGATCGGGTCGGGTGGCGTGCAGGCGGCGCCGCGGCGCACCGTCGTGGAGGAAGCCGGCGTCGAGATCGATCAGCGTCTCGTCGCCGTCCCGCACCACGATCCGACCATCCCCGCTGAAGGTCCCGATCACCGCGGCGTCGACCGCCCAGCGTTCGGCCAGCGCGAGCACCGGTGCGGGGTCGGGGCAGGCCAGCACCATCCGCTCCTGTGCCTCCGACAGCCAGACCTCCCACGGGGCGAGACCCGGGTACTTGCGGGGCACGTCGTCGAGCTGCACGTCGCACCCGAGCTCGGCCCCCATCTCGCCGACCGAGGAACTGAGGCCACCGGCGCCACAATCGGTGATGGCCGAGTAGAGCCCGGCATCACGGGCTGCGACGACCACGTCGATGAGCCCCTTCTCGACGATCGGGTCGCCGATCTGGACCGACGATCCGGCCACGAGCGCGGTCTCGACGCCCATCGTCTGCGACGAGAACGTGGCGCCGCCGACACCGTCTCGCCCGACCGCACCACCGAGCACGACGATGGCGTCGCCCGGGGCCGCATCGGTGGGATGCGACCCACTCGGCAGTACGCCGAGGCAGCCGGCGAACACGAGCGGGGTCGTGATGTAGCCGGGGTCGTGCACGATGGCACCGGCGATGTTCGGGACACCGATCTTGTTGCCGTAGTCGCCGACGCCGTCGATCACGCCGGCCCGGATCCGCCGTGGATGCAGCACACCGTCGGGCACCTCGTCGGCCGGTGTGTCGGTCGGGCCGAAGCAGAGGATGTCGGTGACCGCGATCGGACGGGCGGACACCCCGAGGATGTCCCGCACGACGCCGCCGACGCCGGTGTTGGCGCCGCCAAAGGGTTCGAGTGCGCTCGGGTGGTTGTGCGTCTCGGCCTTGATCGCGAGGTCCCAGCCCGGTTCGAACTCGATGAGCCCGGCGTTGTCCACGAAGGCGGACGTGACCCAGGGGGCGGCGATCGTGTCGGTGGCCGCTCGCAGGAACTGCTTCAGCAGGCCGTCGACGACCTCGCCGTCGCGCTCGCCCGACGGGTCGTCGATGGTGATCTCGGCCCGGAACGTCGTGTGCTGGCAGTGCTCGGACCAGGTCTGCGCGAGCATTTCGAGCTCCGCGTCGGTCGCCTCGCGACCGAGGAAGGCGAAGTGAGAGCGGATCGTCGACAGCTCGAGCTCGTCGAGACCGAGCCGGCGTTGCCGGCCGAGGTCGGCGAGGGCGTCGTCGTCGAGGCCGCCGATGTCGATCGTGATCGTCTCGGGAGCGGTCGCGTCGGGATCGGTGAAGGCGGCCGGCAGCGGACCGAACGCGTGGCGTTCGACCACGTCGTTGTGCAGGACACGCTCGGCGAGCGCCGTCGGGTCCTCGGCGCCACGCACGATCCAGCGACGACCCAGGGCGGCGGCCCGCACCCGCAGTCCGTCGGCCGAGCCGACTCGGGCGAGTTCGGCGGCTTCGCGGTCGGTGACGCCCGGGCGAACGCCCGTCTCGATGAGAATCGACCCCTCAGGGACCTCGTGGTCGTCGCGGTGCACCCACCAGCCGTCCACCGGATCCACCACGTACCGGTCGACGATCTGGCCGACCTCGTTCGCGTCGAGATCCCCCGCGAGGTGGACGACGCGGTACTCGTCGATCTCGTCGACGACGAGACCGGCCTCCCGAGCCTGTTCCACGGGACCACCTGGACGCGCTCCCGAGCGCGCCGGTCCGACGATCAATGACCACTCCGCCTGAGTCACCGCCCGATTGTGCACCAACCAGAGCGAAAACGTGCACGGACCGGTGTGTCGACCCGGCGAGGTAGCGTCGCGAGACGTGACCGGTGCCTTCATCCTCGGAGTCGACCTCGACGGCGTCTGCGCCGATTACACCGCCGGCCTGCGCCGTGTGGTCGCCGACGATCGCGGCATCGACCCGGCCGATCTGCCGCTCGAACGATCGTGGGGGTTCGAGGAGTGGGGTCTCGACGGGCCGGAGTTCGAGCGGCTCCACCGCAAAGCCGTCAACGAGGACCGGATCCTCGCCACGCTCCCCGTGATCGAGGGGTGTGCCGACGCGCTCTGGCGTCTGTCCGATGCCGGCATCTGGATCCGGATCATCACCCACCGGCTCTACACGAACTGGAGCCACCAGTCGGCGGTCGCCGACACCGTGCGCTGGCTCGACGAGAACTCGATCCCCTACCGGGATCTCTGCTTCCTCGGAGCGAAACCCCAGGTCGAGGCCGACCTGTACATCGACGACGCGCCGCACAACGTCTCGGCGCTGCGGGCCGCGGGGAACGACGTGATCTGCTTCAGCCAGCCCTACAACACCGGCATCGGCGGCCTGCGGGCCGACGACTGGGGACAGGCCGAGGAGATCATCCTCGACGCCGCGGCGAAGCACGCGGTCATCCAGCCACAGTTCCCGGGTATCGACGCCGGGGCGGATCGGCTCAGACGGAACCGGGGCGAATCAGCCGACTGAGCCCGCCAGCGGTCGGCGTGATCAGCGTGATCGGACGCCGTCGGCGTCCGGGAGATCAGGCAGCGGGGACCGTGCCCGCCGCGTCGGCGAGACGATCGAGCGCCGCACCCCACCAGCTGGTCTCCACGACGGAGACGCCCGGCAGCTCGGCGAGCAGCTGGTCGATCACATCGACCAGCGGGGCGACGTCACGGCTGTCGGCCCGGAGGTCGAGCAGATGATCCATGACGCGACCACGGTCGATGAGCTGACCCTGGATCTCGGAGCGGAGTGTGGTGAGGACCTGTTCGATCACGTTCATGAGTCTGCCACCTCCGGAGCCCCGTCATGACATCGGTTTCGTGAGTTAACCGACTCGTCTCATGACACGACGACGACGAGATCGCCGATTTCGACCCAGTTGTAGAGCCATTCGGCCTGATCGTCCCGCTGACGAATGCATCCCGCCGACTGGTAGGTGCCGAGTTCTTCGACGGTCTGCATCGGTGTGCCGTCGGCGTACCGCGGGATCGAGTGGAAGCCGATCGGCAGTCGCCCGCCGTGGTAGAAGCGCACCATGTGCTCCATCGTGATGCCGTCGTGGCCGGCCCACGCGAGCGGCGACTTGGAGAACACACGATGGTTGCCCTTCGGCGGCACGTTGTCCCGACCGCTGACCAGATAGGAGTCGACGACGATCTCCGCGGCGTCGATCACCCAGATCCGCTGGGCACCGTCGGAGTAGACGATCCTCCGACCGGATCCCGAACCGTCCGGCACGGGCGGGTGCACGCGGGGTGGCGCTTCGGGCGTGGCCGTGCCGGTCTTGATGACGAACTCCGGCGACTCCGAGAATCCCAGGAGCACGTCGGTGCGGCTCGTGCCCGAGCCGAGGACACCCTCCCAGTAGGCCCGTCCCGCGTCATCGGGAACACGATCGAGCACGTTGCCGTACACGAGGCCGACGAAGGTGGGGTCATCGGTCGCTCCGTACCGGCCCCTCCACTCGGCAGAGGCCATGAACTGTTCGGCGATCCGTTCGAGCGGGAGCCCGCCGACGTACCGGTCGACCCAGTAGGCGAGACCCTCCCCGTCGGGCGCGCGGTCGAACGCCGCCTCGTAGAGACGGACGACGGAATCACGCACGCCGACGCTCACGTCCTCGACCGTCGCATCGGCGTCGGCCTGGGCTGCTGCGGGCGGGGCGAGCAGACCGAGGGTGAAGATCACGGCGAGCACCGGGGGCAACAGGCGGCGCAGCATGTGGCGAGTCTGCCACGGTCCGTGAGTAGATCGGTGGAACATCCCGACCTCGGCCCGTGTCGGTCGTAGGCTCCCACCGTGCTGGCCGGACTCGCGTCGATCGCTGCGGTGGTGCTCGCGATCGTCTTCGTCGTCTCGGCCATCGCCAAGGCCGCCGACCTCGAACGCACCATCACCGGGATGGCCGATCTCGGTCTGCCGGGGCCCGGGCCCCTGACCGTCGTGACGATCGCCGTCGAGATGGTGCTCGCCGTCGGCTTGCTGTTCCGACCGGGCTGGACCGGGCTGGCGGCCGTCGCGGTCCTGGCGGCCTTCACCGTGGCGCTGGTCGAGATCCGTCAGCGGGGCAACACGGCGCCGTGCCACTGCTTCGGCGCCCGGCTCGACACCCCGGTCGGCCGCGGGGAGATCGCTCGCAACGGTGCATTGATCGTGCTGGCCGTGTTGGCGACCCAGACCGACCGGCTCGTCGGACCGTGGACCTGACCGCGAGTCGGAAACGGCACCGGGACGAGCCAGACTCTCTGACGATGTTCTCCCGACGTACTCTCGCCGCCCTCCTGGTGCTCCTCCTGGGCGCCACGTCGTGCACACAGGGCGAGCCAACCGACTCCGCCGAACTCGTCACCCGCCTGATGGAGGACGCCGACCTCGATCAGGCCACGGCCACCTGCATCAGCGACGAGCTCTTCGCGCTGGCGGGCCGCCCACAGCCCGAGGGTGAGGTGGCGTTCGACATCGCCGTGCACGGGTTCGATCTCGAAGGTGACGTCGGCCGCGCCGGCTCCATCGCCGAGATGGAGGAGAAGGTCGAAGGCATCACCGAGCTGATCCGCACCACCGCCGCCTCCTGCGGCGGCTGATCGAGCTCGAAGCCGGTCCGGCCTCAGCGCAGGCCGAGACGCACGACGCGTCGGGCGCCGGCCTGCACCGGCAGGTGCTCCGCTGCCAGACCACTCGCGTAGACCATCGCGGCCCCGGCGGGACCGTCGTGCAGGTCGGGTGAGAATCCGCGGAACCGCGTCTCACCGCCGGTGTATCCGCCGGCGTTCAGCGTGACGAGCAGGTCGAAACGCGCCTCGGTGTCGAGCGAGCCCAGGCTCTGCCCGACCCCGACGGTCTGGACCCGAAGCCCTTCGACGTCGGTCACGGAGGCGCCGAAGGCCCGACGCAGCGTCGGGACGAGACGATGCTGCACCCGGTCGACCACCGCGTCCGCGAGTGCGCCGTCGAGGAGCACGAGGTCGCCGCCACCGTCGGACGCCGAGATGAGCTGCTCGCAGAGCACGGGTTCGATCACCGCCGGCTGGAGCAACACCGGCGCCGCAGCGATCACGCGTCGACCGGGAATCCGACCGTCGAACACGGCGATCGCCCGGGCCAGCCCGGTCAGGAAACTGCCGTCGTGGTCGAGCGCGCGGCGATGACGCACCCGCGCGTCGGCGTCGGCACAGATGACCGTCGGACTTCCGACGAGGGGTTGGGTGAGGCGACCGAGTTCCACCCGGCCATCGAGTGATGCCTCGAGCTCGGTCGGAAGCGGCTCGGTCGACAGCACAACACCGCGGAGATCCTCCGCCTCGTCGGCGAAGGCCGCGAAGGCGTGCAGTGCGTCGGCGAACTCGGCAGCGCGTCCGCCGACCACCGCGATCAGGACCGAGCAACCTCGGCAATGGTCGTCGAGCGGCGTGACGTCGCCGCCGATCGCGATCGCCATCCCGGGCAACAAGGCGCCGACATCGATCGACCGCTCGAGGGTGATGATGGTGTCGGCTGAGGTGATCGCAACCACAAGAACGCTCGTTTCAGGTGAAGGAATGGTCGCAGGGCGATGTTGCGGCTCGATGTCCCATCGGTGACCGCGACGAGACATCAAGGGCTTACGCCGATCTTGAGGCCGGGCCGGGTGGGCGAACACCCCCAACGAGGGGGTGATCGCCCAGGCCCCCGCGGATCGCCCACGACTACGGTGCGCTGGATCCGCCGGTCAGGGAGGCCACAGACGATGTCGGCACGTGTGCGCCACGACGAGGAGATCGGCAGCGGACTCGTCCGGGTCGCCTCCGCGCATCTGGACCACGCCATCCGTGCCCTGACCCTCACCGAACTCCCCGGACCCGGCGTCTTCGAGGCACGACGCCGGGTCAAACGAGCCCGGGCGCTGGTCCGTCTGGTGCCGGATCCCGAACGCTCCGGCGAGGAACCCGTCCTCCGACACGCGGCGCGACTGCTCGCTCCGATCCGGGACCACGACGTGCACCGGGGGCTGCGACGCCTCGCCGACCACGGCGATGCCGACCGGTCCCCCATGCCCTTCGCCCCGCGGGTCCGCCTCGCCGCTCGCGGCGCCCAGACCGATCTGCTCGGCGCACGCCTCCGCCTCCCGACCACCGCCCTCGTCGACATCGATCTCGACGCCTATCTCGACGGGGTGACCGAGAGCTATCGACAGGTGCGGCGCGCCCGCCCCGACGACGGCGACGTCGAGGCCCTCCACGACTGGCGGCGGAGCGTCAAGGTGCTCGCCTTCCAGCTGCGACCGATGCGAGACCGTTCCGCCGGCGAACTGACCCTCGCCGCCCGCCGGGCCGGTGAACTGGCTCGCCTCCTCGGCGACCACCACGACCTCGCACTCTTCGCCGTCCGACCCGACCGCGACGAACTCGACGCCATCGAGGCCCGGGCACGCAGGATCGGTGCGGAGCTCACCGCGTCGAAGGCGAAGGCCTTCCGACGGACCCTCGCCGACGACGTCGCCTGACGGCGGCAACCACGAGACCGTCCGCGCTGGGACCGGTCCGGCTCAGGCGATCGCGTCGGCGTCGATGATGTCGTAGTGGTAACCCTGCTCGGTCAGGAACCGCTGACGTCGTCGAGCGAGGTCGACCTCCACCGTGTCGTTCGCGACCAGGGTGTAGAAGTGCGCTGGCCGGCCATCGGCCTTGGGCCGCACGATCCGTCCCAGGCGCTGGGCCTCTTCCTGTCGGCTGCCCCAACTCCCCGACAGCTGGATCGCCACCGAGACCTCCGGGAGATCGAGGCTGACATTGGCCACGTTGGACACGACCAGCGCGGGCAACCGTCCGGCTCGGAGCTCGCCGTAGCGCTGCTCCCGCTCGTTCGCCGGCGTGCGACCCGTCACGATCGGGAGGTCGAGTTCGGCGGCGACACGCTCGAGGGCGTCGAGGTGGGTGCCGATCACGAGTGCCGGTTCACCTTCGTGGCGGGCCAGCAGACGCTCGGCGACCCGACGCTTCGCCGACACCGCGGCGGCCACCGCCGGACGTGTCGCCGGTTCGGCGTGGGCGTGGGCGAGGAGCTCGGCTCGGTCCGCCGTCACCCGGATCTCGGTGCACACCGCCGGCGCGAGCCAACCCTGCGCCTCGAGGTCCTTCCACGGCACGTCGAACCGCTTCGGACCGACCAGGGCGAACACGTCGGCCTCCCGGCCGTCCTCACGCACGAGGGTCGCGGTGAGGCCGAGGCGTCGTCGGCTCTGGAGACCGGCGGTGAGCTGGAACACCGCCGACGGGAGCAGGTGCACCTCGTCGTAGATCACGAGGCCCCAGTCGCCGGCCTGCACCTCGTCGAGGTGGCGCACCCCCGAACGGCGTCGCGTCGCCAGTTGTTGGTAGGTCGTCAACGTGATCGGTCGGAGCTCCTTGCGCCGCGCCGAGTACTCCCCCAGGTCCGCGGGATCGGCGTCGGTGAACCGCAGCAGCTCGCGACGCCACTGGTCGAGTGCGGCTTGACCCGTCGTGAGCACGAGGGTCTGGGCCCCGATCGAGGCCATCGCGGCGAGCGCGGTCACGGTCTTGCCCGCACCACACGGCAGGACGATGACGCCGGAGCCCGACGGCACCCAGCTCGCGACGGCGTCGCGCTGATAGGTCCGGAGATCGAGGTCGGCGTCCAGCCGAAGCGGATGGGCCAGCCCTGGCGACATCGCGGCGAGGTCGTCGACGGGATGACGTAGCTCGACGAGGCGCTGCTTGAGCGCACCGCGCCGTTCGTCGAGCACGAGTGCGGAGGTGGAATCGATCCGGAGCTCGACGAGCGCGGCCGCCGCCGGGTCGGCGAGGACCTCGTCGAGCAACGCCGGTTCGTCGCCCGCCAGGACGAGCCCTTCGGCCGCCCGGCGGAGGGTGAGCGAGCCGAACCTCGCCATCGTGTCGGTGACCGTGGTGAGCACCCCGTGTGGCACCGGCGCCGACGAGTAGCGGAGCAACGTGTCGATCACCGACTCGGCCGACAGCCCGGCCGAGGCGGCGTTCCACAGACCGATGTCGCCGAGGGCATAGGTGTGCAACGACTCGGGGGCCGTGACGAGTTCGGCGAACCGTGCAAGCTCGGCCCGGCACCGCTCGGCCTCGGGGTGGTCGGTGCGGAGCAGGAGCTGGTCGGCGCCGGCGACGACGAGCGGACCGCTCACCCGAGCTCGACCTCGGCGACACGGGCGAGGTCCACGAGCTCGACACCACCCTCGTCGAGCACCGCCACCGGATCGACTGCCAGCAACACCCCCCGGACGATCCGCTCCCCCGCCAGGCGGAGCCGGACCTGACGGCCCACACCCCGGCCGAGCGCCGCACCGATCTCGTCGACCGAGGCCGGGCCGGGATCGTCGGCGGCGAGCTGCAGCACCGCCTCGGCGAGCTCGTCGTCGTGGACCCCCGGGTCGAGACCGGCACCGAGCCAGTCCGCCGGCAGATCCTGGCCGTGGAAGGTCTCGACGGTGGGCGCGGTCGTGGTGAGACGCAGCACGTCGCCGTCCATCGTCGGCATGTGACCGGCGGCCCGGAGTTCGTCGAGCACGTCCTCCGGCGCGGCGGTGGTGGTGAGCACCGTCGGCGCGATCAGTCGGAGACCGATCCGGTCGGCCCGGCGGAGCCCGGCCAAGGTGATGGCTGTGACGTCGTCCTCGGTCACGATCACCGCCGACGCCGGCAACACGCGGATCCGCCCATGACGACGGGCGACGTCGTCGATCAGGTAGTCGAGCGGCTGGGGCCGACCGGTCAGCGACACCCGATCGAGTGCGTCACGCAGTTCCTCGACCGTCCACCCCCGATCCAGCGCTCGTCGGAGCGTCGCTTCGGAGAAGCGCCACCGAGCAGCACCGTCGACGCGCTCCCGATCGGCGACGAGATCGAGAGTGGCCGTCAGTTCCGGTGTCACCGCACCCAGGGCGGTCGCGGTCAGGTCGGACTGGAGCACCACGTGTTCGCCGTCCTCGCCGAGCAGCGCCCGCGCCGCGTCATGCAGCTCGTCTTCGGCGCCCGACGCCGCCGACAACACCGCACCGAGAACCGCCGTCGGGCCGACCTCGACGACCAACCCGAAACGACTGGCTTCTTCCACGGTCCAACCGACCCAGGCCTCGGGGCGAGCGACGGGCAGGCGCCATCGATTCGGTTGTCGCCAGACGGCGGCCGCCGCCAGCGCCTCGGGGTCGAGCACCTCGCCGACCGCGACCCGGTCGATGGTGGCCAACAGGTGCCGTCGAGCGGGCGCACCGACCGTCACCAGATCCAGATGGTCGAAGACGCCGACCGTCCGTCCGTCGATCTTCTCACCGATCAGAGGATTGATCTGTTGCTGATCGAGCCAGGTCCGCACGAGCACCTCCCACCGGCGCCACCGGGGCAACGTCGCCCACGTACCCGCCAGATCCGTGGGGGCGACGATCTGATCGAGTCGGACCAGCAGCCGGGCGGTGAGCGCCAACTCGAGCACGAAGCCGATCTCGCGTTCGTCGGACGCGAACGCCTTGGCCAGTCTGCGGACCTCGCGGATGCCGATCGCACCGTCGCGCCGCACCGACAACGTCCCGTCGGTGGCCGCTCGGACGACCGAGTCCATGAGGTCGAGAAGTCGGCCCGCGGCCTGCGCGGACGAGCCCTGCACCCCATCGGCCGGAGGACCCGTCAGCGGCACCAGGCCCGGAGGGCGGAGGGCGGCGCCCGGCGCCAGCGGGCCGAGCGCCCCCATCACGACATCGCGGGGCACACCGATCACCTCGGCGTCATCCGAGGTGACCGCCCCGACCTCGACCACGAGCCACTCGAGGGCGGGGCCCAGGCCGTCGTCGAGTGCAGACGGAACGTGCACCGCACCACGTCCGTCGAGAATCCGATCCAGCAGCTCGGCGATACCTCCGGGCCCTTCGGCACGGAGCACCGGCACGATGTTCGTGCGACGCAACCGGGCCGCGACCGCTCGGGCGACGAGCCTCGGCGGCAGCTCGTCGGTCGCGTCGAGTCCCGCACGTTCGATGAGCGCGGCACGGGTCGGCACGGGAAGCTCGGACCAGAGGTCGATCACACTCATCGGGAGTCCGAGCGCCGAGGTGACCATCGGCCCGACGGCGGGGGCGAGGCGCACGATGCCGGCATCGACGGTGACGAGCGCCCGGGCGACGAGCCGCTCGATCGCGTCGGTCACACCGATCGGGTCGTCGGTGCCGAGGAGCTCGTCGAGTTCGGCGACCGTCGATCGACCGGCGACCACGAGCGCCTCCAGCACGACGAGCATGCCGATGTCGGCGTCGACCAACGTGCGGGACAGCGAGATCGGCGACGACGCTCGCCGGGCCAGCGCGCCCCAGCCACCGTCGACGGCATCGAGCAGATCCGGCCGCAACCGGAGCAGGGTCCGGAGCTCGTCAGGGCTCCGTCGGCGGAGCTGGTCGCTGAACTGCACGGCCCCAGCATGCCGCCATGCACCCATGCCACGTGACCCCGGACGCGACGGTGGCCCCGCACGAGTGCAGGGCCACCGTCGCGATCACATGGCTCGCGTCAGATGCGCTCGATCACATGGCTCGCGTCAGA
>JAHDCV010000011.1:29936-31887 GCA_020629695.1 Acidimicrobiales bacterium | reverse complement strand
CGATCACATGGCTCGCGTCAGATGCGCTCGATCACATGGCTCGCGTCAGATGCGCTCGATGATCATCGCCATGCCCTGGCCACCACCCACACACATCGACTCCATGCCGACCGTCTTGTCCGAGTCGATCAATCCGTTGATCAGCGTGGTCATGATCCGGGCGCCGGTCATGCCGAACGGATGGCCGAGGGCGATGCCGCCGCCGTTCACGTTCAGCTTGTCGTGATCGATGCCCAGCTCGGCGGCCGACGGCAGCACCTGCGCGGCGAACGCCTCGTTGATCTCGACGAGGTCGATGTCGCCGATGCTCATGCCGGCGCGGGCCATGGCCTGCTTGCACGCCTCGATCGGACCGAGTCCCATGATCTCGGGGTTCAGGCCGGTGACACCGGAGGAGACGATGCGGGCGAGGGGCGTGATGCCGAGCTCGGCGGCGCGGGTGTCGCTCATCACCACCACGGCGGCGGCACCGTCGTTGAGCGGGCAGGCGTTGCCCGCCGTCACGGTGCCATCGGGGCGGAACACCGGGCTCAGCTGCGAGATCTTCTCGTAGGTGGTGCCGGCACGAGGACCGTCGTCGGCGGCGAGCACCGTTCCGTCCGAGAGCGTGATCGGCGTGATGTCCATCTCGTAGAAGCCGCGGTTGATGGCCTCCTCGGTGCGGTTCTGCGACTGCACTCCCCAGCGGTCCTGATCCTCACGGGACACGCCGCGGCTCTGCGCGACGTTCTCGGCGGTCTGACCCATGGCGATGTAGATGTCGGGCAGACCCTCGGGAGCGGACCAGCCGTCCGCGCCGCCCTCGGAGCGCTTGGCCGTGCGGGCCATGGCGTCACCGAAGATCGGGTTCACGGCCTGGCCGGAATCGGAGGAGCCGATGCCGTAGCGCGACACGAACTCGACGCCCGCTGCGACGAACGCGTCGCCCTCGCCGGCTCGGATGGCGTGGGCGGCCATGCGGATCGTCTGGAGCGACGACGAGCAGTAGCGGTTGACCGTCACGCCGGGCACATCGTCGAGACCGGCCATCACCGCGGTCACACGACCGATGTTGAAGCCCTGCTCACCGGCCGGCGAGCCGCACCCCATGATGAGATCCTCGATCTCGTTCTTGGGCAGTTCGGGCACCTTGGCCAGGGCGGCGTTGACGATCTGGGCGGCGATGTCGTCCGGACGCTCGTCCTTGAGCGAACCCTTGAAGGCCCGCCCGATCGGGCTACGGGCGGTGGAGACGATGACGGCTTCAGGCATGAGAAGGCTCCGTTCGGATCCGGGCGCGGCGGTCCTTCCGTGGCCCGATGACGCATCGTGACAGGAACTTGACCGACCGGTCAAGTACGGAGAACCGCAGCGCAGCCGGGGGTCAGGTCCGGCGCACTGCTGCCGATGGAGTCGGATGCCCGAGGTCGATGACGCCACCGAACAGGCGAAACAGCAGCTCGCGCTGGCGCGTCTGGACGCCGGCCTGCATGCGCTGGGCCAACGGGAGCGGGATCGCCAGGCTCGTCGGGGCATGTGGCTCAGCCACCACGATCTGAACCACCAGGCGGAACGCTGCGTCCGTGTGGGCCGTCGAGCCGTGTGTCGACGTTGCGCCGCGCTCTACCCGCTGGGGATCTTCGTGGCCGTCGTCTCCGCCGCCGGGATGGCACCATGGCCGACGAGCTGGGATCCGTGGCCGATCTGGGTGCTCTCGCTGCCCGCCACCTTCGCCTACGTCGGTGAGGCCATCGGCCTCTTCGGCTACAACGCCCGGCTGCAGGTCGCCACGATGCTGGTGACCGCCGTCGGCTTCGGTCGAGCCCTCGGTTACGAATTCGAACAGCGGTGGTCGCCGGAGTTCTGGGGGCCGGTCGCCGTGTTCGGTGGGATCTGGTTTCTCGCCACCCTGGTGGCACAGCTCCGCAGGAGCTGAGTGACCGAGCTCCGCAGGAGCTGAGTGACCGAGCTC
>JAHDCV010000011.1:21732-29836 GCA_020629695.1 Acidimicrobiales bacterium | reverse complement strand
AGCTCCGCAGGAGCTGAGTGACCGAGCTCCGCAGGAGCTGAGTGACCGAGCTCAGTCGTCGGGCATCACCTGGGAGAACGCCAGCACGAGGTCCGCGAACGCGTCCCGGTGCGGACCGAACCCGGGGTCGACGGGTTCGGGGCTGCCGCCGATGAGCAGCGCTGATCCGAGTGCGGCCACCAGTTCCGTCGCGGTCGATCGTCGGTGCATCGGGTTCTCGGGCATCGACGGGTGGACGACGACCTCACCGTCGAGGCCGGCGAGCTCCCCCGCCGTCACCCCACGTATCGGTCGGCCGGACAGCAGTTTCGTCGCCGTGTCGGCGTCGTGCGCCTCGGTGATGATCACCCGGGCGAGTTCGTCGATGACCGGGTCACCGGCGGTCGCCGGCCAACACAACAGCGTGCGGGCGACGAACGTCGGCGAGTCGAGCGCGAGCCGCAGGGCGACGCTGCAGCCGTTCGATCCGGCCACGATCGCGGCGCGGTCGACCTCGGCGTCGCGGAGGGTCGCCTCGAGGGCGATCCGCTCCTCGATCCACGAGCGCGGCGCGGGTGGCCGTTCGTGCAGGATCACGTCGACGTCGCGGTCGACGAGCGCGTCCACCACGCCGGTCGCCAACCAGAATCCGCCGGCGGTCATCGCCGGGTCGTCGTAGAGGCCGCCGTGCACGAGGACCACCGGGAGGTGTTCCACCTGCGCCGGTGGCGAGAGCTCGTCGTGTTGCACCCGCCGAGTGTGGCGGAAGGCGCCCGATTAGAGCGGGATCTCCTCGATGCGCCCCCACGTCACCCAGAACGCGAGGACGAACAGCAGGAAGTTCACCACGACCACGGGCGGGATCGGCTCGGGTCGGCGGATCTGGACCCACATGGCGAGCAGCATCACGACACCGAGAGAACCGGCGGCGATCGGAACGAGGACCGGTGCCACGTCGAGCAGCCCCGGCAGGATCACGCCGATGGCGCCCAGCACCTCGGCGACGCCCGCGGTGCGTGGCACCCAGGTCGGCACGTCGTCGATCCAGTCGAACCGTCGCCGCAACTCACCATGGGACGAGCGGAGCTTCATGGTGCCCGCCGCCCCGAAGACCACCGCCAACAGGATCTGTCCGATCCACAGCCAGGTGTTCATGTCATCGCCTCCGCCGCCTCGCTTGCCCGCGGCGCGCCAACGCCGCTTCGTCGCTCACGCTACTCCGCGTGGCCGATCTCCCGCGCCTTCGAGACGGGCCTCGGCCATCACGGTGCGGGCGTCGGGGCCGACCTCGATCGTGACCGGCCCGGTCGGCGGCACCACGGCACCGGCCCCCGGCTGCCAGGATCCGAGGGCCGACAGGTCGATCGCGATCTCCACGGTCCGGGTCTCGTCGGGGTCGAGACGGGCGACACCGAATCCGAGCAGCCGTCGGGGACGATCGTTCCGGTCGACCTCGGACCCGTAGACCTGCACGACCTCCTTGGTCGGGCGATCGCCGACGTTGCGAAGCGTCACTCGCACGTGCCCGTCCCGCACGTCGACCGACACCCAGTCCAGGTCGCCGTAACCGAGACCACCGCCGAACGGCGTCGTCGGCTCGTGACCATCCCGGTCGACCAGCCACTGACCGTGCCAGCGGTCGTAGACCACGGCGGCGGCGTCGGGATCCCAGTCCGGTAGGTGGTGCGGGTCGGCGACCTCGACGAACGGCAGCCGACCACCCGGCTCTTCGTCACCGGCGAGGACCGCGCCGAGTGCGTCACCACCCTCCATCCCCGAGTACCAGGTGTAGAGCACGGCGGCGACGCGATCACGCCACGGGGCGGTGATGATCATCGACCCGCCCTGCATCGCCACCACCGTGCGGGGGTTGACCTCGGCCACGGCACCGATCATCGCCTCGTCGCCCTCGGACAGCCGGAGGCGGCGCCGATCCCCGCCCGGGGCGAGTGAACGATCCTCGCCACCGTCGCTCGCCGCTCCACTGGAGTCGGTCGGGGGCGGGGACGCGACCCGCTCCGCCGGTGCCGGCGGGAACATCGCGAGCAGTTCCTCGGGCACGCCGTCGCCGATGAACTCCCCTTCGTCGTCCTTGGTGTAGCCCACCACGGCGACGACGAGATCGGCCGTCGCCACCCGCGGATCGTCGGGGTCGACATGGACGACCCGATCGGCGCCGAATCGGGCCCGCAGCCCATCGAGAGGCGTCACGGTCGACGGCGGGAAGACGTTGGACGAGCCACCGTCACCGAGGTTCGCGACCGGAGCGAGGGCCCCGACCACGACGATCGACCCGACCGCCACCGGATCGACGGGCAACAGCGGTGGCGCGTCGATGCCGGCGCCCGCGGGTGGCTCGTTCCTCGTCAGCACCATGGACTCGATGGCGGCCCGACGGGCGAGCGCCCGATGCTCGGGGCCGGCGACGATCACGTCGACGGGCGGCTCCGAGATCCACCGGGCGTGGAATCGGAGCAGGGTGGCCACGATGCGGCGGACGGAGGGCTCGAGGTCCGCACGTGTGAGGCGCCCGCCGGCGAGCAACCCGGGCAACGCGAGGGCCCGTTGCTGGCGGAACGGCATCTCGATGTCGAGCCCGCCTCGGATCGAGGCTTCGACGTCGCGCATGCCGAAGATGAAGTCGGAGATCACGAATCCGTCGAAACCCCAGTCGTCTCGCAGCACGCCCGTGAGCAGCGGTGCACTGTCGCCGCACCATTCCCCGTTGAGGGCGTTGTAGGCACTCATCACCGAACCGACGCCAGCGTCGATGCAGGCCTTGAAGTGCGGCAGATAGACCTCGTGGAGCACGTCGTCGTCGATCGTGACATCGACGGAGAACCGCGCCTCCTCCATCGAGTTGCAGGCGAAGTGCTTCACACAGGCGATCACCGACGCCTGGAGCCCGGCGGTGAAGGCCGCACCGAAGCGCCCCACGTGCAGTGGGTCCTCGCCGTAGGTCTCCTGCGCCCGGCCCCATCCGGGATGACGCAGCAGGTTCACACACACGGCACCGGTGAAGTCCGAGCCGGTGGCGCGCAGCTCGCGGCCGATCGCCAGACCGATCTCCCGTTCGAGCTCGGGATCGAACGATGCGCCCCGCGCCATCGAGACCGGGAAACAGGTCGCGGGAGCGCTCACCACACCGCGGGGCCCGTCGGAGAAGCGGATCCCCGGGACGCCGAGACGTTCGACGGCGGCGCCCGGCCACGGGTGTGCGTGGTAGCCCCCGGAGGTCATGTCGATCAGGCCGGGCCAGAAGTCGGTGTCGCCGTCGAGGCAGTCGGCGACCTCCGCATCGGTCATGGCCTCGACGAGCGCGGCGGCCTCGATGGTCGGGTCCCCTCCCCCGACGATGCGATCGACGGCCTGGGAGAACGGCGTGCTCATGTGGTCGAGCTTGCCAGACGAGGCGCCCGGCTCACGGATCTCAGCCGATCCAGGGGACCCAGGGGGCGACCAGGTGGAGGTCACCGAGCATGCCGTCGCCGTCTCCGACGATCCGAACCGAGTGCCGCTGGAGGAGGACCGCCGACAGCAGCGTGGTCGACGACACCACCCGTGCGACCGCGCCGGCCACGTCGCCCGTCACCCCATCGACGCGTCGACGCGACCAGGTCACCAGCAGCAGTGTCGTGATGAGGCAGCTCAGGATGAGCACGAGCCCGGCGAGGCCATGCAGCCCGAGGACGACCGCCGGCGTCACGAGGTCGACGAACACGACACGGCGCGACCCCGCGGCGGCGCCGAGACCGTCGGCGCGAGCCGCCGGAGCCGCCTCGACCACACGGGCCGCCGCGAACCGACCCAGGCCCGCGGCCGACACGAGCACCACCGCGGTGGCGCGAACCTCGAGGGACCACAGCACTGAGACATCCATCAGCACGACCACGACGAGGGCGAGCACGCCGAACACCCCGATCCGGGAGTCCCGCATGATCTCCAGCCGGCGCTCAGCGGTCCGCCCGCCGGCGAGACCGTCGACGGTGTCGGCGAGGCCGTCCTCGTGCAACGCACCGGTGATGGCCGCCCCGAAGCCGACGGTGAGCACCGCCGCGATGCCGGCGCCCAGCAGCCACTCGATCGCCAGCCACCAGAGGGCGACGATCACACCGATGACGAGGCCGGCGGGGCCGAACCAGCGCAGCGACCGGGCGAACGCCTCGTCGTCGGCGGGATGCGCCCCGCCCGGCAGACGGGTCAGGAAGGCCCAGGCATGGCGGAAGCCGGTCACGGTGTCAGTCGGGCCGGGCGTCGGGACCGCCCAGCACATCGTCGAAGCGACCGAGCTCGAGCACCCGTCCGGCGGCGCAGAGCAACACCCGGTCGGCCCGATCCGCGACCGCCTGGTTCATCCAACCGTGGTGATCCCGGTAGCGACGGCCGAGTGGGTCCATCGGCACGAGCCCGCCACCCACCTCGTTCGTCACCACGATCGTCGGGCCCGATCGTGTCGCAGCCACCTCGGCGACCGCGCCGTATCGGGCTCGGAGCGCCGCGTCATCGGACTCGGTCGCGAACATCACGTTGCCGAGCCACACGGTCAGGCAATCGACGAGGACGACCGACGTCGAGGGGGCCGCCGCCAGCGCCCCCGTGAGTTCGAGCGGGGCCTCGACCGTCGTCCAGTCCGCGGGCCGGCCCTCCCGGTGCCGGGCGATCCGCTCCACCATCTCGGCGTCCGCCTCACCGTCGGGGGCGATGGCGGTCGCCGTCGCGAGGTAGGTCACGGGACCGCCGGCGATCCGAGCGAGGCGCTCGGCCGCACGGCTCTTGCCCGATCGGGCTCCACCCGTGACCAGGGTGAGCATCAGTAGTCGATGCCCTTCTTGGCCGGAATGCCCTGCTCGAAGGCGTGCTTGATCTGGGTCATCTCGGTCACGGTGTCCGCGATCTCGACGATCGGATCCGGAGCGTCCCGCCCGGTCAGGATCACGCTGACCCGCTCGGGCCGGTTCGCGACCACCTCCGCGACCTCGGCGGCGTCGATCCAGCCCCAGTTCATGGCGTAGGTGATCTCGTCGAGCACGACGAGCCGGTGGTCACCGGCCTGGATCAGACCCTTCGCGAACTCCCAGGAGGCGACGTCCTTCGCCCGGGATTCGTCCAGGTCGTCGGAGTTCCAGGTGAACCCGTCGCCGGCGGCATACCAGTCGACGCCGAGCTGACGACAGACCTTCTCCTCGCCGACGTGCCAGTCGCCCGACTTCAGGAACTGCACGACGGCGACGGGCCATTCACGGGCCACCGCACGCAGCACGGTGCCGAACGCCGCGGTCGACTTTCCCTTGCCGTGCCCCGTGTTGACCAACACGAGGCTCTTCGCCGGGCCCTGCGTGAACCCGGGCGCTTCGGTCGGAATCACGTTCGGATCGTGGTCGGTGCTGTCGGTCATGGTCGACCTTTCGATTCGGGCGAGGGATGGGGCCGGCCGGCGCCGGGCACGACGACGTGCCCCAGCGCCCCGTCATGGAGCACGACGACCTCGGTGCCGTATGCGGACGACAGGACGTCGCCTCGGAGCACATCTTCGACCGTTCCCGATGCGGCTGCCACACCGTCCCGCAGGACGAGCAGTCGATCGGCGAACCGGCCGGCCAGGGTCAGGTCGTGCATCGCGGCCACGACCGTGAGACCCCGCTCCCGACGGACACGATCGATGAGCTCGAGCACGCCGATCTGGTGGCTGAGGTCGAGGGCGCTGGTCGGTTCGTCGAGCAGTAGCACCCGGGCGTCGGTGGCGAGCGCCCGGGCGAGCGTGACGCGTTGGAGCTCGCCACCCGACAATCCGTCGAGTCGCCGCTCGGCGAAGTCGACGAGGTCGAGGTCGTCGAGGACCTCGGCCACCCGTCGGCGATCGTGCTCGCGTTCGGCGCGGAACCAGCCGATGTGGGCGGTCCGACCGAGCAACACGTACTCCGACACCGTCATCGCCTCGGGCACGACCGGTTGCTGCGGCACGAGCGCGACGGTGCTCGCCCACTCGGCGATCGGGACCGACCCCTGGCGGACGTCGTCGACGACCACGACACCGCCGTGGCGCTCCGTGCCGGCGAGGCACCGGAGGAACGTCGACTTCCCCGCTCCGTTGGGGCCGAGGATCGCGACCCATGCACCGGAGCGGATCTCCCCGTCGACCGACAGCGTCGTCCGGTGACCGTGGCGAACCTCGAGGTCGGTGTAGCGCAGTCGGCTCATCGGAACCCGCCACGGGAGCGGGCGAGGATCAGCCCGAAGAACGGCGCTCCGATGAAGGCGGTGACGACGCCGATCGGCAACTCGGCCGGGCTCAGGACGGTGCGGGCGACGACGTCGGCGCCGATGAGAAATGCGGCGCCGACCAGACCCGAGAGCGGCACCACGATCCGATAGGAGGAACCGACGACGAGCCGGATGGCGTGGGGCACGACCAGGCCGACGAACGAGATGAGCCCACTCACCGACACCGCTGCGGCGGTGAGGAGCGAGGCGACGACGATCAGCGTCACTCGGATCCGGACGGGGTCGGCGCCGAGCGAGCGGGCTTCGGCCTCACCGACACGTAGGACATCGAGATGGCGACGGTGTGCGACCACGAGCGCACCACCGATCACGGTGTACGGAGCGAGCAGGCGCACCTCACTCCACCCCGCGGTACCGAGCGAGCCCTGGAGCCAGGAGTAGACGATGCGGAGGGTGTCGGCGTTGCGCTGCTGGAGGAAGGTCTGGACGGCGGTGAAGAACGAGGCGGAGGCGACACCGGCGAGGAGCAGCGCGGCGGAGCTCCCACCGGCGAGCCGACCCAACCAGAAGGCGAGCGACGCCGCGCCGAGCGCGCCGACGAACGCACCAGCGGGGATCGAGGCGATCGGCCCCCAACCGACGTCGAGCCCGAACACGACCACCGCAGTCGCTCCCAACCCGGCACCCGCGCCCACACCGAGCAGGAACGGGTCGGCCAACGGATTCCGGAACACTCCCTGATAGGCCGCACCGGACCACGAGAGCGAGGCACCCACCAACCCGGCGAGCACGACGCGGGGCAGGCGCCACTGCTGGAAGATGACGAGCTGGCGGTCGTCGAGGCCGGTGTCGAGATCGAGCAGGGGCAGCGCGTCGAGGGTTGCCAGCGCGACCCCGCCGAGCGGCAGATCGACCGCTCCGACGGCGAGACTCGCCAGCACGGCGATCACCAGCAGACCGACGCTGGTGACCCAGGCCAGCATCGGCACGCGAAAGGCGCGCCGAACCGGATCGGCCCGGTCGGGCACGGCGATCGCCGTGCCCGACAGCGGAACCGATCCGTCGTTCACATCACGCTCGGGCGTCGTTGACGGCCTTCACGACGAGTTCGAGGAAGTCCACGACCCGCGGACCCCAACGGGACGCCACGTCGTCGTCGACCTGGATGATCTGGCCGTTCTGGGCCGCCGTCGTGGACTCGAAACCGGGCCGGGCGGCCACGTCGTCGGCGCTCTCGTCGTAGGCGTCGGTGAACACGATCAGCTCCGGGTCGGCCTCGAGGATGTACTCAGCCGAGAGCTGCGGATACCCGAAGGCCGAACCGTCGGCATCGGCCGGATCGGCGATGTTCTCCACGCCGACGAGCGTGTAGAGCTCGCCGAGGAAGGTGGCCGAGGTGACCGAGAAGAAGGTCGGATCGAGTTCGTGGTACACCCGGACCGGTTCACCCTCATCGGGCAGCGTGGCGAGGATGGCATCGATGTCGGCCCGCATGGAGTCGACCAGCTCGGTCGCCCCGTCCTCGTTCCCCGTGGCCACGCCCAGGTTCGTCATCTGGCCGAACGCGTCCTCGAGAGAGAAGGCGGCGAACTGGACGAGCACCGGCACGCCGAGCTCACCGAACCCGGCGGCGAGCATGCCGTCGGGGTCGAACGACGCCACGACGAGGTCGGGTTCGAACGCGGCGATGGCCTCGAGGTTGGGTTCGAACGCCGAGAGGTCGGTCACCGGCGCTTCCTCGGGGTAGTAGGAGAACGAGTCGACGGCGACGACCTGGTCGCCGGCGCCCATGGCGAACAGCATCTCGGTCGCGCTGGGGCTGATCGAGACGATGCGTTCCGGACGATCCGGCACCGTGACGCCGGCGACGTCGACGGGGAAGCCCTCGGCGACCTCGTCCATC
>JAHDCV010000011.1:19302-21632 GCA_020629695.1 Acidimicrobiales bacterium | reverse complement strand
TTCCGCCGCATGCTGCGGCGAGCAATGCCATGGCGAGCAGGGCGAACAGGGTGCGGAATCGTGTCATCGGAGCCTCCGATCGGTCGGAGGCCGGGCCGAGCGCACGATGTGCGTCACGACAGTTCTTCCTCCGAGAACTGTTGTTGTCCCCATGGAAGAGGCGACCTGGCTACCGGCCGGAGCCGGATCACAGTTGCGGGACAGCGCCGGGTTCTCACCGGCTTCGCTCTTCCATGATCGTTCCGGCCATCTCGACCGAACGTCGCAAGGCTAGGCCCCCGAGGCCACAACGCTGCGCTCGCGCCGACGACCGGAGACCGGCCGGTCGGGTCGGTACGGTGACACGGTGACCGGCGACGAGACCCGCGACGTGACGCTCGAGGCGATCGAGATCCGGCAGCTCGCGCTCGAACTCCGCCGGCCGATGGTCGCCGCCCACGGCACCACGACCCGGCGGGACCTCGTCGTGGTCCGGGTGTCGACCGCCGACGGGCGAGAGGGATGGGGCGAATGCGCCGCACTCGCCGCCCCGACCTATTCGAGTGAATTCGCCGAGGGTGCCCTCGTCGTGATCCGGGACCATCTGGCTCCGAGGTTGTTGGCGGGCCCGCTCGATCCCGATCACGTGGCGGCCGCGACGAACGACATCGTCGGGCATCCGATGGCGAAGGCGGCCGTCGAGATGGCCGTGATCGACGCCCATCTCCGAACGGTCGGGATCCCGCTCGCCGCGGCGCTCGGCGCGGAAGCCTCGACCGTCCCGCAGGGCGGCACGGTCGGCGAGGCCGATCTCGACGACCTCCTCGATCAGGTCGGCGCACTCGTCGAGGCCGGAGCGCGACGGGTCAAACTCAAGATCCGCCCGGGCCACGACGTGCCCGTCGTCGCGACGATCGCCGCCGCCTTCCCCGATCTCGAACTCCACGGCGACGCCAACGGCTCGTACGGCGCGGACCAGGTCCGTCGCGTGATCCACACGATCGAGGCGGGTCTCCGAGCCGTCGAGCAGCCGTTCGCTCCGTCGGAGCTCGGCGCGGCCGCCGAGCTGGTCTCCGCCGACATCGGCGCCCACGTCCTGGCCGACGAAGCGGCGACCTCGCCGGACGCCATCGAGCTGTTGGCCCGACGGGGTGCGGCGACCGGGGTCGTGATCAAACCGGGACGCCTCGGTGGGCTCGGTGGCACGATCGAGACCCTCGACCGGGCCACCGGGCTCGGGTTGGCCGTGGCGGTCGGCGGCATGATCGAGTCGGGACTGGGCCGTCACGCCCTCGCCGCGGTCGCGGCGCTGCCGGGTGTGGACGTGATCGGTGACCTCTCGCCGGCCCGCCAGTGGCTGGTGAGCGATCCTTTCGTCGACCTGGCGGTGGATGCGAGCGGCGACGTCGTGGTGCCGGTCGCGGTCGGGGTCGCGCCGCCGCCGGATCCGACCGCGCTCGAAGCGCTGTCGACCGTCGTGTCGACCGTTCGACCGGCCTGAGGGCGGCGACGGTCCGACCGGTTCGTCAACCGAGGCGCCGGCGGATCGCCGCCGCCGTTCGGTCGGGTTGTTCGAGGGGGCAGGTGTGGCCGGACCCCTCGATGGTCTGGAGCTCGGCGGCCGCGCCGATGGTCGACGCGAGCCGGATGCCGAGATCGACGAACTTGGGATCATCGGCCCCTGCGAGCACGAGCGTGGGCACCGTGAGTCCGGCGAGTTCGGACCACAACGGCCGCTGCGTCCCCGTGCCGGTGCACCGCAGGCTCGCGGCGAGCCCGTCGACACGGTTGAGCAGACGCCGCCTGCGGTGAGCGGTCTCGTCGGTGAGTCCGGCGAAGAGCGGATTCGCGAGCCAGGAGTCGAGGAACGCCTCCAGGCCGACCTCTTCGAGACGGTCGGCCAGCGCCTCGTCGGCCCCGCGTCGGGCTCGCCGCTCCTCGTCGGTCTCGAGCCCGGGATGGGCGCCGATGACCGTCATCGACTCGACGAGTTCGGGGTGGGCGAGGGCGAGGTGCAGCAGCACGCGACCTCCCATCGAATAGCCCACGTAGTGACCGCGGCCGCCGACCTCGGCGACCAACTCGGCGGCGCGGTCGAGGTCGGCGTCGTCGTGGCCGGACCTTCCATGACCGGGCAGATCGATCGCCACCACTTCGTGGTCGGTGGCGAGGGCCCGGTCGAACGGACGCCAACATCCGGCGTTCTGGGTGAAGCCGTGGAGCAGGACGATCCGACCACGTTCGTCATCGGGGCGCTCGGGTCGACGGGTGGTGACGGCGAGGCTCACCTCTCCAGGATGCCAACGGTTCGGCGGACCTCGTGGTTTGCTGTGGTCATGGCGAGCGATCAG
>JAHDCV010000011.1:15637-19202 GCA_020629695.1 Acidimicrobiales bacterium | reverse complement strand
TTCTGCGCCACGCTCGTGGACGAGTGGGTGCGCGCCGGCGTGAGCCTGGCCATGGTCGCACCGGGATCACGATCGACGCCGCTGGCTCTCGCCCTCGCCGCCGACGACCGCATCGGCGTCCAGGTCTTCCACGATGAACGCTCGGCCGCGTTCGCCGCCCTCGGCGTCGGCGTGTCGACCGGACGCCCCGCCGTCGTGATCTGCACCTCGGGCACGGCGGCGACCCACTTCCACGGCGCCGTCGTCGAAGCCCACCTGTCGGGGGTCCCGCTGATCGTGTGCACGGCCGATCGGCCGCCGGAGCTGTGGGACGTCGGTGCGCCCCAGACCGTCGACCAGACCCACCTGTTCGGTCCGGCGGTCCGCCACTTCGTCGAACCGGGCGTGCCCGAGTCGATCCCGACGGCGTCGTGGCGGTCGATCGGCGCCCGCCTGGTGGTCGAGGCCCTGGGAGCATCCGGGCGTCCGGGACCGGTGCACGCCAATCTGAGCTTCCGCGATCCGCTGGTCGGGATCCCGGCCGACCTTCCGCCCGGCCGTGACGACCTCGCCCCGTGGCACGTGGCCGAAGCCCCCGACGGCGCTCCCGCGGCCGCCGACCTGGCCGCGGTCGAGGCGCTGCTCGAGGCCGACGGCCTGATCGTCGCCGGCGCCGGAGCGGGTGCGGGCGCCGGCGAGGACGAACCGGTGTACCGGCTCGCCCGGGAGCTGGGCTGGCCATTGCTCGCCGATCACCGATCGGGGCTCCGCACGATCCGCAGCATCCGCCATGCGGACTCGTTGCTGCGGGATCCCGAGTTCGCGGCGCGGTTCCGACCCGAGGTGGTCCTCCGAGTCGGCGAATCCCACACCTCGAAGGTGCTCGCCCAGTGGGTCGCACCCGTCGCCGAGCAGATCGTCGTCTCCCGACACGGCGCCTGGTCGGACCCCGACCGTCGGGCGACTCGGATCGTCCGAGCCGACCCGACCGCATTCGCGACCCAGCTCGCCGAGCGGGCGCTGGTGTCACGTTCGCGACGCGCCGGGCAGTGGCAGGCGGCCGACGACCTGGCTGGCGCGGCACTCACCCGAGTGCTTGGCGAACGGGCGGCGTCAGGAGCCTGGAGCGAACCCGCGGTGCTCCGCGCCGCATTGGCCGCCGGCGAGCATCTCGGCTCGCTCGTGGTCGCCTCCTCCATGCCGGTCCGGGACCTGGAATGGTTCGGCCAAGCTCGCGACGACGTCCGGGTCCATGCGAACCGTGGCGCGAACGGCATCGACGGCACGATCGCCACGGCGATCGGTATCGCCGCCCTCGGTGAACCGACCATCGTGGTGCTCGGCGACGTCGCCTTCCTGCACGACGCCACGTCGCTGAGCGCGCTGGCCGACCGCGATCTCGATCTCACCATCGTGGTCGTCGACAACCGGGGTGGCGGCATCTTCTCCTTCCTCCCGCAACGGTCGCTGGTGGCCGACGACCGATACGAAACGCTGTTCGGCACGCCGCACGGCACGGATCTGGTCGCACTCGCCGCCAGCCATGGCCTGGATGCGGCCGAGCTCCCGGCCGGACCGCTCGACGATCCGGCGGATCTGCGACCGAGCGGCGTCCGCGTCCGGGTGGCCCGCTGCGGGGATCACGACGACAACGTGGCCTTCCACGCCTCGCTCCATGCGGCGGTCGCCGAAGCCATCCGGGACCTCTGATGGCCATCACGATCGGACGGGTCCGCACGATCCTCACCGACGGCGATCCGCTGCTGGCGACGCCGAGCGATGTGGCCGATCCGGCGGAGTCCGGCTTCGGTGACGAGCTCGGCGATCTCGCGGCGACGCTGGCCGACTTCCGAGCCGAGCACGGGTTCGGTCGGGCCATCTCGGCTCCGCAGATCGGCTGGATGCGCCGGGTGATCGTGTGCGATCTCGGCTCGGGACCGCGGGCGGTCTGCAACCCCGAGATCGTCTGGCGCAGCCACGAGATGCAGACGGTCTGGGACGACTGTCTCTCCGTCCCCGGTCGGCTCGTCCGGGTCGAGCGGGCGACGAGCATCTCCCTCCGTTGGAGCGATGAGACCGACGCCGAGTGGTCGTGGGACGAGCTGGGACCGGACATGGCCGAGCTGTTCCAACACGAGATCGACCACCTCGACGGTGTGCTCATGCTCGACCACGTCAGCGGCCCCGGCGATGTCGAACCGATGAGCCGCCGGGCCGAGTTGGTCGACGCCGGTCGGACGGTGAGCGTGGGCGACGCCATGGCCGAGCAGGCCGTGCGGCTCGACGCTCGACCCCGGTGAGCCGGTTGCACGACGATCAGTTCCCGATCGACGAGGCACTCGTCCGATCACTCGTCGACGGGCGGTTCCCGCGCTGGTCGGGTCTGCCACTCCTCCGGGTCGCCGCCGAGGGCACCGTCAATGCGATCTACCGTCTGGGCGACGACCTGGCCGTCCGGTTACCGCTCCGACCCGGCGTGACTCGGGCCGATCTCGGGGCCGCTGCCGCCGCGGCGGCCGAACTCGCCGCGGCGGTCTCGGTGCCCAGCCCGACGATCATCGAGATCGGCGACGCAACCGCCGAGTACCCGTCGCCGTGGTCGATCCAGACCTGGGTCGACGGGGTCACCGCCACCGAACAGCCGGTGCACGCCGACGCGTCCTTCGGCCACGATCTCGGGCGGCTCGTGCTCGAGCTGCGCTCGACTGCCACCGGCGGTCGGGTGTTCGACCGGGACGGGCGCGGCGGTGACCTCCCGGATCACGACAGGTGGATGGCCACCTGTTTCGATCGCAGCGAGGCGCTGATCGATGTCGAGCCCCTCCGGGCCATGTGGGCTGAGCTCCGTTCGCTCCCCCACGCCGCCCCCGACGTCATGAGCCACGGCGACCTGCTGCCCGGCAATCTCCTCGTCACCGACGGCCGGCTGGCGGGCGTGCTCGATGTCGACGGGTTCGGCCCGGCCGACCCGGCGCTCGACCTCATCGTCGCGTGGAACACCCTCGACGCCGGGGCCCGTGCCGCCTTCCGGTCGGTCGTCGAGCCGAGCGACGTCGACTGGGCGAGGGGCCGGGCGTGGGCGCTGCAGCAGGCGATGGGTCTCGTCTGGTACTACGTGGAGACGAACCCGATCATGGCCGCCCTCGGACGACGCACGATCGAGCGCTTGCTCGACGAGTGATCGACTCGGTCAGGCCGGGCCGACCCGTTCGAGCGTGCCGAAGAACCCGTCGACCCGCTCGATGAGTCCGTCGTCGTCCAAGGTCACGACGTCGAACCCCCGGATCAGCAGCTCGCCCTCGTTCACGATGACCCACTCGTAGCGATGGCGGCCGTTGTGGCCGTCGACGTTGCTGCCGACCCCGAGGTCGGCGTTCGGGAACTGCGCGCGGAACCCGCGGACGTTCTCCTCGAGCGCATCACGCCCGACGTGTTGATGCAGCGGATCGATCCAGAGACAGTCCTCGCTGACCGCGGCGTCGAGATGTCCGCGGATGGCGTCGACGTCGCGTTCGTTCCACATCCGCATGTAGGCGACGAGCACCGGCGGGGCGTCGGCGGGCACGGGCGGAACCTGGCTTCCGGG
>JAHDCV010000011.1:0-15537 GCA_020629695.1 Acidimicrobiales bacterium | reverse complement strand
CTCGGGAGAGAACTCGCCCCGGGCATAGCCCTCGAAGCGGTGCATCCGCCGACGCCCGTGGACGAGGGCGTACATGATCACGCTCCGCTCGGGGTTCCAGTGGAACACGTCTCGGGCCCGCTCGACGCTGCCACCCCAGAGCGGCTCCTGCGTCCGGATCCGGTTGATCGAGCGACGCACGAGGCGGGGCAGCCAGACCCGGGTGGGCAGGTCGAGCCAGATGACCAGGTCGTTGCGGTTCCACCAGTGCTTCTGGTTGACGTTGCCGGCGATCACTCTTCGGTTCTTGCGGACCGCCGCGTTGAACCGCCGGGTGAGCTCGTCGTCGGGGACCTGCTCCCACTCGGGCCCGACGAAGCGCAGGTCGTCGAGTTCGATGTGTTCGAGATCCCACTCGGCGGCGAGCTGGGCCGCGAGCGTCGACTTGCCGCAGCCGGAGTTCCCGACGATCAGCACACGTTGGGGCCTCGGCGTCGACACCGCTCTAACGTACGCCGGCATGGGTTCTGAGACCGTCAGCGAACTGTTCGACCCCGAGGTCTGGGACGTCGTCCCGGGGTTCGACTTCACCGACATCACCTACCACCGGGCCAAGAACCTGGGGTGTGTCCGGGTGGCGTTCGATCGGCCGGAGGTGCGCAACGCGTTCCGACCGAACACCGTCGACGAGCTCTACCGGGCCCTCGACCACGCCCGGCAATCGTCGGACGTCGGCTGCGTGCTGCTCACCGGCAACGGCCCCTCACCTCGTGACGGCGGTTGGGCGTTCTGCTCCGGTGGCGATCAGCGCATCCGGGGCAAGGACGGCTACCGCTACACCGACACCGATGATGACGGGAACCCGATCGACACCGCGGATGCCATCGACCCGGCTCGGTCGGGCCGGCTGCACATCCTCGAGGTGCAGCGGCTGATCCGGATGATGCCGAAGATCGTGATCTGTGTGGTGCCCGGGTGGGCCGCCGGTGGTGGCCACTCGTTGCACGTCGTGTCCGACCTGACGCTCGCCTCGGCCGAGCACGCGAAGTTCAAGCAGACCGACACCGACGTCGCCAGCTTCGACGGCGGTTTCGGGTCGGCCTACCTGGCCCGCCAGGTGGGGCAGAAGTTCAGCCGGGAGATCTTCTTCCTCGGCCGGACCTACTCCGCTGACGACATGCACCGCATGGGTGCGGTGAATGCGGTGGTCCCCCACGCCGAGCTCGAGCGCGAGGCGCTCCAGTGGGCGACCGAGATCATGGGCAAGTCGCCGACGGCGCAGCGCATGGTGAAGTACTCGCACAACCTGATCGACGACGGGCTCGTCGGCCAGCAGGTGTTCGCCGGTGAGGCCACCCGGCTCGCCTACGGCACCGACGAAGCCGCCGAAGGCCGCGACTCCTTCCTCGAGAAGCGTGACCCCGACTGGGCCCCGTACCCCTGGCACTATTGAAACCGGGGTCCGCTTGCGCGGGTTCGAGCAAGATCCTGCGCGGACTTCGCAGCCGCGGGTGAGGGGCGGGCTGGCGATGCCACGCTTCCGGTGTGCCTACCCCTGACCGGTCCCGCCGACGTCTGCTGACCGTTGCAGCGTGCATCGGTTTCGCCGTGTGGCTCGTCCTCACGGGGCTCTGGCTGCGGTGGCCGTCGAACGACGAGTTACCCGACACCGTCGACGCCGTCGTGGTGTTCGCCGGTGGACGTGGTGAGCGGCTCCGCACGGCCCTCGAGGTGATGGACACCGGCGTGTCACCGGTGCTCGTCATCATGAACGGCGAGGTGCCCGGCTGGGGTCGGGCCAACCGTGTCTGCGCCGACCCCGAGCTGCCCTACGACGTCCGCTGCCCCTTCCCCGACCCGGACACGACGAGGGGTGAAGCCCAGACCATCTCCGCCATCGCCGAGACGGAGGGCTGGGACGATCTCGTCGTGGTGACCTCCGACTACCACCTGCACCGTTCCCGCACGTTGCTCGATCGCTGCCACGACGGCGAGGTGTTCGGTGTGGGCGGCGTCGGCGACCTCGGTGTCGCCGACCGGACCCGCCTCATCCTGCGCGAGTGGATCGGCGTCGCCTCGACCTGGGTCGTGCGGAACTGCTGAGAACTGGCATCGCTTCGTCGGTCTCGGCCAGCATCACCCCGTGCTCATCTCAGAACTGTTCGACGTGTCCGGCAAAGTGGCGATCGTGACCGGAGGGTCACGCGGGATCGGCGAGATGATCGCCGAAGGCCTCGTCAAGAACGGGGTGAAGACCTACATCACGTCCCGCAAGGCCAGCGATTGCGACGCCACCGCCGCCCGGCTCAGCGAGTTCGGCGAGTGCATCTCGATCCCGGCCGACCTCGCGAGTGCCGAGGGCCTCGAGAGCTTCACCGCCGCCTTCACCGAGGCTGAAGACCAGCTCCACATCCTCGTGAACAACGCCGGAGCCGCCTGGGGTGCGCCGCTCGGGGAGTTTCCCGAGATGGGCTTCGACAAGGTGATGAACATCAACGTCAAGGCCCCGTTCATGCTGAGCCAGGCGCTACTCCCCCAGCTGCGGGCGGCCGCCAGCGCCGAGGATCCTGCCCGCATCATCATGACCGGCTCGATCGACGGCATCCGTGTGCCGTTCGGCGACAACTACTCGTACTCGGCGTCCAAGGCCGCGATCCACATGCTCGCTCGCCACCTGGCCCACCACATCGTGGCCGATCACATCACGGTGAACTCCATCGCTCCCGGCCCGTTCGAGTCGAAGATGATGGGGTACATGCTGGACGATCCGGACAGCCGGAAGATGGTCGAGGGGTCGGTCCCCCGCAAGCGGATCGGCACCCCTGAAGACGTCGCCGGGACCGTGATCTTCCTCGCCAGCCGGGCCGGTGCGTTCATGACCGGCAATGTGCTGCCGCTCGACGGCGGCATCAGCACGCACGGCTGACGGTCGGCTCGCTGACGCTCGCCTCTCTTCGACAGTTCTTCGGTGGGACTCAGAACTGCCGACCCCGTCTTCAGTTCGCGTGGTTGTCGGCGATCAGGCTCAGGATCTCGAACATCACCGCCATCGCCCGGTAGCTCGTGATCTGGTTGGGCGAGTCGACGGTCGGCATCAAGCACACGACATCGCCACCGATCACGTTCTTGCCACGGACCGAACGCAGCAGCTGCATGACCTGATCGATGCCGAAGCCCTCGATGCCGGCCTCGATGTTGGCGACGCCGGGTGCCACCATGGGGTCGAGACAGTCGAGGTCGAAGGTGATGTAGAGCGGTCGATCGCCGATCGTCTCGTCGATGATCTCCATCACCCGCTCGGGGCCCATCTCGTCGTACTCCGTCTTCTTGATGACCGTGTAGCCGAGGTCGTACGACGGATCGAGCCAGTCGAGGCTGCGTACGTTGCCCCGGATGCCGACCTGCACCGAGTGCTCGGCATCGACGTGGCCGTCGCGCACCAGATAGCTGGCCCAGTGCGCCGCCGACTTGATGGCACCCATGAAGTGATCGACGTTGTGGAACGCGTCGGTGTGGGCGTCGAAGTGCAGCAGGCACGCCTTCTCGCCGCCCGTGAGGTTGGCGCCGGCACCGGCGATGCCCTGGAGGATGCCGCCGGTGATCGAGTGGTCGCCGCCGATCGACACCGGCCGGCAGCCGGCAGCATCCAACGCTCGGTAGTAGTCGGTGATCATCTCGATCGACCGCTCGTTGTTGTTGCCTTCGGAGAGGGGGACGTCGCCGAGGTCGTGGATGCGGCATCGATCCCACGGGTCGATGCCGAACGCGTTGTGCGCCCGGCGTCCGATGGCGCTCACGTTCCTGACCGCACGTGGGCCGAGGTGCTGATCGCGCTGGGTCGTCCCGTTCCCGGTGGAGTGGGGCACCCCGACCAGGCCGATGTCGGCGTTCGCCGGATCGGCGTCGTGTGGGGCCCGGAACAGCGTCGGGATGCCGTACCAGTAGATGCCGTCCATGAGCCGCTGGGCGTCGGATCGGGCTTCGGGCACGAAGGGTTGATCGCTCATCCGGTGAGTCTCGCGTGTCGGTGCCTCGTGATCTCGACGATCCCACGGCGTGGGTCGCCGGCACTCAGGGGCGGAGGATGGCGCCCATGAGCGCCTGGAACTTGGCCCGGGTCTCGGCCAACTCGTCCAGTGGATCGGAGTCGGCGACGACGCCGACCCCCGAGAACACGGTCGCGGTCGGACCGTCGAACTGGGCGACCCGCACCGACACGGCGAACTGGCCGTTCCCCCGGCCGTCGAGCCACCCCGTCGGCCCGCCGTAGCGGCCCCGCTCGGCCCGCTCGATCTCGCCGATCAGGGCGAGGGCGTCGGCCTGCGGCTTGCCGCCGACCGCCGGAGTCGGATGGAGCACCTCGACCAGCTCGAGGACCGAGGCCGACGGCTGCGACAGGCGCCCCTCCACGAGGGTCCCGAGATGGTGCACGTTCGCCAACGACACGATCGACGGAACCGGCTCGGCATCCACGTAGGAGCAGAACGGGAGCAGGCGCTCGAGCAACCAGTCGATGGTGATCCGGTGCTCCCAGCGGTTCTTGTCCGACGCCAGCAGCTCGGCCTGCCGACCGGCGTCGACGGCCGGGTCGGCCGCCCGCGGCAGGGTGCCGGCCAACGGATGCGCACGAACCACGTCGGCCGAGCGGGCGACGAGCAGCTCGGGAGACGCACCGACGAACCCGTCGATCGAGAACAGGTTCGCCGTCGGGAACGTCTGACGTAGGCGACCCACGATCACGCCGGGATCGAACTCGACATCCGAGGTGACCCGGGCTTCGCGCGCCAGCACCACCTTCGTGAGCGCACCGGCCCGGATCCGATCGCGGGCGTCGCCCACGATCCCGGCCCACTCCTCGGGCGCGACGATGCTCTCGACGGCGAGATGGGAGCCGCCGACACCCTCCGGCCAGGACACGGCGACGGCGTCCGCGACCATCTCCCGGGCTCGGGCGACGGCGTGATCGAGGGCACCGGGTTCGTGGCGCACCGTCATCCAACGACGGCCCTCCGGGCCACGGACGACGACGACCTCGGGCACGAGGAGTTCGTCGTCCTCGGTCGGGTCGAACGCCCACGCCGCGAACGCCACCGGGCCGGACCCCGGGCGCTGCACCTCGTCGACGTCGGCTTCATCGGCGAGTCGGGCTTGCGCCGCCATCGCACCACCGGGACGAGCCACGGGGATGCGTTCGACGGCACCGAGGCCGGCGAGCGTCATCTCGTGGCGATGCCACAGCATTCCGGTGCGGCAGCCGAGGTCGAACACGTCGAGCCCGGGGTCGTCGAGACGGATCGTCGAGATCGGCACGGCGCGATGCTACGACGCCGAACCCGCCCGAACTCAGCCGAAGGCGCGTGGCACCAACGAGAGCCAGTGCCGCGCGAGCTCCGCGTCTCCCGACCACTGCACCTCGGCCGGCCGACCCCAGAGGGCGGCGAGCAGATCGTGGCCATCGGCGGAGATCGACACCTCGGGATCGCCGTCGCCGAGCAGGAGCCACTCGGCGGTGCGGGCCGTCCGATCGATGATGCGGGCGGCCCTCGGCTGCTCACCGAGCACGGTCGCCGCGAACGGGAGGGCGAACTCCACCGTCTCGGCGAGCGCGTCGGCCAGGCGGTCGGTCGGCAGGCGGTGCGTGCGATCGATTGCCTCGGCCACGTCGATCCGGTGGAGCGAGAGCTCGATCGCGGCCCGACGGAACCAGAACGCCGCGGTGCCCGGACCGGCATAGGTGAAGCACGGTCGATCGGGGTCGGCCGCACGGAAGGCGGCGGCACAGGTCGTGAGATGCTCGACGAAATCCGCCCGAGCGGCGACGCCACGAGGTGGCGGTGACGGGATCGACAGCGCGGCGAACGCCTCGGCGGCGGTGGCCTCGGGTCGGGCCGACAGCGCCATCGGGTAGCCGAGACCGAGCCCGTAGGCGAGATGGGTGTGCACATCACCGACGGTCCACCCGGGGCAGGCCGGCACGTCGACGTCGAGCACGTCGTCGGGCAACGCCGAGAACCAGGCGACATCGTCGTCGAACCACGCCAGATGCTGTTCGGGGGCCATGCGACCAGCGTGCCACGATCCGGCTCCACGGCTGCCCCGGCCGACGGGGCACACTGGTGGTGTGGACGAAACCGTCACTGCGACCCTCACCGCTCCGCTGGAGACCTGCGCCGACGACCTGCGCGATCTGACGGGCTATCCCGAGTGGTTCGACGCGATCGCCGCGGTCGAGCCGACCGAGGTGGCCGACGGCGACCCCGGCGACGCCGCCTGGTTCATCACCCTGAAGGCCCAGGTCGGCCCGTTCGCCCGCTCGAAGCGGCTGCGGATGGTGCGGACCAGCGACGAGGTGACCTCCGATCGCGCCAGCCTCCACTTCGAGCGTCACGAGGACGACGGGCGCGACCATTCCCCCTGGTTGCTCCACGTCGAGCTGACCTCGGACACGGCAGCCAGCGGCCCGACGATGGCGTCGGTGCGCCTGCACTACGGCGGGCGTCTGTGGGCGCCGCCGCTCGATCACATCCTCCGGACCCAGATCGAACGGGCCGTCCCGGCCCTCGACCGACGCCTCCTCACCCGCTGAGATGGCCGACGTCGTCGTCCTCGACCTGCCACCCGGGCCGGCCTTCGTCGACGGCCTCCAGCGGATCTGGAGCGACGGCGACGCGGCGGCGCCCGTCGACCCGACGCTTCCCGTTGACGCCAAGGCGGCCTGGCTCGATGCCATCGCACCGACGGCGGTGCTCGACACCGATGGCCGGCGATCCCTCGACGGCGGACGGCGGACCGAGCCCGGCGACGCACTCGTCGTCGCCACGAGCGGTTCGACCGGGCGCCCCAAGGGGGTGGTACTGACCCACGACGCCGTCGCCGCCTCGGCCGAGGCCACGAGTGCGCGCCTCGGGGTCGATCCGAGGGACGACCACTGGTTGGCATGCCTTCCGCTGCATCACGTGGGAGGCCTGTCGGTGATCACCCGCTCGCTCCACACCGGGACGCGACTGACGGTCCACGACGGGTTCGACGCCGAGGCCGTGATGCGGGCCGCACGGGGCGGGGTCACGAGGGTCTCACTCGTCACCCGTGCCCTCCGCCGGGTCGACACGACGGCGTTCCGCACGATCCTGTTGGGGGGTGCGGCGCCGCCGCCGGACCGGCCGACCAACGCCATCGCCACCTACGGCATGACCGAGACCGGCTCAGGCGTGGTCTACGAGCGGGCTGCGCTCGACGGCGTCGAGGTCCGCATCGTCGACGGCGAGGTCCAGCTCCGCTGCCCCATGCTGTTGCGCTGCTACCGCGACGGCACCGATCCGAAGACCGCCGACGGTTGGTATCCCACCGGGGACCTCGGCTCGCTCGACGCCGACGGCGTGCTCGCCGTCGAGGGTCGGCGGGGTGAGGTGATCGTGTCGGGTGGCGAGAAGATCTGGCCCTCGGCGGTCGAACCGCTCCTCGCGGCGCTCGACTCCGTCGCCGAGGTCGCGATCGTCGGGCGGCCCGACCCGGACTGGGGCCACCGGGTGGAGGCCGTCGTCGTGCCCGCCGATCCGGCGAGCCCACCGTCGGTCGAGGAGTTACGCGCCGCCGTCCGGGCGAGCCTGCCCCATTGGGCTGCACCGCGGAGCGTCCGCCTCGCCGAGGCGCTGCCTCGCACGTCACTCGGCAAGATCCGCCGCCACCTGCTCTGATGCACGAACCCGGCGGGAATGACCCGATCGTCTTCCTCTCCGAGGACGACTCCCCCGGGTCAGCCACGTCGGCCGATCGCCGATCCCGCCGCCCATGGCTCGGTGCCGGAGCGATCACCGCCATGGTGGTCGCCATCGTCGTGGCCACCACGAGCGCCGGTCAGCTCGATCCCGATCCCCCCGCTCCCCCGACGACCGTCGTCGAGCCGACACCCGAGACGACCACGACCGAGGCGGCTCCGGGTGACAGCGGGCCCTGGACGCCGGCTGACGAGGCCTGGCTCGCCCCCCGCCGACCGGCCGAGACCCCCGAACTGGCGCTCGAAGCGGCGGCGGTCCAGTTCCTCGGATGGGCGATCGACGCCGAACAGATCGACGCGACGACCTGGCGTGTCCACGATCGGGACAGCGATCACACCGTGTCCGCAACGGTGGCGCGCCGCACCGCGGGATGGGTCGTGACCCGGCTCGGAGAGGCTCCCGACTCGACCGGCTCGCCGGACTCGATCCGGATCGACCTCACGAGCCTGGGCGACGAGGTGGCATGGCGGGGGCTCCACATCGACGCCGCCCACGGCGACGACGTCGACGCGGCCTCGATCGTCCTGCCCTTACAGGCGGGTGCGCCCCGCCCGGACCTGGTGGCATGGTCGCTCGCGGACGGACGCGTCACCGACATCGTCATGTTCCTCTTCGACTCGCCCGACGAGGACCCGCTGGAAGTGCAACGCTTCGGCAGCGACCGCCTGGCCCCGAACCGTCTCCGGACGACGGTCGCACCCGTCGCCGGCCAGGCGGCCGACGGAACCGAGGTCAGCCGGTTCGTGATCGACTTCGCCGACGGCAGCCGCTGGTGGATGGAGCTCCCGGCACGGGTCGACGGCGCACTCGGCGTCGAGCACTCGACGATCAGCGCCTCGATGATCGGCAACGGCGTCGGGCTGGCGCTGGAGGCGGAGCAGGGCTGCTTCGACGGCGCCCCGACCTCAGGTGGTGTGCTCGTCGAGCGGGATCCGGCGGACTCCGAGCGCTTCCTCGCCTGCCTTCCGGAGTACGGCGTTCGCCTCACCGGCACCCTCGACGGGCTGACCGATGCCGACCTCACCGCGATCGGTCTCTCGCCCGTCCGTCTCGGCCCGAACACCCGGCAGGCCATCGAGTCCTACCAGACCTTCCTCGGCGCAGCCGAGCTCGGCCCCAACCCGATCGGCCCGGTCGAGCTTCGCAACATCGTCGCCACCGTCGACGTCCTCGCGGAGCGGCTGGTGGCGCGCAACCTCCCCGACGGCGAGATCGCGTGGACGCACGAACTCGGTGATGCCCGGATCCGGCGGCTGTCGAGCGGGACGATCATCCTCGTGGGACGCAGCGGCGTCGAAGCCGTCGACCTGGCGGGTGCGGTGGTGTGGCGGATCGATCGGCCGGAGGACTTCGAGCTGACCGCCGTGCCCGAACTCCCCGACGGCGACGTCCTCATCGTCGAGCACGATCCGGGCGAAGGCGGTCGGGCGGCGCCCCGGGTCGAACGGGTCGACCCGTCGACGGGTGCGGTGCAGTGGCTGGTCGAGTTCCGCATCGGCACCGACTGGCAGTGGGTCGACCCGCTGGTGCTGGACGACATCGTGGTCGTCATGGACGTACCGAACGAACCCGTCGACGATCTCGAGGCGATGCTGTGGGCCATCGACCTCGACGACGGTTCGGTGCGATGGCGGGTTCCCCTCGCCAATCGCAGTGAGGTGTTCCGCACCGACCTGCTGCTCGCCCACAGCGCCGACGGAGCGGTCATCGCCGAGAACGTCGGCAACACGACGTTCGCGATCGACGCGACGACCGGCCGACTCCGCTGGTCGGTCCGGAGCGGCCCGGGCATCCGACTCGTCGATGAGCCCGAGGGCCAGGTCCTCATCGACCAGGGTGGGGGCATCGACCTCGAGACGGGCGAGCGTTTCGCCCTCGGTTGAGGAGCTCAGACCCGGGTGAGCAGGATCGTTGTCGATCCGAGCACCAGCTCGGCGCCGGATCCGAACGGACCGCCGCCATCGAGTCGCCACGTCGAACGCACGCCGCCGGGGCCCGTCCGGTCCGCGTCGACGGGATGGGTGACCGTGGCGACTCCCGTCGTCGCCTCGACCGAGACCGTGGCCGAGGTCTCGACGACACCGGCGTCGACCGTCGACCATCGCACGTCCCAGGTCGCGCCGTCACCGACGGCGGGCGCGGGGAGTGGCACCGCGCCGAGGCCCACCGCGTCGAGCAGGGCGTGCGCGGCCAGGTCGGCCCGTCGGGTGAGGCCGGCCGGCACGACACGCTCCACGCCGATCACCACACGGGAGCCATCGCGCTCCATCGTCACCGATGCGCCGACAGCCGGTGCCGCCTCGGCCTCGGGGATCCCCGCGGCATCGACAGCCACCAGCTCGACCCGGAGACGTTCGTTCGATCCGTCGGCCGCCGAGGCGAGGACCTCCACCGTGATCACACCGTCGATCCGGCTGTCGCCGTCGATCACCGCCACCTCGTAGGTCGCGACCGCGCCGATCGGATGCGCCGTCACGAGGCGACGCAGCGGTGCGGCACCGACGGTCCGGAGGCGGACCTCGTAGGCCTCACCGGTGGCCGCGAGTTCGGCGAAGGTGGGCGGCTGGGTCGTCGGCACGGTCGTGGTCGTTCCCAGGCCGGGCAACGAGGACGCGGCAGAACACCCCGCCAGCATCGCCGCGCAGCCGATGATCAGCCCGCGACGCCACAGTTCACTCGACCGCCGCACGCGGTTGAGTCAATCGCGGCGAAGCGCCGCTCGCACGAGGTCGAGGTCGTCGGGGTTCGTGATCCCGATCCACGTCTCCGGCGAGGAGAGCACATCGACGGTGAGGTCACCCTCGGCCATGAGCTCGCCGACGACCGTCGGGAGCTGGCACTCGGCCTTGGGTTCCTCGCCACGAGCGGCGAAGAACGCCTCCCATCGCTGCTGGAATCCGTCGAAGGAGTCGGGGTGGAAGCCCCAGAAGTTCATCGACGCCGGCGTGTCGTCGGGGACCTCCACACCGCCGGCCATGAGCCGACCGTCGGCGAGGCGCTCGCACCCCTCGGTCTCCACGATCGAGACGAGCCGACCACCGGCGACCTCGCAGATCCCACGAGTCACCGCTCCCGCCGGGGGGACCGTCGCACCCAGGTCGAAGGCGATGTTGGCCGACTGTCCGGGCTCGATCGAACCCAGCCACTCGGCGGCGACCTCGTAGGTCCGGGGACCGTAGAAGTCGTCGGCGTTGATCACGGCGAACGGCGCCGACACGGCCGAACGGGCCGACAGCACGGCGTGGAGCGTGCCCCACGGCTTCGCTCGCTCGGGCCCGAGGTCGTCCTGACGCACATAGCGGACGGTGACGTCGTCACCGTGCACGTTCGTGACGTGGGCGCGCACGTCGTCCTCGATCTCGGACCGCACGATGAGCACCACGTCGGCGAAGCCGGCCTCGACCGCGTGGCGGATCGAGAAGTCCATGATCGATTCGCCGGCATCACCGACGACGGCGAGTTGTTTGACCCCGCCGAAGCGGCTTCCCAACCCGGCGGCCATGATCACGAGCGTGGGCGCGGCAGTGTCCGTCATGTCTCCCCCATCGGCGGATCCCCGCCGAGTTCAACGATTGCGGCGGCGGATCGAGCTAGTCGGCCAGCAACGCGGCGATCCGATCCTTCGGTCGACCGATGATCGCACGGTCGCCCTTCACGACGATGGGCCGCTGGAGCAGGGCCTTGCGCGCCACGAGCAGCTCGATCACGGCGTCGGCGTTCCCCACGTAGTCGTCCGGGTCCAGGCCCAGCTTCTTGAACTGCGAGTCCTTCCGGACGAGGTCCTCGACCGGATCCTCCAGGCCGGCGACGATGTGCTCCAGTGCGGCACGATCGGGCGGCGTCTTCATGTACAGCACGACGTCGTGCTCGACTCCCAGATCCTCGGCGACCGCCAAGGCGTTCTTCGACGAGCCTCAATGGGGGTTGTGGTAGATGGTCACGTTGGCCATGGACCGGAGTGTAGGGGCCGGGAGCAGGGTGGGATCCGGACAACTTCGCACTCGACGGCGACCCCGTTCGGGCCGGATGTCAGACTGCGCGTGATGAGCGCACGCACCACGCCGATCCTCCTCCTGACCTTCGTGAACGCCCTCGGCGGCACCCTGCTGATCCCCGTTCTCCCCTTCGTCGTACGCGATCTCGGCCAGAGCGACTTCGTGTTCGCCCTGCTCATCGCCGCCTATCCGTTCGCCCAGTTCTTCGCCGCACCGGTGCTCGGCAACATGGCCGACCACTTCGGCCGTCGACCGGTGCTGCTCGTCAGCCAGGCGGGCACGCTCGCCAGCTGGGTCGTGTTCGGCCTGGCCTACGCCGTGGACGGTGGTCTCGCCCTCGCGCTCATCGCCGCCTCGCGACTGATCGACGGGCTCACCGGCGGTAACCAGTCGGTCGCCGCCGCCTACCTCGCCGACGTCACGACCGACGCCGAGCGCTCGAAGATCTTCTCCCAGCAGGGCGCGATCGCGGGCGTGGCGTTGATCATCGGCCCCGCCCTCGGTTCGTTCAGCGCGACGGGTCCGGTCGGATTCCTCGGACCGGCCCTCATCGCGATCGCGATCAGCGCCGTGACCCTCGCGGCCTGCTGGCTCCGCCTCGACGAGTCGCTCCCGGCGGACCGACGCGCCGACGCTCTCGATCTGAATCCGTTGCACCAGGTGAACCTGCTCGGCGCGGCGCGACGCCTCGAGGGGTCGGGCCCACTCCTCCGTCTGTTCTCGATCCAAGCCCTGCTCACGCTCGGCTTCAGCGGCTACGGCACGATCATCATCCTGTGGTACGCGGATCGATTGGGGGTGAGCGAGGCCAACGCCGGCCTGCTGATGCTCGCGACCGGGGTCTTCCTCATCTTCAACGAGCTCCTGGTCGTGCCCCGCGTGACCGCCACACTCGGCGACGTCGGAGCCATGCTGTTCGGCCTGAGCGTCGCCGCCGTGGGGTTCGCCCTCATCGGCGTGCCGACCACCGTCATCGGTTTCCTCCCCCTCGCCTATGTCATGAACGTCGGGCTCGCGACATCGCTACCGACACTCCAGGCGCTCGTGACCCGGGCCGCCGACGAGCGGGAGAAGGGCGCGGTGCAGGGCATCAACACGAGCGTCGCCGCGCTGGCGTCGACCGCGGCACCGATCATCGCCGGGGCGTTGTACACCTCCGTCGGCGGCGGCACGACGCTGCGGATCGTGGCGGCGACGGTCGCGTCCGGTGCCGTGGTGTTCGCGTTCTCGGCCCGCACGATCGGCGACCGGATCGGGGTCGGCCTGCCGGTCGTCCACCGCCACGGGCCCGTGCATGCGATCGCCCGGTGCCGCGGCAACGGACAGCGCAACGTCGGCCTCCACGTGCACGGCCACGACGACGCCGTGCACGCGCCGGTCGGCGGCAACACATAGGGATCGGTGGGCAGGCCCGATCTAGGGTGCGCACATGAGCGGATTCCCGAGCACCGGCCGATCCCACGACGAGATCATGGGAGATCTCCGAGCCCTGCGGGGCGACGACGTGCGCTGGCAGGACGGTCGCACCTTCGGTCTCGTCTACGACGGTGGGCCCGCGGTCCACGCGATCGCGGAGGCCGCGGCGGTCGAGTACCTCCACGAGAACGCGCTCAACACCGCCGCCGTGCCGTCGCTCGCCCGTATCCAGTCCGATGTCGTGCGTTGGACCGCCGACCTCCTGCACGGCACCGAGGCGGCGAGCGCCGCCGGCACGCCGGCGTCGGGGTTCATGACCTCCGGCGGCACCGAGTCGATCCTGTGCTCGGTGCTCGCGTCGAGGGAGCGGGCGGAGCACGAACGAGGCGTGACCGAACCGATCATGGTGCTGGCCTCGTCGGCCCACGCGGCGTTCCACAAGGGCGCCCACCTGTTCGGCCTCGAGACCCGCGTGGTCGGTGTCGGCGACGACTGGCGAGCCGACGTCGAGGCCATGGCCGAGCTCGCCGCCGGGCCCGACGCCGAGCGGATCGTGTTGTTCGTCGCCTCGGCGCCGCAGTACCCGCAGGGGGTGATCGACGACATCGGGGCGATCGCCGCGCTGGCCGACGATCTCGGCGCCAACTGCCACGTCGACGCCTGCATGGGCGGCTTCTTCCTGCCGTTCGCGGACCGCCTCGGGCGCGACGTGCCGCCGTTCGACTTCCGTGTCCGCGGGGTCACCTCGATGTCGGCCGATGTGCACAAGCTGGGGTACGCCCCGAAGGGCGCCTCGGTCGTGCTGCATCGGGACAAGGGCCTCCGTCGCCACCAGACGTTCGTGTTCGACGACTGGCTCGGCGGGTTCTACGCGTCGCCGAATCTGCAGGGCACCCGTTCCGGCCTGCCGATGGCCGCGGCCTGGTCGGTCATCCAGACCCTCGGGGTCGAGGGTTATCTCGATCTGACCTCGCGGGCCCTCGAGACCGCCGACCGGGTCCGCGCCGGCGTGGAGGCGACACCCGGCATCCGCACGCTCGGTGACGGACGGTTCCAGCTGGTCGCGATCGCTGCGGAACTCGACGGCAACGGTGCACCACGGCTCGACGTCTTCGCGGTCGGGGATGCGATGGGCCGTCGCGGCTGGCACCTCGACCGCCAACATCGGCCGGACTCGCTCCACCTGACGGTCTCGGCCGGCAACGAGCCGGTGATCGGTGACTTCCTCGACGCCCTCACCGAGGCGGTGACCGAAGTCGGCACGACCTCGGTCGAGGACCGATCCACGACCTACGCAACGATCGACTGAACGTGACTTCGGCGGCGCCCGCCACCGACCGCCGCAGCGACCTCGGCCTGCTCGCACTGGCCGTCGCTGCGATCGCGTCCTCGGCGATTCTCGTGCGGTGGGCGGAGGCGCCCGCGGTGGTGATCGCTGCGTGGCGCACGCTGCTCGGCGCCGCGGTCCTGCTGCCGTGGGCCGGCGGGTCGATCGACCGCCATGGTGACCGATCGGTGGGTCGACCCGTCGTGGCACTCCTCGTCGCCGGGGTCGCCATGGCCGTGCACTTCGGCACCTGGCTCACATCGCTGGATCTGACGACCGTGGCGGCGTCGGTCACGATCGTCACGAGTGCGCCGCTCTGGGTGGCGCTGTGGCTCTGGCTCCGTGGCCAACCGGTCTCGCGCCGTTCGGCTGCGGGCATCGCGCTCGCGCTGCTCGGCCTCGCCGTCATCGGCGGTGCCGACCTCGTGGCCGGTGCGGATCGCTGGCAGGGCGATCTGCTCGCCCTCATCGGGGCCTTCGCGATGGCGTTCTACCTGCTGCGGGCGAGCGAGCTCCGCCAGACCCTGAGCACCGCGCAGGTCGTCGCCCCGGTGTACGGCACCGCGTCGATCGTGTTGTTCGCCGTGGCACTCGTCCGCGGCGACGGGTTGACCGATCACGGAGGCGCCACCTGGCTGGCGATCGTCGCGATGGTCGCCGGACCGCAGCTCCTGGGTCACACCATGCTCAGCCGACTCGTGAAGACGCTCGGTCCGGTCACGGTGTCGCTGTCGCTCGTCGCCGAGCCCGTCGGATCCACCGTGCTCGCGTGGCTGTTTCTCGACGAGGTGCCCACGCCGAGCACGTGGATCGGGATGCCGCTCGTGTTGGCCGGATTGTGGTTGCACCTGACCAACACGAGCGGCGAGTGATCCCGGGGCCTCAGTCGGTGCCGGTGTAGGCCTTCAGCTCCGCGCTCTCGGCGAAGTAGAAGAGCATCTGGTGACGGTCGATCTCGCCGCGGGCGAGCAGGTCGAGCCAGTAGGCCTCGCCGGCGGCATCGCCGTCACGACCGAGCACGTGGGCATACGCCAGGTCGAGGAAC
>JAHDCV010000010.1:58207-79733 GCA_020629695.1 Acidimicrobiales bacterium | reverse complement strand
ATCGTCCCAACGTTCACATGCGGCTTCGTCCGCTCGAACTTTTCCTTAGCCATGACCGGATGTCCCTTCTGGGGTTACGGGGATTGGGGATGCCCGGTCCGGAACCGGGCGTCACGCCGACACCGGACCCCGGACGAAGCGCCTCGGCGTGCCGAAGCACCTGAGGCGAACGGCGGGGGCCGGAATCGACGTGTGGTAGCGGCGGCCGGGTTCGAACCGGCGACCTCTCGATTATGAGTCGAGCACTCTCACCAACTGAGCTACACCGCCACGGGTGCGCATCCCCGAGGGGATGCGTCCTGAGCCTCCTGTGAGAATCGAACTCACGACCTTTTCCTTACCATGGAAACGCTCTGCCGACTGAGCTAAGGAGGCGGACCGGCCGCGGGGCCGGGCGGGAAAGTCTGCCACGAGCGAACCCCCGGACCAACCACCTTTCCCTGCGGATTCAGATGGCCCTGGCTAGGGTCGCCCGGATGCTGATCCGGCCGGTGGAACACGGCGACGCCGAAGCGGTCGCCGCGATCTACAACCACGCCGTCGAGACCTCGGTCGCGACGATGGATCTGCGTTCCCGGACCCTCGCCGAGCAGGAGGCGTGGATCGAGGAACGGTCCGGCGCGCTTCCGGCGCTCGTCGCCGTGATCGACGGGAGTGTCGTCGGATTCGCCGGTGTCTCTCCCCACCGAACCCGACCCGCCTACCGCACCTCGGTCGAGGACTCCATCTACCTCCACACGGATGCACAGGGCAAGGGCGTGGGCACGGCGCTGCTCTCGGCGCTGCTCGACGCCGCCGGAGCCGCCGGCTATCACGCCGTGTTCGCCCGCTGTGTGTCGGGCGGAGCCGACGCCTCGATCGCCCTCCACAAGAAGCTCGGCTTCTTCGAGGTCGGCGTGGAACGCGAGGTCGGTCGGAAGTTCGGGCGCTGGCACGACGTGGTCGTGCTCCAGAAGCTGATCGGCTGATCGGTTCCCACGACCCGAGAACGACCGACGCCCGGACCGAGCGGTCCGGGCGTCGTGCTGTTGTGGGCCGGGGAGGATTCGAACCTCCGTAGGCGATGCCGACGGGTTTACAGCCCGTTCCCTTTGGCCACTCGGGCACCGACCCTGGGGCATGAAATGGTAGCGGGGGCTACCGTGCGAACCATGCCGAGTTTCGACGTGGTTTCAGAGATCGACATGCAGGAAGTGCGCAACGCCGTGGATCAGGCCTCGCGCGAGATCGCCAACCGGTTCGACTTCAAGAACACGAACTCCTCGATCGAACTGGACGACAAGGCGATGAACATCACGCTCGAGTCCGCCAGCCACGACCGGATGTTCGCCCTCAAGCAGGTGCTCGAGGAGAAGTTGGTCAAACGTCAGGTGTCGCTCAAGTCCGTCGACTTCGGCGACAACGAGGACGCCGCCGGCGGACGGACACGGCTCAAGGCGGGCCTCAAGGCCGGGATCTCGTCCGACGACGCCAAGAAGATCAACACGATCATCAAGGACATGAAGCTCAAGGGCGTCGGCTCACAGACCCAGGGTGATCAGGTCCGTGTGACCGGCAAGAAGCGGGACGCACTCCAAGACGTCATCGCCAATCTGAAGGCCGCCGACATCGAGATCCCGCTCCAGTTCCAGAACTTCCGGGACTGAGCACACACGCCGGGCGGCGATGGCCGCGAGCGGCTCAGACGTCGCGCCACTGACCTTCCCGCAGGCGCTTGATGCGCTCCTCCGCTGGTGGATGGGTGGTGAACAGGTTGGACATCGACACCTTGCGATTTGCGAGGGGGTTGATGATGTAGTGGCTCGCCTGCGGCGGAGCGATCTGCGAGGGCACTCGCAACGAGTAGCCGTGCAGCTTCTCGAGCGCACTCGCGAGCGGCTCACCGTCCCCGATCATCTTCGCCGCGGTCCGGTCGGCCTCGAACTCGCGGCTCCGGGAGATCGCCATCTGGATCATGCCCGCAGCCAGCGGGGCGAGCAGGGCGAATCCGAGCATGATGATCGGATTGCCGTCGTTGCGGTCCCGGCGACCGCCTCCGAAGACCCCGGCGTACATCATCATGTTGGCGGCGTAGCTGATGGTGGTGGCGAGCGCGGCGGCGACGGACCCGGTCAGAATGTCCCGGTTGCGGACGTGGGCCAGCTCGTGCGCGAGCACGCCGCGGATCTCCTCCCAACTCAGCGTCTTGAGGAGGCCCTCGGTGATGCAGATCGCCGCGTTCTTCGGGTTCCGACCCGTGGCGAAGGCGTTGGGCTGCTGCTCGGGCGAGACGTAGAGCTTCGGCATCGGCATGCCGGTGACCTGGGTCAGCTCCGTCATGATCCGGAAGTATTCGGGCAGCTGCTGTGGGGTGACCTCGACGGCTTTCGCCGAACGGATCGCGAGCTTGTCGCTGAACCAATAGGAACCCCCCACCATCACGATCGCGATGATGAAGGCGATGGTCAGTCCGCCCGAGCCGAACTGGGCACCGAAGAACATGATGAGTCCGGCGAGTCCCCCGAGGAGGACGGCGGTCTTGAGTCCGTTGGCCATGGTGGTGGGTTCTCTCTCGTTTCTGCCCGGCTGCTCGCTCGGAGCGCCATGGCCGGGCCTCGTCTGACATCGTACGGTCATGGCGGCATCGGACATGACCGGCGACGTCGGGAAGGGTGGGAGCGAGATCCGAGCCGTCGTGAACCGGCGGGCCCTCGATCCCCGACTGATCGTCCTGCTGGCCACGGCGGTGCTGATGGCACTGCTGCTCGCACGAGGTGCCGGCCCGGAGGAGGCCACCGCTCCGGTTCCGACGACTTCCACGACCGCGCCGGGCGAAACCGCCGGCCCCGCCCGCCGACTCACCGGAGGACTCGGCGCTGCCCGCAGCATCACATCGCTCCGCTCGGTCGAGCCGGCGTTCGACGTGAGCACGAGCTATGTGGTGGTCGATCCGGCGACGGGGATCACGGCCTGGTGGTGGCTCGCCGCCGATGACGAGCAGACGACGGGGCTCGCGGTCGGCCCGCTGCAGCGCGCGACGATCGATGTGTCGGGTCGCTGGCTGGCTGGCCGGATGGTCGATCCGACGACCGGCGTGCAATCGGTGGTGGTCCACGCCGACGTCGGGGCGCGCATCGAGGTGGCGGCGGCAGCATCGATCAGCCGGGTGGTCTGGGACACGACCGAGCCAGGGGTTCTCTGGTGGGCGGGACGGGATCCGTCGTTGCTCGAGCGGGTCGACCTGCGCTCGACTCCGCCGGCGAGATCCGAGACGCGGCTGGGCCGGCCACTCCCCCACGGACCGCCGATCCCGGATGCGACCGCCGTGGTCACCGATCGATGGAAACTGGTGGGGAGCAACGGCGCGGTCGGCGGCCCGACACTCACGATCATCGACCTCGACACCGATCATGAGGTGACCGTCCGACTCCCGGGCCTCCCGGGACCGGAATTCGAGCTGCTGGACCTGGCGATCCGAACCTGATCACGAAGACCCAGCGAGACGGGCAGATCTGAGCCCCGGCGAAGAACTGCGGAAGTGATCCGAGCGCTAGCGGGGCGAGCGCTGGTGGTAGCCGGAGTGGACGTAGAGGCAGGGCACACCGACCTCCGCATAAGCGAGCACGTTCCGCGGATCGTCGTCGATCGCGAACACGGGCTCCAACTCCGCCTCACGCAACGCCGCGACGACATCTGCCTTGACCAGTGGCGACGGACGACCGTCGTCGGCGGCACGCATCGCCAACAGGTCCCATCGGACATCGGCCTCCACCAACCAACGTGTGGTCGCCGAACGGATCGACTCGGGCCGTGACGTGACGAGGGCGATGACGCGATCATCGGCGAACTGGTCGAGCAGGTGTGCCTGGGTCTCGATGACCGGATCGTCGGCCGCGGCGCGGAAGAACGACGGCCAGTCCTTCGGGTGCTGGCTCACGAAGTGTTGCCGATGACGCCCGTCGGACAGGACGCCATCGATGTCGACGCAGATCGTCGGGCCGGTACGCGGCTCGACACCCGGCGCCCAGTGCCAGGACGCCGGGCTCGGAGCCATCGTCAGTCCTCGTCGCCTTCGGCGGCGCGGCTCTGGATCTCGGCCACGACACCGGGATCGGCGAGCGTGGTGGTGTCGCCGAGGGAACGGCCGTCGGCGACGTCTCGGAGCAGGCGACGCATGATCTTGCCGGATCGGGTCTTGGGGAGATCCGGCACGATGATCACCGTCTTCGGTCGGGCGATCTTGCCGAGTTTCACCCCGACGTGTTCGCGGATCTCGTTGCCGAGCTCGTCCGATGCCTCGTGGGTACCGCGGAGGATCACGTAGCCGATGATGGCTTGGCCGGTGACGTCGTCGGTGCCACCGACGACGGCCGCCTCGGCCACGGCCGGGTGGTCGACGAGCGCCGACTCGACCTCGGTGGTCGAGATGCGATGGCCCGACACGTTCATGACGTCGTCGACCCGACCGAGCAGCCACAGATAGCCGTCGGAGTCGAGCTTGGCCCCGTCGCCCGCGAAGTACCGGCCGGGGAACCGACTCCAGTAGGTCTCACGGAACCGTTCCGGATTGCCCCAGATCCCGCGCAACATCGAGGGCCAGGGTTCCGCGATCGTCAGATAGCCGCCACCCTCGGTCACGGTGTTGCCCTCGTCGTCGACGAGCTCGGCCACGACACCGGGGATCGCATGGGTCGCCGACCCGGGTTTCGTGGTCGTGACACCCGGAAGTGGTGTGATCATGTGGCCGCCCGTCTCGGTCTGCCACCAGGTGTCGACGATCGGCGTCGACTCGCCACCGATGTGGGTGTGATACCACATCCACGCCTCGGGATTGATGGGCTCACCGACGGTGCCGAGCACGCGGAGCTTCGACAGATCGTGCCGCTCGACGTACTCCGTGCCCCACTTCATGAACATGCGGATGGCCGTCGGTGCGGTGTAGAGCTGCGTGACGCCGTAGCGCGCGGCGATGTCCCACAGCCGATCCTTGTCCGGGGTGTCGGGTGTGCCTTCGTACATGACGGACGTGCAGCCGTTGGCCAACGGGCCGTAGACGATGTAGCTGTGCCCGGTCACCCAACCGATGTCGGCGGCGCACCAGTAGATGTCGGTCTCGGGCTTGAGATCGAACACGTACTTGTGGCTGAAGGCGACCTGGGTCAGGTAGCCGCCCGTCGTGTGCATGATGCCCTTGGGCTTCGCGGTCGTGCCCGACGTGTAGAGCAGGTAGAGCAGCTGTTCGGCGTCCATCGGCTCCGCGGGGCAGTCCGTCGAGGCGTCCGCCATCAGCTCGTGCCACCAATGATCCCGCCCCTCGGTCATCTCAGGAGCGGTGTCGCACCGGTTGACCACGACGACGTTCTCGACCGAGGCCGCACCGGTGGTGAGGGCGGTGTCCACGGTCGGCTTGAGCCGGGCGGCGGCACCGCGGCGGTAGCCGGCATCAGCGGTGATGATCAGCTTGGCCTCGGCGTCTTCGCAACGATCGACGATGGCGTCGGCGGAGAAGCCACCGAAGATGACCGAGTGAGCGACGCCGAGGCGCGCACAGGCGAGCATCGCGATCGGCAGCTCCAGGATCATCGGCATGTAGATGGCGACGCGGTCGCCCTTCTCCAGCCCGAGGTCCTTCAGCACGTTGGCGAACTTGCAGACCTCGTCGAGCAGCTCCGCGTACGTGATCGTGATCTGATCGCCCGGCTCGCCCTCCCAGTGGTAGGCGACCTTGTCGCCCTTGCCTGCGGCCACGTGCCGGTCGAGGCAGTTGGCGGCGACGTTCAGCTCACCGCCGAGGAACCACTTGGCGTCCGGAAGGTTCCACTCGAGCGTCGTGTGGAAGTCGGTGTCCCAGGTGATCAACTCGCGGGCCTGGCGGGCCCAGAACGCTTCTCGGTCCGCCGCCGCCTCGTCGAACAAGGAGCGGTCGCCGCTGTTCGCCTGCGCGACGAATGCCGGATCGGGCGGGAAGGTCCGCTGCTCGTCCTCGTAGACCTCGATCGCTGGCTCGGCCATGACGTACCCCCTGGTGGAACTCCGGGCCGTGACGACCCGCTCGGCGCTCGCCGACACTAGCAATCAGGTGCTCCGGGATTCCTCCCGGCGGTACCGTGCCCTGCCGTGACCGCCGAGACGACACGCCCCGCACTGAGCCGCGCCGGTGTCGCCGTCGCGGCCCTGCGGGTGATCGACACCGAAGGCCTGTCGAAGCTGTCGATGCGGCGCTTGGGCGCCGCGCTCGGCATCGAGGCGATGTCGGTCTATCACTACGTCTCGAGCAAGGACGATCTCCTCGACGCCGTTCTGGAACAGCTGTACGGCGAGATCGAACTGCCCCAGGTCGCCGAGGATGACTGGGAGGCGGCCATCCGTCGCGGCCTGCGCTCGTTCCATGACGTGCTCGTGCGCCATCCCGCCGCCGTCGAACTCTTCACCTCGCGCCCGGCCCGCAGCGAGACGGGGCTGCGCGTCCTGGTCTGGGCCCACGGCCGGTTCCGAGCCGTCGGCCTCGACGATCGGGCTGCGCGCGAGGCCTTGCACTTCGCCGTCTCGTTCGTGATGGGCCACGTGGCGACCGAGCTCGGCAACCTCGGTCAGCCCGACGAGCTGGTCATCGCGCCCGAACTCCTGGCCGACCCCGACATCGGGGCGTTCGTGGCGATGACGCAGGTCGATGACGCCGAGGCGATGTTCGACTCCGGCATCGAGGCTGTCGTCCACGGCCTCCGCGCCGGCTGGAAGCTCCCGTAGGCGACTCGCACACGAGCAGCGCGATCCGCGTCCGACCGACGAGTGTGCGGGTTTCGACGCCGAGGACGGTGGAGCCTCAGCGTTCGGCGCTCACCTCGAGCTCGACGCCACCGCGGACGTTCTGGGTGATCGTGACCTGGATGCGGTCGATCTCCCCCTTCGGGCGAAGGGCTGCCTCGAGGTCGTCGAGGATGGCGTGGCACAGAGCCTCGGCGAGCACCGGCACCCGATCCCAGCTGCGGAGATACAGCTTCAGGCTCTTGGTCTCGATGGTGACCGCTCCCTCGACCACGATCTCGTAGGTGTAGAAGTCGGGCTGCTCGGTGACGGGACACACCGACGTGAGCTCGCTCCCGCGGAACCGCATCCGGCACGGCCGCACCGGGATCGCCTCGAGGGCATCGCGACTCGGTTGCATCGGTCCGGAGCCGAGGGCACGCAACACGGCGAAGTCATCGGAGGAGGGGTCGGTCATCGGGTCAGTCTGGAGCCCACTCGGCGCACCAGAAACCACCGAGACCCGCGGGGTCGGTGAGTGCGACGGCCTCGGAGATCCTCGAGCGCATCCGCATCGCGGTGAGATCGGGACGAGCGGCGGCGGCGTGCCAGCGCTCCCGCCCCTGCTCGACGAGATCATCGAGACCCCAATCGCGCAGCGTCTCGGCCTGTGGCCGGAGAGACGTCGGAGCCGGGAGCTGATCCCAGCCGATGTCGGTCGTGATGTCGAGGTCACCGGGCACAGCGAACGGATCGTCACCCCGTCGATGGCCGGCGTAGGTGCGGAGCCAGTCGCCGCGCTCGGCGAGCTCGGCGGTCGTCCTTGCCCCGTAGTCGAACATCACGACGAGGGCGGGCTCGGCCGCGAGCACGTGACGGACGAGGTCGGCCGCCGCACCGCACCAGGGGAACTCCGCACCGTCGGACAACCCGGCGATCGACTCGACGGCGACCATCGCCGACACCGTCTCGGCGTCCACGGGAGCCCACGCCGGCGAATCGTCCTGGAGCCACACCTCGAGCCAGTCATCACCCGATCGTCGCATCCAGCGGAACGGCACGTTGTCGAGCAGCTCGTTCGCGATGACGACCGCGCCGGCCAACAGCTCGGCCGGCGGCAACGGACCGGCACCGTCGGCCCGATCGATCGCCTCGAGTTCCCAGTGCTCGGCGGCCTCGACCTCGGCGAGCGCCAGGGTGCGCAGCAGCGTGCCGGGCCCCGAACCGAGGTCGACGACCCGGACCCTCGCGGGTCGACCCGCATCATCCCACCAGCGTTGGATGCGCTCGCCGAGGAGCGCACCGAACAGAGGACCGGACTCGGCTGACGTGACGAAGTCACCACCTCGACGCCCGGCCGAGCCGCGACCCGACGAGTAGAAACCGTCCTCCCCGTACAGGCAGCGTTCGACGTGGGCGTCGAACCGCTCGAGGCTCAGCGTGGGCTCCGGATCAGGGGAGGGCGACGACGAGATCGCCGACGTCGGGGATCACGCCCGGCAGCACACCGGTGACGAGGGTGACGATCGCGGTGATCGCGAGGGCCGCCTGCAGCGACGGGGTGATCTGGACCCGGGTGTGGTCGCCATTCGGCTCGGGCATGAACCACATCTGCTTCATGATCGAGAGGTAGTAGAAGGCGGCGAGCACGGCGTTCACGGCGCCGATCGCGGCGAGCACGTATCCGGCCGTCGTCGCCGGCTCCACCAGCACCAGGAACACCTGGTACTTGGCGTACCAACCGCCGAACGGCGGGATCCCGGCGAGGGAGAACAGGAACAGCGTCATCAACACGGCGAGCCCCGGGGCGTACTGGAAGAGTCCGCCGTAGCTCGAGATCTCGCCCGAACGGGTCTTCCGTGCCGCGGTGATCACGACCGCGAACGCACCGAGGTTCATGGCGGCGTAGATCACCAGATAGATCACGATCGCACGGGCGGCCGACGAGGGCACATCCCCGAACACGGCGAGCGGAGCGATCATGTAGCCGGCCTGGGCGATGCCGGAGTAGGCCAGCATCCGCACGATGTTGGTCTGCCGCATCGCGATGAGGTTGCCGACCGTCATGGTCACAGCGGCGAGCACCCACAGCAGCGGCTCGGCGACGCCGGACTGCTCGGGGAAGGCGACGATGACGACCGACATGAGCGCCACGAACCCGGCGGCTTTCGACGCCACGGCCAGGAACGCGGTGAGCGGCGTGGGCGCACCCTCGTAGGTGTCGGGCGCCCAGGTGTGGAACGGCACGGCCGAGACCTTGAAGCCGAACCCGACCACCACGAACACCACGGCGAGGGTGATCAGCGGAATCGACTCGCTCGAGCGAAGCGCTGGCGCGATCGCCGCCAGGCGGGTGTCACCGGCGAAGCCGTAGAGCAACGACATGCCGTACAACATCAGCGCCGACGCGAACACGCCCATGAGCATGTACTTGAGGCCGGCTTCGTTGGACTTGAGGTCCCGCTTGCGCCATGCGGCCATGAGGTAGGCCGGGATCGAGATGAGCTCGATCGCCACGAAGATCGAGATCAGATCTCGCGCCGAGGTCATCACCAACATGCCAACGACCGAAGCAGAGACGAGCTGGTAGAACTCGCCCTCGTAGTAGTCGCCGTCGTGCATGTAGTTGGTGGCCAGCAGGACGACCACGTAGGCCGACACGAGGAACAGACCCTTGAGGACGAGCGAGTACTCGTCGACGACGTAGGCGCCATCCCACATCACCCGGGGCAGCTCGTCCCGGTCGGACCAGAGCGTGAGCACCGGCAGCAGCGCGGCGAGGAACCCGAGGCCCGTCAGCGTCGGGATGATCCGCTGGGCCTTCTCGTTCCAGATGATGTCGACGAGCGTGACCATGGCGCCGATGGCGAGCAGCGTGAGCTCGGGCGCGACACCGTGCCAGTCGATGATCGGCCGGACGAACTCCTGGGCGATGAGCATCATCAGCCTCCGAGGGCGAGCAGGCTGTTGATCACGGCGTCATCGGTGATGCCGAAGATCAGGCGGGGGTAGAAGCCGAGCACGACCATGAGGATCAGCAGCGGCGTCCAGGCGATCCACTCCTCGGTGACGACGTCGTGGATGTGCGGATCGTTCTCGAACTCCTCCGACGGCGTGCCGAAGGCGGTGCGCTGGAGCAGCCACAGCAGATAGGCCGCAGCGAGCACGGTGCCGATGGCGGCGATCACCATGTAGACCCGGAACAGCGCATCGGACAGGCCGGGTGCCGGGTCATAGGCCGCGAGGATGGCGGGGAACTCGCCCCAGAAGCCGGCGAGACCGGGCAGACCCAGCGAGGCCATGGTGGTGATGGCGAGGATCCAGCCCATCTTCGGGGCCTGGACCAGCAGGCCACCGAGCCGAGCGATCTCGAGCGTGTGGTAGCGCTCCTTGATCGAGCCGGCGATGAAGAAGAGCATGCCGGTGATGATGCCGTGGGCGACCATGCCGAAGATCGCGGCGTTGATGCCGAAATCGGTGAGCGTGGCGATGCCGAGCATCACGTAGCCCATGTGGGCGACCGATGAGAAGGCGATCAGGCGCTTCATGTCGGTCTGGGCGAGGCAGCCGAGGGCGCCGTAGATGATGCCGATCACCGCGAGCAGACCGATCCACGGGGCCCACTCCACGGCGGCCTCGGGAAGGATCGGGATCGCGATGCGGATGAACCCGTAGGTGCCGAGCTTCAGCAACACGGCGGCCAGGATCACCGAACCCTGGGTGGGCGCCTGGGTGTGGGCGTCGGGCAGCCAGGTGTGGAAGGGGAACATCGGCACCTTGATGCCGAAGCCCATGAACATGCCGCCGAAGATCAACACCTGCGCCGTCTTCGAGATGTCCTCGGTGACGACGTTCTCGGCCAGCTGCACCATGTTGAAGGTGGACGAGCCGGCGAGCACGTAGAGGGCGAGGAAGCTGACGAGCATCAGCGCCGAACCGAACAGCGTGTAGAGGAAGAACTTGAGCGAGGCGTACAGGCGATCCTCGCCACCCCACACACCGATCATGAAGAACATCGGGAGCAGCACGACCTCGAAGAACACGAAGAACAGGACCAGGTCCTGGGCGACGAAGCTGCCGAGCATGCCGGTGTGGAGCACCAGGATGAGCATCAGGAACGTCTTCGGGTTGCCCGGGTTCGGGATGTGGTTCCAGGAGTAGATGATGACGAGCGGCACCACGAGCAGAGTCAGGGCGATCAGCGGCAGCGACATGCCGTCCATGGCCACCGTGTAGCGGGCGTTGATCACCTCGATCCAGCGGGCGTCGACGGCGAACTGGAGCACGTCGGAGTTGTCGTAGTCGAAGTCGGCGATCAGCAGGATGCCGACGAGGCCCGTCGCCAACGTCGTGAAGAGTGCGATGGTCTTGTGGTTCTCCTCCTGCGACGCCGGCACGAAGGCCATGAGGGCGGCGCCGATGAGCGGGAGGAAGACCATGAGGCTGATGCCCCAGTCGTTCAGGAACTCGGTCATGGTGGTTCAGTTACTCCCGGGAATCACACGACGACGATGAACACGGCGGCCAGCAGTGCGGCGGCCCCGAACATCAGGGTTGCGTAGGAACGAATCTTGCCGGACTGGATGCCGCGGAGCACCTGGCCCGAGCCACTGGCACCGAGGCCCGAGGCATTGACGGCGCCGTCGATGGCGCCCTGGTCGATGTAGCGGTAGACGAACCGTCCGAGCGAGGCCGTCGACCGACCCGCCACGTTGACCGTTCCGTCGAGCACGTTCTGGTTGAACCAGTACGCCGCCCTCGCGAGGGGGCCCTTCGTGCCGCCGGCGATGAGATGGGTGTAGAGGTGGTCGAGGTAGTACTTCTCGACCAGCATCGTGTGCCCGGCCCGGATCAGCTTGTTGTTGGCCACGAACGAGTCCGTGTACGCCGTCGCCTTCGGATCCATCTGGTGGAGGCGGCGGTAGTAGGCCCACACCGCAGCGGCCGCGGCGCCGGCAACGAGTGAGGCGACGATCGCGAGCGACAGGCTCGGTGACGCGTGACTGATGGCGGGGAAGTGGGCGACCGAGGCCGGTTCGACCCAGTGCTCGAAGGCGAGACCGGCGTCCTTGATCCCGAGGAAGTCGGCGAACGGCTTCGGCATGTTCAAGAAGCCGGCGATGGTCGCCATGAACGCGAGGATCATGAGCGGCACCGTGATGCGGTTGCCGTTCTCGTGCGGATGCGCATGGCCCCGGTACTCGCCCATGAAGACCAGCCAGATGACCCGGGCCATGTAGCCGGCGGTCATGGCGGCGGTCAGCATGCCGAACCAGAACGGGATGTAGTAGGTGCCGTTGCCACCGGTGCCCGGCCACACGCCGGCGCCGGCGAGGATCTCGTCCTTCGACCAGAAGCCGGCGAACGGGAACGCACCGGCGAGTGCCAGCGAACCGATCACGAAGGTCGCGAAGGTCTTCGGCATGATCTTGCGGAGACCACCCATCTCCCGCATGTCGAACGTGTGGTGGCAGGCATGGGAGAGCGAGCCGGCGCCGAGGAACAGGCAGGCCTTGAAGAAGGCGTGGGTGAAGAGGTGGAACAGGCCGGCGGTGTAGGCCCCGACGCCGAGGGCGAGGACCATGTAGCCGAGCTGGGAGACCGTCGAGTAGGCCAGCACCTTCTTCACGTCGGTCTGGACGAAAGCGAGCGCACCGCCGAACACACACGTGATGCCGCCCATGAGGGCCATCAGATTGATGTTCGAACCCGAGATCGACAGTCCGTCCCAGAACACCGGATAGAGGCGGGCGATCATGTACACACCGGCGACGACCATCGTCGCGGCGTGGATGAGCGCCGACACCGGCGTCGGCCCGGCCATGGCGTCGGGCAGCCAGGTGTGCAGGATGAACTGGCCCGACTTCGAGGCGACCGCCGCCATCAGGCAGCACGAGGCGATCAGCAGCAGCGTGTGGTCGATCTCCCCGGCGACGGCCTGGGAGTTGATGTCGATGATGTCGAACGTGCCGCCGGCACCGAAGTACAGCGTGATCATGCCGACGAGCAGGCCGATGTCGCCCACGCGGTTGGTGAGGAACGCCTTGAGGGCCGCGTCGGAGTTGGCCTTCTCCTCCCACCAGTGACCGATGAGGGCGAACGAACAGACTCCGACGAGCTCCCAGCCGACGATGAGCTGCAGCGTGTTGGTCGACAGGACCATGAACAGCATCGAGGCGGTGAACAGCGACAGGAAGGCGAAGTAGTGGGTGTAGCGGCGGTCGCCCCCGACGTAGTCGGTCGAGAAGACGTGGACCAGCAACGAGATGAAGGTGACGACGAACAGCATCATCACCGACTGCCCGTCGACCAGGGTGCCGACACCGAACGTCGTGTTGCCGTTCTCGAGCCAGTCGAACTCCTTGACGATCGGGTCGATCGTGACCCGCGCCTTCTCCCCTTCTTCGGCGAGCGGGATCAGCGGTGCGGCGGTCTCCCCGACACCGATGGGGTCGTCGACGACGACAGCGGCGGCGGTCTCACCCTTGTCACCGTTGAGCACGCTCTGGGTGTCGATGATCCAGGTGAAGGCCATGGCGACGGCGAACAGGAAGCTGAGCGAGATGGCGGTGATGCCGATCTCGGCGCCCTTGTAGGGCAGCTTCTTCCCGAAGAACAGGATGAGCAGGAACGACAGCGCCATGGTGCCGGGCACGAGCCCGACCCATTCGTAAAGCAGGTTCGTCTTGACGACCGGATCGGCGATCTCGGCCGAGACGGCGAACAGGGAGGTGGTGGAGAGCAACGCAGATCCTCCCGATCAGCCCTTGAGCATGTCGGCTTCGGACACGTCGATGCTGCGGCGATTGCGATAGATCAGCAGCACGATGGCGAGTCCGACGCCGACCTCAGCGGCCGCGACGGCGATGATGAACAGGGCGAAGACCTGGCCGGACACGTCGGCATTGAACGTACCGAAGGCGACCAGGTTGATGTTGACCGAGTTGAGGATCAGCTCGATCGACATGAGGACGAGCACGCCGTTCTTCCGCGTGAGCACGCCGTACACGCCGATCGCGAAGAGGACGGCAGCGAGCAGCAGGAACTGGTTCAGCAGCATCTGTTCTCCCTCCTCAGTCCCGTCGAGCCACGACGATGGCACCGATCAGTGCGGCCAGCAACAGCACCGAGATCGCCTCGAACGGGACGATATAGGTGGAGAAGATCTCGTCCGACACCTCGGCGGTGGTCTGCGGCACGATCGTCTCCGGAAGACGATCGTCGCCGTAGTGATCGATGAGTGCGTAGCTCATCACGGCCAGGAGCAGCGCAGCCACGAGGCCGCCGATCCAGCGCTGATCGTGATTGAGATCGTCTTCGGCGCCGATCTGAGCGCGGGTCAACATCACGCCGAACAGCATGAGGACCATCACGGCGCCGATGTAGACCAGGATCTGCGTGGCCGCGACGAATTCGGCGGCCAGCAGGATGTAGGTGGCGGCGACCGACGCGAGGACGAGCACGAGATAGAGGGCGGCGTGCACGACGTTCGACGTCGTGACCATCTTGAGCGCCGCGACCACCGAGATCACCGCGATCACGCCGAAGGCGATGTTCTGCGGCAGGAACTGCGGCGTCTCCTGGGCGATCAGGGCGAACAGGCTCATCGGGGCACCTTCTTCCCCTTCACCTCGGCGCCGGACTCGTAGGACTCGAAGTCCGGCACGGTCTCCATCCACTTGCCCAGGCGGGACTTGTCGTGCAGGAGATCGGCGATCTTCTCCTCGGAGTACTCGTACTCCGGGGTCCAGAAGAGCGCCTCGAAGGGGCAGACCTCGACGCAGATGCCGCAGTACATGCAGAGCGAGTAGTCGATGTCGAAGCGGTCGAGCTTGTTGACGCTGCGGGGCTTGCCGCCGGCTCGGCGGGGCGGGGCGAGGGTCTTGTGGCCCTCGATGTAGATGCACCAGTCCGGGCACTCACGGGCGCAGAGCATGCACGAGGTGCAGTTCTCCTCGTGAAGTGCGATCACGCCGCGGGCCCGGGGGGCCGGGTCCTCCTTGACGTGCGGGTACTGCACGGTGTTCGACCCGTTCTTGATGGTGTTCACCATCGTGCCGAACGTGACACCGAGACCCTTCAACATGCCGGGAACCTGAGGCATCAGAACACCACCTTCAGCACGCCCGTCACGAAGATGTTGACGAGCGAGATCGGAATCAGGATCTTCCAGGCGAAACGCTGGAGCTGATCCTCACGGAATCGGGGGTAGCTGAACCGGGCCCAGTAGACGAGGAACGTCACGAGCAACATCTTGGTCAGCATCACGATCGGGCCGAGCACGTTGAAGATCGCGTCGTCGTATTCGATCCCGAAGATGTCGGTGATGAACGGCGGCACCGTCCAGCCACCGAGGAACAACACCGAGGCGAAGAAGGCGAAGATGTTGGCCGTTGCGAACTCGCCGATGAAGAACAGCAGGAATCGCATGCCGGAGTACTCGGTGAGGTAGCCCGTCACCAGCTCGGACTCGGCGATCGGCATGTCGAACGGGGTCATCGACAGCTCCGCCTGGACGGCGATCATGAAGATCGCGAACCCGACGAACTGGGTGATGATGTAGGGGTTGCCGAGACCGCCGAAACCGAAGATCTCGCCTTCGGCCTGCGCCCGCACGATGCCCTGCATGGAGAGCGTGCCCGCCTGGATGACGACACCGACCACGGCGAGCACCATCGGGAGCTCGTAGGCGATGAGCTGCCCGGCGGCGCGCAGGCCCCCGAGCAGGGAGTACTTGTTGGCCGACGCCCAACCGGCCATGAGGATGCCGATGACCGAAACCGAGCTGACGGCCAGGGCGAAGAACACGCCCACGTCGAGGTCGACGAAGTAGGCGTCGGGTCCGAACGGCACGACGAGCACCAGCAGGAAGGTCGACAGCAGCACCACGTACGGCGCCAGCGCGAAGACGATCTTGTCCGCCTTGCGGGGGAAGATGTCTTCCTTCTGCATCCACTTGCCGACCTCGGCGAGCAGCTGCATCGAGCCGTACGGACCGGCCTCCATGGGGCCGAGACGGCTCTGCATGAACGACATCATCTTGAACAGGTACAGGTAGACCGCGCCACCGGCCGGCAGGAGCACCGCCACGAGGGCGAAGATCAGACGGATCGGGGTCGACTGCCAGTAGGCCAGCTCGACGGAAAGGAGTGCGCTCACCGGTCGATGTCTCCGAGGATGAAGTAGAGCGAGGCCAGGATGGTGATGACGTCGGGCATGTAGACGCCCTTGAGCAACCACGGGGCGATCGACATGTTCGAGAAGCTCGCCGAACGGATCTTGACCCGGAACGGCTCGAGACCGCCCTGGGAGACCACGTAGTAGCTCATCATGCCGAGCGGGTTCTCGGTGGCGACGTAGGCCTCGCCCTCGGGAACCTTGATGACCCGGGGCACCTTGGCCATGATCGGGCCGCCCGGGATCGTGTCGAGCAGCTGCTCGACGATGTTGCAGCTCTCGCGCACTTCCTGCATGCGCAGCCAGCAGCGGGCGAAGGAGTCACCGTCGGGGTGGGTCCAGACCTTCCAGTCGACCTGGTCGTAGGGCAGACCGACCGGGTTGTCCCGGCGGAGATCCCAGTCGACACCCGACGCGCGGATGTTGGCACCGGTGAGGCCGTAGGCGAGCCCGACGTCGGCGGGGATGACCCCGACGCCACGGGTCCGGCTCTGGAAGATCTCGTTGCCCATCAGGAGATCCTCGAGCGTGTTGCAGAACTCGCGGATCTTGTCGAGGGCCACCTTGGTCTCGGCGATCCAGCCGGCCGGGAGGTCGTCCTTCAGGCCGCCGATGCGGTCGAAGTTGGGGTGGAAGCGGCCGCCGGTCGCCGCCTCGATCTGATTGAGGATGTACTCACGATCCCGGAAGGCGAGGAACACCGGCGTGATCGCGCCGAGCTGCACGCCGAGATCACCGAGGAACAGCGTCACGTTCGCGATGCGTCCGAGCTCGTGGAAGATGGTGCGGATCCACTGGGCCCGAGGCGGTGCCTCGACCTCCATGAGACGCTCGCAGGCGAGGATGAACGGCACCTCGTTGGCGAACGAACCGAGCCAGTCGATCCGGTTCACGAGGGTGGTCACCTGCGGATAGGTCCGCACCTCGGCGAGCTTCTCGTACCCGCGGTGCATGTAGCCCATGACCGGGTCGGCCTCGATGACCTGCTCACCGTCGAGACGCACGACGATGCGCAGCGTGCCGTGCGTGGCCGGGTGCTGTGGACCGATGTTGAGGGTCATGCCCTCGGCCTCGAGCTCCAGGTTGACCCGGGCATCAGCGGCCTGGTTGGCGATGTACGCCATCTGGCGGCGGTCGGAGATGGCGGTCATGCGTCGCCTCCGGTCTCGTTCTCGGGCATGGGTTCGACGTCCACGATGCCGGGCCACGGCTTCACGAGTCGGCTCAGCAGGGGGAAGTCCTTGCGCATCGGATTCCCCTCGAAATCACCGGGGAGGTAGAGGTTGCGGAGGCCCGGGTGGCCGGCGTAGTTCACGCCGAACATCTCCCACGCCTCACGCTCGTGCCAGTCGGCGCCGGCATAGGTCGAGACCCAGGAATCGACGGTCATGGTGTCGTCCGGGACGTCGGCCTTGAGCGTGACACCGAGCTGGGTGCCGAGGTTGTGGACGCGACCGATGACCTGGAAGCGGGTGTCGCCGCCGGTCACGCCGTGTTGCATCTCGGGCACCTCGGCGAGCGGCGAATCGGGTGCGTCGTCGACCGAGGCCGTCTGGGACCGGCCCCACGGCGACGGCTTCCAGTCGATCACGGAGGACCAGGAGAAGAAGCGGAACCGCTGGCGCTCGCGCAGGTACTCCGCCGTCGTGCCCCACGCGTCGGAGGCGACGCGGACCCAGAGGTCCTGGCCGGGCACGAGATGATCGGCGACCACGGCCTCGCCGAGCTCGCCACGGATGGCGTCGAGCAGGGCCTGACGGCCTTCGTCGACGACGACCTCTTCGGTGGTGTCGGTGTCAGCTGACGACAAGGGGATCACCCTTCCACTTCTCGGCCATGTCCTCGTGCTGGATCTTCTCCTGCAGGAGGACGATGCCTTCCAGCAGGGCTTCCGGACGAGGCGGGCAACCCGGGACGTAGACATCGACCGGGATGATCTGGTCGACGCCCTTGGTGACGGAGTAGCTGTCCCAATACGGACCGCCGCAGTTGGCGCAGGAGCCCATCGAGATCACGTACTTGGGCTCGGGCATCTGCTCGTAGAGCCGGCGGATGGCGGGGGCCATCTTGTCGGTCACGGTGCCGGAGACACAGACGAGGTCGGCCTGACGAGCCGAGGCCGGCAGCGGGATCACACCGAGGCGCATGACGTCGTAGCGGGGCGAGCCGAAGGCGGCACCCATCTCGATCGCGCAGCAAGCGAGGCCCCACTGGTACACCCAGAGGCTGTACTTGCGTGCGGTGTTCAGCAGTGTGGTGATGGATTGGGGCATCTTGCCCGACTCGACCAGACCCATGACGTTCCGTCCCGACTTCGTTCCGACTCAGACCCAGCGCAGCACGCCCTTGCGCCAGGCATAGCCCAACCCAAGAGCGAGAATGAAGATGAAGATGGTCATCTCGACCAGCCCGAACATGCCGTACTCCTCCAGGCGAGTCGCCCAGGGGAAGATGAACACGGCTTCGACGTCGAACATGACGAAGAGCAGGGCGAAGATGTAGTACCGGATCTGGCTCTGCGACCATCCGCCGTCGACCGGATCGACGCCGGATTCGTAGGCGGTGTTCTTCGCTTCGGAGGGGCGATCCGGCCGGACGAGGCTCGCCAGACCGATGAACGCACCCACGACCGCGAAGGCCAGGATCCCGAAGAACACGACGATGAGGTAGTCGCGCAGAAAGTCGGAGTACACGGGGCGTGAGGCTACCGGAGTGCGGCCCGCCTGCCCAAGCTCTGCCGCAAGCGGATCGTGGGGTTTCGACGACCGGTCACGCCGTCGGGGTCGCTCGGGCCGCGAGGACGACCGCCGCGAGAGGCGGTAGCTCCATCGTCAGCGCCTGGGCACGGCCGTGTGCACCCGGTCCCCACGCCTCGATCACACCGCTCGGGCCTCGTCCGGTCCCGCCGTGCACCGTGTCGTCGGAGTTGGCCAACACCTCCCACGGGCCGCCCACCGGTACGCCGATCCGGTACCCCTCCTGCACGACGGGGGTGAGGTTGAGCACCACGAGCACCGATCGGGCGGCGAGGTCGGCCTCGGGTGTCCTGCCGTGGGCGGAGGCGTCGCCGTGGCGCAGCCACGCCAGCACCGAGTTGTCGCCGTCGTCGAGCACCACCCACTCGAAACCCCAGGACTCGTTGTCCCCGACGTGCAGTCCGGGCTCCTCGGCATAGAGCCGGTTGAGCGTGGCGAGCCACGACGAGACGTTGCGATGGCTTGCGAGATCCATCTGCGACCAGGCGACCGGATGGTCGTGCGACCACTCGGGCCCCTGACCGAACTCGGATCCCATGAACAGCAGCTTCTTGCCGGTCTGGAGCCATTGGTCGGCGTAGAGCAACTTGAGGTTGGCGAACTGCTGCCATTCGTCGCCGGGCATCTTCGCCAGGATCGAACCCTTGCCGTGCACGACCTCGTCGTGGCTGAGCGGCAGCACGTAGTTCTCGGAAGTGGCGTAGACGTTCCGGAACGTGATGTCCCCGTGGTGATACCGGCGGTGTACCGGATCGCGGGACAGATAGTCGAGCGTGTCGTGCATCCATCCCATGTCCCACTTGTAGTGGAACCCGAGGCCGCCGAGATCAGCCGGACGGGTCACGCCCGGCCAGGCCGTCGACTCCTCGGCGACCGTGATCACGTCGGGGTGGTGGAGCCCGATCGTCGCGTTGAGTTGGCGGAGGAAGTCGACCGCTTCGAAGTTCTCGCGACCACCGAGGTGGTTCGGGATCCACTCACCGTCGTCGCGCGAGTAGTCCCGGTACAACATCGACGCCACGGCATCGACGCGGATCCCGTCGACGTGGTAGCGGTCGATCCACGACATCGCCGAGGAGACGAGGAACGATCGCACCTCGTGGCGGCCGTAGTTGAAGATGTAGGACTTCCAGTCGGGGTGCCAACCCATCTTCGGATCGGCGTGTTCGAACAGGTGCGTCCCGTCGAACTCCGCCAGGGCCCACTCGTCGGCGGGGAAGTGCGACGGGACCCAGTCGAGAATCACCCCGACCCCGCGGTTGTGGAGGGCGTCCACGAAGGCCATGAAGTCCTGGGGCGTGCCGTACCGGGCCGTCGGGGCGAAGAACCCCGTCGTCTGGTAGCCCCACGAGCCGTAGAACGGATGCTCCATGATCGGGAGCAACTCGACATGGGTGAACCCCATGCCGAGCACGTGATCGGCGAGCGGCTCGGCGAGTTCACGCCAACCGAGGCTCCGGTACGCATCGGCGTGTCGCCACGAGCCGACGTGCATCTCGTAGATGCTGATCGGACGATCGAACCGCTGGAGGTCGCCGCGGGCGGCCATCCAGGTGGCATCGGTCCACTGATGTTCCAGGTCCGCGACCACCGATGCGGTCGCGGGCGGCAGCTCGGTGCAGAACGCGAACGGATCGGATCGCTCGAGCCATCGGTCGTCGTGTGTGCGGAAGCGGAACTTGTAGCGATCCCCGACCCCGGCCTCGGTGACGACGCCGGCCCAGATGCCCGATGATCCCTGTGGATGGAGGCGGTGGGCCTCATCGGTCTGCCAGTCCGTGAAGTCCCCGACGACCCATGCGTCGGCGACTCCCGGAGCCCAGACGGCGAAGCGCCGACCCGGCTCGCTCCATGCCCGGAGCGGTTGGGCCCCGAGCACATCGTGCAGCCGTTCGTGTTCACCAGCGTTGAACCGCCAGCGATCGTCGTCGCCGATCAGATTCGTGTCGACACCGACCGGATCATCCGACGGCGCGCTCACGGTGTGATGTCCAAGCCGAACAGATCGAGGAAGCGGGCCTCGTACGCCGCGGTGTCGGCCATCGCGCCGAGCTCCACCCAGTCCTCGTCCGAGACCTGGGGACGTCCGCCGGTCAGCTCGGGGCCGCCCCAACCGCAGGTCCAGCGCAGCTTGGGCTGATCGGTGGTGGCCGCTTCGAAGAAGACGTCGGCGACCTCGGAGGGCAGTCCCGGGTTGGCGAGGCCCGCCTGGTAGAAGCGGAAGAGCTTGCCGTAGGCGTCGTCATAGGCCCCGGTCTCGTGGGGGGCGTCGATGTTCTTCGCCATGATCGCCGTGCGGACCACACCCGGCTCGACGATGGCGACCCGGATGCCGTGCGGGGCGAGCTCCTGAGCCATGCCCTCCGAGACACCTTCGAGCGCCCACTTCGAGGCGACGTACGGGGACTGCCCGATGGCGGCGATCCGTCCGGCGACGGAGGTGACGTTGATGATGCAGCCCGAGCCCTGCTCGCGCATGGCCGGCAACACCGCCTGCGAGCAACGCAACGGGCCGTGGAGGTTGACGTCCATGACCTCGACGAAGGTGTCGATCGGCGTCTCCTCGGCCACACCGTTGCCGCCGACACCGGCGTTGTTGATCAGGACGTCGATGCGCCCCTCGGCGTCGAGGATCTGACCAACCGCTGCGTCGATCGAGGCCCGATCGGTCATCTCGGCCACGACAGGATGCACGGTCACGCCGACCTTGTCGGCGGCCGCGGCGAGCTTGGCCCCCTTGTCGAGCGAGCGCATGGACGCATAGACCGTCCATCCCTTCGCGGCGAGGTCGACGGCCGCGGCGCGGCCGATCCCCGAGTTGGCTCCGGTGATGAGGCAGATGGTCACGGCCGGACCCTAACCCGCGGCCG
>JAHDCV010000010.1:0-58107 GCA_020629695.1 Acidimicrobiales bacterium | reverse complement strand
GGGACGATCTCGTCAGCGAGCTGGCGCAGACCCCGCTCGAGGTCCTCGTCGAACGGCACCAACACCAGGCTGTCGGCGCCGGCGTCGGCCAGAGCGGCCAGCTCGGCGGCGGCCTCGGCGATGTCGGGCGTCACGATCGCATGCCCGGGCGGTGCGTCGGGCGGCGGTGGCCCGAGACGATCCATCGGCCCACAGTGGAACCCGACGAAGACCGTCAGCCGGTGTGGGTCGGTCCGACCGGCCGCCGCCCGGCCCCGGTCGATGGCCGCACGGGAGGCCCGGATGTCGTCGGCGGTGCGCCCCTCCGGCAACACCGTGCCGTCGGCGACCCGGCCGGCGAGTTCGAGCGACCGGGGCCCCATCACCCCGGCCGACACGAGCGGCACCGTCGAGGGCGGAAACACGAGCTCGACGTCACGGACGGTCACGTAGCGCCCCTGGCTGTCGACCCGGTGGCCAGCGAGCAGCTCCCGGGTCGCGACGATCGTCTCCTCGAGGAGCGTGAGCGGCGACTCGACCCGCTCCCCCAGCTGGGCCATCCACCTCTGCACGCCGTGGCCGATGCCGCCGTGCAGGCGGCCCGGGTACATCTCGGCCAGCGTGGCCCACTCCATGGCCAACGCCGCCGGCGTGCGGAAGGGCGCGGGGGCGATGCCGTGACCCACGACGGTGCCAGCGGCCGCGGTCGCCTCGAGGACGGCGCCGAGCTGCGCCACCCCACCGGCGAACGGGAGATCCTCGACGATCCAGAGCTCGTCGAGCGTCGATGCCGCCGCGGCGAGCTCCGAGAGCGCAACGGGCCGGATCTCGCGCCGCAGCATCGCGCCGAGCATCGTCCGGGGTTCTGGTTGCGGCATCACAGCTCCTGGGGTTCGGTGACGGCGGGGGCAAGCATCGCGGCGAGCCCGATCGAGGCGGCCACGGATCCGAACACGGTGATCAGGCTGACACCGATCCGGGTGAGAACCCAGCCGATGGCGCCGGCCTGCCAGGTCAGCAGGACGACGACCGTCAGCACCAACACGATCGCCGTGGCGAGGACCGTGCCGCCGAGCCCTGCGACGACCAGGACCCGACGGTCCGCATCCGCGATCCGGAACCCCCAGCCGATCAGGACCACCAGGAGCTGGATCGCCGTGGTCCCGAGGATGACGATCAGGAACGGGAAGAGGGTGAACCCGTCGTAGGGACTGAGCAACCAGGCGTACATCGACCCGACCACCGCGGGGACGGCCAACACGGTCGAGACGATGCCGAGAATGCGGGTCCGCACGTGTGTCGCCGACGGCCAGACGAGCGTGAGGCTCAGGATGAGTCCGAGCGCGGTCGGCGGTAGGAACAACCACGCACCGTCGGGCACGTCGCGAAGTGCCGCGGGTTCGGGCCCCCACACACCGTCGACACCACGACTCACCGGTTCGAACACCCCCATCGCGACCACGGCCCGACCGTCGGCGAGCTCGAGGACCTCGCCCGCTTCGAGCTGGTCGGCGCCGAGCGATGACGCATCGGCGCGGGTCTGGCCGACCCAGCTCTCGGCCGGATCGAGTTGCCAGACCGTGCGCCACGTCGCTCCCCCGTCGGCGGACTCCTCGATCCGTAGGGACGGCCCGGTCCGGATGCAGACACCCGGGCTGCGCTCGAGACAGATCTCGGTCGACCGACTCGTGGTCAGCAAGGCCGACTCGGGTGGTGCCGCCTCGATCGTCCACGGACCGTTCGGGTCGGGTGCACGGAGGGCGGGACCGCCCTGGTCGGTGTCGAGGGCGACGATCCCGTCGTCGGTCAGCCCGATCCGATCATGCACGTTGGGTGGTGCGGCGCTGGTCGCAGCACACGCCCAGACCCCGACTGCGAGGATCGTCCATCGTGCCGCGGCGGGGGTCCGGTTCGAGGACGTGCGCGTCGATCTCGGGGGGCTCTCCGCCACCAGCGGTTCCGAGGGCGACCGCGTGGCCAGGATGCGGGGAACCGCGGCGAGTCCGATGAGGCCCAGCAGATCCCACGGGTCGGCGACGATCTCGTTCGCCCACGGCGTCGTTGCATCCAGCACCCACACCAGGGCGGCCGCACCACCCTCGGAGGTCTTGGCCGCCACCATCAGCACGGTCGGGACGGTCAGTGCGAGCGGCACGGCCGCCCGGGGGCGGAGCCACCCGACGAGCACGCCGACCACGGTGGCGAGCACGATCGGGCCGGCCAGATCACTCACCTTCCCGGTCACGACGCCGGGGAACCAGACCTTGCCGAGACGATCGTTGGCGGCCAGGACCACGAGGGCGACGAGGAAGACCGGATGCGTGAGCGGAGTGAGCGAGCGAGGCTCGGCGGCGGGCATCCGGACAGTCTCGCGGACTCGTGCGGTGTCGGGACAGCCCCACGCTTCGGGCAGACTTCTGACCGTCATGTTGCGCATCGGCCCGATCGACGTCGAGATCCCCGTGGTGCTGGCCCCGATGGCCGGCGTGACCAACGCGCCGTTCCGGCGGCTCTGTCGGCGCTACGGCGCCGGGCTCTACGTCTCGGAGATGATCTCGGCCCGGGCGTTCTGCGAACGCAACGACAAGACGGACAAGTTGGCGTCATTCGATCCGGATGAGACCCCCCGCTCACTCCAGCTCGCGGGTGTTGATCCGGTCTATGTCGGCAAAGCCGTCGAGATGCTGGTCGGCGAGGAGCGGGTCGATCACATCGACCTGAACTTCGGTTGCCCCGTCCGCAAGGTGACCCGAAACGGGGGCGGCGGCGCGCTGCCGTGGAAGCGGCGACTCTTCACCGAGATCGTGACGTCGGCCGTCTCCAACGCCGGTGACGTGCCGGTCACCGTGAAGATGCGGGTCGGGATCGACGACGGCCACCACACCTACCTCGATGCGGGCCGCATCGCCGCCGACTGCGGCGTGGCCGCCGTCGCCCTGCATGGCCGCACGGTCGCCCAGCTCTACTCGGGCCACGCCGACTGGTCGACCATCGCCCGCCTGCGTGAGGTCGTGCCGGCCGAGATCCCGGTGCTCGGCAACGGGGACATCTGGGACGCCGACGACGCCCTGGCGATGATGGCCGAGACCGGTTGCGACGGTGTCGTGGTCGGTCGGGGTTGCCTCGGCCGGCCCTGGTTGTTCGGCCGCCTGGCGGCGGCGTTCCAGGGTGAGGAGCTGCCCGAAGCGCCGACGACGCACGAGGTCGTGACCATCATGGCCGAACACGCCGAGCTCCTCGTCGAGTGGTTCGGCCCCCATCGGGGCGTGCGGGAGTTCCGCAAGCACACCGCCTGGTACCTCAAGGGCTACCCCGTCGGCGGCGAGATCCGTGGCCGCCTCGGCAAGGTCGAGAGCCTCGACCAGCTCGCCGAGCTCCTCGCCACGATCGAGGACTCCCCGCTGCCCGAGGAGAACCGGAAGGTCGCCCGGGGCCACACGAAGGGGCCACAGAAGGTCGTGCTACCCGAGGGATGGCTGAGCGACCGCGACGACGCCGCTCGGGCCAATCCCGAGGGCGACAGCGCAGCCAGCGGCGGCTAGCGAGACCAACGTCGGTCCAACCGCACCGGCGGAGGCGAGGGTGTCCAGCGTCGATCAGCGATTGACGAGCACGTCGGCCGCCGCGGCGACCACACCCCGGCCGAGGTCGGGCAGCACCCCGAGGCCGATCGTCACGATGACGGCGAGCACGATGGAGATGGCTGCACCGACGGGCACGTCGATCTTGCGGACCGAACCGGCGACCTGTTCATCGCCACCCTCGTCGTCGGCATCGTCGAGGAACATCGCCACGATGATGCGCAGATAGAGCAGGGCGGCCACGACGGCGGCGAGCATGGCCACACCGGCGAGCACGTAGGCCTCCCCGTCGACCGCAGCGCCGAGCACCCGGAACTTCGCCATGAACCCGCTGGTGAACGGGATCCCGGCCTGGCTGAACAGGAGCACCGCCATCATCAGGGCGAGAGCGGGATGCTTGCGGAACAGGCCCCGGTAGGCGTCGACCCCGTGGTCGGCGTCGCCCCGGCCGGCCACCACCGTGGCCACGGCGAACGAACCGACGACCATCGCGGCGTAGGTGATCAGATAGAACACGAGCGCCCGGCCGCCGGCATCGGCCACGCCGGCGTCGCCGTGGCCCGCGGCGTGCACACCGATGAGCAGGAAGCCGGCATGCACGATCGAGGAGTAGGCGAGCATGCGCTTCACGTCGGACTGCCCGGCGGCCATGAATGCGCCCAGCACGAGCGAGAGGCCGGCGAGGATCGCGAGGATCGGGCGCCAGTCGTCCTGGATCAGATCACCGGAGCCGAACTCCGAGAACGAGATGACGAACACCCGGGCGAGACCGGCGAAACCGGCGACCTTCACGGCCGAGGCCATGAATCCGGTGATCGGCGTGGGTGCCCCCTGGTAGACGTCGGGCGTCCACACGTGGAACGGCACGGCCGAGACCTTGAACGCGAACCCGACGAGCAGCAGCGCGACACCGGCGAGGAGCAGGGAGGCGTCTTCGATCGGGGTCAGACCGGCCTCGTTCGGGAGACGGAGATTCGCCGCGATCTGATCGATCTGGGTCGAGCCGGTGGCGCCGTAGACGAGTGCGATGCCATAGAGGAACAGCGCTGAGGAGAAGGCGCCGAGCACGAAGTACTTGAAGCCGGCTTCCTGCGAGTCGGTCCGACGCAGGTGCAACGCGGCCAGCACGTACACGGCGATCGAGAGGATCTCGAGACCCATGAACAACACGATCAAGTCGTCGGCGGCGGCCATCAGCACACCGCCCGAGGCCGACATGAGGAGCAGCACGTACCACTCCGGGCCGTCGAGGCCCTCACGACGCAGGTAGTCGTCGAGCACCAACGCGGTCAGCACCACCGAAGCGGCGATGATCGCGGTCATCACGACGGTGAACGCATCGACGCTCATGGCGCCGGCGACGACGGTGGTCGGCCCTTCGGTGTCGGCCACCCGGCGCCAGACCGGAATCGTCGACACGAACGAGGCGCCGCCGATGAGGATCGTCAGGGCGGCGGGCATGCCCGGTCGACGGAGTGCGGGGATCACCGAGGTCACGGTGACGAGGAGGACGCCGCCGATCGAGAGGAAGAGCAGCGGCCAGAGGAGTGACCAGACGACCTCGGGGCTGGTTGCGGCTTGCGCGAACATCACTTGCCCTCCTTCTTCTCTTCCGCCTCGTGCAGAGCGTCGGTGAGGGTGCCGGCGTCGGTCCGCTCAGCGGGGGCCTCGGGCTCGGTGTCGGCGAAGTCGGCGACGTGCGCATCGACATGGGCCACGAGGGCTTCGACCGCGGGTTCGATCCGCTCGATCATGGGCTTGGGATACACCCCGAGGAAGACGATCAGTCCGAGCAGCGGCAACAACGACAGACCCTCGGCCATCGTCATGTCCTTCATCTCGAGGTCGGTCTCGGTCGGCGTGCCATGGAAGGTGCGCTGGTAGGCCCACAGCAGGTAGAGCGCCGCGAGGATCACACCGGTGGTGGCGATCACGGCGGCGTACCGGTTGGCGTTGAACGCTCCGAGCAGCACGAGGAACTCGCCGACGAAGCCGTTGAGCCCCGGCAGGCCGATGCTCGACAGCATGACGAACGTGAACGCGCCGGCCATCACGGGCGCCGCCTTCTGCATACCCGACAGCTCCGAGATCTGGCGGGTGTGGCGGCGCTCGTAGATCCAGCCGACGAGGATGAACAACGCACCGGTCGAGATGCCGTGGTTGACCATCACGAGGATGCCGCCCTCGATGCCCTGCGGGTTGAAGGCGAAGGTGCCGAGCACGATGAACCCGAGGTGGGCGACCGAGGAGTAGGCGACCAGGCGTTTGAGATCCGTCTGCATCGTCGCCACGACGGCGCCGTAGACGATGCCGATCACCCCGAGGGTGATGAAGAGCCACCGCACGTTCCAAGCGGCCTCGGGGAAGAGGTAGAGCCCGAAGCGGATGAAGCCGTACGTACCGAGCTTCAGCATCACGCCGGCCAGGATGATCGAGCCGGCCGTCGGGGCCTCGGTGTGGGCGTCGGGCAGCCAGGTGTGCAGCGGGAACAGGGGCACCTTCACGCTGAACGCCAGGGCGAACGACAGGAACACGAGCATCGCCGCGGTGTCGCTGAGGGCCGAGGCGCCGGCGAGCTGGGTGACGTCGAACGTCGTCACGCCCGTCTCGGCGGCGGTGAGGAACACCACCGCGAGGATGCCGACGAGCATCAGCGCCGACGCGGCCATCGTGTAGATGAAGAACTTCATCGAGGCGTAGACCCGGTTGCCGTGGCCCCAGCCGCCGATGAGGAAGTACATCGGGACCAGCACGACCTCGAAGAAGAGGAAGAACAGCAGCAGGTCGAGGGCCATGAACACGCCCATCGAACCGGCCTGGAGCAACACGAGCCAGGCGTAGTACGGCTTGGCGTCGTGGTGCGGCTCCGTCGCGAGGATCGCGATCGGGTAGAGGATGCCGGACAGCACGACGAGGAACAGCGAGATCCCGTCGACGCCGAGGAAGAAGCTGATGCCGAGGTCCTCGACCCAGGTCGCCCTGGACACGAACTGGAATCCGGGGTCGTCGACGTCGAACGAGGCGAGCATCTGCACCGAGATCGCGCCGGTGATCGTCGTGCCGAGCAGCGCCACGGCCTTCAGGTAGTCGGCGCGATGCCGGGGCACGAACAGCAAGGCCACCACGGTGAGCAACGGCACGACGATGAGTGCCGGCAGGACCGGGAACGAGACCTGTTCGGCGGCGAGGAGCGGCATCACAGCAGGATCCTTCCGAGGAACCAGGCCATCACCAGGATCGAACCGAACCCGATGAGGAGTGCGTACTGGCGGACGAAGCCCGTCTGGACCGTCCGACCCGTGGTGGTACCGAGCGACTTGACCGTGTCGGCGACACCGTTGACGGCCCCGTCGACGATCGTTCGGTCGAACCAGGTCAACAACTCGAACAGCTTCCGGCCGGGGCCGCCCATGAAGGAGGCGTAGGCGTCATCGAGCGCCGAGGCGACCGGTGCGATGCCCTGCTCGAACTCGGTCGGATCGGTTCGGCGCTGGAGGTACACGGCGAAGGCGGTGACGATCGCCACCAGGCCGACCGCCACGGCGATGATCGCGAACAACCACTTCTGGGCACCCGAGGCCTCGAGATGGTGTTCGTTCGCGAACAGCGACGGTTCGAGCCAGTGCTCGAGGAAGTGCAGCCCCTTCGTGAAGGGCAGGTTGAGTCCACCGGCGACGATGGCGGCCACCGACAACACGACGAGCGGCACCGTCATCGTCCACGGCGACTCGTGCGGCGGGTGTCCCTGGCGGTGGGCGTAGGACTCGGGCAGGTCGGCTTCGAGCTCGGAGACGTCGACCGCCTCCGTCTTGGCCGTCACCACGGTGGGGACCGACGGACCCGACAGACGGGCCCCGGTGAGTGATGAGACCTTCGCTTCGGCATCGGCGACCGCAGCCTCGGCGGCGGCGACACCCTCGTTCGCCTCGACCAACTTGGCCTCGGCCTTGGCGAACGCGTCCTGGGCTTTCGGCACGGCCTTCTCGGCCTTGGTCAAGGTCTTCACGAGCTTGTCGTAGCCGTCGTCGCCCTCGGTTGCCGCGGCGACGGCAGCCTGGGCGTCCGCGAACGCACCCTCCGCCTCGGTGATCGCGGCGGCTCGCTTGTCGACGTCGGCCTGGGCCTTGGCGACACCCTCGGCGACCTTGTCGAGATCGGCCCGGGCGGCGGTGAGTTCGGCCCCCGCGCCAGCGCTCCGGTTCTCCCAGGCCTGATCGATCTCCTCCTGCGTCGCATCGAAGAAGCGCGTCCGACCGAAGAAGGTCAGGATCACCTGGCGGGTCATGTAGAACGCGGTGAGCAGTGCGGTCACCAGACCGATGAACCACAGCAGCGGGCTCTCTTCCCAGGCGTAGATGAGGATCTCGTCCTTCGACCAGAAGCCCGAGAACGGCGGCACACCGGCGATGGCGAGCCAGCCGATGATGAAGGTGCCGGCGGTGATCGGCATGAACTTCGCGAGGCCACCCATCCGGCGCATGTCCTGCTCGTCGTGCACCCCGTGGATGACCGAACCCGAGCCGAGGAACAGCAGCGCCTTGAAGAAGGCGTGAGTGATCATGTGGAAGATCGCCGGCACGTAGGCACCGGATCCGACGGCGAGGAAGAGATACCCGAGCTGGGAGACGGTCGAGTAGGCGAGGACCTTCTTGATGTCGGTCTGGGCCAGAGCCGAGAGGGCACCGAGGAGGGCGGTGAGGGCACCGACCCAGGCGATGACCGGGCCGACCCAGCCGTCCGCCGCGGCGATCACCGGGTTGAGACGGGTGAGCAGGTACACACCCGAGGTCACCATCGTGGCCGCGTGGATGAGCGCCGAGACCGGCGTCGGGCCGGCCATGGCGTCGGGCAACCAGACGTAGAGCGGGAACTGCGCCGACTTGCCGGCGGCGGCCAGCAGGAACAGCATCACGATCGCGGCGCCGACGCCGGGTGACAGCTCAGGGGCCCCCGAGAGGACGTCGGTGTAGCGGATCGAGCCCATCTCGTGGAAGACGAGGAAGGTGGCCAGCATGAAGCCGAAGTCACCGACACGGTTCGTGACGAAGGCCTTCTTGCCGGCACCGGCGTTCGACGGATTCTGGAACCAGAACGAGATCAGGAAGTACGAACACGCACCCACACCCTCCCAGCCGAGGAAGGTGAGCAACAGGTTGTCGCCGAGGACCAACACGAGCATCGAGGCCGCGAACAGGTTCAGGTAGAGGAAGAACTTCGAGAAGTTCGGATCCCCGTGCATGTACCCGATCGAATAGAGGTGGATCAGCGTCGCCACACCCGTGATGAACAGGCACATGGCGATCGAGAGCGGATCGGCCAGGAAGCCGATGTCGATCGTGAACGATCCCGACTCGATCCAGGTGAAGATGGTCTGGACGTGGAACCGGTCGTCGTGGTCTCGGGATTGGAGCCCGAAGAACGTGGCGACGGTGGCGAGGAACGAACCGGCCATGGCCGCGGTGGCGACCCAGCCGGCGAGCGGCTCGCCGAGGCGACGCCCGAACAACAGGATGGTGAGGAACCCGGCGAGCGGGAGTGCGGGGATCAACCAGACGGCTTCGACCATGTCAGCCCCTCAAGCTCGCGATGTCATCGGCCGTGGCCTCGGGTCGCCGTCGGAGGACGGCGACCGTGAGCGACAGACCGACCACGACCTCGGCGGCCGCGACCACCAGCACGAAGAACACCGCGGTCTGACCCGACAGGTCATCCAGGGCGTTCGAGAACGCAACGAAGCTGATGTTCACGGCATTGAGCATCAGCTCGACGCACATGAACATGACCAGCGGGTTGCGGCGGATCAGCAGTCCCGTCGCGCCCAACGCGAACAGAAGCGCGCTGAGCAGCAGGTACCACGTCTCGGTGACCTCCATCGAGCTCTGTTCCCTCTCCCTCAAACCGCCCCGTGGGGCGAGACTTCCATCAGTGGGCCGCCCGGCCCGTGAACTTGCTAGTGCTGTGCGGTGCCCGGTTCGTCGAGGATCAGATCCTCGGCGCCTCGAGCCCGGACGAGTACGACGGCACCGACGGTGGCCACCGTCAGCAGGATGCCCGTGGCCTCGAAGGTGAGCAGGTGGCGTGTGAACAGATCGCGAGCGAGCTGGATGACGTCCTGCTCCCCCTCGACCGTCGGCACGACCTGGCCGGACTGACCGGTGAGCGCCACGGCACCACCCCGATCGGGATCACCCGACAGGAACAGACCACCGACCACGAGGGCCAGCAGCACCGCACCGACGGCGACGCCGGCGGCACGTTGGCCGGCCAGCGGCTCGACGCCGAGCTCCTGCGCACGGTCGACGCCCAGCAGCATGATCACGAACAGGAACAGCACGACGATGGCGCCGGCATAGACGACGACCTGCACCAGCGCCAGGAAGTGGGCCTCCTGCTGGACGAAGAGCACCGCGACCCCGAAGAACGTGGCGATGAGGCTGAGGGCGGCGTGCACGGGGTTCGGGAGGGCGATCACACCGATCGCCCCGCCGATGATGATGAGCGCGGAGATCGCGAAGACGATGACGTCGATCATCAGTGGTGGCCTCCGTCGTCGTGGCCGTCGTGGCCGTGGTCGTCGGAGGTGGAGATGGTCACCGAGACGGCGTCCTTCTCGTCCTGGGGGAGGTCCCCGGCGCGCACGCCGTAGCCGAGCTCACCGGACCAGCCGGTCACGCCGAGGTACTCGGCCTTGCCGGACGGCGCAGTGGCCCGCATCCAGCCCGACGTCATCTCGTCCTCACCCGGGCGCCAGTCCTCCCAGGGCATCTGCTGCGGCTTGCCGTCGTCACCGACGAGCAGCTCGTCCTTGGTGTAGATGGCGTCCTGGCGATTCGTGAAGCTGAACTCGAACAGTTTCGACTCGGTGATCGCCTCGGTCGGGCAGGCCTCCACGCACAGGTCGCAGTGGATGCATCGGAGGTAGTTGATCTCGTAGACATAGCCGAAGCGTTCACCCGGCGACTTCGGGTCGTCGACGGGATTCTCCGCGCCACGGACGTAGATGCAGTTGGCGGGGCAGACACCGGCGCAGAGTTCGCAGCCGATGCACTTCTCCATGCCGTCCTCGTACTTGTTGAGCACATGACGGCCGTGGGCGCGTTCGGGCTTCGGACGCTTGGTGTCCTTGTCCGAGATCTCACCCTTGCGGTTCTTGCGGCCTGCCCGGTACTCCCGGGTCGTGACACCCTCGCCCCACTTCTTGAAGGTGACGGCGAAGCCCTCGAGGTAACCCATCAGTCCTCCATTCCGACGATGCCGGAGGTCGGCAGGGCGACCGCGCTGGCTTCGTTGCGGGCGTTCTTGATGGCGGCGGCCAGCAGGCCGGCACCGGCGGCGAGACCGGCGAGGCCGATCACCAGGATGATCAGGGTGTCACCGAAGGCCGTGTCGGCGAGCCCGATGTTGTTGTCCTGAGCGACCCGGATCCCGGCGAGCACCAGCAGCCAGCCGAGGGCCAGCGGGATCAGCACCTTCCAACCGAGGTCCATGAGCTGGTCGTAGCGGAGACGGGGCAGCGTGGCCCGGAACCAGACGAACATGAACAGGAAGATCAGGAGCTTCCCGAAGAACCAGATGAAGCCCATGAGCGCTCCGGGCAGCGGGAGGTCGATCCACGGGAAGTCCCAGGCCGGAGCGGGACCGCCGAGGAACAGCGTCACGAAGATGGCCGACATCGTGACCACGTTCATGAACTCGGCGAGGAAGAACAGCGCGAACCGGATGGAGGAGTACTCGGTGTGGAAGCCGCCGACGATCTCCTGCTCCGCTTCGACGAGGTCGAACGGCGGCCGGTTCAGCTCAGCGGTGCCCGCGATCACGAAGATCACGAACGGCACGAAGCCGGTCGTGACGAGCGCCCAGCTGGTGAAGCCACCCGACTGAGCCTGGACGATGCCGTTGGTCGAGAGCGTGCCCGTCACGAGCAGCACCGACGCCAGGGCCAGCCCCAGAGCGGCTTCGTAGGAGATCACCTGGGCCGAGGCCCGGACCGAGCCGATGAGCGGGTACTTCGAGCCCGACGACCAGCCGGCGAGCATGATGCCGTAGACGCCGAGCGCCGACATCGCCAGGAAGAACAGGATGCCGACGGGCGGGTCGATGACCTGGAAGAACATCTTCTCGCCACCGACCATCACCGAGCCGTCGTGACCGTTCGAGAAGTCGCCGGCGACCGGGATGATCGTGAACATCAGGAACGCGGGCACCAACGCGAGGTACGGCGCGAGCTTGAAGACGAACCGGTCGGCCTCGGCGGGGATCAGGTCCTCTTTGAAGAAGAGCTTCGTGCCGTCGAACAGCGTCTGGAGCAGGCCGAACGGACCGGCCTGGTTCGGACCGATGCGGTTCTGGAGGCGGGAGACGACCTTGCGCTCGAACCACACCATGAGCATGACCGAGACGAGGAGGACGGCGAACGAGATCACCGCGGTGATCACCGCTTGGACGAGGTCGCCCCAGTCGACGTCGATGAGGTACGGCTGACCGATCACGACGATGCCCGATCCAGTCGGACGTCCACGACGGGGCCCTCGCCGATCAGCGTGCCGGCGTCGAAGCCCGCGGCCCGGAACGGGATGCGGGCGACGCCGTCGGGCAGGCGACCGTCGGCGGCCACGGCCAGATCGACCGAACCGTTCTCGTGGTTGAGCGTGACCTGGTCACCGGGCTGGACGCCGAGCCGGTCGAGCACGGCGGGGGCGACCGACACGGTCGCCGTGGTGGCCAGATGTGCGAGCGATGGGGCGTGATGGACCATGGTGCCTTCGTCCCAGAGCGTGCGGTCGACGAGCAAGCGCAGACCGTAGCCGTCGACCGGTGGGACCGACACCGACGGTGCGGACAACGACCAGGCGCGGTCGCCGCCGATCACCGGGCCGTCGGCATCGGACACGAGGCCGTCGAAGTCGACACCGGCCAGCGAGGGGACCGTCTCGACCATGGCGGACCGGACCTCGCCGAGCGAACCGACCCCGAGATCGTGGCCGGTGGCGAGGGCGAGCTCGGCCGCGATGATCCAGTCGGCACGGGCTTGGCCGGGCGAGGTGACCTTCGCCGAGAGTGGGCTGAGGCGACCCTCCAGGTTGCAGAAGGTGCCATCGACCTCACCCCACGCGGCGGCGGGCAGCACGATGTCGGCCCGAGCCGTGGAGGCGGTGTTGAACGTGTCGATGGAAACCACCGTCGCCACGGCGGCGAAGGCGGATTCGACCAGCTCCCGATTCGGCACGTCGGCCATCGGGTCGGCGCCGAGCAACACGAGGGTGTCGATCTCGCCGGCGGCGGCCGCGGCGAGCATCGCCTCGGTCGACTTGCCGGCCGCACCGTCCCCGCCCTCGGCGGACCCGGGCACGAGACCCATCTCGATGGCGCCGTGGATGTTGCCTCGGCGGAGCCCCGACAGCACGGCGAGATCTGGTGCGACGTCGTGGAGGGCGACCAGCGCGGCGGCCGTCAGATCGGCGGTCTCGGCGAGGTTCGCCCGTCCGACGAGCACCGTGACCGGACCGTCGGCCCCGAGCAGCTCGGCGGCCTTGGCCAGCTCCTGTGCGTCGACGCCGCCGACGGAGGCGGAGGCGTCGGTGCTGATGGCGGCGGCGACCTCGGCGGCGGCGCCCGGCGCGGCATACAAGCGAGCCTTGGCGTAGCTCGACAGACTCGAGGCACGTGGCGTCAGCTCGATCAGCTTCACGCCGTCTTCGGCCACCGCGTGGCGGAGACGGAGGAACAGCGACGGCAGCTCTTCCTTCGGGTCGGCACCCAGCAGCACCACGGTGCCGCCGGGAGTGCAGGCCCGGTCGATCGTGGCACGCGGTGCACCCGACAGGATCGCCGGATCGAGCCCGTCGCCGAGCTGGGCATCGCGGCTCGTGATACCGAGCTCGTCGGTGAGACGGGCCCAGAGGAACTGCGCCTCGAGGGGCAGGCGGGCGCCACCGATGACGCCGATGCGCTCGGCCGGGCCCTGGAGCGCCTCGGCGGCGATCTTGGTCGCGTCGGTCCAGCGACGGACCACGAACTCGCCCGCATCGTCACGGGTGAGCGGATCGGTGAGACGGTCCTCGGCGTCGGTCGCTTCGTGGATGAAGCGCTCCTTGTCGGACAACCAACCCCAGTTCACGGCGTCGGAATCCACACCGAGCACCCGGACGAGCCGGTTCTGCGACGACTGGATGGCGACCCGGGCGCCGGTGGCATCGACCGCTGCCGTCGACTCGACCCCGGTGAGGTCCCACGGACGGGCCTTGAAGCGGTACGGCTTCGCCGTGAGTGCGCCCACCGGACAGATCTGCACGGTGTTGCCCGAGAAGTACGAGGAGAAGGGATGATCCGGGAACGTGTTGACCTGGGTCTGCGCCCCTCGGTCGACGAAGTGGATCAGCGGATCACCGGCGACCTCGTCGGCGAACCGGGTGCAGCGATCACAGAGGATGCAACGCTCCCGGTCGAGGAAGACGAGATCGGAGATCGGGATGGGCTTCTCGTAGTGGCGCTTCTCCTCGACGAACCGGCTCTCACCGGGGCCGTAGGCGAAGGCGTTGTCCTGCAGGGGGCACTCGCCGCCCTTGTCGCAGACCGGGCAGTCGAGCGGGTGGTTGATGAGCAGCAGCTCGAGCACCCCGTCCTGGGCCTTGACGGTCGCTTCGGACTCGGTGTTGACCACCATGTTCGGGCTGACGGTCATCATGCAGCCGGGCTGCAGTGCCGGGCCGCGACCGGTGTCGATCTCGACCAGACACATGCGGCACATGCCGACCGGCGTCATCCGCGGGTGGTAGCAGAAGCGGGGAATGTGCACGCCGAGTCGGTCGCAGGCGTCGAGCAGGTTCTCCCCCTGCTTCGCCTCCAGCTCGACGCCGTTCAGCGTGAACGGCACACCGGTGGTGGCGGGGGCGTTCTCGGTGGCGGTCATCAGTGGCCTCCGGCAGCGGCGACGACGGGTTCGGACTCGGCGTCGACGGCGGCAACGCCACCGTCGGCCGATGCGTCGATCTTCGCCTCGAACTCGTCGCGGAATCGACGGATCGCCGAGGTGATCGGCGCCACCGAGGACGGTCCGAGCGGACAGATGGTGGTCTGCTTCGGCGGGAACGGCACGGCGTCGAGGCCGGCGTCGCCGAAGGAGGCGACCGGATAGGTCCCGGGAGAGATGTTGGTGCCGATCTCGAGCAGGAGGTCGATGTCCTCCGGGCGGCCGTGGCCGTCCAGGATGCGCTGGAGGACCTTCTCCTCCCAGCTCGTGCCCTCTCGGCACGGCGTGCATTTCCCGCAGGACTCCCGGGCGAAGAACCGGACGACCCGCAGCGCCGCCTTCACAGCGTCGGTGGTCTCGTCCATGACCACGAGGGCACCCGAGCCGAGCATCGAGCCGGCGGCGCCGACGGTGCGGCCCTCCATCGGGATGTCGAGTTGGTCCTCGAAGAACCAGGGAGCGGAGCCACCACCGGGGATGAACATCTTCAGATCGTTGTCGTCCCGGATGCCGCCGCAGTAGTTGTCGTCGTAGAACAGCTCGCGGAACGTCACGACGCCCTGTTCGACTTCGTAGACACCCGGGCGCTTCACGTGGCCGGACACCGCGAGCATGCGGGTGCCGGGCGAGGCCTCGGACCCCATGGTCTTGTACGCCTCGGCGCCGTTGACCATGAGCCAGGGCAGGTTGGCCAGCGTCTCGACGTTGTTGACGATCGTCGGCTGGTAGTAGAGGCCCTTGGCGGCGGGGAAGTACGGCGGCTTGAGGCGGGGCTGGCCCCGGTTGCCCTCGAGCGACTCGATGAGGGCGGTCTCCTCGCCGACGATGTAGGCGCCGGCGCCCCAGTGGAGGACGATGTCGATGGACACGTCGGTGTCCATGACGTTCTTGCCGACGTAACCGGCGGCGTAGGCCTCGTTGAGGGCGGTCGCGATCCGCTCGTGAGCCAGCGGCATCTCACCACGCACGTAGAGGAAGCACTGGTTCAGGCCCAGGGCGTAGCACGCGATCATGCACCCCTCGATGAGCTGATGCGGATCGCGCTCCATCAGGAGGCGGTCTTTGTAGGTGCCCGGCTCCGACTCGTCGCCGTTCACGACGAGGTAGCGGGGCCAGATCTGGGGCATGAAGCCCCACTTCACGCCGGCGGGGAAGCCGGCACCACCACGGCCGAGGACGACGGCGTCCTTGACCTCCTGGGCGACCTCGGCGGGCGACTTGGCGAGGGCGGCCTTCAGACCGTCGTACCCACCGGTGGCGAGGGAACGTTCGAGTGTGAACGAGTCCTCGTAGGTGAACCGGCTGGTGACGACCTTGGGACCCTCGTTGTCGACATACCCCGGAGCGTGGGGGACATAGTCGTTGGTGTGACCGTCGTTGGTGTGGCTGCTCATCGTGCCCTCAGCTCTCGGCCGGCTGACGGGAGGCGAACCAGGCGGGGGTGCCCTCGTCATCGGGATGCTTGATACCGGCCCGGCGGTCGGCCGGGATGTGCTGGCGCACGGTCCCGAGGGTGCCGTGGGCCGGGATGTCGCTGCGCTTGCCCGACCGGAGATCGGCGACGAGGCGGTCGAAGTCGTCGGTCGAGAGGCGGTACTCGTGGCGGTAGTTGACCTGGAGGCACGGCGCCTCGGTGCAGGCGGCGATGCACTCGACGTCTTCGAGGGTGAACATCCCGTCATCGGTCGTGCCACCGGGCCGGATGCCGAGCGTCTGCTCTGCGTGGTGCAGGAGCTCCTCGCCGCCCAGGAGCTGACACGAGATGTTCGTGCAGACGTTGATCATGTAGGTGCCCACGGGGTGCCGCTTGAACATCTCGTAGAACGAGCAGGTGCCGAGCACCTCCGCCGGCGTGACCTCGACGAGCTCCGCGATGTGTTCCATCGCGTCGTCGGCGACATAGCCGTCCTGCTCCTGGGCGAGGTGCAGCAGCGGGATCAACGCGGACTTCTTCTTCGGGTAGTGCGAGATGATCTCGTTGGCCAACGTGACGTTGGCCGCGTTCAGACGGCTCATCGGTCCACCTCACCCATGATCGGGTCGACACTGGAGATGACGGCGACGGCGTCGGCGATCATGCCGCCCGCCATCATGTGCGGCAGGGACTGCAGGTTCACGAACGACGGCCCCCGGATGTGCATGCGGTACGGCTTCGGGCCACCGTCGGAGACGATGTAGCAGCCGAGCTCGCCCCGGGGGCTCTCCACGGCCACGTACGTCTCCCCCTCGGGGACCTTGAAGCCCTCGGTGAAGATCTTGAAGTGATGGATGAGTGCTTCCATCGACTCGTCGATGCGGGCACGTGGCGGCGGGGTCACCTTGGCGTCGGCCGACCGGTAGTCGCCGGACGGCATCTTGTCGAGAATCTGGTGCACGATGCGCATCGACTCGCGGATCTCGTTGAGTCGGATCGCGTACCGATCGAAGGCATCGCCGTAGGTGCCCACCACGACGTCGAACTCGACGTCCTCATACGCGAGATAGGGCTGATCCCGGCGGAGATCCCAAGCCACGCCGGTCGAGCGGAGCACGGGACCGGTGGCCGACAGCGCGTTGGCTTCGGCGGCGGTGAACACGCCGACACCCTGGAGCCGCTCACGCCAGATCGGCTGACCGGTCATGAGGATGTCGTACTCCTCGAGGCGGGGCGGGAGCATCTCGAGCAGGCCCAGCACATCGTCGCGCCAGCCATCGGGGAGATCGGCGGCCACACCGCCTGGACGGATGTAGTTGTGGTTCATCCGGAGGCCGGTGACCTTCTCGAAGAACCGGAGGACCTCTTCGCGCTCACGCCATCCGTAGATCATCATCGACACGGCGCCGAGATCCATGCCGTTGGTCGCCATGAAGAGCAGATGCGATGCGATCCGGTTGAGCTCGCACATGAGCATCCGGATCCAGGTCGCACGCTCGGGAACCTCGAGACCGATCAGGTCCTCCACCGCGAGGGAGAAGACGAGTTCGTTGAACAACGGCGCCGCGTAGTCCATACGCGTGACGTTGGTGGGCCCCTGGAGATAGGTGAGGTGCTCGGCCGTCTTCTCCATACCGGTGTGGAGGTAGCCGACGACGGGCTTCGATCTGACGACGGTCTCGCCGTCGAGTTCCAGCATGAGCCGGAGCACGCCATGCGTGGAGGGGTGCGACGGGCCCATGTTCATGAGCATCGTCTGGTCGTTCTCGCCGTCGAGCGGGGCGTCGGACAGCTCCGCCGCCTGCACCTCGGACATACGAAGCACGCTGTGGCGACGCGGGAGACGCTCGTACTGCGGAACGGAGGCGGCGGTCTCGGTGGCTCCGTCGGTTTCGGGCGCGGAGGCAGGCTCGGTCACGGTCATGGAAGGTGCTCCCTGGAGGGATCAGCGTTGAGCGGTGGACGGCGCCTTGAACTGCACGGGAATCGATCCCACAGCGGCGTCCTTGCGAAGCGGATGGCCCACCCAGTCCTCGGGCATGAGAATCCGGGAGAGATCCGGATGGCCCGTGAAGGTGATGCCGAACATGTCGAAGATCTCCCGCTCGAGGGTGTCGACCCCGGGGTAGATCATCACGAGCGACTCGATCGTCGGCGCGTCGCCCGACACCTGCGTGCGGGCTCGGAGGCGGGCCCGCCGTTCGTGCGAGAGGAAGTTGGCGACGACCTCGAATCGTTCCGGCTGCACATCCTCGGGCAGGTTCCGGGGTGCGCCGTACGCCGAATAGTCGACCGCGGTGATGTCCACACAGACGTTCCAGCCGTCGGCGAAGAGCGCTTCGGCGGTGGCATACCAGTCCTCCGCGGCCGGGAAGATCAGCGTGGTGTCGCCCGACATGATCGTCGGGACACCGTCGAGCGAGCTCATCAGCGTGCACCCAGGGTGATCAGCTTGGGTTCTCCCTGACCGTCCCGCTGCTCGACGGTGATGCCGGCCCCACCGCCGTTGGCGTTGCGTCGGCTGAGGAGTTCACCGGTCTCGATCGAGTGGTGCAGCGTGTTGATCGCGTGCAGCAGTGTCTCGGGGCCGGGCGGGCAGCCGGGGGCGTAGACGTCGACGGGGACGATCTGATCGACACCCTGCACGATCGCGTAGTTGTTGAACATGCCGCCGGACGACGCGCAGACGCCCATCGAGATGACCCACTTGGGTTCCATCATCTGGTCATAGATCTGGCGGAGCACCGGCGCCATCTTCTGACTCACCCGACCGGCGACGATCATCACATCGGCCTGGCGTGGGGAGGCCCGGAAGACTTCCATGCCGTACCGGGCGAGGTCGTAGTGCGAGCCACCGGTGGCCATCATCTCGATGGCGCAGCAGGCCAGGCCGAACGTGGCCGGCCACGACGAACGAGCACGGCTCCAGTTGACGAGCTTCTCGAGCTGACCGGTGAGCACGTTGTGCTCGAGGCCAGCCAGGCCCTTGTCGGAGACATCGGCGAAACCCATCAGGCAGCGACCTCGTTGTGGGGCAGGCGGCCTTCGAGGCCGACCTTGCGGATCGTGGTCGAAGCGGTTCGTTCGGCCGAGACGAGCGAGGGATCGATCTGGCGGGCCGTCGACGGCGGACCCCAGTCGAGTGCGCCCTTCGAGATGAGATAGACGAACGACTCGAACACGAGCGCCGCGAAGATCGCGATGGCGACCAGACCGGCGAGCGCGAGCTCCCGGTACACGAGCACGTAGGGATAGAGGAAGATGATCTCGATGTCGAACACGATGAAGATCATCGCCACGAGGTAGAAGCGCACCGGGAAGCGCTGCGGCGGTTCCCGGCCGGGGATGATGCCGCACTCGTACGGAGCTTCCTTCGGGACCGTCGGATTCCGCGGCGCCAGGAGTCGCGAACCGACGAAGCTCAACGCCGCGAACAGTGCTGCGAGAATCAGAAGGGCGAGCGCCGGAAGGTACTGGGACATGAGGCGGTCGCTCCCTGGGTCAGGCCGCGGCTGCGGCGAGGATCTCGGCTTCGCGCTTGTCGCGGGTGTGCAGCGCCCAGCAGAGCACGGCGAAGATCAGCGTCGAGAAGATCGTGAACATCATCGGCGTGAAGCGAGCGCCACCGACCAGCCACGGGATCGGGCCACCCCGGTCACGTTCCATCACGACGGTGACCACCGGCTTGTCGGCGTCGGCCGTGGCGACGGGCGGTGCCTGGCCGGGCTCGGTGGGCTGCTCGACGATGCCCTGGACCTGGACGGCCACGAGCTCGCGGGGGCTCCAGAACTGGAGCACGTTGCGGATCTTGATGCCGGCCCGGGTGAAGATGCCGTCATCGTCGGCAGCAGAGGGTTTGCCGCCCCACGTGAACGCACCGAACTGCGTCGGCACGTACTCGGCCGTCGATCCGAAGATCTCGTTCTCCACCAGGTACGCGTCGGCCGACGAGGTGGCCTCACCACGGATCGAATCCGACGAGGTCAGGTAGGCCCAACCGTCGAGGTCCTGGGTCTCGGCGAACTCGAGCGCCTGCATCTGTGCCTCGTCCGGATCGGACGAGGTGGCCTGGCTGGCGAGATCGACCCCGACGAGACCGTCGACGGCTTCTTCCTCGGCGACGGTCAGGTCACCCCGGTTGATCTCGACGAGTTCCCAGGTCTGGGCTTCGCCGACCCAGCCGATGGCGTAGATCACCCACACCACACCCATCAGCATGAACCAGCCGAAGAGCGCAGCCATGGAGATGAGGAAGCCCGATCGGGTGCCGGTGTTCGTGGCGACGAGCAGATAGGTGCCGCCGATGAGGACGATCACGCCGACGAGCACACTGAGGAACCCTCGGAGGAACGGATCGAAGGCGATGCCTTCGGAGATCTGGGCGAGCAGCAACATCACAAGCCTCGGACGTAATCGACGGCGGCCTGAATGTAGTCAGGCGGGAGGGTGGAGCCGAAGCCTGGCATCATGCCCTGGCCGGATTGGCCGCCACGGCCGTAGCCACGGCCGGCCTCGGCGCCGTTGTAGACGAACTCGTACATGGCCTGGCTGGTCCGCGGCGGCATCTCGATGACCTCACACCCGGTACCGATCCGGCCGTCGGCGAACTCGATCACGCCGGCCGCGTCGGCAGGAGCCGTGAACTCGGGCACCTCGACGAAGCCGTTGGCCGAGTCGTCCACGACGAGGCGGGTCGCCGGGTCGTATGGGTAGACGTTGCCGTTGTCATCGGCCCAGAGCGCCGACACGAAGCCACAGTCGGCCAGATCACCGTCTCCGGTGATGATGTAGGCCTCGCCGGTCGCGTCGACCGGGATGCCCTTGTCGTCCAGCAGGATGAGGGTGTTGTCGAGAGCGAGCACGCCGGCTTCGCCGTTCGGTCCGATGCCTCGCATCTCCTCGCCCGGCCATGAACCGTCGGGCATCAGCCAGGTGTCGTCCGGGAAGTGGTTGAACACGGCGCCGTCACAGATCGAGAAGCCGATGCCGGACGGGTTGCCACCCGCGCAACCCGCGACACCTTCACCGAGCACGTCGACGCCGACCTGCTCCATGACGTCGGCCCCGAGAGACCAACCGGCGGTGTGGCACCGGGCGCAGCTGTAGGCGCCGGCGGCGTAGCCAGAGTAGAGACCCATGTTGAACACGGCCTCGCCCTCGGTCTCGAACTCCCCGGCGGCGAGGGAACGCTCGACCTCGGCGCGGATCGCGGCTTCGATCTCGTCGGCTTCGGCCTGGGCGGCGATCGACTCGGCGTCGTTCGGATCGGCCTCGTCACCGGCCGACTGGATGTCGATCGGATCGAGCGACTGGACCTGGAAGTCGCGGATGTAGGTCATGAGGTCGGAGTCGACCTGCTGCGTGGTGAGCGGGCCACCACCGGGCGTGCCCCAGGCGGCCATCGGCGAACCGGGCCGACCGAAGTTGAGGATGTACTCGACCTCGGCCTCGGAGTACCGCAGCAGCACGTTGTTGAGCGCCGGCGCCTTCCACTGGGCGTTGGCGATGAACTGACCGTCGGCGTCCTGGAAGACGTACGACGCGACACCGCCCACACCGCCCGCAGCGTGACAGTTCACGCACTGGGCACCGTTGGTGTAGAGGTTCTCGCCGCGACGATGATGCGTCGCGTCCCAGTTCTCGATGGCTCCGTCCTGCCGACCGGGCTCAGCCAGCCAGTAGAAGGGCAGCGACAGCGAGCACAGGCCGAGCACCACGAGGGCGAACGACAGGGATCGGTCCAGCTTGGGCCCTTCGAGCTCCGCATCGGAGAGGTAGGGCTTCTTGTTCGGCGCGAGCTCGATCTCGGAGCCGAGCTCCGCACGTGAGTCGCGGACGTTCCGGATCCAGAGGACCAGGAAGGTGAGGAGTACCAGCGCTCCGACGACGAGGCCGATGGAGCGAAACGCTGCTTCGGTCATCAGTGACCTTCACCCCCGCTGAGGCAGTTCGGACCCTCGGCCTCCTGGCCGGTGGTGTTGACCCCGATCGGGGGCCCCTGAATCACGCTACCCGTGTCGACGATCAGATCACCGGCCGCGTTGACGCTCATGGGGAAGCGGTCCATGCCACGTGGGGCGGGACCACCCTTCTTCTCGCCGACCCGGTTGTACTGCGAGCCGTGGCAGGGGCATTCGAACCACTGCGACGTCTGGCATTCGGGCACTCGGCAACCGAGGTGCGGGCAGGTCTGGAACAGCGCCGTGACGCCGGCCTCCAGACCACCCTGGACCTGCGGGAAGAAGCTGTACTGCGTGCGCGCCTTCTCGACCGCCGACGTCGGATACTCGGTGACCCACATCCGGCCCTCGGGCACGTAGAAGAAGCCGTTGCCAGCCTCGATCGAGGTCTGGATGTCGGCGATCTTGCCGACGTTGATCTTCGAGCCGAAGCCACTCGAGCCCGACGGCCAGAGGAAGCCGATCACGGCGGCACCGAATCCCGACAGGCCGAGGCCGAACATCGTGATGATGCCCCGGTTCAGGAACTGCCGACGGGTGACGCCGAGCGTCTCGGGGTCGGGCGGGACGTAGGCGACCGGCGGGGCGGCCGACGCGGCCACCAGCTCACCGCGATGGGCGGTGCGGGCCGCGGCTTCGACCGCGGCACCGGTCATCGCCGGTTCGGCGTCCTCGGCGACCTCGTCGAGGTCGACCGGACGGTCCTTGCGGATGGTCTCGGACGAGAGTTGTCCGATCGCACCCTCGGTGTCGGACTGGCGCAGCGTGACGCCGATGGCGACGACGGCCAGGAGGGCGATGATCACACCGCCGATGATGAGGATCTCCATGTCGTGAATCCTTTACAGCTCGAAGAAGAGGCCTTCGGCCCACGGGAAGATGAAGAGGAAGCCAGGTCCCCGGAAGAACGACCCGATCATCGTGAGCACGGCCCAGAACATCATGTGCACGGTGAAGAGACTCACCGCGAACTTCCGATCTTCCGGTCGGTTGGAGGGATTTCGATCGATGTAAGGCGAGAGGCCCAACGCCACGAGCCCGATGCCCGGAATGGTCACACCGGCGACCATCGGGTGGAACATCGTCAGCAGCTCCTGCAGACCGAGGAAGTACCACGGTGCCTTGGAGGGATTCGGCGTCTGGTTGACGTTGGCGAGCTCCAGAAGTGGGGCGTTCACCCAGATGGAGAAGAAGATCGTGAACGCCGTGACGAAGAGCGCGGCGCCGAACTCGATGATGATCAGGTGCGGCCAGACGTGGACCTTGTCCTGCGGCTTCATCTTGATGTCCTGGATCGACCCGGACTTCACGACCGTCAGGAGACGCTGGGTGTGTCCGGCGGGACCGGTCATGGCCGGCGCCTGGGCCGTGGCGGTCGCCGCGGCCACGGCGACACCGGCGCCGCTGTCGGCCGGTGCCACGGCGGCTCCGGCCGCCTGCTTCTGCTTGGCCGACTTCGACCGCTCGAGCAGGTGCGCGGGGATCTTCGAGGCGGCCTCGGAGGATGCAGCCGACTCGGCCGGGGCATCGGCGGCCGCGCCGGCGTCGCCCTTCGCGGCTTCGGCCTTCTTCCGGGCCTCTTCGGCTCGCTTGCGGAGGTGTTCGGGGATCTCGGTCATGGGGTTCTCTTTCGCGGTCGTCGGGTCGGCGTCGGGAGGTCGCTCAGAGCGGACCCGAGATGCCGCCGTCCTTCCGGACTCGCCAGAAGTGGATGGCCATGAAGATGACGATGACGAAGGGGAGCATCAGCACGTGGAGCACGTACCAACGCAGCAAGGTGTCGGTCCCGATCACGGCACCGCCGAGGAGGACGAACTTCACCTGATCACCGAGCACCGGCGTGAAGCCCATCATGTTGGTCCCCACCGTCACGGCCCAGAGAGCGAGCTGATCCCACGGAAGCAGGTAGCCGGTGAAGGAGAGCAGGAGCGTGAGCTTCAGCAGGATCACACCGATGACCCAGTTGAACTCTCGCGGCGCCTTGTAGGCACCGTGGTAGAAGACGCGGGCCATGTGCAGGAACACCGAGAGCACCATCAGATGGGCGGCCCATCGGTGCATGTTCCGCACGAGCAGACCGAAGGTGACGGCGGTCTGCAGCGACTGGATGTCGTCCCATGCCGCTGCGGCGGTCGGCCGGTAGAAGAACATCAGGAAGATGCCGGTGACCGTCAGCAGGATGAAGATGAAGAACGACAGGCCGCCCAGGCACAGCGTGTAGCTGACCTTGACCGCGTGGCGCTTCACCTTCACCGGGTGCAGGTGGTACAGCACCGAGTTCATGATCACGTAGGAACGGTTTCGCGGGCTGTCGGTGTAGCCCTTGCGGAACACCGAACCGGGACGGAACACCGAGTTCCAGAACTGGGAGCCCTGGAGGTTGTCGACGGTCTGGGTCGACGCGGTCTGCAACCGCTCGGCGATCGTCGGCTTGTCTTGGATCGACTTTGCCATCTTGGAGTGTCTCTCGCGTGTCGTGGGGAACGATTCGTTGACGGTGCAGTTCAGCCGAGGCGCATGCCGTAGCCGTAACCGTGGGTGTTGGTTCGCTGGTGATGGTCACCGGTGGCCGACGCGTCGCCGACCTTGCCGAGGATGATCACACCGGTGGGGCAACGATCGACGCAGAGTGCACAGCGGGTGCACACGTCGTCGTCGATGGTGAAGACGAAGGCATCGGAGGGATCGTCGCCGGGCTTGGCGATTCCGTACGACTCCGAGATGGCCTCGGTCGGCTGCATGTGGATGCACTTCCACGGGCAGATGTCGACGCAACCCTCACACGCGATGCACTCGGACTGATCGATGTGGATGAACTGCTTCGGCTTGACGGCCTTGGCGAGGTAGTCGGCATCGACCTCGACGAGCACGTAGTCGTCGCGGAATTCCGGGAGTGGCGGGTTGGCATCGGTGACGGTCATCGGATCAGCCCTGCTTGACCAACGGGCGGCCGTAGGTCGACGTGACGACGTCGGTGCCGGCCTTCTTCTGGTTGCGGGTCTGCCAGATCCGCCACATGGCGACGTGGCCGCCGATGAAGACGACGTAGAAGAGCGAGGCGATCGAGTCGGAGAGGGTCCGGTAGGTGATGGTCAGCGGGAGCCATCCGCCCTCGGCCTTGGGACGCATGAAGTCGCCGACGCCGTAGACGATGCGGTCCGCACGCCAGCTCCACTCGTTCTCCGCGAGGGTGAGCCACTGGTGGGGCACGATGCCGTAGGCGAAGTACATCAACAAGAAGACGTACACCGAGCCGACCATGGCCTCGCCCCAGGTGAAGGGTGTGCCCACCGGGCGACGGTTGCCGTACCACGGGATCGCTGCGGTCATGGCCACGGTCAGCAGTATCGACACGATCAGGGCGACCATCGGTCCTCCGTTTGTGAATCGGTGCACAAAGTGTATCTGGCGCGGAACTCCGGGGAGCAAACCCGAGGACGGACGCGACCGTCGCCGCTTCCGTACGGGGTGTCTACCAAACGAAGACGCATGCAACCACCGTCGGCCGCGCGATCCACTCATGGAGCGGCAGGCAGATCCCGGGTCGTCGGCGGTCGGCCGCAGTCCGGAAGGGACCGCGCCTGCTCCATCGCGGGAAGATGTCGCCGATGGGACACCGCGGTCTGGCCGGTTTGCCGACCGACCGCCTACGATTGCCCATCGGAAACACCGCTTCAGTCGCGCCCGGTCCGGGGCGGCAGTCCGTCGGAGGACCACGTGACCGAGATTCCCGAACATCTCCTCAAGAGGAGCAAGGACCGCAAGCAGGCACTCGGCCTCGGTGGGGACGACGCAGCCGACGCCGGCGGTGCCGGTGGCGGTGACGGTGGGTCCAACGCACCCGTGGCCGCAGCGGCCGCTCCGGCTCCGAAGCCGTCGCCGCTGGACAAGGTCCCGGCGATCGTGGACCCCGAGCCCGAGCCGCCCGCTCCCGAGCCGCACTACGTGACGGCGGCCAAGGAACGGAAGCGGATGCCGGTGTTCGCCATGCTGCTCGTGGCGACCGTGCCGATCTGGGCGATGTTCTACGCCGGGACGATGCAGGCCCCGCCCGAGGGCGAGACCATCTTCGGCGAGGCCGCCGTGCTCTACGCCGAGGTCGGCTGTGCCGGCTGCCATGGCGCCGGCGGCGCCGGCGGTGTCGGCTACAAGCTCAGCGACAACGAGGTCGTGGCCACCTTCCCGGAGCCGATCGACATGATCGTCCACATCGCCCGCGGGTCGAATGCCATCGATGGCCTCGCCTACGGCGACCCGGCCCGCGACGGTGGCGTGCGCGTCTCCGGCGCCCGAGGTGGCGGCATGCCGGCCCACCCCAACCTGACCGTGCACGATCTCGAACTCATCGTGCTGCACGAGCGAGTCACCCTGGCCGGTGAGGACACGAGCTCCGAGGCCTATCAGGCCTGGATCGAGGAGCTCGAGGCGCACTCGAACGATGCCCTCGTCGGCGACCACCTCGACGACCTGCTCGCCTGCGCCGACCCGACCTACACGCCGGAGGCCACGGCATCCGCCGAGGACTTCAAGGTCGGCGACTTCATCTGCCCCGGGCCCCACGGGCACGGTGGCGAGGAAGAAGTCGCCGCCGGCTGACCGGCCGCAGCACACGACCATCGTCGACACGGCCCCGCCGATCCGGCGGGGCCGTGTCGCGTCCGCAGGCCGGCCCCACGATCCGGTCGGCGTGGCCTACGGTCGATGGCATGGCACGCCCCGCCCCCATCGACCGCCCTCGTCGAGTGCGGGTGGGTGTCGCCGTGGCCTGCGCGCTCACCAGCGTGATCGTGGCCGCTCCGGTGGCCGCCACCCAGGAACAACCGACCCCGCGCCCGCTCGAGGACGCTCCCCGGCTGGTGGTCGACACCGAAGACGGTGCGCCCACGACCGTCGAGCGAGAGGCCGCCCGAGCGACGTTCGACCGGGCGATGGCACTCGATCGGGCCGATCTGCTGCCCGGACGTGTCGCGGCGAGCACCGGGCGGGACGTGTTCGCGAGCTACGCCCCCGAGGCCACACCCCCTGCCGATGTCCGCTCGGCGATCGATCGGGCGATCGCGACGGTCAACGCGACGCTCGTCACCGACGTCGCCCTCGACGTGCGGTTCTACTGGGAGCCCCAGAACAACAACCGCCTGTGGGGATTCGCCGGACCGGTCTCGGCCGCGGCGAATCACTCCTCGGACCCGACGGTGCAGACCCTCCGATCGGTCGGCCTGCCCGAGGTGCTCCCCACCTCGAGCGTCTACCCGATCGGTCTGATCAACCAGTACCTGGGTGCCGACGCCAACGGCGACGGGCCCGAGATCTTCGTGACCCTGAACTCCGACCTCTACGGCTGGCGGTGGCACACGGATCCGACCGCACCACCGAGCGATCGGGTCGACATCGAGACCGTCGTCCTGCATGAACTGCTGCACGGTCTGGGCTTCTACGGTGGCGCCGACAACGCCACCTACGCCGCTGACGGATTCTGGGTCTACGACGAGCACGTCCACCACGATCAGACCCCCCTGGCCCAGTTGGTCGACCCCAGTCGCTACCTCACGGGTGGATCGCTGTTCTTCCAGCTCCGGGGCGGTGAGCGATTCGAGATGTTCGCGCCACCGCTGTGGCAGCAGGGATCGTCCTACTCGCACCTCGACCAGGACAGCTTCCCGTTCGGCACCGAGGGCAGTCTGATGACCCCGGCGGGCGATGCCGGACAGATGAACCGCGCGATCGACGGCCCGTTGCGCTCGATCCTGGCCGACATGGGATGGCGGCTCGAGTCATCGACGCTCGCAGGATCGGTCGCGTCCAGCCAGACGCTGGCGCAGATCCTCGGCGCCTGGGACTACAGCCCGGTGGACGCGGACACGCTGCGGCTGTACCAGGCGTTCCTCGACCGGGATCCCGACGCCCCGGGTGCCGTGTACTGGATCTCGCAGACCAGGTCGGGGGCGAGTCTGGACGACCTCGCCTACGGATTCGCGCAGTCGACCGAGTTCATCGCCCGCTACGGGACCCTGACCAACTCGGACTTCCTCACCCTCCTCTATTTCAACATGCTCGATCGGGTACCCGATCAGGAGGGCTTCGACTACTGGCTCGGAGAGATGGACCGCGGGCTCTCGCAGGACGGCGTGGTCCGTTGGATCGTGGCGAATGCCGAGTTCAAGCTCCGGTACCCGTGGTCCCCGACGGCGGCGGTGATCGCCCCCGGCGATGCGGTGAACTGCGTCGACTTCGGTTCGGCGGCGGAGGCGCAACGCTGGTTCGACCACTTCGACGACGACGGCGACGTCGCCGGATTGGATCCGGACGGCGACGGGATCGCCTGCGAGATCCCCTATCCCTGACGACGCGAGCGGCCACGCCTCAAGCGACGGGAACGGTTTGCCGATGCACCGGACGTGCGCGACGCCCTCACCCTCCGACGACTCCGACTACTGACCCTGGCCGTCGCCGGCCTGGCCGTGCCGGCCCTCGGCGTCGGCACGGTGGCCGCTGCCGACGAGTCGGTCGTGATGGCCCAGGCGTTGCCGAGCGAGCCGACGTTCGTCATCGAGACGACCGGCGCCGCCATCACCTCCGCCGTGCGAGCCGAGGTCGACCATCTCACCGACGTCGCGCATCTCCGTGCCGACGTGAACGCCTCCCTGGGCGTGGGCCCCGTCGCCGCCGCCGGCTCGGCCGGCATCAACGTCAGCTACGGCTCGACCGTGCCGCCCGCCGACGCCCGAGCCGCGATCGAAGACGCCGTCGCCACCTGGAGCCAGGGCATCGACACGAACAACGCGATCGACATCCGGGTGTACTGGCACGCGTTCAACAACAACGGACTGCTGGGCTATGCCGGACCCAACGGCATGGTCGACAACGCACTGCTGGACGCATACGGGCACGTCCAGGCGCTGCCGACCGCGTCGTATTACCCGATGGGCCTCGTCAACCAGTTCCTCGGTTACGACGCCAACGGCTCACTGCCCGAAGTCGAGGTCCACCTGAACGCCGATCTCTACGGCGGCACCTGGTACACCGGGAACGGCAGCCCGGGCTTCGGCCAACTGGATCTCGAGACGGTCATGCTCCACGAGGTCGGGCATGGCCTGGGCTTCCTGGGCGCGGCGGAGAACGGCTCGATCAGCAACGCCGAGGTCTTCGTCTACGACGAGCACGTCGAGCACGCCAACTCCCCCTTGCTGTCGCTCGCCAACCCGAGCGCCTACCTGACCGCAGGGAACCTGCACTTCGAGACCTCGTCCGGCGACCGCTACGAGATCTACGCCCCCGGCCTGTGGCAGGAGGGTTCGTCGTACTCCCACTTCGACGAGGCGCAGTATCCGGCCGGCACACCCGGCGCGCTGATGACACCGAGCCTCACCACTTCCGAGGTCGGGCGAACGCTCGACGCACCGACGCTCGCGGCCATGGCCGATCTCGGCTGGAGTGTCAACATCACCGCCAACCCGCCGTCGATCGACAGCATCAGCACCTCCGGTGAGACGGTCGTGATCCATTGGTCTCCACCACCGGCCTCACAGCCGTCCAGCTACCTCGTCGAGGCCCGCCAGTTCGGCCAGGTCGTCGGCACACGCACGACGACCGCCAACTCGGCGACCCTGGTCCGCCTCCAGACCGGCACCTCCACCGAACTGCGCGTCACGCCGATGTTCGGCACCGACGCCGGCTCGATCGCCTCGCAGACCATCGTCACGCCGGGCCAGCCGAATCGCCCGGACATCGTGACCGCATCCGGCTCCGGCTCGTCGATCACGGTGTCGTGGTCGACCCCGAACGAGGGCAGTGCGCCGATCGACAGCTACACGGTGCAGCGATCACTCGACGGCGGCGCCTGGGTGTCGGCCGGCTCGACCTCCGCCACCTCGATGCAGCTCAGCGGTCTGGGTGAGGGCATCTGGCAGTTCCGGGTTCGGGCCACCAACAGCCTCGGCAGCGGTGCATGGGGCCAGTCGCAGCCGCTCGGTTTCGGCGACAACGTCCGCCCCGTGCCCCTCGACGGCGAGATCGCCCGGCTCTACAACGCCTACCTCCAGCGCGATCCCGACCCGGGCGGCCTGAACCACTGGCGAACCCAGCGCATCGCCGGCTCACCCGCGTCGGACATCTCGAACTCGTTCGCCGGCTCGGCCGAGTTCGCCGCCACCTACGGGCCCCTCACGAACACCCAGTTCATCGACCTCGTCTACCAGAACGTGCTCGGCCGCCCGGGCGACGCGGCGGGTCGGGCGTTCTGGATCAGCCAGCTCGACCTCGGCGTCAGCCGCGGCGAAGTCATGTCCGGCTTCGCCGAGTCGGCCGAGTTCGTCGCTCGGACCGAGACGGCCCAGGCGCAGAGCCCGTTCGAAGGCCCGGCGACACGTCTCTATCTGGCCTTCTTCAAACGTCTCCCCGATGCGACCGGTCTGGACTTCTGGTCGGGCCAGCTCGCGGCCGGCAGTTCGACGGCCGACGTGGCCCGGGGGTTCGCCCAGTCCACCGAGTTCGACGCCAACTACGGCTCGTTGACCGACGACGCCTTCGTGCTCGTCGTGTACCACAACGTGCTCGACCGCAGCCCGGATGCCGCCGGTCTCGCCTTCTGGTCGGATCGACTCGCCGCCGGTATGGACCGCGGCGAGATGGTTGGCGAGTTCGCCGCATCCGCCGAGTTCATCACCAAGACCGGCACCCTGCCCTGAGCCGGTGACCGGCCCCGGTCGCCCGACTCAGCGGGCGGCCAACCGGGCGGCGACCCGCGCTGCGGCTTCGACCGTCTGGTCGATGTCGGCATCGGTGTGGGCCAGGCTCGGGAAGAGCGCCTCGTAGGGACCGGGGGCGAGCGCGATGCCCTCGGCGAGCATCCCGTGGAAGAAACCCGGGAACCAACCGGACTGCGCCGCGGCGGTCGCATCGGCGAAGTTGCGGACGGGTGCGTCGGCGAAGAACAGCCCGACGAGCGGCCCGATCGACAGCGCCTGGACCGGCAGACCGGCACCACCGATGGCCTCGCCGAGACCATCGGCCAGTCGGGCGGCGAGCCCGTTCAAGCGTTCGTAGGCCGCGGCGTCGAGCTGGCGGATCGCCGCCAGGCCGGCAGCCGTTGCGAGCGGGTTCCCGGACAACGTGCCACCGTGGAAGACGGGACCCAGCGGTGAGACCGACGACATGACCTCCCGGCTCGCGCCGAACGCCCCGACGGGAAGGCCACCACCGATCACCTTGCCGAAGCACCAGACGTCGGGCTGCACCCCGGTGAACTCCGCGGCACCACCGCTGGCCAGCCGGAAGCCCGTGATCACCTCGTCGAACAGCAGCAGGGCTCCGACCCGGTCACACTCGGCCCGGACGGCTTCGAGGAAACCGGGCTCGGGTCCGACGACGCCCATGTTCGCGGCGATCGGTTCGATGGCGACGACGGCGATCGACTCGTCGAGCGTCGGCACGGTGTTGTAGTCCACGACCCGGGTCTGCGCGACCGTGCCCTCGGTGACGCCGGCGGAGGCCGGCACCCCGCCCACCGAGGACTCCGGGCCGGTGGCGACAGCCGACCCGGCGGAGACGAGGAGCGAATCGACGTGGCCGTGGTAGTTGCCGGCGAACTTCACGATGCCGTCACGACCGGTCGCGCCGCGGGCGAGCCGGATCGCGGAGGTCGCGGCCTCGGTACCGGAGGAGGTCATCCGCAGCATCTCGATGCCGGGCACCCGCTCTGCCACGAGTTCCGCGAGCTCGACTTCGTTGCGGGTCGGCGCCCCGTAGGAGGTACCCAGGTCGGCGGCGGCATGCACGGCCGCCAGCACGGCCGGATCGGCGTGACCGAGGATCGACGCCCCGTAGGACTGCACGTAGTCGAGATACCGATTGCCGTCCTCGTCCCAGATGTGTGCACCCTCGGCCTTCGCGACGAAGTAGGGCGTGCCGCCCACGGACCCGAAGGCCCGGACTGGCGAGTTCACGCCGCCCGGCAACACTCGCTTCGCCCGATCGAACAGGCCGGCGCTCTCGGGCAGAGAACCCGCCGGGGCCGGTGCGATGGGATCGTTGTCGGTCACGATGTCGCTCCTCAGCGTCGGGACAGCAGCTCGGCGACCTCGCCGGCCAGGTAGGTCAGGATCATGTCGGCACCGGCACGCTTGATGGACGTGAGCGTCTCGAGGGCGACCGCGTCGCCGTCGATCCACCCGTTCGCCGCGGCGGCCTTCAACATCGCGTACTCGCCGGACACGTGGTAGGCGGCGATCGGCACGTCGGTTACGTCCCGGGCCTGGCGGACGATGTCGAGGTAGGCGACCGCCGGCTTCACCATGATCATGTCGGCTCCCTCGGCGAGATCGAGCTCGATCTCGAGCATCGCCTCCCGGCTGTTCCTCGGATCCTGCTGGTACGTGGTGCGATCGCCACCGTCGGCGATCTGGACCTCGACGGCGTCGCGGAACGGCCCGTAGAACGCGCTGGCGTACTTGGCCGCGTAGGCGAGGATCGGGATGTGGGCGTGCGCGGCGTCGTCGAGTGCGGCGCGGATCGCGGCCACCTGCCCGTCCATCATCCCCGACGGAGCCACGACGTGAGCGCCGGCGTCGGCCTGGGCGACCGCGGCCCGTCGATAGAGCTCGAGGGTCGCGTCGTTGTCGACGATGCCGTCGGCACCGACGATGCCGCAGTGGCCGTGAGAGGTGTACTCGTCGACACAGAGGTCGGCGATCAGGACGACGTCGTCGCCGAGGTCGGCGCGCAGTGCGCCGAGCGCGCGCTGCACGATGCCGTCGGAGGCCCAGGCCTGCGAGCCCTCGGCGTCCTTGGTCGCCGGGATCCCGAACAGGACGATCGCGGGCACCCCGAGCGTCGCCAGGCGTTCGGCCTCGGCTCGGAGTGAGTCGAGCGTGTGCTGGACCACCCCGGGGAGCGAGGCGATCGGGAGCGGGACGTCGCCGAGTTCGCGTACGAACATCGGGGCGATCAGATCATCGACACCGAGACGGGTCTCGGCGACGAGGCGGCGCAGCGCAGGCGTGCGCCGGAGGCGGCGGAGCCGGCGATCCGGGAAGCTCATGATGCGGACCCTAGGTCGTTCCCGACCGCCCACCACCGCTCGACCTGCTCGAGCACGCCGGCGAGATCGTGGCGCTCGGCAACGGACACGCGCGGTGATCCGAGCCACTCGATCGCCGGTGCCGCCGTGGTCGGTCCGATCGCGACGAGGTGTCGGGGGCGACCCACCTCGGCGAGGCGCCGCACACCCGACGGGGCGAAGGCGACGACGAGGTGGGCGTCCGCGATCCGGTCGGCGAATCGCGACAGATCTTTCGGCTCGGACCGATAGGCGGCGATGATCTCGGACCGCTCGGCCAGCGCGGATCCGACGATCGCCCCCGCGAGCGCCGAGGGTTCGTTCTCGACGACCGGAGCGACGAGACGATCGACCGTCCGATCCTCGAGCATCTCGACGAGGCCGGCGCCGGTCGTGGTTCGGGCGACGAGCTCGACGCGCAGGCCGGCGGCGGCCGCCCGGTCGGCGGTCGAGGACCCGATGACGGCCACACGCCACGGTCGCAGGTCGGCGGCGAGCCCGCTCAGCGAGGCGACGGCGGCCGCCGACGCGACGGCGAGCCAACCGGCGGGCGGCCGCTCCAGGGCGGCGACGAGGGCCGCGCCGCCGTCACTCGCGGGTGTGTGGGTCGCCGTCACGGCCGCCGTCACCCGGGCCCCGCGTGCCTCGAATGCCTCGACCGTCGTCGCCATCGCCGGTTCGGACCGTGCGATCACGACCTCGAGCCCTGCGAGCGACGGCGTGAGGGTCACGACAATTCGGCGCGGAGATGATCGGCGAGGGCCGCCCCGAGCGCCGGGCCGTCCTCACCACCGAGACGGTGGCGGGCGACTCTCCCGTCGACCGCGAGCACTCCCGTCATGGTGATCCGATCTCCGGCGAGCACCGCGTGGGCGCCGGCCGGCAGATCGCAGTCGCCCCCGAGGCGGATCAGGAACCCCCGCTCGGCGTCGAGGAGCCGGTGGCTGTCGACGTCGTCGATCTGGGTGAGCCGGTCGATCGTGGCCGCATCGTCGCTTCGGCATTCGATCGCCAGGGCGCCCTGACCGACCTGGGGGATGAAGAGGTCCGGCTCCAATCGGTCGACGACGAGGCCATCCAGCTCGAGCCGATCCAGCGCGGCGGCGGCCATCACGATCGCGTCGAGCGGATCGTCGCCCTGGAGTCGTCCGAGGCGTGTGGCGATGTTGCCCCGGATGCCGACCACACGCAGGTCCGGCCGCAGGCTCTCGAGCTGGACCCGGCGACGGTTCGAGCCCGTCCCGACGACCGCGCCGGACGGCAGGTCGGCGAGCGTGGAGCCGACGAGGGCGTCGCGCGCATCGGCGCGTGGGGTCACCGCGGCGAGCACGAGGCCCTGCGGTGTGACGGCCTGGAGGTCCTTCGCCGAGTGCACGGCGATGTCGGCCTCGCCTTCGAGCACCAGCGCTTGGATCTCCTTGGAGAAGACACCCTTGCCGCCGATCTCGGAGATCGGCACGTCCTGGCGCCGATCACCCTCGGAGGTGCGAGCCACCAGCTCGACCTCGAGGTCGGGGTCCATCGCCCGCAGTCGATCGGCCACGAAGTCGGCTTGCCACCGGGCGAGCGGACTCAGCCGGGTGGCCACCCGGAGCTTCACGACAGGTCGAACAGCTCGCGGAGCGCCTGGGCGAGGCGATCGCCTTGCCGGGAACCCGACGCATCGCGAAGACGAACGGTCGGCTCGTGCAGCATCTTCTTCACGATGCCGACGGTGAGTGCCTCGACCGCCTCACGTTGGCGATCGTCGAGGGCACCGAGCCGGTTCGACAGGCGCTCGAGCTCGCCGACCCGGATCGACTCGGCGGACTGGTGGAGCGCGGCGATCAGCGGCGCCACCTCCCGGGCCGTACCTGCGGCGACGTACTTGTCGATCTGTGTCGACAGCACGGTTCGGGCTTCGGCAGCTGCGGCGTGTCGTGCCTCGAGGTTGCGGGAGGCGAACGCCTGGAGATCACCCAGAACGAGCAGATCCACACCGTCGAGATCGGCGACGACGGGGTCGACGTCTCGGGGTACGGCGAGATCGAGCAGCAGGGTCGGGTGCTGGCCGAGGCCCGCCTCCACAGCGAGCTCGGGCGTGATCACCGCGCCCGGTGCGGCGGTCGCGGTCACGACGATGTCAGCCGAACGCAGTTCGTCGGCGAGGGCGTCGAACGAACCGACCCGGGCGCCCAGATCATCGGCCAGCAGAGCGGCATTCGCCTGGGTCCGGTTGACGAGCGTGAGCTCGCATTCGTCACGCCGGGCGAGGGCGGCCATGACCCCGGCACCCACCTCGCCAGCGCCGACCATCAGGACCCGAGCGCCGTCGATCCGCACACCCTGGGCTTCGATCAGTTCGACCGCAGCCTGGGAGATCGACGCGGTGCGGCGCCCGATCTCGGTCTCGGAGCGCACACGCTTTCCGCCGATGAGCACGTGGGTGAACAACAGATCGAGGGCCGATCCGGTCGTCCCGCCGACGCGAGCACGATCCCATGCCGCCCGGACCTGGCCGAGGATCTCGTGTTCCCCGAGGACGGCGGAGTCGAGTCCCGCGGCGACCTGGAACGCATGATCGACGGCCTCGTCGGCGTAGTGCACGTAGAGGTGGCCGTCGAAGTCCATCGGGTCGACCCCGGACACCACACCGAGGGCGTGGCGCACTTCCTCGAACGCGTCGTGGAACCGCTCGGCGTAGACGTACACCTCGGTGCGGTTGCAGGTGGCGAGCACCACGGTCTCGGAGATCGAGGCGCCGTTGGCGACCTCGCCCGAGAGTTTCACGGCGTCGTCGACAGACAGCGCCATGCGCTCCAGCAGCTCGAGCGGAGCCGAGCGATGGTTCAGGCCGATGGCGACGATGCTCATGACGGCGACCAGTCTCTCAACGATCGGGCGGTTCGCACCACTCGGGGGCCCGTGAGGTTCGTCACGACCACGGAGCGGAACGACGCCGACCTCATGCGTGCTCCAGAGGCATGCCGTGGCCGTCACCGACCGCGCTGCCGCGCTGTTGATAGAAGCTCAGGATCTGGAGCTCGGTGGCGAGATCGACCGGACGGACCGCGATGTGGGCGGGCAGGTCGAGCGACGACGCCGTGAAGTCGAGGATCGATCGGATCCCAGCGGCGACGAGCGCGTCGGCGACCGCCTGAGCGGAGTCGGGCGGGACGGCGATGATCGCGGCCGCGGCACCGACCTCGTCGACGACGTCGGACAGTTCGTCGAGATGCCGGACGGTGAGGCCGGAGATCTCGAGGCCGACCAACGATCGATCGATGTCGATGAGCGCCTTGACGGGAAACCCACGGCTCGACAGGCCCCGGTAGTTCGACAGCGCACGGCCGAGGTTGCCGACCCCGACGATGATCACGGGCCATTCCGACGACAACCCGAGTTCGGAGTTGATCCGGAACACCACGTACTTCACGTCGTACCCGACACCACGGGTGCCGGTGATGCCGAGCGAGGCGAGATCGCGTCGGACCGTCGCCGGGTTGGCGCCCGTCCGCTGGGCCAGGTGTTCCGACGACACCGTGGCATCACCGTCGGCGTCGGCATCGAGCAGCGCCCGGAGATACGCCGGCAGGCGCCCCACGGTTGCCGCTGAGACCTGATCCGTCACGGGGTCGAGGCTATCTCGATTTCACAAGTTCACGAACGGGCGTTTCCACCCGTTTCTGCCGGAGTTCAGAGCTCGCGCCGCTTCACTTTTCCGATGGCCGTCTCGGGAAGGGCGGTCGCGATCTCGATCCGACGGGGCACCTTGTAGCGAGCCAACTGGCGATCGCAATGGCGGATGAGTTCCGCGACATCGACCGTGGCGCCGGCGGCGGGTACCACATGGGCCACGACACATTCGCCCGTCCGGTCGTCCGGCTCCGACACCACCGCGGCCCGAACGACAGTCGGATGCTCCACGAGCACTCGCTCGACCTCGATCGGGTGCACGTTGAAGCCCGACACGATGATCAGATCCTTGATCCGGTCGACGATCGACAGGAAGCCGTCGTCGTTGACCACGGCCAGATCGCCCGTGCGGAACCAGTCGCCGTCGTTGGTGAGACCGTCAGCGGTCCAGTAACCCGGCGACACCATGGGGCCGCGGACCCAGACCTCACCCACGTCGCCGATCAACACGTCCGCACCCATCTCGTCGACGAGGCGGACCTCGACACCGGGCATGGGCGGGCCGACCGACCCGACCGGCACCTCGTGGCCGACCGATGACGCCAGGATCGCGGAGGTCTCGGTGAGTCCGTACCCCTCGGCGATCCGGAGACCGAGCCGGGCCTCGACCGCGTCACGCACCGAGCGGTCGAGCCGGGCGGCACCCGAGAAGGCGATCTGGACCGAGCCGAACGACGACGCGTCGAGCCCGTCGGCCTCGGCCAACATGGCCCACAGGTTCGGCGGCGCGGGCAGGATCGTGATGTGCTCCGCCTCGACGAGGCCGGCGAGATGGACCCCATCGACCTGTTCGGTCATCACGATCGTCGCCTGGGCGGCGAGTGCCAGATGGATCGTCACATTCAGCCCGAAGACGTGGAACATCGGCACGATGCACAGCACCGCCTGTGGCGTGGCCGGATCGAATGCTCCCGTCGAGAGCACCGAATCGAGACTGATCGACAGGTTCTGATGGGTCAACACGGCCGGGCGGGACGGACCGGCGGTCCCGGATGTGAGCAGGAAGACGGCCGGGTCGTCGGGGCCGCATTCCTCGATCGCCGCAGGCTCAGCGGCGGTGAGGTCGCCGAACCCGCCGGCTCCGAGTTGGACGAGCGGAGGTGCACCGGTCCAATCGAGCAGGTCGGCCTCCATCGAGACGGCGTCGCCGTCGAGCACGAGGTGGTGCAGGTCCAGTTCGACGAGCTCCCGACGGAGCTCGGCGGCGGGCGACCGTGGGTTGAGCGGCACGGTCACCGCCCCCAACCCGACGACGGCGAGATGCACCACGATGAACCGCTCGTCGTGGCCGCCCAGCAGCCCGACGCGCTGGCCGCGTGCCACACCGGCGGCGGCGAGGCCCCCGCGCGCCCGGGCGACGAGCTCCCCGAGCTCGGCGCGCGACAGGCGGCGATCCCCACAGACGATCGCCGTCTCGTCGGACGAATGGGCCAGCAGACGCGCAGTCAGATTCACGGGGGGTATTTGAGCACATCCTGCCCCCTGGACGATGGTCCCGAAACCACTCTCGGTGGTCCCAAAGGGCCACAGCGTCACCACGAGAGGTCGATCACCATGTCGTGCTTCGATCCTCGCCACGCCGTCGGCCCCTCCATGCAGTCGTCGCTGTCCTGCTGCTGGTCGCTTCGATCGCATTCGGGTCCGGCACCGCAGGTGCCGCCGACGTCACCGCCGAACAGGCCTTCGTGGATGCCTTGAACGAGATCCGGGCCGCAGAGGGCTTGCCGCCGCTTCGCCTCGATGCCGAGCTCACCCTCGCCGCACGGAGCTGGACCGACACCATGGTCGCCAACGCGAACGACGGTGCCGGACGAACCGCACTCGCCCATGCCGCTGATCTCAGCGTCGGCATCACCGTCTACTGGACCAAGCTGGGCGAGAACGTGGGCTACGGCCCCGATGTCAGCGTGCTGGTCGACGCGTTCGTGGCGTCACCGTCCCACTTCCGCAACATCGTCGACAGCGAGTTCGAGAGCGTCGGCATCGGCGTGAGCTACGACGCCGAGGGCACGATGTGGACGACCCACCGATTCATGGTGAGCGAACCGGCCGACCCGACACTGGTGCTCGACGAAGCCCCGGAGATCCTCGCCTTCGAGGAACCGCCCGCGGATCCCGAACCGGCACCCGCCGACGACGGCGACGAACCACCTGCTCCGGCACCGGCACCAGCACCTGCGGACGATCGGCCGATCGTCGCGGTGGCCGATCTGCTCGACGCCGTCGGCAGCGACCTCGCGGGCCTCGGCCTCTGAGTGAGCGTCTCCTGGCCGGGAGATCTAGACCAGGAAGACCAGCTGCACGACACCTGCGGTCAGCAGTGCGAGCAGCAGGATCGCGAGTGTGATCACGGTTGCTGGTCTCATGTCGGTCGCTCCCCCATCGTCGGTCGGGACGTCAACTGGACGGGGACCGACACGCCACCGCCCTCGGACGGACGCAGGGTGATCGCATCACCCTCGTCGGCGCCGAGCTCAAGCGCGGCGGACGAGCGATCGACGGCGATCGACAACAATCCGTACGAGTCGATCACCAGCCCGACCCCACCGGTCGGGATCTCGCCGTAGGTCGTGCACCGCTGGCTCGTCCGGCTCCCCCTGGGCGCCTCGACCGTCACGGCCGGTCCCCAGGCAGCGATCTCGATCGGATCCACGTTCAACTGCAGATTGCCGAATCGATCCACCCAGAGCACCTCGGCCCGGATCGAGCCGTCCTCGTCGTTCTGGCTGACGGGCACGACGCCCGGCAACAACGCCGCCGGGTCGATGAGGGTCCCGAGCTCCTCGAGCGGTGTGCCGTTGCACAGCGCCGCAGCGACGGGGGCGAACACGTCGCGCCCGGCGAAGGTCGCGCCCGGCGCGGGCAGATGGTGATCGGGGTCGTCGAGCACCACGGCTCGGTCGGCGCCGCCGACCATCGACACCGCCGACGCGAGCAGCCCGTTGTCCGGTCCGACCAGATAGCTCTGCCCCTGTCCGACCTCGACCGCCACGGCCTTGCGCTCGGTGCCCACGCCCGGATCGACCACGGCCAACACCACGCCCGGCGGCAGGTACTGGGCGGCGCGAGCGAGCATCAGGGATCCCGCCCGCACATCGTGGGGTGCGACCTCGTGGCTGATGTCGAGAACCCGAACCTCGGGAGCCAGGGACGCGATCACACCCTTCACCACACCCACGAACTCATCCGCGGTGCCGTAGTCCGAGAGGAACGAGATCGTGTCGAACCGGGGAGCCATCACCGGCGACGGTAGCGGTCGGGGTTCGGCAACGCCTCAGTCGGCGCCGAGCTCGATCGATCGATCCCGAGCCGCTGCGATGGCGTCGATCACGGCCGAACGCACCGCTCGCTGTTCCAGAACGCTCAGTCCCGCCGCCGTGGTACCGGCGGGAGTCACGACACCCGCTCGCAGTTCACTCGGCGACGACGCACCGGTGAGCATCTCGCCCGCACCTCGCACCGTCTGGATCGCCAAGGTGGTGGCGACACTGCGAGGCAAGCCGGCGGCGACACCACCATCGATCATCGCCTCGGCGATCAGGAACACATAGGCCGGACCCGACCCGGAGAGCCCCGTGACGGCGTCGAGCATCGCCTCGGTCACCACCTCGACCGCACCGACGGCACGGAGGATGCCGGTGGCCCACTCCAGATCGTCGTCCGTCGCGCTCTTTCCGGCGGCCACGGCCGATGCACCCAGGCCGACCAGCGACGGCGTGTTCGGCATCGAACGCACGACGCGTGCACTCGGGCAGGCGGCCTCCATCGCCGCCGTGGTGATCCCGGCCGCGATCGAGAGCACTCGGTCGACCCCTCGCAGGCCACCGAGCACCTCCGCCACCAGGTGGGGCTTCACGGCGATCACCGCATCCACGCCCTCGAGCGGTTCGGTGCGGATCTGCACACCGGGGCAGATCGCCGCGAGCGCGCTTCGATTCGACGAATCGGGTTCGACCACGGCGAGCTGTCCGACCGGCGCCCATCCGCCGGCGAGACCGCCGAGCAGAGCCGTCCCCATTCGGCCGCCACCGATGACCTGCAGTGCTGTCATGGCCCGAACGTAGCGGGTGGGTGTGCCGGCCCGACGCCGAACGGCGGCGCTTCCCCGACGACCGTCGTCACCGCCGGACCGGCACGACGACAACCTATCCGCGCAGTTCGTAAGAAACAAACGAAGTTGAAGGTCAACCAGCGAACTTGGACGCGTATCCGATCCGCATGGCCGGCCGGAAGCATCGCTCGGTGGCCTCGTAGACCGTGCCGAGCACGCGGTCGAGCTCGGCGTCGTCGTCGACGAGGGACGTCGGCAGGTGACCGATGAGGTACACGGCCTCCTCGTCACCGATCGCCAGCTGCACGCCGTAGAGCCCCCAGTTCCGGCCCAGCAGGTGGGCGAACACCTCTCGATGGTTCTCGATCGGGGCGGGCATCAGATAGGTCTCGTAGTAGAGCGTTCGTTGGCGGAGATGGAAGCGAACGGTGAAGACGTCCTTCTCCTCGCCGAGCACGCGGACGAACCACCGCCGACTGCCCGCGACGTCGCGCTCGACGGCGGCGACCATCGGGTTGCCGGCGAGCTGATCGGCCAGCCAACGGTCGAGGCGGGCTTCCAGACGGTCGAGCTCGGCCGCTGAACGTGCGTCGGTTCCCATGGCGGCGACGGTACCGAGCGACTCGTCGGGCGGGGAGGATCAGGCGGCCGCGGTTTCGCAGGGCACCAGATCGCGCTCGATGGCTCGGGCATAGACCGAGCGCAACGAGGACGCCGAGGTCGTCCAGGTGTAGGCCCGGGCCCGGCGTGCCGCCGTGGTCGAGAGGCGACGGGCGTGAAGGGGATCGCCGAGGATGTGATCGATGTGCTTCGCGAAGACGGCCGGATCACGGTCCTCGACGAGGTAGCCGGTCCGGCCCGGATCGACGAGGGTCAGCAGACCGCCGACGGCGGAGGCGACCACCGGCGTGCCGCAGGCCTGCGCCTCGAGCGCGACGAGCCCGAACGACTCCGACCGGCTCGGCACGATGCTGACGTCGGCCGCCCGGTAGAAGGTCGAGAGCAGATGGTGAGGCTGGGGCGGCACGAAGCGGATTCGAGCGGCGACGTCGAGTTCGTCGACCAGGTCGTGGATGCGGCTCAGCTCCTGCTCGCCCTGGGCCCCCGACGCTCCCCCGACGACCATCAGGGTCGCCTGCCGGTCCTCGAGCTCGGCGAGTGCCCGCACGGCGACGTCGAGCCCCTTGAGCGGCTGGATCCTGCCGACGAACAACACCATGTGTTCGTTGCCGACCCCGATCGCGGCGCGGGCACCACGCTGCGAGCCGGGCGAGAAGAACGCATGGTCGACCCCCGGAGTCACCACCTCGATCCGGCCCGGGTCGGCGCCGTAGTGGCGGATCAGGTCGTCGGTCTCGGCGTCGCAGTTCGACACGACGACCTCGGCGCACGACATCACTGCGGCCTCGGCGCGAGCCCGCGCCTCGGGCTCGGGGTCGCCGAGCTCGGCCTTCACACGAGCCAGCGTGTGGAACGTCGTCACCAACGGCACGCGGAGACGGTCCTTCACCTCCAGGCCGGCCACACCCGACAGCCAGTAGTTCGCGTGCACCACGTCGGCTGGTTCCCGCTCGAGTTCGGCGCACACCCCGTCGGCGAACTCACCGACGATCGAGGGGAGATCCTCCTTCGCCAGGTCGGTCGGACCAGCGGGCACGTGCACGACCTCGAAGTTCGGTTCCACCACGACGCGTTTCGGCAGATCATCGGACCAGCGCCGTACGAACACACGCGTGCGGATCCCCGCCGAGGCCAACGCCGACACGAGCTCGCGTACGTACACGTTCATGCCACCACCATCCCCGGTCCCCGGCTGGGCGAGCGGGGAGGTGTGGAGCGAGAGCACCGCGACGGACCGCACGGTTGGTTGCAACGTCGCGCCCGCCATCGATTCTTCCCGGATGCCTCAGTCGTCGGTCACGACGAAGGACCGATACACCTGGAGCAGCGCCTTGCGCTGCTCCTCGCTCAGCTCGCCGGCGCGCCGGATGGCGGTTTCGAGGTCGGTCGGATCGGGCCCGCGGTCGGCATCGAGGATGCCCGCCCGGACATACAGGCTCTCGGAGGAGATGTGCAGCGCATTGGCGATCTGCTGGAGGATCTCGGCCGACGGACGCCGGAGGCCACGCTCGATCTGGCTCAGATACGGATTGGAGACACCAGCGAGCTCGGCCAGCCGACGGACCGACAGTTCGGCGAGGCGGCGTTGCTCACGGATGAACCCGCCGAGATCCGCACCCTTGCGTTCGGCGTCGGACGACGCGTCGTCGCCGACATCGGTGCTGTCGGGGTTGGGATCGTCGGCCATGGTCCGCCTCAGCTCAGCAGCGAGTCGACGGAGGCTTCGCCGTCGCGGTAGCGACGAGCGATCTCACCCTGGAGATCGTCGATGCGATCGAACAACGAGCGACGGATGCTCGACAACGCCTGCTCGAAGTTCCCGAGGGACGCGATCAGCGCGGCCAGTCGATCATCGGTCAGGTCGCTCACACCGGCCAGATCGGACGGGCTCGCGATGCCATCGAGTTCCGACACGAGCGCCTCGGCGATCGCCCCCGGATCCTCCACCGTCACACGGCGTGTCCCGGCGGCACCACCGACCCCGTCGGTGAGGATGTCCGGCAGCTCGAACAGCAGCTCGTTCACATCACCGGCGGCCGTGCCCTGGCGGCGCCGAGCCTCGTGTCCGACGATGTCGAGCCGGCCCTGGGAGAGACGACGGGCGAACGACACGGCGGTCTCGCCCTCCGCACAGTCGGCCCGCACGGCACGGAGCCGATCCATCGGCCAGTCGGCCAGTGCCGAGGCGTCGGAGTCGGCGAGGAGGGCATCGAGCTCAGGAATCACCCGACCAATGTACCGGCAGCACGGGGCGACGGCCGCGGCGCGTCCCGGACGACCGATTCGCCCCACCCTGTCAGGTGAGCAGCAGGAACATCGGTGCCGTCAGGAGGTGGGAGTCGAGGCGGCGAAGGCCCGGGGCCCAGGCGATCCCCCGGGGCAGGATGGCCGACGCCGCGACGGGCCCGAGCACCGCGCCGATCGCCGCGAGCAGGACGAATGCGGGCATCGACGTCGACGTGAACGGGTCGGGCGGGAACACCGTGAACCCGTAGCCGATCACCGCCATGGCCACGAGACCGGCCACTGGGCCCTCGATGGCGTTCGGTGAACCCGAACCGATCAGGAAGTCGCCCGTCTCGTAGGCACTGACGAGTGCGACCACGGCGAGGAACGCACCCGGCTCGTCGACGCGGAGCGCGAGCAACGAACCGGCGGCGAGACCCGCGGGGAGGGAGGATCGGATCAGGGTCTCGGCGAACCGAGTGCCCGAGGCGGTGGTGCCGACCGTGACGACGGCGTAGGCGGCGAGTCCGAGGGCGGCGACGATGAGCACGGCACCGAGTCCGAGCCGTTGACCGAAGCCGGCGGCAGCGACGACGAGCGCGGCGATCGCCGTCATGCGGCGGTCGGAGAGTTCGTGCCGGGACCACGCGAACCCCGTCTGGAGACCCGCGATCATGGCGGCCACGACCAGCGTGAGCAACGCGAGCCAGCTGCCGTAGCGGAGGCTCGCCATGAGCAGCACGAACCAGATGACACCGAGCGTGACCTTCGGCCCCGCGACGTCGTAGGGCACGGCGTAGCGCTGGGTCTCCCAGCGGCGCTGACGCTTGAGATAGCGCCCTTCGGCCGACCTCCGGCGGGCGTCTCGGACCTTCTGGAGCGGATTCGGGCCCTGCTCCTCGTCGAAGGCGAGAGGTGCTCCGGCCAACACGGTCGACCTGGTCGTGTCCAGCTGGCCGAGGTCGGCGAGCTCTCCGGTCACCGAGGCTTCCCATCCGTCGTCGGGCCAACCCTCGTCCGGTGGGGCCAGGCCGTGCACCACCAGCGGATCGGGCTCTGCTGATGTCGGAGCGTGCTCGATCGGCGCCGTGCCGTGTTCGTCGTCGGTCATCCGCCGGACACGGGCGGGAGGACGGCGACCTCGTCGCGCCCGCTCACCGCCTGTTCGCGGGTGGCCGGGTCCCCGTTCAGCCAGACCTTCGACCCGGCGAGGATGGCCACGAAGTCGGAGCCGAATTCGTCGGCTGCCGCATCGAGGACCTCACCGACGGTCGTCGCATCGAACTCCGCCTTGGCCGTGCCGGCGGCTTCCCTGGCCTGGGCGAAGAGGCGGAGCGTTGCCATACACGAAACCCTAACCGCCGCTGTCAGCCGCCATGAGTAGCGTGCGTCCGGTGACCACGCTGTTCCTCGTCCGCCACGGCCAGTCCGAGTGGAATGCCGTCGGTCGATGGCAGGGCCAGGCCGATCCGTCGTTGTCCGAGCTCGGCCGGGATCAGGCCTTCGAAGCCGGTCGGGTCCTCGGCGACGTCGATGCGGTCGTCGCGAGTCCCCAGCTCCGGGCCCACGAGACGGCCGAGATCCTCGCGACCGGGCTCGGCATCGGGCCGATCATCACCGTCGACGGTCTCCGCGAGCGCGAAATCGGTTCGTGGTCGGGTCTCACCACCGCCGAGATCGAGGCGATCGCCCCGGGTGCGATCGGCCGTCATGAGTGGCCGACCGATGCCGAGCCGGAGGACGTCTTCCTCGAACGGGTACTCGTCTCGCTGACCGCCGTCGCGACCTCGATGGCCGGAGCGACCGTCCTCGTCGTCTGCCATGGCGGCGTCATCCGACATCTCGAACGACACCTGGGCGCCGACGGCGGCCGGGTGCCCAACCTCGGTGGTCGGGTCGTGACGGTCGCACCCGACGGGGGGATGCACCTCGGCGAGCGGATCGAGTTGGTCGCGACACCGCCACCGGCGGATGGTTCGATCCTGTGACCCGCGCACCGGCGAACCCCACACCGCCGGTCGTCGTGATCCGTTCGGCGCGCCGCAAGAAGACCGTCAGCGCACGCCTGGTCGACGGCGAGCTCGTCGTCCGCGTACCCGCCGGCCTCGGTCGCCGACGGGAGTCCGAGCTGGTCTCCGACATGGTCGCCAAGTTCGAGCGGCGCCACCGTTCCGAGGCCGTCGATCTCGACGTGCGGGCCTCGACACTCGCTCGTCGCCACGGGTTACGGTCGCCGACCTCGATCCGCTGGGTCTCGAATCAGTCGGGGCGATGGGGTAGCTGCACACCGTCGACCGGGGACATCAGGATCTCGGACCGCCTCGCGGGAATGCCCGGTTGGGTGCTCGACTACGTCATCGTGCACGAACTCGCCCACCTCGACGTCGCCGGACACGGCCCCGAGTTCTGGGCCATCGTGCACCGGTATCCGCGCACCGAGCGAGCGCGCGGCTACCTGATCGCCAAAGCGATGGAACCGGACGACTGATCGTCAGTCGTCCACCTCGGCCAGGCGGCGGTCCAGCTCGTCGAGCTCGGCCACGAGCGCATCGAGGTCCTGGAGCGTCGGCAGATCACGCTCTTCGGTTCCGATCAGATCGACGGCCTCGACGGCATCGGTGGGCACCTGGGGGATGTTCACCCGGACGAGGCTAGCCATCGTCGGTGCCCGCCTCGGCGATGGGGGTGTCGGTGAAGCTGACCGCGACGGGGAGCCGGGCGAAGCGGATGGCGGTCGCATCGGCCAGCGGCACCGACGACACGAGCTCGGCGCCACCAGCCGGGTCGTAGAGCTCCACCACATCACGCTCGACCGCGGCCACATCACCGTCGGCTTCGGTGACATCGGTCCGCAGGATCGCGACACGCTGGCCGTCGAAGGCCAGATCACGCACGGTCTCGCCGTCGCCGCCGACGGTCACCCGGGCGAGTTCGGTGTCCTGCCCGAGTTCCCAGATCACGACGTCGGTCGAGGTCACGAGCCCATCCGAACGATAGGTGAGCTCGGTGTAGGCGACGGCGTCGCCGTCGGGGCTGAGTGCCGCGAGTCCGATGGCGGGCCGGCGGGGCACGGGGCACTCGGGTGCCGGCGGGCCGACGAGATTCAGTTCATCGCCGCTCGCGTCGAGGAAGCGCAGGCCACCGCAGGCCTGGTCGGCGGTCACCAGCAGATACCGACCCGACGACGCCGACACGTCGAGCAACGTCTCCCCGTCGCCGACGGGGGCCAGCGGTGTGCGGACCGTCGAGACCAGCGAGATGCGTTCCACCCGTTCGACGCCGTCGTCGAGGAGGACGAGCGCTTCTGGGCTCCCGTCGGCGTAGGTGACGTCGAGCAGACCGCCGCCGGTGGCGTCGACTCGGGCGAAGCTCGTGCCACCCGAGGCGAACCATTCGATCGTCGAACCGGACACGTCGGACGAGGTCTCGGCGACGAGGCCACCATTCAGGTCGTCGGCGGCATCGAGGACCCGGAGCGAGTCGGCGTCGACGAGGGGTGCGATCGTCGCATCGTCCACCTGGAACACCGTGCCGCCCGCGGTGACGAGCAGCGTGGGCACGTAGTCCGGGTCGGCGCGGGGGCTGAAGATCGTCGTCGCGGTCGGACCCACGGCGACTTCGGCCTCGAGGGCCCCGGCGTCGGAGCCATCGACGACCCGGACCACCGTCGTCGCGGTCACCGACCCGATCACGGGGTCGCCGACTTCGGTGCAGGCCGCCCCCAGCACCAACACGACGAGCGCAACCACCCGCGAAACGGAGGATCCGAACGGGGCGGTCGAATGGGGACGGCGGGACACGGCCTTCATGTTGCCAGCCAACGGCCGTCGGGCGACGCCGGGGCACGAACCGGTGCGACCGTGGGCCGGTAGCCTCGCCGGTGGGCCGCTAGCTCATCTGGCTAGAGCAGGGGACTTTTAATCCCAAGGTGCCGGGTTCGAGACCCGGGCGGCCTACCAGGACAAACACCACCGAATCGGCCAATCGCGCAGCGGCGTCATACGCGAAATCTACGCGAAGACAGCGCGGTTGTCTAGAATCCACCCATGGGTGAGACGCAACGACGTGGTGCACCGAGCCGGTGGAAGGACGTCGCCAGTGGCGGCGGGATCATCCTCGGCGCCGGCGCCGTCGTCGGGCTCTCGATCGCCTTCGCTCCGGCGATCGCCGAGTGGCTCGTCGGTGACGCCGTCGTCACTGGCACCCAGAGTGAGGTCGTCGACCGCACTGCGCTCGACGCTCGGATCTTCGTCGTGCAGACCGGTCTCCGAATCGGCCTCGGCGTGCTCGGCCTGCTCGCCGTGTGGCTCTCCTACCGGCGTATCCGGGCCATGGAGACCCAAGCCGAGGTCGCGGTCTCCGGCGACCAGACGGACCGGTACGCCAGAGCCGTCGAGCAGCTCGGCAACAAGGCTGCCGCAATCCGAATCGGGGGCGTCTACGCCCTCGAGGCGCTCGCATCGGACGCTCCCAGCCGGTTCGCCGTAACGGTGCGCGATGTCCTCCAGGCCTTCGTCCAAGACGACGACCAGGAGGACCTCAACGAGCCAGAGGCACGGGCCCAACCCCAGCCAGCCGCAGATCGAGAAGCGGCCCTGCAAGTGCTTGGCCGTCTCGGTCTTCGCGTTTCACTCCGCGGAGTCCAAGCTCGTGGCTTCGACCTTCACGGGGTGAACCTCTCCAACGCAGACCTGAACGGCGCCAATCTCAGCGAGGCCGACCTGCAGGCAGCGGATCTACGAGGAGCCGAACTCCGGAGGGCCGACCTTCGAGCAGCAAAGCTCTCGGGGGCGAAGCTGCAAGGCGCCATGCTCTGGGAGGCCGATCTCCGCCAATCAGATGCCCAGTCAGCCGACTTTGTTCGGGCAGACCTCAAAGCCGCCAACCTCCAGGAAGCGGACTTCACCCAGGCGAACCTCTGGAGCGCCGACCTCAGCTGGGCTCAAGTAGCCAACACTTCGCTGGATGGAGCGAACCTCAAGGAAGCCAACCTACGGGAGGCCGATCTAGAGGCTGCGATCCTCACACAGGCAGCCCTCCAGAATGCGGTGCTCACAAGATCGAATCTGTCCGAGACCAACCTCTGGAACGCAAACCTTCGGTTTGCAGTGCTCACTGAAGCCAAGCTGAGAGGCGCTCGTTTTGATGAAGCCAACTTGATGGGAGCCATCTTCGACGGAGCAACTGGTCTCGAGACAGCGACAGGGCTCGACCGAGGCGACGATGCCACGTAAGGGCTGGGGGCTTCGGGCACATCCCGACGGCCGGAAGGGTGTGTGGCTCGCCACCGTCTCGCTCGGCAAGGACCCCGTCACCGGGAAGTACCGGCGCCGCTCCACCACCATCACCGCCCGCACCAAGACCGAAGCCGACAAGCTCGCCGAAACCTGGGCCAACCGACAGCGCCGCAGCCACGCCGGCGCCACCGTCGAACACCTCGTCGCCGACTACCTCGAGTGGAACCAAGCCACCGAGAAGCTCCGCCCCGACACGTGGACCCGCTACGAACAGAAGCTCCGCGCCTACGTCGTCCCCTACCTCGGCCAACGCCCGCTCGCCGACCTCGACACCGTCGCCATGGCCGAGTGGTACGACTGGCTCACCCGCGACGCACGACTCACACGAGCCCACCGCGCCGGCGAACCCCTCAGCGCCAACACCATCAACCAGACCATCCGGATCGTCCGAGCCGTGTTCCGCTGGGCCCGACGCAACGGGAAGATCACCGACGTCGAGTTCCTCGCCCCGCTCATCCAGATCACCCCACCCGCCGCACCCCAGCCCGACCGGAACGCCACCGCACGGTTCCTCGCCGACGCCATGACCCAAGGCGTCTCGTGGTTCACAATGCTCTGGCTCGCCGGATCCGCCGGCCTCGCCCGCTCCGAACTCGCCGGACTCCAGACCGGCGACATCGACCTCGAACACCGACGGCTCCACGTCCGCCGCTCGATCGCCCAGACCGGCCGCGCCATCCAAGCACCCAAGACCGCCCGCCGAGCCCGCACCGTCGCCCTCGACCCCATGGCCGTCGAACTCCTCGAGCGGCTCCTCACCGAACGAGTCGCCGATCACCGGCTCGTGGTCGGCATGCCACACGCCCGCCTCCCCGGCGACGCCTGGCTCTTCCCCTCGCCACGAGACCCGACCAAGCCGTGGTTCGTCGACTCGATCACCACCAAGATCACCCGCGACCGGCGACGGCTCGGGATCGCCGACTCCGAGGTGTGGCTCCACGGGCTCCGTCACATCGCCGCCACCCTCGGCGCCGACGCCGGCGTCTCACCGAAGGTACTCGCCGACCAGCTCGGCCACACCAACTCGACCGCCGTTACCGAGCGCTTCTACATCGGCGCCCTCGACGCCTCCCAGCACGCCGCAGCCGACCAGATCGGCACCGAACTCGGCCGCCTCGTCGCCGAGTCGAGCAGTGCTCGATCATCCGAAGGCTCTCCGATATCTTGACCCGGTCGTTCGAGGCGGGTGAAGGTGATGCCGGGCAAGCAGCGAGTCAAGCGGGCGCGACTGGCCCTTACGGTCTTCTGGCGCCAAGCCGTCGTGCCGAAGGTCGATCGGATCCGGGGGTCGCGATGGGCGCTGTTCCTTCCGACCCTCGTGTTCCTGACGGTGACCGCGGCCTACACGATCCTCCCGTAGGAGACGAGCGCCCTGGTCGTGACCCCCGGCGAGGACGGGTCCACCTCTGTCCGCCTTCAGCGAACGGCCTACTGGTGGGCGCAGGAGTGGGTGCGCTTCATTGCGTTCGGAGCCACTGCCGTGGCGATCGTCGTGGTCCAGCTGGCGGCCGGAGCCCAGTTCCGCCGCGTGATGAGCCTCTTCTTCGACTTTGAACGGAAGGTGAAGGATGAGAGGAAGAACGCCGCCGTCGCGCTTCTGGATGCGCTATTCGCAGTGCCGCAGACGAGCGCTCTCCACGGCCTCCAGTTTCGGGTTTACTCGCTCTCCAAGAAGACCGGGCGATTGATCCCCTCATACAGCCAGGACAGGCAAACACCCGGAACCGATTGGGAGATCGGCACGGGGTGCGTGGGGTTCGTGTGGGCCAACCAGGAGTCTGAGGTAGCAATCGGCCAAGACGAGCTCACGGACGCCAAGTTCAACCTCTCACCCGACCAGATCGAGAAGTACGAGGACCTCGAGATCGTGGTCGCTGCACCCTGCCTGAATGCGCGCCGCCGGGTGGTGGCCGTGGTCTCCGGTTCAGCCAAGGTCGGACCGACTGTTGACAGAGATCGCATCCGAGCTGACCTCGTTGACGTGGCGCGAGCCGTGTCCCGTGTGCAGATTGATCTCTTCCGGTTCGATGTTGACTGAGCGTCCGGGTGTGGCAAGCTCTCGCATGATGCGTGTGGAGCGCAGGCCGTGGTTGAGGCCTCGGGGCACCTACTCAAGGAGCCCTGCTTTGCTGATTCCGAGTCAGGTTTTTCGCCACTCATGCCGTAGCAAGGGAGGTGGACATGAACGACGCCGATAGCCCCAGTGTCCCGATCTGGCTGGAGATCCTCACGGACCTCTCGAGCAAGATGAGCGACCTCCGGCCTCTCGAGGACTACGACGACAACCTCGTGAGCGACTATCTCACGCAGCAGGTCGTCGACGTGATCGACACGCTGATCGTCCTTGCGAAGGACGGCCACATCGATGAATTGGATCGCAACGACATCGAGCGAACGCGCCGCTCGGCACTCGTGTACCTCTCCGAGCTTCGGCGCCGACGGCCGGGACTGATCGATGCCCTCCCGGCAGGAGATCGGCCACAACCAATCTCGATAGATGACGAGCTCGACCGTCGCGCCGAGGAGCGCTCGAAGCGAATCAGAAATCCTTTGCTGACGTAGGCACGACGTCCGCACGAGATCCGACTCGCAGCGGACTACCTCCGCAAAGGTTCAGCTCGCGTCGCGATCCGCCGACACGTAGGCCGAACGGCCCGGTGTCCGGGGATCCCGACCCATCGACCAGCAGTCGGTCGGCGTCCTACCGTGGCGGCACCAACCGATGAGCCCGGGCCACCCCTTTCAACGGCCCGGGCTCAATCGCGTTCAGCCAGCCATCACCCGAGTCACAATTCCGTCCTCGTCGACCTGTATACGGATTCGCCGAGGCACAAAGATCCCGACGGCAACGTCACCCGGCTCGAGGAACTCCTCGAACCCGCTCCGCTCTGCCCAATCGACGACGATGGCCTCCTCGAGACCCACCATCTCCCAGAAGTCACGGCTCTCGCCCGCAGCCTCGAACGCAGCCATATCGATCGTTGTCGGCACCGGGACCGTTGACGACGTCAAGGGCACGGTTGTTGCCGGCTCGACGGATGTTGTCGAGGCCTCGGAAGACGACTCGCTCGCTGAGGTGCAAGCCGTGCACAACAAGACAGCAGCCAAGAGGACACGACCAATCATGCTCTCAGCACGTCCCAGCCCAATCGCACTCGACCACGGATGTCAGTCCGAACGTCGACAGAAGGTAAGAGGCGTGCGTGTAGTAGAAGTATGTGTCGTTGCTGCCGTGATGCACTCCAGCAAGGTTCGAGGTCGAGGAGCTCTGGACATGCCAGACGGAGCCGCCACTGTCGCCACCTTGGGTCGTTGAGGTGAACTCAGCCTCGCGGATCCCGTTGATGTTGATCGCCACTCCGATCTTCGACTGGTTGGAGTTGAGCCAATATCCGGCGTTGCGATCTGTGATCGACCCGCATCGGATCTGGTTCGTCGCCTGACCTGATTGACACACCGTGTCGCCATCAGCGTCAAGATTGACATGCCACTGCCACCACGTGAGGTCAGTGAAGGTGTCGACAGCGGCATCTCTGATGTAGTGCCGATCGACGACCGGTCGGTTGAGTTGCGTGACGACCAGATCCATCGGACCGCCGTACACGTAGTAGTTAGCGGTGCCGCCCGGAACGACGCCGATATCGACCCCGCCGATCCGCCACTGCTGCGTTGTGATTCTGAAGGCCCCCGATGTGTATGCCAGCTGATCTGGAAGGCAGTGAGCTGCCGTCACGCCCCACCACTCACGGCCGCCCCCAGGGAGGTCCTTGTAGAAGCCAAGACTCGCCGTGCAATACGCCGGCTGCGAGGCGATCTGCAGCCTCTTCCCGCCGACATAGTCCGCCTCGCTCTGACCTCGATTGTCGGGGGTCGGGAGGTCCTCCTCCGTGATCTCGACCAGCTCGAACCAGTTCCTGTTCGGGATGCCCTCCAGCAGGAGATCCTCAACGGATCGAGTATTCGCCGAGGACAGCACACCGATCTCAAGCAAGCCACACCGCTCGTCGAGCGAGTGCTTCGGTGCGCCCAGTTCAGCGAGCTCTTCCTGGACCGACACCACATAGTCAAGATTCCGAGAGTGCTGCACCGCCGGCACGCCGCCGGGAACGGGCACGACGCGGAGCTGGCCGCTCTCTAGCCCCAGAGCCTTCCGCAGCGCAGCTGGCGCCCCCTTAACTGTGCCGGGCTCGTAGAACACCAGCCAACCACGCGCGCCCTCCCAGGCAATCCCGATGAACGCATCCCCCAGAACCTCTGAGGCAGTCACACGAAGATCCATCGCCGACACCTCCTCCCGCACCAGAGACGCACGATCGATCAAGGCGAACTCCGCTGCTGTCACGGGAAGACCTGTCTGCTGCAACGCCTCAGAGACATCGCCCGCCGGAGTGGCAGGCAACCCCAGACCCTGCCGGAACCGGCCCTGGGGCTCAGCCGCAGACGGTCGAACGGCAGCGCATTCCGCACCCAGGCCGCGTGCGCCTTCGCCCTGCGCAGCAGACCCAGCAGCTGGCAATCCCGCCACCACAAGCGCAGCGACCACCGCTACTAAAGCGAAACTAATCTTCATAACCACCCCTCTTAGTTGCTTCACGGCTGTCTACTCCGAATGATCAGAGAGGGTCAAGCACGCTACGCCTGGAGCTCGGCGACCCGTGCGCGAGCCTCCTCAACCAGGAGCGGATCCACACCACGCAGCTCCAAATCCTCCAGCCGCCGGCGAGCACCCTCCAGTTTCGCCGCACGCAACCGCTCCGGCGTCGTGCCACGGCGCCGGAGCTCCTGCCTCACAGTTGCGAGTACTCGTAGCGCTGGCCGACGCCTGACGTGGAGCGCAATTGAAGGCGGGGGAGGCCACGAGCGGCGAAGTAGCGCCGAAGACACGGCAGGCAACCTCTCCACAATTGGCCATCGGCACAAGTGGCCGCCACGAGCGTCGCTCCAGTCCCCCCGCAGGAAAGCGTGCCACCGCAACCATCCGACAACTCACTGCGGCTGACCGTCACGAGAGCGCTCGGAAGGCATGCGCACTGCTCCTGCGGGGAGTTGGAGTCCAGCCACATGCAGGTCACGCCGCCCACTCCTCCGGCGCCTGCAGCCGCTCGAGAGCGAGCCGGGCGACATCGTCCGTGACGTCGAAGTGCTCGGCCACTTCCCACGGCTCGACCACCTCCCGGGCGTGGCAGAACGCCATCAGCTCGCCGAGCGGGACCAGGCGCTCGGCGACGATGCGGTCGACGATCCGTTCCTCCTTCTCCCGGTACGGGTCGCACGACCCGCCACCGCGCTGGACGTGCACGAGCTCGTGCGCCAGCGCGCACTTCCGCTCGACCCTCGAAAGGCTCGTGTCGAGCAGAATCACGCGCCGGCCGGCGAACGAGCCACCGACAGCTCCTCCGGTGGAGTCGGGAAGGTCTCCACCACCGCGAAGGCCTCCGTGCTCGCCGGCCAGTGGCCACACGCCCGCCCGCGGCGGTGGCACCGCAGCAGCTACTCGAACCAGGACTTCTTCGGGGTCGTGCTCGCCTACCACCCCGACGACGGCCTGCAGCGGCTCGCCGAGTTCGAACCCACCGCCGCGCTCGTCATGCGGCTCCTCGCCGACTCCGCCGGTCTCCGACCCGAGCACTGCACCGATCACGCGTCGCTCACCACCCGGAAGATCGACGTCCACACCCTCACCCGCCCGGTCCGCGACCTCGTCACCGACGCCCGCCCCGCGGCACCGATCGTGATCCGTCCCGCACCACCCGCCCACGACTCCGAGGAGGAGTTCACCATGGCCGACATCCGACAGATCGTGCTCGCCGCCGAGGCCGGCCCGAACGTGCGCCAGGCGTACCTCGACGTCCTCGACCGCGAGCCGGACCCGCCCGGCGACGTGTGGCTCACCAGCGTGTGGAACGACACGCCCGGTGACCGCAACGCGAAGCAGGCCAAGATCCGGGCCGAGCTCGAGTACGCCAAGGCGAACGGGGCTCGATGATGGAGATCACACCCGAACTCGTCGCCCAGGCCATCACCACGATCGTCGCCGTCTACATCACCCCCGTGTTCGTCGACGCCTTCACGGAGCGCGGCGCATCACCCGAGGTGAAGACCGCCGTCCGCTCCGTGTTCGCCCACGTCGTCGCCGCCGCATCGATCGGTGCTCGGTGGGTCATCGACGGTATCCCCGCCGGTGTGCTCCAGGGCGACCTGGTCGCCATCGGCGCCGTGCTCAGCGTCTACTCCGGCCTGTACGTCGCCGCGAACATCGCCATCACCGGAGCGCACGACTCCCACAAGAAGCGCTGGTGGCGAACGATCGCTGCTGACTGGCTTGCACCCCGGCTCCCGTCGATCAAGGTCGACGTCGACGAGCTCGCACCCGGCGACCGCATCAGCCGGCTCCGCACCGTGAGGGCGGCCCGCCCGTGACCGTGTTCGACGACGTGCTCCTCCCGATCACGCTCGCCTCCGCTGTCGCCGTCGTCGTCGCGACGATCGCGACTGCGCACCTCTTCCACGCTCGAGGGATGACGCTCGGATGGCGATCACCGATGACGTACCTCGCGGCCAAGGCGCTCGTCTACGTCGTGTTCTCCGTGCTCTACGCGATCCTCCTCCTCGCCGGCGCCGCTGACGTCCCCCGCGAGTGGTTCCGGCCGGCGTTCATCGCGCTCGTCCTCGCCGACGTCGCCCTCATGACCGCCCTGGTCGTGAACGGCATGGCCGGCGCACGACGACGCACCACGGACTGACGGCCCACGGTGGGTGACCGAGCCGTCCAGATCATCGCCGGGCTCCTCGCCTCGACCGCCGGACTCGCAGCGTGGTGGAACCGGCGCGCCGCAGGCCGGAAGCTCAACACCGAGGCCGACAACAACGCCGCCGCCACCGCCCAGGCGTTCTCCGACATCGCCCTCGGCCTCGTCGACCCCATCCAGACCCAGCTCGACGCCGCCCGGGCCGAGATCGCCGAGATGCGCCAGGCGATGAACGCCGAGATCGACCAGCTCCGAGCGAAGATCCGCCAGCTCGAGGACGACGGCGCCGCCCGAGACCGCACCGTCGGCGACCTCCGTCACGGCGTGGCCGTCCTGACCGGCCAGCTCGAACAGCACGGCATCGAACCCGCCTGGCGCCCACCCGCCGGCTGACCCAGCTCTCGCTCGCCAAAGGGCGAGGCGGCTTCCCTCGAACCCCCGGGCCTCTGGTCCGGGGGTTCTGTCGCGTCTCCGGTCGGCTCGGGTATTCCCCGACGACACCGTCGTCAGTGCACCGCCCCCGCCACCACCACCCGGCGGGGGCGGTGCCGCGTCCGGGCGACTGCACAGCAGAGCCCCGGGCGCGTAAGGCAACACCCGGGGCTCCAGAGGCACAGACCCTCTGCACCGCCGAACCTACGCGCGTGGTGTGACAGTCCGCCAAACCTCTCGGACGGCCTACGCGAAACCTACGCGAACGCGCCCCTGGGCGACTCTGCAGAACCCTTCTCGACTCTGGCACGTCGGCTCGATACGCTGGGGAAACACCGCCCACCTTGCACCCGTCTGACCCCCAGATTGGGACTTTTAATCCCAAGGTGCCGGGTTCGAGACCCGGGCGGCCTACCGAGTTTCCCCAGCTAGACGGCCAGCTGCGGACGCCATCAGAGCAGCGCTGTCTGAGCCGAACGACCTCGAGCAGAGGTCGTAGTCGCGGTGCTGGGCCCTCCCGGTCTGGGTTCGATTCGGCGAAGTTGCAGCCCACCGACCGCTCAGTCTGCGGCCCGAGCCCAGCTCCTCGGGCCGACGTTCCAATCAAAGACCTCAGACAACGCCAAGCCACGAGCGTTGAGGACCTCACATTGAGCTGAGGTCGCAACGATCCCAAAGAGGTCCTGGCGATCGGTGAAGCAGGTGAGCAATCGGCGATCCGGATCGCAATGGGCGTTGAACAGCGCCTGAAGATCTGTCGTCGGGACGTCGCCCGAACCGCGGAAGTTCAGCTCGAAATCGCTCCCGTTCAGCGAGCCCGAGACGGAGATCTCGAACGGTGCGCTCTCGAGCGCGCTCAAGCCGAGGAGTCGGTTGCCCTCGTCGTCGAGTTTCGCCCAGGCCGAGAGCGTGTCGAGCGCGATCGTGACCGGATCGACGTCGATCTCGTAGTCATCGACGTACCAAACGAGACGCTGGTCCACTGCGAGCATCAGGAGTTCGTTCTCGAACCGAGCCTCCGCCGCGAGCGAGGAGTTCGCACCCGGCCGGTAGCAGCTCCCACTGAGCGCCAGTAGCGACCGCCCGACAACCTCTGATGCCAACCAACTCGCCGCCTCCTCGGGCTCAGGCGGCGAGCCCTCGAAGAACCCGACGGGTCGGTATGCATCGATCACCTCGGCGGCGTGCTCGAGAAACGCTCCACCCGGCCCCGACAACGATCGGAGATGGTCCTCGAGGGCGGAGCTCGTTCTGTACGCGAACGTGCCCCCACCATCGAGCCCGGCACCCAGAACAGACTCTCCGACCAACCGATTGACGGCGTGTGCGATGTGCGAGCAGTCGAGATGACCGCGCCAGAAGTCCGGGCGGAACTGGATGCGCTTGCCCGAGAGTCGAAGCTCGACGAGCACCGGCCCCGGATCGTCCCGCAGGATGTCGCCCACCCCGTCAACCACCGGGTTCCCGGCAAGGACCCGAACCTCAACCGGTCGATCCGCCGGCTGAACAAGCCCCTCGATTCGTCTCGCCAGCCACTCAGGAGAGCCACCCCACGGTTCATCTGGCAGATGCCGCTCATCCAGCATCACTGTTGCGGCAAACCTCGGATACAGAACCTCCACAGGAGCTCGATCGAGCCGCAGAGAATCAGCCGTCAGCGACCTGCCCGCCGCCGCCTCAAGACGACCGACATCCACAAGTGATTCAATCGCAGGCACACCGTCGGAGCTCACAACACCTCAGTATTGACCGTAGGCAGCCTCGACACCTGACGGCAGATCTCCACGTACTGAGGAGATGGCGGCCATCGAGGAAAGGCGAGACGAACACTCGGCCAAAGGAAGCAGCAGTTTCGGCAGCGCTGAACGCCGAGGTACGGATCGTTGATTGCCAGCGGGCCTGTCCACCTGGACTACGGCGACTCCGCCGATCGTCTCTCTTCAGCCGACGACGGCCGTCGGAGCCTGCGCACCAAAACAAAGACTGCGATTGAAAGCGCAACGCCGAGGAAACCAGCGATGAAGATCGCTTGTCCGGCGGACCCCCACTTGTCGCCGACGAGACCAGTCGCCGTGTAGCTGACCACGGCGATGCCGAGGA
>JAHDCV010000079.1 GCA_020629695.1 Acidimicrobiales bacterium | reverse complement strand
TCGGCGCCCGGTTCCTCCGGCTCGTCGTCGACCATCTCGGCCGGGAAGCCATCGGCGAGGATCGACAGGCCGGTGGCGTCCTCGAGGCGACGGATCACGTTCGGCGACCACTCCCTCGGGCCGTACCGATCCTGCGCGTCGTTGAAGATGTCGATCATCACGGGATTGAGTTCGAGCGGGACGTCGTGGCGATCGGCAACGGCCTGGAACAGCGAGATGTCCTTCAAGACGAGATCCATCGTGAAGCTGATGTCGCGAGAACCGTTGAGGATGACCTGGCTCTCGGTTTCGTGCACGAAGCTGTTTCCGGACGAGATCCGGATCGCCTCGTAGGCGGTGGCGAGGTCCATTCCGGCCGCGGCCGAAGTCGTGAGCGCCTCGGCGAGCGAGATCAGGTTGGCGGTGGCCAGGTAGTTCGTCACGACCTTGAGCACCGACGCCGAGCCGAGGTCGCCCGTGTGGAGGATGCGTCGGCCGAGCGTCGTGAGCACCGGCAGCATGCGCTCGAACGTCTCGCGGTCGCAGCCCGCGAAGATCGAGATGTTGCCGGTGGCGGCGCGGTGACAGCCGCCGGACACCGGGCAGTCGACCGGTGCGGCACCGGTGGCGGTGACCATCGCGCCGAGGCGCTTCACCTCGGCTTCGTCGGTGGTCGACATCTCCGCCCAGATCTTGCCCGGGCCGAGGCCTGCGAGGAGCCCGTCGTCGGCCTCCATCACGGCGGCCGACGCTGCCGGCGACGGGAGGCACGTGATGATCAGGTCGCACTGCTCGGCCATCTCCTTCGGCGAGTCCGCCCAGCTGGCGCCCTCGTCGAGGAAGGGTTGCGCGACGGAGCGATCGAGGTCGCGGACGACGGTGTCGTAGCCGTTGCGGAGCAGCGACCCGGCGAGCTTGCCGCCGACGTTGCCGAGGCCGATGAAACCGACGCGAAGTGAGGTGGACATTCCGGTCTCCAGACGAGAGGGAGGTTCGAGGTGGCGGGCAGCTTTGCGGTCGCGCCCACAGAGCGCAAGGGGGGTGTTCGCAGGGTGGCAATGTGTGGGAAGGTTCCCGGCGATGAGCGGCGACAACGGACCGAAGACGATCGCGCGGCGTGAGTCGGCCGTCGTGATGAACCCGGAGCGTCTCGGCGCTGCCCGCCTGCACCGCTACAGCTTCAACCGCATGATGATCCGACGAGCGGTGGCGGCCGGGTGGTCGATCACGATCGCTCGGGAGGCGCTCGACGACGAGGGCCGTGGTGAGGTCGCCTTCCGGGTCGAGGCCGAGGGGCACGTGTTCCACTTCGTGGCGTTCACGATCACGCTCGACGAGAGTGAACACACCGACCGCGTGATCAGCGAGCGATGGGAGATCACCGCCGCACTGATCGAAGGTGAGCTCGATCCGGACACGCTCGATCGGCTCCGTGCGTCGGTGCCGCACCAGGAAGACGCCCGTCTCGATCCGACCGTGCTCGTCCTGACCCGTGGCAATCGCAGTGTCCGGTTCTTCGAAGCGATCGCGGACCGTCTCGCCGTCGGCCTCCAGCCCGATCCCGAGGCCGTGGCCGACGCCGGCTACCTCATGCGGTCGACGGCGTTCTACGGCAACGGCAAGTTCGGGATGCGGTCCTTCGGTGGCTATGCGACCGGACATCCCCTGAGCGCTCCCTACCGAGCCCAGATGTTGGCCGCGTGGTGCTTCCGGGAGCTGTCGTACGTGTCGGTCGAGCGGGTCGCCCGAGCGCGCGGCGGCACAGCCGCGGTGCGACTCGAGGGCCCGTGGCGTCGGTTCTTCGGGCTCGGCAATGCGACCGGCCTCGGTCTCGTGCCCTATGCGATGAACCACCCGGCCGTGATCGACGGGTGGTTGCGGGTGCGCGAAGACGCGCTCGCTCGGGTGCGGGGGCTCGAACCGACGAACGACCGGCTCGATGAGATCGACGCCTGGCTCGACCGGTCGCTCCGTCACTTCCGATCCGGTTCGGACGATGACTGTGGGCCGTTCCGTTCACCGCAGGAGATGACCGAGGTCGCGCACGCGGCACGAGCGGCGTGGATCGATCGGCGGGCCGAGGCTCGACCGTTCGACGCCTGGTGTGCATGGGCCGAACAACAGGACGCCGAGACGGCGGAGTTCGTGGTCTCGACCCTGCTCGAGTTGGACGAGATGCCCGACGCCGACGTGGATGCGGCACTGCTCGTCGACGAGAGCTCGCGGATCTCGCCGCTGACGACGGCCGCCGACCTGCGCTCGTGCCTCGACGACCGGTATGGATGGCTCGCCGAGCTCCCGCTCGACGGTGACGACGCGGATGCGTTCCTGTGGGTGCTCAGCGACAACACCGAGGAGCCCCGCCGGACCCCGCGGCGAGGCGACGTGGACGAGCGGCGGGCGCTGACGATCGACGTGGCCCTCCGGCTCTGGAGCCTCAGACGGGACCTGGCCGGTCTCGCCGGCGAGACCACCGTCAGCGAGATCTGTGCCCAGCTCCCGGAGCATCGTTTCGCCATCGATCGCCTGGGTTTCGCCCATCTCGACTACGGCGAGCCGCGGGACAACGTCTGCTCACCCACGCATCTCCCGCTCCAACTCCAGCGATTCCAGCTGGCCACCTACGGGATGGACGACTTCAAGCCCAAGTCGACCGACTGGCTCCGGGTCACCCTGTTCCAGGGAGCGCCGCGGGTGGGTGATCTCGGTGGGCCGGACATGGACGATCGATGGGTCCTGCCCGAACGTCCGCGGACCCCGGTCGTGTCATGACCCGGGACGAGGTGATCGTCGCACCCCGCGAGCTGACCGACTATCTGTGGCGAGCCGCACGCCTCGCCGGCGCCGACGCGGGCACCGCGGCTCGGTTCGCCCGTCACCTGACCGAAGCCCACGTCGATCTCGGCGAGGGCGTCGGGGTCGCACTCGAGGCGCTCGACTCGACCCCCGCCCTGTCCCGGTACGCAGAGGCGGTCGCAGCACTCGAGCGCGCGGAACGGGCGTTGCAGACAGCGTCCTCTCACGTGATGGAGTTCAGCGAACCGATGCCGCTCGGGTTGCTCTGGGGCCCCGGCCTCGAATGCCGCGTGCGTGGCATCCGCCGACCCGCCCGGCCTGGTCACGAGCTCGCATCGGAGCGGCTCCACGAGGTCGAGCTCATCAACCGGGAGCCGGGTGCGGTGCCCTACCGCCAGTGGGCGCATCGGGACGGGGTCCCGGTTCCGGCGGACGAGTTCGACGAACTGATCGCCCGGACCAAGTCGTTCCTGGTGTCCGAGCAGTTGCTCGATGCAGCCGACGCCGCGCTCGGGTCAGGCTGAGGTCGCCGGGTCGAGCTCGCGGATCGTCGACCAGAGCGGATCGGTGACGTCCACCTCCGACTGCGGAGTTCGCCCGTCGCCAGGCAGTCGCGCACCGGGCTGATCGGCGAGTTCCGCACGGAGGCCGGCCACGGTGTCGGCCAGGTGCGCGCCCGGATCGATCAGGACGAACGTCTGGGCAAGATCGTGTGGCGGTCCGTCGGGTGCCTTGAGCGGCGGAACGTGGACGCTCCGATTCGTGCCCGCCAACCCGGCGGTGAGCACCTCGACCATGAGGCCGAAGCCGTAACCCTTGTGGCCGCCCGCCGAGAGCAGCGACCCCTCGAGCGCGGCGGCGGCATCGGTCGTCGGTGCACCCTGCCGATCCACCGCCCAGCCGAGTGGGATCGACTCGCCGGACTTGGCCGCGGCGAGGATCTTGCCGAGGGCGATGGCCGACGTCGAGAAGTCGAAGCCCCACGCGATCCCGCCGTCGCCGTCCGGAACAGAGAAGGCGATGGGGTTCGTGCCGAGGAGGCCGCGGGTGCCACCGGGTGCGGCGACCCGAGCCGTTGCGTTCGTCATGCCGAGGGCGATGACCCCGGTTCGGGCGAGCCGCTCGGTGAACCAGGCGAGCGCGGTGCAGGTGTGGGTGTGTGCGAGCACCAGGAGCGCAACACCGTTGGTCTGCGCCGCAGCGACGGCAACCGCGGCGCCTGCGTCGTAGGCGACGTGGGCGAAGCCGTGCCGGCCGTCCACGTGGACGAGACCGGGCTTCGGCGTGGTCACCACCGCCTCGTCGCCGGCACCGCGCACCCGGCCGCTGCGCAGCTGGACACAGTACGACTCGAGGTAGGCCAACCCACAGATCCGATTGCCGGTTGCCTCGGCTTCGGCGACCGAGCTCGCCATCGTCTCGGCGACGACGGGGTCGGCGCCATGGGCGAGCAGTGCCCGCTCGCTCAGCTCACGAACGGCTTCGATCGACAGGGTCGGCATGGTGCGACCCTCGCGGCCCGCGCGTCGGATTGCCAGCCCGGTTCCGTCACGTGGTGCCGGAGGCGGCCGTCCGGCGTCGCGCCGGTCAGTTCGCGGCGGGTGCGCCCGTCTTCGCCCGGTGATCGGCGACGATGGCGTCGATCAGTTCCTGCTGGACCACGTCGGCCCGCTCGGTGTCGATCTGGCAGGTGCCGGCGGCGGCGTGGCCACCACCGCCGTGGGCGAGCATCAGCTCACCCACGTTCGTCGCACAGCCACGGTCGAGGATCGACTTGCCGGTGGCGAACACGACGTTCTGCTTCTGGAATCCCCAGAGCTTGTGGATCGAGATGTCGCACTGCGGGTACATCGCGTAGATCAGGAAGCGGTTCGCGGGCCAGATCGTGTCCTCGTCGGTGAGGTCGAGCACGATGAGGTTGTCGTGGATCGTCGAGCAACGCTCGATCTGCTCGCGGGCCTTGGCGTCGTGGGTGAAGTAGAGCTCGGTGCGCTCGACGACATCGGGGAGCTGCAGGATCTGTTCGATCGAGTGCTCCTTGCAGTACTCGATCAGGTCCATCATGAGGTTGTAGTTGGAGATGCGGAAGTCCCGGAAGCGGCCGAGGCCGGTGCGGGGATCCATGATGAAGTTGAGCAGCTCCCACCCCCGGGGGTGGAGGATCTCGCCCTCGGAGTACTGGGCCGAGTCGGCCTTGTCGACGGCGACCATCATGTCTTCCCAGCGCTCGGGGAACGTGGCGGCGCCGCCGTAGTGGTCCCAGACGACGCGGGCGGCCGAGGGGGCATGGGGGAGGATGATGTGGTTGTCGCGAGCGTCGTTGCGGAGCGTCTCGGACTCGTGATGATCGAACGCGAGATGTACACCCTCGACGTAGGGCAGGTTCGTCGTGATGTCGCGATCGGTGATCTCGACCTTTCCGTCCTGCATGTCCTTGGGGTGCACGAACAGGATGTCGTCGATCAACTCGAGGTGTTCGAGCAGGACGGCACAGACGAGGCCGTCGAAGTCGCTGCGGGTGACGAGGCGGAAGGTGCTCACGGGGTGCTCCGGGGAAGAGGACGGTCCTCTCCTTTCGGCCGACCGACGCCCCGAATTGAGGGTCGATCGCGCCCGAGTGACACGAACGACGACGGTCGGAGAGCCCGGCTAGGTTTCAGGTGTTCGGGTCGCAGTCGCGATCGACGGGATCCGGGCAGAACGCCCAGGAGAGGACGACACCATGAGTGCACAACACATCGCGATCTGGAAGCAGGCGGCGGATGCCTTCGATGCGAGCTACGCCGCCATCGGGGAGCAAGGCCAGAACACCTCGCCTTGTGAGGGTTGGTGTGTCGACGAAGTCGTCGCCCACGCCGTGGGCACCCAGGCCGGGTTCCTGGGTTCGATGGTCGGCGCCGACATCGCCGAAGGCGCCGACTGGCCGTCCGTGCGTGCGGCGCTCGAGCCCGCGCTCGAGGCCGAGGGTGCGCTCGACGGCATGACCGACGGTGGCCCGATGGGCCAGATGCCGAAGACCGTGATCCTCGGGATCGGCGCGAGCGACCTGCTCCTCCACGCCTGGGACGTCGCACGCGGGGTCGGGGCCGACGAGACCCTCCCGGCCGAGGCCGTCGCCGCGGCGTACGCCGGTCTGCAGCGGTTCCCGCCGGAGATGATGCGGGGCTCCGGCATGTTCGCCCAGCCGGTCGACGTCGCCGACGATGCCGACATGCAGACCCAGCTGATCGCATTCTCGGGTCGTCAGCCCTGAGCACGTCGTCGACCGGCCCGGGGTCGTTCCTCGACCCCGGGCACGACAACGTCATGGCGCTGCTCGACCGGGGGATCGAGGGGCCGGTCGTGATGCTCAACCTGCTCCGGTTCCGTGACGTCGCCGATTACTCGGTTACGCCGGAGCTCGCTCCGCCGGAACCGATCTCCGGTCGCCTGGCCTACGACCGCTACATCGAGCACGCCCTTCCCTTCCTCGAGATGTCGGGCGGCTCGCTCGAGTTCCTCGGCGACGGCGGCTCGTGGTTCATCGGTCCGTCCGAGGAGCGTTGGGACCTCGCGATGATGATCCGCCAGTCATCGGTCGAGTCGTTCTTCGGCTTCGCCGACGACCCCGCCTACCTCACCGGGCTCGGCCATCGCACGGCAGCGGTCGAGGACAGCCGGCTCCTCCCACTGGTCCAGCGGGCCTGACGGGAGCGTCAGCGCCGAGCCGTCCCTCAGAGGTCGCCGAGGTCGGCGAGCTGACACATCCGCACCACCCCGTCGACCAGCACCGCCGCCCGACCGGGTGGGTGCACCTGCGGTGTGCGGAACGGCAGAGCCGCCCGGAACACGTCCGCGTCGCCGGGTCGAGGCTGCAGGAGAACGGCGGCTCGAGTGGACCGGAACACCCGGGTCCATCCGAGCATCGAGGTGAGATCCTCGGTCCGGCCGGAGGCGAGCACGATGGTGCCGGACGCGGAGTCGTTGGCGATCGCCTCGATCGCCGACCCGAGGGTCGCGTCGACACGGTCGAGATCGTCGACGACCACGATCCTCCCGGGACCGTGGCCGAGAGCCTCCGGCGCGGCGTCGTGGGCGACGTGTCGGACGACGTCGTCGCCGAACCGGGCTCGCACGAGTCGCAGGAGGGGCGTGTCGGGGGCTCCGACGATCAGGCAGTGCGCCGGTTCGACACCGGCAGCGGCGAGTCGGTCGAGCAGCAACCCGAGTGTCCGGGTGCGTCCCGTGCCGGGCGCACCGACGACCACGGCCACCGGATCGATGACGAGCTCCACCGTCGAGACGTCGTCGGGGGAGAGCCCGATCGGACACAGCACACGTCGGCCGTCGCGCCGAGGTCCGATGTCGAGGTCGCCGAGCGTGACCGTCGATCCGAGGGTCTGGATGTGGTCGGGCGGGCAGACGGGTGCCGGCGTGCGGGCGGCGAGTGTCGCGACCGCATCGGCGAGGTCGGGGATCGAGTGCATCGTGCCGATGGCACCCGTGGCGACCTCGATCACCTGGTGGTCGGCCAACGCCGGCGTCTCGCGGGGTCGGAGTCCGAACGTCGCCAGACCGGCGGGATCGGCGAGCCGATGCACGAAGGTCTGCTGGATCTGGTGCAGCAACCGGACGGGGATCGCACGATCGTGTCGGGCGGAGCCGACCACCGTGACCCCGAGTGCCGGTCCGTCACGCAGCAACCGTTGCAGCGGGGCGAGGTCGTCGGTTCGTCCCGAGTCCGTCACCCGTTCGAACCACGAGCCCAGGCCCGCCACCAGCACGACGATCCGGGGGTGGGCTGCAGCGGTCGTGCGGCGCTCGTCGAGGCGTCGGTCCAGAAGGCCGACGAGTCGCCGGACGAGGTCGTGGTCGTCCGTCGACACCACGGCACCCGTGTGGGGGAGAGCGCGCAGCGGAGCGAGTCGTCCGGCGGCGTCGTCGACGACGTGGAGGTGGAGTTCGTCTGCCGTGGCGGCGGCGGCGAGTCGCACCCCGATCGTCGCGAGCGTCGTGGCGGTCGTGGCGGCGTCGATGCCGTAGACGAGGACGTGGCCGAGCGCCGGGTCGACTCGGACCACGCCATGACGCTGCTCGTGCGGGAGATCGCACACGCCGATCACGGCGCCGGGGTCTGGCTCGGCGTCGTCGCCGGGTGGCGGCGCTGCGGCGGCCGCATCTGCGGTCATCGGCAGCGTCGAGGGGAGGGCCGGCAGCCACGGTCGCCGTGGTGCTGCGAGGCCGGCGAGGCGATGTGCATCGCACACGGCCGCGACCATCCGATCGAGGTCGACCGGTGTGGCCGGATCCGCCCGATCGAGCGGATCGTGCGCCGCGCCGGCGCTGCCGAGGAGCGTGAAGGGCTCGATTCGTGTGTGGTCGGTGGTCGCCGTTCGACCACCGCTCCACGCCGACTGGAACGCGATGACCTCCGACGCCGCGAGCCGGGCGACGCCGCGGCCGACCTCCCGGCGACCGAGGTGCGCGGGTGCGGTCACGCCGACGACGTCGAGTGCGTCGTTCTCGTCCTGCACCCGCAGGCTGATCCGGAGGTTCGTGTTGGCCCGGATCTTGGCGTCGAGCACTCCGGCCGGTCGCTGTGTGGCGAGCACGAGGTGGATGCCGAGCGACCGGCCCCGTTGAGCGATGTCGACGAGCGCGTCGAGGAACTCGGGCAGCTCGGCGGCGAGCGTGGCGAACTCGTCGACCACCACGACGAGTCGGGGCATGACGGCCCCGGTCGCCCGGAACACATGGAGGTCCGAGGCTCCAGCGTCGCGGAAACGGCGCTCCCGATGGCGGAGCTCGGCCTGCAGGCTGCGGAGTGCCCGCTCGCCGAGGTGTTCGTCGAGGTCGGTGACGACGGCGACGGTGTGCGGCAGATCGGCGCAGGCGTCGAAGGCGCCGCCGCCCTTGTAGTCGATGAGGACGACGCCGAGCGTCTCGGTCGAATGGGTTGCCGCGAGACCGACGACGACGCTGCGGAGGAACTCCGACTTGCCCGCCCCGGTCGTGCCGGCGAGCAGCGCATGGGGGCCGTCGATCGCGAGATCGATGACGAGAGGGCCGCTGTCCGAAACACCGATCGGCACGGTCGGTGCGGGGTCGGGTCCGCCGGCGAGCCATCGACGCTGCACGTCGTCGGCGTCGATGCCGTCGAGGAGCTCGGGCAGATGAAGCCGTTCGGGAAGGCCACGGTCGGATGCCGTCGCATCGGGATCGACCAGCCAGGCGATCGAACGGGCGACGTCGGTGGCGAGTTCTGTCGGCATGCCGATCGGCGTCACGTCGGTTCGTGTCCGACCGGCGAGGTCGTGCAGGCTCGCCGTCGCCGAGTCGTCGGCCCCGAGATCGAGAATCCAGCGGCACGAGGCCGGGAGCTCGTCTGACGATCGGGCGACGATCACCGCGCTGACCACGCCATCCGCGATCGCCCGACGGAGGAGCGAGCCTCGTCGATGGAGCTCGTCGACACCGTCGACGAGAACGAGCGGGAGAGGTGTGCTCGGAGGGTGTGGCGCCGTGTGGCTGTCGGGGGCAGCGACGGCGATCTGCCCGGCCAGATGGTCCGCCGCGTAGCCGTCGGTGGCGACGCGAGCCGGCCGACCGAGGTGGGGCAACCACTTCGTCCACTCCCAGTCGCCGAGACGCGCGGTGGCTGTGACGAGGGTGAACGGCAGGTCGTCGGGCGACGACTGGGTCGCCGACGACGCGAGCACCGCTCGAGCGACGGCCAGGGCTGCGGTCCGGTCACCGACGATGCCGAGTGGCCCCTCACGCAGATCCGCCCGGATCGGGACGGATGGCAACCCGTCGAGTCGATCGACGACCTCGCGGAGCCGACCGGGCACGCGGGCCGTTGTTCCGAGATCGGGCGTCCAGGGCGCCGTGCCGTACCCGACGGCGACCGTGGCGAAGTCGTCGTGCTCGGGACGGCGCTCCCAGAGTCGGGCGTCGAGTCGCCTCGCTCGCCGCAGCACCTCGGCGGGGCTCGGGTCGAGCGTCCGGCGATGGGCCGCGAGCTCGCGGCGGAGGGCGACGAGCTCGTTGGTGAACCGGGCGACGGCGGATTCCGCGAGTTCGTCGTGGCGTCGGGTCTCGGCCCGGTGCGTCCGTCGACCTTCGAGCCATCGGGCGCCCATCAGCACGGGGCCGAAGACGGCGAAGAGCGCAAACCGGGGCGACACGACTGCGGCCAGGAGCAGGGCGGGCGCGAGCGGTGCCAGCATCGTGATCCAGGAGAGACCAGGTGGGTCGGCGGGCGGATTCGGGAGTTCGGGCGGCACGAGACGCACGCTCGGCGGTGCCTCGTCGCGGCGTGGCGCTCGATGGAACGAACGATCGGGAAGCGTGCGCCGCACCGGCGGCGTCGGTTCGCTCAGCGTGAACCGTGCGGTCCCGGCGTCGATGACGGCGCCTCCGACGGTGGTCGCACCGACGACCTCGAGGCCGTCGAGTCCGATCGACTCGCCGGCGGGCGTCAGCGTCGTGGTGCCGTCCGGGGCGACGTCGAGTTCGAACGACGAGCGATGCAGTTCGCCGACGTCGAGGGCGGAGCCGGCGATCGCGGCGGGCCCGAAGCCGTATCGGCCGGGAGCGAGACCGAGGCTTCCACCGCTCGTGAGCCCGGCGATCTGGTCGAGGGCGACGACCGAGCCGTCAGCCGCATCATGGCCACTGCCCCCCGAGGCCGGTCGGAGGCGGAGCACTGCGCCGTCCCACAGTCGAGCCTCGTCGATCGTCGCAGAGGCCGGGACGAGCCGACCGTCGATCGCGACCCGGTCGAGTTCGACGTCGAGGAGTTCGAGAACCTCGCCGATGGTCGCGTCGTCCGGGAGACGCAGCACGAAGTCGCGTCGAGCACCCTCGACGTCCTCGATCGTGATGTGCCGAACCAACGCCACCGGAACCCCCAACGCAGCCCACCACGCTAGGAAACCGGGGCCACCATGTCCTGAGGCGACTCACCCGGCAGTTCTACGCTCGGGCAGTTCCGAGCCCTGGCGAGGAATGCGGTGTTGAGAACGAGCCCTCGCGAGGACGAACGGCGGTCAGCGAACCGAACGGCGGCCGTCGACATCGGCCTCGATGTCGATGCGCCAGAGATTGGCTGAGGTCTGGCAGGCCAGGATGCCGAACGCCACGGCGTTGAGCGCGACGATCACCGGCACACCCCACGAGAAGATCGCGGTGCCGGCGACGACGACGAAGGTGTCGAGGGCGATGTAGGCGATGCGGATCTCGGTCGGACCGATCCCGTAGTGGGCGATCTGGAACTGGTTCGTCGCGGCGAAGGACAGGAACGACGTCGCCATCGTGGCGCACGTGATGAGCAGGAGGATCAGGAACAGGAACTCCAGCCACCAGGCCGACACGAGGAACGAGTACGCGATCACGATCGATCCGGCGAACAACAGGTCGAGCAGGTGATCGGCGAAGAAGCCCCACTTCACCAGGCCCTGCTTGCGGTACTTGCCGAGTGATCCGTCGAGGGAGTCGGTCAACCACTGCAGGAAGACCATCACCGACACACCGTGTAGCCAGCGGATGTCGTCGACCGCGAGGTAGCCGAACAGGATGGTGAGCGCCGACCAGACGGCCGTGAGGGCCGTCAGGTGGTGGCTCATGATCGGAGCCGGGATCTTCGGGATGGCCCAGTCGATGAAGCGACGTTCGGCCGGGCCGAGGATCGACTGGCCCTTCTTCTCGTCGCCCGCGAACGGCGCTGCGGTGCCGGTGCTCATGATGCTCCTGTCGGCGCACGTGGCGGCTCGGTGAACGCCGCCGGCCTCACTGTGGCACGATCAGCCGGTGACCGATCGTGATGCCGACGCCGAGAACCACCTCGAGGCCGCCTACGGACTCGAGACGCCGGAGGACAGCATCCGGCTCTACGCGGAGTGGGCGGACACCTATGACGAGAACTTCATCGCTGCGACCGGCTACGTGTACCACCAGCATCTCGTGGCGGCATTTCTGGATGCGGGCGGCAGCGCCGGGGGAGCGGTGCTCGATGTCGGTTGTGGCACGGGAGTGGTCGGGATCGAACTCGGGGACCAGGGTGAGACGGTCATCGACGGTCTCGACATCAGCCCCGAGATGCTCGCGGTCGCAGCCACGAAGCGGACCGTGCACGGGACGAAGGCCTATCGCGATCTGCACGCCGCCGATCTGACCGGGCCGGTCGATCTGCCGTCGGACAGCTACTCGGGCATCGTCAGCGCCGGCACCTTCACCCACGGCCACGTGCCACCGTCGGGCCTCGATCCGCTCCTTCGGATCGGCGCGCCGACCGCGGTGTGTGCGATCGGGATCAACGCCGAGCACTTCAAGGAGCAGGGCTTCGAGAAGTACTTCGCCGACCGCGCGGAGGAGGGCGTCATCACCGTGCCGGAGCTCATCGACATCCCGATCTACGAGGCCTTCGCCTCCGACCACAGTGGTGACCGGGCCACGGTGGCGGTCTTCCAGATCCTGCGATAGCGGTCTCAGAGGTGCGGCAGCACCGAGTCGCCGAGCTCGGCGATGTGGTCGAGATCCGAGAGGTCGAGGACCTGGAGGTACACGCGCTCGATGCCGACCTCGCGCCATTGCCCGAGGCGCTCGAGGATCTGCTCGGGCGAGCCGCAGAGGCCGTTCTCGGCGAGTTCGTCGGCGTCGCGCCCGATCGCACCGGCGCGGCGCTCGATCGTCGCGGCGTCCTCGCCCGCGCACACGACGAGGGCGATGGAGTAGGTCAACTCGTCGGGGTCGCGATCGATCGCCTCACACGCCGCGCGAACACGCTTGATCGACTCGACGGTGTCGGGCATGGACGCGAACGGCAGGTTGAACTCGTCGGCGTAGGTCGCGGTGAGCCGAGGCGTGCGGCGCGGGCCACGGCCGCCGATGATGATCGGGGGCCGCCGGTGCGGCTTCGGGAGCGCCGGTGAGTCGGTCACCTGGTAGTGCTCGCCGTTGTGCCCGAACGTCGAGCCGACCGGGGTGTCCCACAGGCCCGTGATGATGGCGAGCTGCTCTTCGAACCGCTCGAACCGTTCACCGAGCGATGGGAAGGCGAAGCCGTAGGCCGTGTGCTCGGCCTCGTACCATCCCGCGCCCAGTCCGAGTTCGACTCGCCCGCCCGACATCTGATCGACCTGGGCGACCGAGATCGCCAGGAGCCCGGGATCACGGAATGTCGCCGAGGTGACGAGCGTGCCGAGCTTGATCGTCGAGGTTTCGCGGGCGAGCCCGGCGAGGGTGATCCAGGCATCGGTCGGGCCGGGCAGGCCGTCGACGTCGCCCATCTTCAGGAAGTGGTCGCTGCGGAAGAACGCGTCGAAGCCGGCGGCCTCGGTCGCCTTGGCGGCGGCGAGCAGCGTGTCGTAGCTGGCGCCCTGTTGGGGTTCGACGAAGATGCGTGCGTCCATACGCCGCACCCTAGGTCGACCCGATCGGTTGCCGGTCAGCCGGCGGTGCGCACCGCCATCGTGGCGTCGACGTGCGCCCGAATCGCCGGTGCGGTGGCGAGCAGCGTCTCGAACTGGCCCCGGCCGAGCCGGTAGGCACGCGTCGGTTCGGCGGCGCGGATGGTGGCGTTCCGACGCTGGTTGGTGCGCATCGACATCTCACCGGCGAACCAGCCCGGGGTGACGTCGGCGACGGTCTCCCCGTCGCGGACGACGTCGAGCCTGCCGTCGAGGACGAAGTAGCACGTGGTGCCCAGCGCGCCGTCGAGGGTCACCTGCGAACCGGCGTCGAATTCGACGACGTCGGCGAGACGGTCGAGGTCGGTCAGCTGCTCGGCGGGGATCGCCGAGACGATCGGCTGCCGATAGGCGGCCGACTCGCTGAGCACGCTCGGGACGGTGGGGGAGGAGGTCCGATTGAAGCGCTTCAACATGCTCGAAATGCTATGTCTGGGCGGGCCCCGTCACGATGCGTCAGTGGTCACGTCGGGCCGGGTGGGGCCCCGTCAGCTGTCGACGTCGCGCCGGCTGAAGACCGCCCATGCCACCACGACGGCCCCGACACCCCAGACCACGAGGATCAGGAACGCCGTCTGCCACGAGTGGCTGAACACGAAGTCGCCACCACCGCCACTCAGCACACTCGCTGAGAGCCGTTCGACGTCGCGGCCTGCTGCGACGGCGTCGAGGTTGATCACCGGCAGGAACCGGTGCACCCAGGGAAGGAAGAAGACGAGGAGGTTGTCGATGATGACGGCGTAGATGATGTAGCCCACGATGGCGCCGATCGAGGAGTTGACGGCGAGGGTGATGCCGAGTCCGAGGAGTCCGAAGAAGCCGCCGGCCAGCCCGGTCCGGATCAGGACGGCCAGGACGTTGCCGCTGAACTCTCCATCGACGCCGGAGGTGGTGCCGGTCGCCGCCGACAACACGAACAGGCTGGTGATGAGGAAGACGGCGACGATCACGGCCAGCAGTGCCGTGCCGACGAAGACGGCGATCGCACGGGCGGCGAGCAATCTGCCTCGTCGGGGTTCCCAGGTGAGCAGTTGTTCGAGCATGCCGGACTTGGCATCTGCGCCGATCGACGACGCGGCCACCACGAACGACATGACAGCCAGGAGCAGCGTGATCGGACCGAGGATCTCGGTCGCCTCGGGGCCGCCGGCGATGTCGTTGACGAAGTCGGGTCCGTCACCATCGCCGGTGGCGATGACGGCGCCGGCGATGCCGACCCCGAGCAGGATGACGCCCATCAGGCCGAGTGGGAAGTAGCGGGTCATGCGGCGGGCGAAGATCCGCTGGATCTCGGCGATCACGAGGTTGCTCATGCCGCACCGCCGTTCGGGTCGGTCGCCGGTGAACTCGGCGGTGGTGCCACCGGCGGTGGTGCGGACGCAACCGGGTGGACGGCTTCGGCCGCCGTCGGCGGTGGAGGTGCGCCTGCTCCGGTCAGGTTCAAGAACGCTTGCTCGAGGCTCGCGTTCTCGGCTCGGAGTCCGGACAGATAGAGCCCCTGCGAGGCGAGCAGCTGGTTCACCTCGGCCGATCGCTCCGACGGGATCTCCACGAAGAGCTCCCGGGAGGTCGGTCGGGGGAAGGCCGGCATGCCGCTCGCCTGCAGAGCGGCCACCGCGGCGTCGCGGTCGTCGATCGTCGCCACGATCCGGTCGGGCCCGGCGTGGCGCTGGACCTCGGCGAGAGTGCCGGTCACGACGAGGTGACCGTTGTGGATGATCGTGACGTCGTCACACACTTGTTCGATCTCGCCGAGCTGGTGGCTCGACACCACGATCGCCTTGCCCTGACCTGCGATGTCGCGGATCAGCACCCGCATCTCGGCGATTCCGGCCGGGTCCAGCCCGTTCGCCGGCTCGTCGAGGATCAGCAGATCCGGATCCTTGAGCAGTGCACCGGCGATGGCGAGCCGCTGCTTCATGCCGAGCGAGTACGAGGTGAAGGTGTCGTCACCGCGTTCGCGGAGGTCGACGACCTCGAGCACCTCCTCCACACGGCCCTTGCCGATGCCGGCCATGCGGGCCAGGAGTTGGAGGTTCTTCCGTCCCGTGAAGTTCGGGAACATCTTGGGGTTCTCGACGATGGCGCCGACACGATCGGCGACGTGGTGGAAGCCCGTCGTCGCGTCGTGGCCGAAGACACTGACCGAACCCGACGTCGGTCGGATGAGCCCGAGGGCGCAGCGGATCGTGGTCGTCTTTCCCGACCCGTTCGGCCCGAGGAAGCCGTGGACCGTGCCGCCACGTCCCAGCACGAGATCGAGATCGGACACCGCCATGACGGGGTCGCGCCCGCGGCGCTGATAGCGCTTCATGAGCCCTTGCATCTGCAGGATGTCGGTCACGACCCGACCCTAGAGGTTTCGCGCATCTCGGTGCTGGCGGCGGGTTCGCTGCCGGGCGTGTGTCAGTCGACGAAGCGGCGGATCTTCGGGCGCTTGCCCTTGATCGTCGTGTTCTGCAAGGCGTCGATCACCCGCTCGACGTCGTCGTCCGGCACCCCCACCACCGAGAAGTACTCGGCGATGCGGATCGGCCCGATCTGAGAGCCGACCAGATCCGTCTCTCCGGCGATCGCGCCCACCAGGTCACCCGGGCGCACGTTCGCCTTCTTGCCGGCCCCGATGTACACGCTGCCGGTTCCCTCGGCGGGGCGCCGATCACGCGGACTGCGTTCGGGTCGACCTCGGTCGTTGCGGTCCCGCCCACGATCACGGTCGTTGCGGGTACCACGATCGCGGTCACGGCCACGGTCGTTGTCACGCTTCGGTCGCTCGGACGCATCCGGGATCTCCCGGGTGTCGAGGGCGCCGCCTCGGGCCGTGTGGATCAGCTTGAGTGCGGCACGCAGGAGCGCCCGCTCGCTCACCGTGCCGCCCGCCTCGGTCCCGGCGACGAGTGCTTCGCGCATCGCCTCGTAGTCGTCGAGGTCGTCGTCGCCCAGTGCGGCTCGGACCGAGCCGAGGGTGAGCTCGACCTGCTTGGCCTTGAGATCTGCGACCGTCGGCAGCTTCGACACCGGCACCTTGCCGCCGATGAGTCGCTCGATGTTGTGGATGAGGCGACGCTGGCGGGGCTCGGCGATCGTGATCGCAACCCCTTCTCGGCCCGCTCGACCGACGCGGCCGATGCGGTGCACGTACTGCTCGGGCGATGGCGGCACGTCGTAGTTGACGACGTGGGTGAGGGTGTCGATGTCGATGCCGCGAGCGGCGACGTCGGTGGCGATGAGGATCTGGGCGGTGCCGTCCTTCAAGCGGCCGAGCACACGTTCACGCTGGTGCTGGTCCATGCCGCCGTGGAGCGCCTCGGTCCGGTAGCCACGGTTGTTCATCGTGACGGTCAGTTCATCGACCTCACCGCGTGTCTTGCAGAACACGAGGGCGGAGCCGGGTTGTTCGACGTCGAGCACCCGGCCGAGGGCGGCGGCCTTGTGGCGCCTCTCCACGAGGTAGACGGTCTGGCGAACCCGCGCTGCCGTCTCGTTCAGCGGCTCGCGGGCGATCTCGATGCGGATCGGATCGCGCTGGTGGGCCTTGGCGATCGCGTTGATCCGGGGCGGCATCGTCGCGGAGAACATGACGGTCTGGCGGTCGGCCGGTGTTGCATCGAGGATCGCCTCGAGGTCCTCGGCGAAGCCCATGTCGAGCATCTCGTCGGCCTCGTCGAGCACGACGGTTTGGACATCATCGAGCCGCAGCGAGTTGCGACGGAGGTGATCGAGGGCACGACCGGGGGTCGCGACCACGACGTGCACGCCGCGGCGCAGTGCCTGGAGCTGCTTCTGGATCGGCGTGCCGCCGTACACGGTGCAGACACGCAGGCCGATGTGTTTGCCGAAGTCGGCCGTGGCGTCGGCCACCTGGACCGCCAGCTCACGAGTGGGGGCGAGGATCAACACCTGGGGTGTCGCCTCGCCGCTCGTGTCGATGCCGTCGATGGCGGGCAGGGCGAACGCCGCGGTCTTGCCGGTGCCGGTGGCGGCCTGGCCGAGCAGGTCGTGGCCGCGGAGGAGGACGGGGATGGCCTCGGCCTGGATCGGCGTCGGGGTCTCGAAGCCGAGGTCGCGAAGCGCCCGGAGGAGCTCATCGCGGAGCCCGAGGTCGGTGAAACGGGGCCCGCTGGGCTCATCGTCTTCGGCGGTGTCGGACTGGTCGTCGTCGGCGTTGTCGGACTGGTCGTCGGCGTCGGTGTCGACGCTTGCTACCGCGAGCTCGCCCTCGGCATCGGCATCGGCTTCCGCAATGCTGGCCTCGTCGACCTCTTCGTGCTCGGACGACACCTCTGCCGGTTCGGCCTCGGTCGGGTCGTCCTCATCAGCCGCAGGCGCATCGCTCGTGCCGCCGGTGGCGGCCTCCTCGTCGTCCGCCTCGGGAGTGGTGTCCTC
>JAHDCV010000009.1:53444-81445 GCA_020629695.1 Acidimicrobiales bacterium | reverse complement strand
CTCGTCGACGCCGTCATCGACGCTGGCGCCGATGCGGTGGAGATCGGCATCCCGTTCTCCGACCCCGCCATCGACGGCTCGACCATTCAGGAGGCCACCGTGGTGGCCCTCGATGCCGGGATGACACCGGGCAAGGCGCTGGCGGAGCTGAAGGAGCGCCCGTTCGGCGTCCCGCTGATCGCGATGACCCACTACAACCTCGTCTATCGCCACGGTCACGAGCGTTTCGCGGCCGACATGGTCGAGGCCGGTATGTGGGCCTCGATCCTGCCCGACCTCCCGATCGAGCACGCGGACGATTGGCTGGCCGCCGCCGGCGCCGCCGGGGTCGAGAACGTGCTGCTCGCCGCACCGGTCACGTCCGACGAACGGTTGGCCCTCGTCGCAGAACACACCGGTGGCTTCGTCTACGTCGTGTCGACCATGGGCACCACCGGCGCCCGTGGCGCGGTCGACGACGCCGCAGGCGCACTCGCCAAGCGGGTGAAGGCGGCGACCGACAAGCCGGCGGTGATCGGCTTCGGCATCTCCAACGGCGAGACCGCGGTCGCTGCGGCCGAGCACGCCGACGGCGTGATCACCGCCTCGGCGCTGATGCGGCGAATCCTCGACGGCGGTTCGGTCGAGGAGGCCGCGTCGCTGGTCGGCGAGATCCGGGCGGCGCTCGACGCGGCGTACCCACCGGGCCGCTGAGCGACGCACCCGGTCGGCTGTGTGAAGCTGGCCGGGTGTTCGACCTCACGATCTCCATCCGCGACGGCGGCCTCGGCGCGGCGTGCGCGTCCGTCCTCGACGGCCTGCCGGAGTGGTTCGGCATCCCCGAGGCGAATGCGGACTATTCCGAAGCGGCCGAACGTGAGCGGGGTGTGGTGGCGATCGATGCCGAGGGTGTCGTCGTCGGGCTCTGCACGATCGTCCGGCACTCGCCGGCCTCGGCCGAGATCCACCTTCTGGCCGTCCGTCGACCGTGGCATCGTCGGGGTGTCGGGAGCGCGCTGGTCGACTCGGCCGAGGCGCACCTCGCTGCCGACGGGGTGCGGTTCCTCCAGGTGAAGACGCTGAGTTCGGCCAGCCCGGACGAGAACTACGCCCGCACTCGTCGGTTCTATGAGGGTGTGGGTTTCGTCGTGCTCGAGGAGTTCCCCGAGCTCTGGGATCCGTCCAACCCGGCGGTGCAGATGATCAAGGCGCTCAGCGGCTGAGTGCTTGCTGGAATTGCCGGGCGCAGACGACAAGAGTTGTCGTCTGTGTCTGGGATTTCGGTCGGCGTGTTCGATGTTGCGGTGGTGGGGTTGGGATTGATCGGATCGGCCGCGCTCCGGGAACTGGCGGAGTCGGGTGGCGCGTCGGTCGTCGGCATCGGCCCGGCCGAGCCGGCCGACCGATCCACGTGGGACGGGCCTTTCGCCAGCCATCACGACTCGGGCCGCATCACCCGCCGCCTCGACGCCCGGCACGAGTGGGCCGTGCTGGCCTCCCGGTCGATCGAGCACTACCCCCGACTCGTTGCCGACAGCGGGGTCGCGTTCCACTCGCCGACGGGCCTCGTGTTCTGCCGGAACGACGAGGTCGGCATCGCCAACCAACGGGACGTGATCCGCCGGCTCGAGCTGCCCGTCGAGGTCTCGACCGTGGGTGACGACGGCCGGGTGGGGGAGCACGCGTTCCCGCCCGGGTGGACCGTGCTGTCCGAGCCGGGTCCGGCGGGCCACATCGATCCGCGCGCACTCGTGCGGGCGCAACTCGTCCTCGCCGAGGCCGCCGGAGCCGGGATCCATCGCACGTTCGTCACCGCCGCAGCCCGCACCGACGATGGCTGGCGGGTGACGGGGCCGTCGGTCGACGTGCGAGCCCGCGAGGTCCTGTTCTGCACCGGGCCGTACCACCAGGGGCTGCACGGCCACACACTCGAGGCGACCGTCCGGCCCGAGGCCGTCATCCTCGGCGAGGTCGACGAAACGGAGGCGTTGCGGCTGGCCGACCTGCCCTCGGCGATCCATCTGCTCGACCACCCGGACCTCGATGACGTCTACATGAACCCACCGATCCGGTACCCCGACGGTCGGTGGTATCTGAAGATGGGCGGCAGCCACTCGGGCGCCGGGTTCCTCGAGACCGACGAGGCCAAGCGCGCCTGGATGTCGGGCGACGCCGCCGAGGACCTTCTCCCGACGCTCCGGGACGTCCTGGTCGCCCGGCTTCCCGATGTCGAGTTCCGCTCGTTCTCGGTCCGACCCTGTCTCATCAGCGACACCGCCAGCCACCTGCCCTACGTCGGTCGGCTGCCGGACGAGGGCAGCTGGATCGCCGCCGGCGGCAATGGCCACTCGGCCAAGAGCTCCGACGCCATCGGGTCGCTCGCGGCACGGATGGTGTTGGCCGGCGGTTGGCCAGATGGCGAACTCCTCGAGGACGCCTTCCGGCCCCGCCTCGGTGTGTGGCGACCCGGTGAGGGGTCACGGCACGGGAACTGAGCTCAGCCGACGATGGTCGGGGCCTGTGGCGAACGACGATCGAGCTGGTCGTGCAGGCCCACGCGGAGATCGTCGAGCAGCCGGACGAACAAGAAGCCGGCGACGCCCAGAACCGCCCCGTCGATGGCGGAGAGGACCTCGACGGCGACGGGGGAGTCGGCCCGGAAGATGAAGCGGGTCATCTGGGTGCTCGTGATCATGAGCCCCCACCAGAGTCCGAGCGAGACGCTCGGCTCGCAGGTCACGTCGAAGAACTTCCGCATCACCTTGTAGGGGACGAACAACGACGCGATCGGAACGAACCAACCCCAGATGATGCGCCAGCGCCCGAAGTCGATGCGGGCGAAGGTGGTCGCGGCGTCGTACACGCGCACCAGCGCGACGAATGTGGCGATCGCGGCGGGCACGAGGGCGACCATCGTGGCCCCGACGGCGATCTGATCCCAGTCGTACCACTGCTGGAGTCGGCTGAGGCTCAGTCGTCCGTCGTCGTACGCCATCCGACGCGACGCCATCGTGGCGGCCCAACCGACGTAGATCAGCTGGATCACGGCGGCAGCGAGCACGAGGCGGCCGGCCAGGATGAGCGGCCTGTCGAAGCGACGCACGATCCCGCCGATCGCCTGCGGGGGTGGCGGTGTCGGTGTCTCGGCGAGCACGGCCCCGGGCGGGGCCGGGTGTTGAGGTGGATGGGGCGGTTCGATCAGGTCATCACCCATGGTCGTCCATCGGCATGGGCTCGACGGGCTTGACCCCGTCCACTCAGCCCTGCCCGGGTGTGCCAGTCGGCGGCGGGGGAAGGACGGCCCGGAGTTCGTCGACGGTCACGCCCAGTGTGGCCGCTGCGTTCTCGACACTCGGCGGCTGGCCGAGTGCGGCCGTCAGCTCGTCGACGCCGATGCCGAGCGATTCGGCGGCCTCGGTCAGGTCGGGGGCGTCCGGCGGCGCGCCGACATCCTCGCCGGCCCCGGCCTCGGGCGCCGCACCCGGGGCGCCACCGCCGGCGACGCCGGCCACACCCGAGACGTCGCCCTTCACACAGCGGCCGACGAACGGGTAGTCGTCGGTCACGAGATAGGCGTAGGACCCGTTGATCGTCATGCCGTTGCACTCGTCGAGGTCGCCGGACCCCTCGACGTAGACGAAGTCCGACGTGTAGGTCCCATCGGGGCTGGTGCCAGCGAGATCGAGCGTCACCCCACCGGGTCCACTGACCACGCAGTCGGTCCCGGTGCGGGGTGCGGCCGACAACTGGTAGCTGGAGGAGTAGGCGTCCGAGAGCGAGTGGTACATCAGGTGGCCGTCGACGGCGAAGCCGATGAGGACGAGGTCGTCGCCGGTCGCCTTCGCCTCGACCAGCACGTCGGCGATGCCGTGGTAGTGGTACTCGCCGGTGGGTTGCACGTGCGCGTTGTTGTCGTCCATGCCGAGCAGGAACGTGTCCTGCAGACCCTCGATGCGATGGACCTCACCGCTCGCGCAGGTCGCCGTCTCGGCGGTGCCCGGCTCGAACTTCACGCCGTTCACCGCCACTCCGGTCACCCGGACCTCGGTGGCCACGTTCGTGAACGTCGGTTCGGCGGGGAACGCCCAGGTCTGGTCCTGGGCCGAGATGGCGTTCGGGTTGGCCGAGTTCGGGAACTCGCCGGTCTCGTGGTCCGGCAGGGCATTGGTCGAGATCGTGCGGACGCCATCGGTGACCGTCACCTCGGTCATGGTGCCGAAGGCGTCGTCGGCCAGCACATAGTCGCCGAGGAAGGCGCTGCCGCCGTCGGTGGTCGCCGCAGCGGGTTCGTCGTCCGCCGTTCCGTCAGCCGGGTCGTCCGGCGTGCCGGCGACGTCCGCCGAGTTCGCGTCGGACGTGCCGACGGTCTCGTCGGTCGGCGCGTCCTCGAACACGGTCGTGTCGTCCGGCGCATCGGTGGTGTCGCCCCCCGATCCGCAGGCGCCCAGCGCCAGGGCGATGGTGATCAACGGGGCGACCCGGCGGCAGCTCGATGTGGGGCTCGTCACCCCATCCCCGTCGGCGGTCGGCGGAAGGGCGTGAGGGGTCTCCGGCGGTAATGTCCGGACATGTGCCGGAGGACGACGTGTGGATCATGTGGCAAACCGAGCTGGACCGGCTGTGGCGCCCACGTCGAGCAGGTGCTCGGCGATGTGGCTCCGGACGACCGTTGTTCGTGCGGTGAGGTGTCCCGACCTGGCTGGTTGCGCCGCTTGCTCGGCGGCTGATCGCCGTCGGTCAGGCGGGCATCCAGGAGCCGTGGAACCCGAACGGCACCCGTTGGGGAAGGGGAACCTCGGCGATGGGCGGCGCGGTCGGGTCGGCAGCGGCGAGGACGACGAACGACGACGTGTCGGCGGCCTTGTCGTAGGCGTACAGCAGGAGCCACCCGTCGTCTTCCGCGACCGCTCCGTCGGCCGGCACGAACACCGCTTCACCCGGGAGTCGGCCGGGACCGAGGTCGTGGATGGCGGCGTCGCCGGTCTCGAGGTCGTACTTGACGATGCCGGCCTCGTCGCCGAACGACGAGACGCCGTAGCCGAACCGGTTCGGTAACCCGACGAGATCCTCGCGGACCCGCGGGAACTCCATCTGGCGATCGTCGAGCTGGGTCTCGGTCACCGACCCGTCGTCGAGGTCGATCTGCCAGCGATGCAGCACCGAGTCGTTGTCGAAGTCGGCGGAGTCGGCCTTCCAGAGCGACGGATAGCGGGCTGCGTCGAGCACGACCGTCGAGCCGTCGTCGAAGCTGTTCATCGGGTGGAAGACGTAGCACGGGTCGATGTCGAACCATCGGGGCTGCACACCCGACACGCCACGCGGCATCACACCCAGCCGGGCGCCGTAGTCGTCGTCCCAGCGGTAGGGCATGGTGCCCCGCATCGCGAGCTCCAGATCGAACACGACCGGCAGGTCCATGAAGATCACCTGGGTCTCGGTGATCGAGAAGTCGTGGATCATGGTCGGGCCGGGCACGTCGATGACCTCGCTCTGCACGAGGGCCCCGGTCGCATCGACGCGGTGGTAGGTCAGGTACGGCGGTGCCCAGCCGTAGCCGAAGAAGTGCATCTCCCCGCTGACCGGGCAGATCTTGGGGTGGGCCGTCATGGCCGAGTCGAGGCGCCCGTCGAAGTCGTGCACGCCGATCGTGTCGAGCTCGGGGGAGAGCTCACACGGGAAACTCGATTCGACGAGGGTCAGGATCCTGCCCGCGTGGCGGATCACGTGGGTGTTGTTGACCCCCACCGTCCGGTCGACCGAGCCGTCGGCGCCGATCGCCCTGGCGCCGGGTTCGTTGAGCGCCCGGGTCTGCACGTACCGATTCCGATACCAGTGGGCGCGCCCGTCGCCGAGGCGGATGCCGTGGACCATGCCGTCGCCGGCGAACCAGTGCGGCGACCGGCCGGACTTCGGATTGGCGCCGTTGCGGACGTAGAGGCCGTCGAGTTCCGGTGGGAGGTCGCCGACGACGGACAGCTCGTCGGTGGTGACCTCGGTCTGCACCGGCGCGTAGTTGCCGCGGAGGTGGAAGGGGAGCTTCGCCAGTGGGTCCTCGGTGACGGTCATACCGTCCAGCCTGGACGATGAGTGGCGACAGAGCCAAGTCGACCATCGCCCCGCTGTCCTCAATGCGCCGCCGCCGGGGCCGACCGGAAACCGGATGAGCGAGATGCAGACCACCACGCCGACGGTGTCGCCGGCGCGCGCCACGGTCGATGGCGCGTGGGGCCGGCTGCACACGCGCCTCGAACGCGGGCTCGGACATGTCGAGCTTCTCGCGTTCCAACTGCTCTCCCGTCCGCTCGACGACGCCGAGATCGCGCAACTCGTCGGACTCGCCGAGGAACTGGGTGGTCAACTCGGCAGCCTCGGCTTCGATCCGGCAGCGTCGCTCATGCGTCGGATCGGCGGCATCTTCGACGGCGACCTCGACCACGTCGCCCGGGGGGTCTCGGTCGCGTCCCTGCTCGAGGACGTGCGCCGCGCCGTCCGCCTCGCCGTCGACGACGTGCTCGCCCATGCCGGTGACGGTCCACTCGTCGCGATCGTCGGCGACCTCGGCGGTCGCACCGATGAGCTGGTCTGGGTGGCGGCGTCCCGGCGGCTCGCCGTGCGCCGGGGCGACGTGCCCGACGACGTCGAAGCCGTCCTCGTCGTGCAGGAGCAGGCCGGGCTCGGTCCCCTTCGACCCGTGCTCCGCTCGATCGCCGAGCAGCACGGCCGGGTCCCGATCCTGCTGGTCGGGGCGCCCTTCGACCTGGAGGATCGACTCCGCATCGTCGACTCGGTCGATCTGCTGCTCTCGCCGGAGACCCCGCCGGCCGATGTGATCGGTGAGCTCCGTCGTGTGATCACGGCCGCGGCGGCCCCGGACACCGTTGCGGTCTGGGGCGACCAGGCGATCCCCGTCGCCGAAGCCCTCGCCGACCGTCGCCTGAACCCGACGATCCTCCACGATGCCGGTGACCTCCTCGAGGCCGTGACGGTCGGGCAGTGTCGATCGGTCGTGATCCTCGACGACGACGACGACGCATTGCCGTATCGGCTCATCGGCATGCTCCGATCCGACCCGACCACGAGAAACGTCCCCATCGTCCGCGTCGGCGACCCGGACCGACTCGGGGGTGCACCGATGTCGGCCGCCCTCCGCGCCGGCGTCGACGCCGTCGTCGGTGTCGACACCAGCCACGACGAGCTCTCGATGGTGCTGCGGACCCTGCTGGGACGCCACGCCGACACCCGGATCGGCGCGGCGAGCGAGGTCGATCACGCCCCCATGGCGTGGACCACCGCCCGCGTCGTCATCGAGCGGATGCTCATGGCCGCCTTCCGACGTCATGGCCTGGTGGGTGTGGCCCTGATCCGAGCGCCGCTCCCGGAAGGCATGTCGACCTCGATCGACCGATCGCTGGCGCTCGACTTCCGGACCGGTGACGTGTTCTCCCGCATGGATCAGCACCACCTCGTCGTCGCACTCAATGGCACGGGCCAGGCCACCACCCTGCGGCGAATCGAGAGTGCGCTCGAGAACCGGAATCTGGGCGATCACGCCCGCGCCGCCGTGGCCGAGTTCCCGCTGCACGGACGATCGCTCGACGAACTCCTGCGCCGCGGCGCTGCCGTGCTCGAAGACGCCGAGGCGTCGGACGGCCCGCGGGCGGTGCCCGTCGGATGGCGCCCGGACGGCGAAGCGGGCCCGGACGTGCTCCTGGTCGATCCCGACCGCACGCTCGGTTCGATCCTGCGTGCCACGCTCGAACGACGCGGCCTCACCGTCGACCAGGAGGTCGAGGCCGTCGACGCCCTCGACCGTCTCACCGGCTTCCGGCCGGACCCGCCGCCCTCCGCGGTGTTGTTGGAACTCGACCAGCTCGGACTCGATGGTGTCCAGGTGCTGCGCCAGCTCCGTGAAGCCGGTGTGCTCGCCCGGATCCCCGTCGTCGTCATGTCGTCGCGGGCGTCGGACACCGATGTGCGCCTCGCGCTCGAGCTCGGCGCGGAGGACTTCGTGCCGAAGCCGCTCAACTCGGCGCTGTTGCTGCATCGACTGCACCGGGCGCTCCACCGATGACCTCGTTCGAGGTCTTCGTGATCGCCTGGGTCGGCGTGGCGCTGCTCGCCGTCGGCTACCTCGCCTCGGGTCCGTTCGGCCACTTCGGGCGACGTCGCCGCGCACGATTCGACCGGGTGCTCGACGACCTCGCCGTGCTCCTGTTCGAACACGATGACGAGGCCAGCCTGGCTGCGGCCCGGATCGCCCACGCACCACCGAAGCTCCTGATCGAAGCCGTCCAGTCCCTCGCACTGCAGCTGAGTGGTCAGCCCGTCGATCGGATGCGTCGACTGTTCCGGTCATCGGGGCTGGAGCGTCGGGTCATGCGGCTCGCCATCGACCGCCGTTGGCGCCGCCGGGTTCAGGCTGCGCAGCTCCACTACCTCGTTCGCCACCCGGAGTTCGATCGACGTGCGCTGCTCCACGATCCCCATCCGTTGGTCCGCCTGCGAGCGTGCGAGTCGCTGACGACGGATCAGACCGCCGACCATCTCGCCGACCTGATGATGCGCCTCGACGACGTCGAACACCCGGTGCGTGAGTCCGCCCAGCGGGTGCTGCTGGCCGCCGGTCCGGTGGCGGTGCCGGCGGTCGCCGAGGCGCTGTCGGCGGGTGGCGAGCGTGGGCGCTCCGCACTGGTGGTCGCCGCACACCTGAGCGACACGACGCTGCTCCCGATGTTGTCCGAGTACGTCGATCACGAGGATCCGTTCGTCCGCGGGCTCGTCGCGACCGCCTTCGGGTCGAGTCCGCCCGCCGATGCGGTCGGGCCGTTGCGGTTGTTGCTCGTCGACCGCGACGCATCGGTGCGCGAAGCGGCGCTCGGGGCGCTGGCACGTCTCGGCGCCCACGACGTCGTGCCCGATGTGATGGCCCGCCTGGCCGACCCCGAATGGGCGGTGCGGCGTGCCGCGGCCCAGGTGCTCACCGAGCTGGGCCCGGCCGGCATGCTGGCCTTGCGACTGCAGCTCCGGCATGAGGATCGCTACGCCCGTGACATGGCGCGCCAGACCCTCGACGCGGCCGCCGCACACGGTGCCGCGGGCATCGTGCCGGGCCCGGTCGGCCACGTCGAGCTCGAGGAGTTCCGCCAGTTGGAGTCGGTCGTGGCGGGGGCGAGGTCATGACGCTCGTCCTGCACGTCCTCCTGCGCTTCGGGCTCGCCTGGATCGTGCTCGTCAGCCTCGCCCAGCTCACCCTCGTCGTGTCCGCCGGTGTCGAGTTGCGACGACTCCGCCAGCGCGACCGTTATCAGCTCTGGCGTCGCGTGATGTCCGCGCCGATGATCCCGAAGGTCTCCGTGCTGGTGCCGGCCTACCGCGAGGAACTCTCGGTGGTCGACACGGTCTCGAGCCTGCTCGCCATGTCGTATCCCGACCTCGAGATCGTCGTCGTGAACGATGGTTCACCGGACGAGACCCTCGACCGTCTGGTCGACCACTTCGACTGTCGGTCGGTGCATCCGATCTTCCAGAAGGTCGTGCCGTGTGCCGACGTCCGGGCCATCTACCGAAGCACTCGCGAGCCCCGTCTCGTCGTGGTCGACAAGTTCAACGGTGGCAAGGCCGATGCGCTCAACGCCGGTCTGAACGTCGCGTCCGGGCGACTCGTGTGCGCGATCGACGCCGACACCATCGTCTCACCCGATGCGCTCCAGCAGCTGGTCGCTCCCTTCATGTATCGGGATGACACGGCGGCCGCCGGCGGCACCGTGCGGCTCGTGAACGACTCGGTCCTGCGTCGTGGTCGGATCACCCGACTCGAGGTGCCCCGGAAGATCCTGCCGGGTATCCAGATCGTCGAATACATCCGGGCCTTCACGATCGGCCGTCTCGGCTGGAATCCGCTCGGGGGCAATCTGATCGTCTCGGGAGCGTTCGGGGTGTTCCGGCGAGATCTCGTGTTGGAAGCCGGCGGCTACGAACGGCCGACCGTCGGCGAGGACATGGAGCTGATCGTCCGGTTGCGGCGGCTCGGCTACGAACGTGGCGAACCGGTGTGGATCGAGATGCTGCCGGATCCCGTTGCCTGGACCGAGGCCCCCGAGTCGTTGCGGGTGCTCGCCCGCCAGCGAAATCGCTGGCAGCGGGGCTTGACCGATGTGCTGAACCGTCACCGGATCATGATCGGCAATCCGAAGTACCGGTTGGCCGGCATGCTGTCGATGCCGTACTACCTCGTGGTCGAGTTCATGGCGCCGGTCATCGAGTTCTTCGGTCTGGTGCTCCTCGCCGTGGGGTTGGCGGTCGGGTGGTACGAGCCCGCCGTGTTGTGGTGGGTGGCCGCGGCCTACGGCCTGGGCGTGGCCGTCACGATCGCCGCCGTGTGGCTCGACAGTCAGGCGTTCGGCGTCTATCCCGACGCCCGCCAGCGGCTCCGACTCATCGGCCTCGCCGTCCTCGAACAGGTCGTCTATCGACCCATGACCCTGGTCTGGCGACTGTGGGGCATGATCGACTTCTTCGACGGCAAGACGAGCTGGGGTGAGCAGGTTCGGAAGGGCTTCACGACGGAGGAGCCGGCGTCGACGGCGGCCTGAGCGTCGTCGACCGGTTCGTCGCCGCGCCAGCGGTGGGCTGACCGGGTCAGCTGATCGGCTGGAAGCGTCGGCTGATCGCTCGATGGCGGGTGAGCATCGTGTCGAGATCGGGGGCGACGAGCCGACCGTCCTCCACGATCGATCGACCGTGCACGATGGTGTGGCGAGCCTGCGTCGGCCCGCAGCGCAACCAGCCCTCGATCAGGTCGTCGTGCACACCGGCGAAGACCGGCCCGTCGAGCGACCAGACCGCGAGGTCGGCCACGGCGCCCGCTCGAAGCTCGCCAAGTTCGCCGGTGCGGCCGAGGCACGCCGCTCCACCCCGTGTCGCCACTTCCAGCGCCGTGCGCGCCGACATCGCGTTCGCACCGGAGCGGAGCTTGCCGACGAGCATGGCGTTGCGCGCCTCCATCCAGAGCGAGGCCGAGTCGGCCGACGACGAGCCGTCGCAGCCGAGCCCGACGGGGGAGCCCGCGGCCCGGAGGTCGACGACGGGGGCGATGCCCGATGCGAGGATCAGGTTCGAGCTCGGGCAATGGGCGACGCCGACGCCCGCGCCGCCCAGTCGGCGGATCTCGTCGGGGTTCGGCATCACGCAATGCGCGACCCACGCCCGATCGGTGCACCAGCCGGTGTGTTCGAACTGATCGATCGGTCGCCGACCGAACGTCTCGAGGGAGAAGGCGTCGTCCTCGGCGTTCTCGGCGAGGTGGGTGTGCAGGCGGACGTCGAGTCGTTCCGCCAGTTCCGCCGTTCGGACCATCAGATCCGGGCTGACCGAGAACGGTGAACACGGCGCGAGTGCGATGCGGGTCATCGCTCCGTGACTGCGGTCGTGATGCAACGCCACGAGTCGCTCGGACTCGGCGAGGATCTCGTCTTCGTCCCACACGACGTCGTCGGGTGGGAGGCCGCCGTCCTTCTCCGAGAGGCTCATCGACCCGTGCGTCGGATGGAACCGCATGCCGAGGTCGCGGGCGGCACCGATCTCCGCCGTGATCAGATCGCCGGCGCCCCGCGGGTGGAGATAGAGGTGGTCGGTCGAGGTCGTGCAGCCGCTGAGGGCCAGCTCGGCGAGCCCGACCCACGCCGACACGTAGGCCGCTTCTTCGTCCAGGGCCCGCCACAGGGGGTAGAGCGTCTGGAGCCAGCCGAAGAGTGGGGCGTTCGTCATCGGGGCGTAGGCCCGGGTGAGGTTCTGGAAGAGATGATGATGGGTGTTGACGAGGCCCGGCGTGACCAGCCCGCCGTCGGCGTCGAGCACCCGTGCGGCATCGGGCCGGGGGTCGGTCGACGAGCCGACCGCGTCGATCGTTCCGTCGGTGACGGCGACCCACCCACCGGCGAGTTCGCGTCGGTCGTCGTCCATGGTGGCGACCAGTCCGGCGTTGGCGACGACGAGATCCGCAGGCATCGACGGACCCTAGGCGGCGGCGTCCGATCGACGGTGTTTCAGGTCGCCACCCGGCTCCGGCGAACGGCAACGAGGAGGCCGATGACCGCGAGACCGCCGGCTCCGACGAGGACGATCGGCGCCACCGGGACGCCGTCGTCGACGTCGTCGATGACGTCGTTCGCCGCCTCCACGTCGATGGTCGTGGCGAGATCGGTCGCCGACGCGGTCGTCGGGGTCGTGCGAGCGAGCGCGACGTCCCGGCGATCCAGGCCGTCGGTGAGGGTGACCGTCGTCGCCACGCCGGGCAGCACACAACGGGCCGTCCAGCGGCGGCCGTCGCGTTGTGGGGCCTCGCACGGCAGATCGTCGATCGCGAACCCCTGCGGCGGTGCGTCGACGAACGGTGCCAGCGCGAGGACACACACCGTCGACGCACCATCGTGTCCACAGTCGTCGCCCACGTCGGACAGGCCCCGGTAGGGCGCCCAGCCGGAGAAGAGGTCGAGCACGGCCTCGATGCGCTCCCGATTGATCGTGCCGAACACCGGATTGGTCTCGCGCATCGCCGAGCCCCGGTTGGGTCGGAAGGCGGAGCGGTCGTCGAGGGCGCCGTAACACCCGCCGGGCGTGGTGGCCACGCGGACCTGGTCGGCGAGTGAGCCGCCGAACTCGATCTCGGGATCGCGGCCGAAGGACTGCACCTGTTCGATGACGACGTCGACGAAGGGATCGACGTCGCCGACGCGGTCACCCCACCAGGCCTCGGCGGTCGGTTCGTCGGGCGCACAGTTCGGCGCTCCGGTCGCGATCGGGCGGGACAGCTCGGTGTACTCGTCCCGGAGGCCGAACAAGGCGTGGCCCCATTCGTGGGTGAGGACCTGGATCGCCGCACTGAGGTTGTTGGTGTCGAGCACCATCCGGGTGTTGCCGAACACGATCTGCGATGCGGCCGAGGGGAACTCGGTCACTTCGGTGAACGAGGCGAACCGGGCGTCGGACTGGCCGAAGCGATCGTCGGCCCGCATGAGCACGGCGTGTACGTTCGCCAGATCGAAGCCTTCGTGGATACCCGGGTCGGTGACGTCGAGGAAGAGGGCGTCGACATGGTCGAGTGGCTCGGCGACGAACCACAGATTGAACCGGTGACGGTTCGACGCGATCGGTTCGGTCGCGAACGGCCCCCATCGGATGGGTGCCTCGTCGAGGACATCGCCACGTGCGTTGACGAAGGCATCCGTCGGTCCGGTCCAGCCGAGCAACGATCGCGCGGTCCGTTCGATCGACTCGAACCCCGCGGCCACCTCGATCGGTGCCAGGTCCGATCCGAAGAACACGACGTTGATCCGCTCGGCGTCGGCCACGTTGTGTCCCGGGATCAGCTCGACGAGGTCTGCCGTCATCACCTGAACGGCCCAGCCGCCCGGCCGTCGCTCACAGGTGTCCGGATCCTCGCCGTCGCAGAACCAGAGTCGGTAGCTGCCCGGCGCGACCTCGGGACGGAACACCATCCGGCTGATCCCGTCGGCATCGGTCTCGATCGGCAGCTCCGACGCGGCCACGCTCGACGCCCATGCGTCGTCGAACGTGGGCACGAGTTGGACCCAGGTGCCGTCGATCGGGTCGGTGTCCGGATCGACGACCCATCGGACCGCCCGGTCGCCGAACGTCGCGCTGGTCGACGGCGGGAGCCACCACGGCGCCGAGGTGTCCTCGACGTCGATCTCGAACACCGTGGTCCCGGTCCGCCAGGGTCCGACGATCCCGACCGAGCGTCGACCGGACGTGACGTCGTCGATGCCGATGTCAGGGCAGGAGACGGCGGGCCCGTCGATCAATCCGGGGACACCCGCGGGGCGCACATGGCAGGGCGTTGCCGTGCGCTCGTCGCCGGCGGTGGTCGTGAGGAGGGCGAACTCGAGCAGTTCGGTGTCGGCATCGGGGCGGATCGCGACCGCACAGTCGACGCCCACGCGCCAGGTGAAGCTGCCCGTCTCGCACACCCCGGGAGCCATGAGCACGTCGTCGAGATCAGGAAGGTCCTGACCGGTCGCGGCACCAGCCGATCCGATCCATCCGACCAGGGCGGCGAGGAGCAGGCCAATGGCATGCGATGGGCCGGGGCGTGGTCCGATCACCCACGTTGTCTAGCGTCGCCGGGGTCCACCTGTGCGAATCTGTCGACTCGTCCGGGAGCTCAGCATCGTGACCGACGAGGAGGATCGACGTGAGCCTGACCGAAGCGCAGATCGCCGGCGCCGCCGCCGAGCTGTTCGCGGCCGAACAGCAGCGACGCCGGCTCGACCACCTCGACCCCGGCCACCGGCCGACCACGGTCGAGGATGGGTACCGCATCCAGGCCGTCGGCCACGAGCGCCGCGGCCGTTCCGTCGCCGGCGGGCTCCGAGGGCCGTGGAAGGTCGGCGCGACCAGCCTCCTCGCGCAGGCGGCGCTCGGTGTCGACGCCCCCTTCGTCGGTCGGCCAGCGACAGACCGCATCGTGTCCTCGGGTGACCGGCTGATCCTGGACGACTGGTTCGTGGGACCGCCGGTGTTGGAGGTCGAGTTCGGGTTGCGGCCGACCGTCGATCTCGTCGAGATGCCGGATGATCCGCTCGATCTCGCCGACGTGGTCGAGGTCGTCGCCTGCATCGAGCTGGTCAACGCCCGCTACCACGACATGGGCTCGGTCGGGGCGCCGAGCCTCGTCGCCGACAACGCCGTCGCCTCGGCGATCGTGGTGGGTCCGATGCTGGCCCTCGACGACCGCGACATCCGGGCGCTCGACACGATGCCGGTGTCGTTGACGATCGACGGCGTCGTCGTCGCCGAGGGGGTCGGCGCCGATGCACTGGGTCATCCCCTCCATGTGCTGCACTTCGCCGCGACGTTGGCTCGTGCCGGCGGCGATCGCATCGAGGCGGGAGAGCTCGTGATCACCGGCACCTGCACCGGGGTCGTTGACGGGGCACCGGGTATGGACATCGCGGCTCGGCACGGCGGCGTCGAGACCACGGTGGGCCTGCGATGAGGGCGGTGCTGCGGTGATGCCGGGCCCCGCGATGACGTCGGCCTTCTCCGATCCGAGGAAGGTGTCGTTGCCGATCCAGGGTGCGCCCGTGGTGGCGGCGAGGTGGTTGCGGGATCGTTGTGCGTGTCCGCAGTGCCGGGTCCCGACGACGAACGAGCGCCTGCTCGACCCGGTGCGCGTCGGGTCGTCGATTCGTGTCGACGAGCTCGGCCGGGAGGGTGAGGTCCTGGTGGTGTCGTTCTCCGACGGGCACCGCTCGAGGTTCGACGTCGCTGCGGTGACGCGCGATCTGGAGCGGATCGGCACCGCCGACCCCGTTGGTCGGCGGACCCCCTGGCGACTACCCGACCCCGAACCGTTGACGGTGGTCGCCGAAGCGGATCTCGACGACCCGGCGATGTTGCTCGGTGCACTCGACGTCGTTGCCGACCGCGGCGCCGTCGTCGTGCACGGTCTGGACCGGGACGTCGGCGCGGCAGTGGCGCTGGCGGAACGCATCGGACACGTGCTCCCGTCGAACTACGGGCCGGCCTGGGAGGTCGAGGCGACCGTGTCGCCGGCGAGCGCGGTCGACTCGCAACGGGGTCTCGCGGTGCACACCGACCTGCCCTACCGCGCGACACCACCGGGGTTGCAGGTGAACCTCTTCGCCTGCGCCGACGTCGCCGGCGGTGCGTCGACGCTCGCCGACGGCATCGCCGTCTCCGAACGTCTCCGTGCCGAGGACCCGACGGGCTGGCGCCTCCTCACCGAGGTGCGCTTCACCTACGACTACGTCCGCGGCGACGTGCGATTCCACTCGGCCGAGCCACTGATCCGACTCGACGCGGCGGGGCGATATGGCGTGATCCGTCGAGCCCCCGATCTGGTGGGTGTGCCCCTCGTCGGAGCGGACGACACCGACGCGGTCTACTCGGCCCTCGCCCGCTGGAACGAACTGCTCGACGACCCGGCCCATCAGGTCGAGCATCGGCTCGAGGCGGGGGACGCGATCATCTTCGACAACCACCGACTCCTGCACGGACGGACGGCGTTCGAACTCGGCGCGTCGGGGCGGCGACACCTGGTCGGCTGCTATCTGGACGCCGACGAGCTGACGAACCGGCGCAACGTGTTGCGGCACGACGTGCTCGGGGTCGGGCGATGACGGAGTTCGGGGCGGCCCGCGAAGCCGAACTCGCGGCGGAGGCGGCCTCGTGGAACCTCTCCCGACTCGAGGACGCAACGCTCGACGGTGTGCCGGTGATCGATCTGTCGCCCTTGCGAGCTGCCCCGGACGATCCGACGGTCGCTGCCGCGCTGGCGGAACAGATCGCCGCCGTGAACGCCACCAACGGGTTCCACCTGCTCGTCGGGCACGGCATCGACGCCGAGCTCGAGGCCGCGTTCCTCGCTGCCCGTTCGTTCTTCGCACTCGACGAGCAGACGAAGCGGGCGATCGTGATCGATCACCCGGAGGCCCCGGTCGGAGGCATCGGCTACCTCCCCGTCGGAACTCGTCGCCTTCCGACCCGGGCGAAGGGCAACCTGAACGAAGCGGTGCTGTTCAAGATCGGCGACGGCATCCGCCTCGTGGACAACCTCTGGCCGTCGGAGGCCGCACTGCCCGGATTCCAGGCGACGGTCGCCGCCTACGAGCGGCGGGTCCACGAGGTCGCCCAGCTGCTCGTGCCACTGCACGCGCTCGCACTCGGATTGCCGTCGGACTTCTTCGCCGATCCGGCCTCTCGTTCGTTCGCCCGCCTCCGGATGACCCGCTACGCCCGGGTCGACGGCCCGGCGGCCGACGAGTTCGGCATCGCACCGCACGTCGACACGACCTTCCTGACCGTGCTCGCCCAATCGGCTCCCGGCCTCGTCATCCAGGACCAGGCGACCGATCGTTGGCTGCGGGTGCCGTGCCCGCGAGGTGCGCTCGTGGTCAACACCGGTGAACTGCTCCGGCAGTGGTCGAACGACACGGTGGCGAGCGTCCGACACTTCGTTCCCCCACAGACCGGCACCGCCGACCGGATCTCGATTCCGTACTTCTTCAATCTCGATCCCGATCACGAGATGGCGTGCCTGCCGACCTGCACCGGGCCCGATCGTGCGCCCCGGTATCCCCCCTTCAGCTATCGGACGTCGCAGGCCGCGGCGCAACGGGAGTAGCGATGCAGAGCTTCGACGCCGCTGCCATCGTCGCGGCCACACCCTGGACGCCGTTGATGGACGCGATCGCCGCCGGCTTCGGCCATGACGGTTCGAGCCCCGACCGGCACGTGCACGATCTGCCCCCGGTCGACGGAGCGACCGGCAATCTGCTGCTCATGCCGTCGTGGCGAGCCGGCACGGCGATCGGGGTGAAGGTCGTGACCTACCTGCCGTCGAACGCCGGTCGAGGTCTGCCATCGGTCCATGCGGGCTATCTGCTCTTCGACGCCGACACCGGGGCGGTGCGGGCGAGCCTGGATGGCGACGCACTCACGACCCGTCGGACGGCGGCGATCTCCGCGCTGGCGGCACGCTCGCTCGCCCGGTCCGATGCTCGTCGGCTCGTGGTGTGCGGCACGGGGCAGCTCGCCCCGGATCTGGCGCGGGCTCACGCCGCGGAACGGGAGATGGAACACGTCGCGATCTGGGGCCGTCGCCACGATGCCGCGATCGAGACGGCGGCGATGTTGACGGCCGAAGGGCTCCCGGCCGAGGCGGTGCCCGACCTCGCTGACGCCGTCGCATCCGCCGACATCGTGTCGTGTGCGACGGGCGCGACCGAGCCGTTTCTCCGCGGCGCATGGCTCCCCGACGGTTGCCACGTCGACCTGGTCGGTGCGTTCGCGCCGGCGATGCGTGAGAGCGACGACGACGTCGTCCGTCGTGCCGAGGTCTGGGTCGACACGATCGGCGGCGCTCGGCTGGCCGGTGATCTGGCCCAGCCGATCGAAGCGGGCTGGTTCGGTGAGGTCGATGTCGCCGGTGAACTCTCGGACCTCGTCGACGGTGCGCCGGGCCGGGTGGCCGACGATCAGATCACGATGTTCAAGTCGGCGGGCTTCGCCGGGGCCGATCTGTCCGCCGCGCTGCTCGTCGCCGACGGGTTCAGCTGAACGCGAGGCGTTCGCAGATCTCGACGCCGCGCTCGAGATCGCGGAGGTCCCGGTAGCGGGCCCAGTTCAACCAGAGTCCGTTCTGGACGACGATGATGTCGGTCGCCCGGTCGAGCGCCTGCTGGCGGTCGAGTTCGGGGCGGGCGGCGATCAGCCGATCGACGAGCTGGTCGGAGTAGCGCGAGTACAGACTGCGTTCCACCGTCGCGAGGTCCTCATCGGTGCGGGCGACCGCCCACAACGAGATCCGGAGGCTGAGGTAGTCGTCGGTGAGGAATTCTTCGTCGAAGGTCGCCGACACGAACGATCGGAGCCGGGCGGCGGGTTCGGTCAGGGTCTCGTCCTCGGAGGTCGCACGGTCGAGCAGGAGCTCGGTCGCCCGCTCGAAGGCCGCGATCATGAGGGATTGTTTGTCGTCGAAGTGGTAGCTCAGGAGGCCGAGCGAGACCTCGGCCTCGCGGGCCACCGATCGCATGCTCGCCCCGCGGACACCGTCCCTGACGATCACCGCCGCTGCGGCATCGAGGATCTGTTCGGGTGTCTCGGAGTCCGTCATCGAGTCTCCCACCGTACCGGCCGACCGGGATGCAGCCGAACTCAGTGGTTGTGGGGTTCGTCACGTGCGTGCGCCGTTCCGGTTCACGAGGGGAGCTGGACCTCGATCCGGAGGGGCTCGCCATCGAGCTCGATCCGACGGCCATCGACCGTGAACAGATCGAGCAGCGCCGTCACGCCGTCGACATCGGTCCACAGTGGCGCCTGCGCGTCATCGAACCTGGCGATCACGGCGCCGTCGACGGTGAGCACGCCGTACCCGGTGTCGATCGGGCCCGTCGCCGAGTCGTTCGCTGGGTCCAGCGGCGGCGCGAAGGTCCAGCCGTCGATCACGAGGTGCACGTCCGGTCCGGTCGGGCCGTCGATCACGCGCACCGAGGTCAGCGATGGCGTGGGGGAGGTGGCCTCGACCGGTGGTGGGAGCGGTCCGAGCTCGGCGACGGCGTTGTCGAACTGGACCCTGGCCGCAGCGGTGTATGCCACGCCGACGACGAGCGCGAGCACCACGAAGTTCACGGCGGCGAAGGCCGAGCGGAGGCGCAGCGACCGGTGGATGGCGATCGGCGCCGGGTAGGTGGAACCGGGCCCGTGCAGCAGGAACACGACGAGGGCGGCGTGCACGGGTGTGTGGCCGATGATCTCGACCCGTCCGAACACGAGCGTCGAGAGCACGAACACGCCGGTCACCACGACCGCGAGCGGTCGCCCGAGCAGGCCGATCACCAGGAGGAAACCGAGCGCGATCTCGACGAAGGCCGCACCGTCGAGGAAGAAGTCGGCCGGCAGGCCCAACCGCAGGATCGGCTCGGTGCCGAGCACCGCCAGACCCCACTCCGGGTAGACGAGTTTCTCGAACCCGAGCCACATCAGCGAGAAACCCACGGTGAGCGACAGCACCGGCACACCGAGCCCACGTACTTCGAGGCTCGGGACGGCCCGGACGATCAGGAACACACCGAGACCGATGATGTGGAGGTAGTCGAGCATGTGGAACGCGCCGTACTCGACGACACCGATCAGCCACAGACCCACCAGTCCGGCACCTGCGATCTCGTTGACCCGACCCCACAACAGCAGGAGGACGAGTGCGAACTCGACCCAGCCGACCCAGTCGGCGGGTTCGGCCAGCTCGGGGGTGAGGAGAGCCCGGCTCGCCCAGGTGATCAGCAGCACACCGGCCATCGAGAACCGGACCACGTCGACGGAGTGGTGTCGTCGAGCGGCGAGCCAGGTGTTGATGGTCCGATACAGCGACGACCCGTCGAGTCGGTCATCGACCAGGGGGAGGACGCCCATGGCGACGGCGGTCAGCGCCAACAGGACGAGGAAACGGCCGTCGACGACCTCGCCGAACGGCCGAGGGGGATCGCGGAAGTCGAAGTCGCTGAACCACTTCACGTGGGCGGCCGCCGGGGTCGTGAGACCGGCGACGACGACCACCAGAGCGGTCCCCATGGCGATCGGACCGGCGAGACGACGCATGATCTGACGCTATTCCCCACAGGAGGCCCGACCTGACCGATGTGACGACGGCGATACCGGGCGCCGCTCGACCTCACCTGGACGATCGTTCAGTCGATCGCTACGCTCCGGGCCCATGCTGTTGGCGCACCGATCGAGTGTCATCGAGGACATCATCGATCTCGACACCTACCCCATCCATCGGCTCGACTCGCCGGTGCGGGCCGAACTCGTCGCCGAGACCCGATCCCAGATGGACGCCCACGGGTGTTTCCGGATCTCCGACTTCGTCCGACCCGAGGCGATCGCATCGATGTTGGCCGAGGTGGAGTCGCTGCGTGCGGCCATCACGTGGGCCGAGATGACCCACAATCCGTACGCCGCGCCCGACGACGCGTCGTTCCCCGAGAACCACCCCCGCCGACGGTTCCAGGAGCGTCAGAGCGGGTTCCTGAACTCCGACCTGCTCCCGGCCGACTCGATGCTCAACCGCATCTACGACGCCGACGTCATGACCCACTTCGTCTGGGAGTGCCTCGGTTCGGAACGGCCGATCTATCGATGGGCGGATCCGCTCGGGTGCAATCCGTACGGGATCATGGACCCCGATCACGTCTTCCCGTGGCACTTCGACGGCAACGAGTTCACGGTGTCGATCCTCGTGCAGGCGGCGGATGCCGGCGGCATCTTCGAGTACGTGCCCGACATCCGCTCGCCCGAGGCGGAGAGCTACGAGCGGGTCCAGGCGATCCTCGACGGCAGCCGCGAGGGTGTGCGTGAGCTCGACCTGCGCCCCGGTGACCTCCAGCTGTTCAAGGGCCGCTTCTCCATGCACCGCGTCACGAGGATCCAGGGGAACACCACTCGCTACATCGCGCTGCCGACGTACGTCTACGACCCGTTCCGGATGAACAAGCCTCACCACGCCGAGACGTTCTACGGCCGGGCCACCGAGCTGCACACGTCGCGGGCCGACCTGCTCGTCGACGGCCTCGCCGAGTGATCCGGTCATGAGCGACGCACGGGCGATCGCGGTCATCGGCCTCGGCAACATCGGTGGCGGCGTCGCCAAGAACCTCGTCGCCGCGGGCCACACGGTGCGGGTCGTCGATCTCGATCCCTCCAAGGTCGAGCGGCTCGTCGGCCTCGGTGCACTCGACGGTGGCGATGCGAACAGCGCGGCCGCGGCGTCGGAGATCGTGATGACCTCCGTGCCCGGTCCGCCGCAGCTCCGGTCGATCGGTCTCGGTGACGACGGCCTCGTCGCAGCCATGGCACCGGGCAGCATCTGGGTCGAGCTGTCGACGAACGACCTCGACACCGCCCGGGAACTCCGGACCGCCTGTGACGCCGCCGGAGTCGCACTCGTCGACGCACCGGTGTCCGGCGGGCCCGAGGGGGCCGATGCCGGCACGCTCTCGATCTTCGTCGGCGGTGACGACGACACGGTCGCCACCGTGCGTCCGGTGTTGGAGGACGTCGGCACGAAGGTCACCCATGTCGGGCCGGCCGGTGCTGGCATCGTCGCGAAGATCGCGCAGGTGACCCTCTGCTACACCCAGACCGTCACACTCATCGAGGCCATGCTGCTGGGTGTGAAGGGCGGGGTCGATCCGACGGTCATGCTCGACCTCATCCAGAACTCCGCCGGGCGGAGCTACGTCGCCGACAGCTACGGCCCCGAGATCCTGGCCGGGACCTACGACGCGTCGTTCCCGATCTCCCACGCCGCGAAGGACATGCGGCTGGCCATGGCGCTCGCCCGCACCGTCGATGCCGAGTTGCCGTTCATGGCCGACGTCGAGGCCCTCTATGCCGAGACGGAGTCGACCTATGGTGCGACCTCGGCCCATCTGCTCGCCGCCCAACTGCTCGAGCGTCGAAACGGCCTCGTGCTCCACGAACTCCTGACCGATGCGGACGATTCGTCCGCCACCACGACCGACACCCCGAGGTGACCGCACCATGACCGACACCGCCCGACCACGCGAGATCGTCGCCGAAGACTTCACCTCGGCCAATGCCGGCAGCTTCTCCGGTGACGAGTGGGAGGCTCGGGTCGACCTGGCCGCCATGTACCGACTGTCGGCCCACTTCGGCTACGACGACACGATCTGGAACCACATCACGATGCGGGTGCCGGGCAGCGACCACGACTTCTTCCTGAACAAGTTCGGGCTGCTCTACAACGAGGTCACGGCCTCGAATCTGATCAAGATCGACGCCGACGGCAACGTGCTCGAGGGCCCGGCCGATGTGAACACCGCCGGGTTCGTGATCCACGGCGCCATCCACAACGACTTCCCGCAGCACAAGGTCGTCTTCCACGCTCACGTGCCCGAGGCCCTCGCCATCACCGCGATGAAGGAAGGCTTCCAGCACCTCGTGCAGGACACCTCGATGCTCTACGGCGAGATCGGCTACCACGACTGGGAGGGCCTCTCGCTCACCCTCGAAGAGCGCGAGCGCCTGGCGACGAACATGGAAGGCAACCGGGTGCTCGTGATGCGAAACCACGGGTTCCTCGCCGTCGGCGAGACCGCCGGCGAGGCCTTCATGGTGATGCACTACTTCATCCGCGGCTGTCGGGCCTTCCTCGCCGCGCATGCCACCGGTCTCGAGATCGACGCCGGGCCGACCGAGATCTGGGAGCTGTCGAAGCGTCAGTACGACCACTTCCCCCTCGGGAAGTACGAGTGGCCGGCCCTCAAGCGCATGCTCGATCAGATCGACCCGAGCTACCGGCAGTAGTCAGCGCCGCAGGTGCGGGTTGCTGCGGACCTCGTCCCGGAATCGCCAGTATTCGGCTCCCATCGTGGCGAGCATGACCGCGGTCATGATCAGCACCACGAGTTCCGCCTTCATGTCGGCCACACCGACGAAACCGGCGATGACGACGAGGCCGATGACCCGCTCGTACATCCAGACCCTCCAGGCACGCCATTGCACGAGGGCCTGTCCGCCGAAATAGAGCACCACGGCGGTGATGAGGATCCATCGGGTGAAGCTCGTCGGTGGATCGACGGGATGCAGGAACGCCTCCTCGAGGCCGACGGCGAAGAAGACGATGCCCGTGATCATCGGGTAGTGCCCGATGGAGTACACGTCGCGGGCCACCGCGCCGGTCTTGGCTGCGCTCGCCTGTTCCAGCGCCATCTCCCAGATGACCTGGAGCTTGTCGAAGTACGCCCACCACATCGCAACCACGCCGGCGAGGCCGACGCCGAGTCGCCAGGCCAACTCTCCCGACACGCCGGCGTCGTCGCCGGCTGCCGCGGTCAACGCCACCCCGACCGCGATGATCGCTTCGCCGAGGGCGATGATCATGATCAGTCCGTGACGTTCGGCGAAATGCCCCGCATCGACGTGCCATTCGTTCTGGCCGGCCGTGAGCGCGGCGCCCACCTCGACGACTGCCGCGGCCAACCAGATCCAGGGCAGGGCGTCGCCGCCCACCACGGCGCCGACCACGACCAGCACGGGAGCGATGAGCGAGATCGGCAGGTACTGGCGGATCGCCTCGTGCTCGACGACGTCGTCGACGGTGCCGAACCACATCACCACGCCCGCCAGGACGCGACTGAGGACGTAGCCGGCCGCGAACCAGATGCCGTCGCCCTCGAACGCGGTGGGCACGGCGTAGCCCATGAGGAAGATGCCGAACATCGACACGAGGATCAGCACCCGTCGGAACCGGTCCGTCAGATCGACGGCGTTCATGCTCCACGTCCAGGTGCCCCAGCTCCACCAGAGCAGCGCCATGATCAGCGCACCCTTCAGCGTGATCTCGAGGTCGTGGTCGTGCACGATCAGCCCGACGACCCGGGTGAAGGCGAACACGTACACCAGATCGAAGAACAGCTCGATCGGGTGTGCGACCTTGCTCTCCTCGATCTCGTGCTCCAGTGTCTCCACGGTCTGTTCGAGCCCGTCGACCTCCTCGGTCAGGGCGTCGATCCGTTCTGCATCATCATGGGTCCCCATCGGGCGCAGAACTTAGCGACCGCTGTGACGGTTCATCAGCCGAACGTCTTCGTTGCGTGTCGTCGCATCCGATGGGAGCGTGGCGCGACCCGACGTTGGAGGAGGTGGTCGTGAAGATCGTCGAGGTCACCACACGCACCGTCGAGTTGGCGCTTCGGCGTCCGATCGGCACGGCCATCCATGCGATGCGTTCGATCGGCTGCGTCGTGGTCGAGGTGCGGACCGACGACGGGGTCGTCGGTGGCGGTCACCTCTTCACGCTCAATGGTGACCGGCTCGGCGCCTTCGACGAGATGGTGCGTGGGCTCGCCGACGCGTTCGTCGTCGGTCGGGATCCACACGACACCGGGGCCATCTGGGCCGACGTCTGGAAGGCGGTCAACCCCACCGGTCATGCGGGGGTCACGATCGCGGCGCTCTCCGCGCTCGACGTCGCCTGCTGGGATGCCGTGGGCCGAGCGCACGGGACACCTCTGCACAAGCTCTTCGGTGCCGTGCGCTCCGAACTCGACACCTACGCGAGCTCCGGCCTGTGGCTCAGCGACCCGATCGACCATCTGCAGGCCGAGGCCCAGCGCTTCGTCGAGCAGGGATTCCGGGCGATGAAGATCCGCGTGGGTTCGTCCGACACCGGGGCCGATGTCGAGCGGGTGCGGGCCGTTCGTGACGTGATCGGCCCCGAGGTCGGGCTGCTCGCCGACGCCAATCAGGCGTTCCGGGCGCCCGAAGCGATCCGACTCGGTCGACGGCTCGAGGAGTTCGACCTCGTGTGGCTCGAGGAGCCCTGTGCCACCCACGACCTCGACGGACATCGACGGGTGCGGGACCGCCTCGATGTCGCCATCGCCACCGGCGAGACCGAATACACCCGCTACGGACTCCAACGGATGATCGACGCCGGCGCAGCCGACGTGCTCATGCCGGACCTGCAACGGATCGGGGGTTACACCGAGTTCCGTCGAGCCGCGGCGGCGGCCGCTGCGGTCGACCTCCCGGTGTCGTCCCACTTCTTCACCGAGCAGAGCCTGGCCGTGATGGCGGCGACCGAGAACGCCACGTTCGTCGAACACGTCGACTGGTTCGCGCCGCTCTTCGAGGAGGAGGTGGAGCTGGTGGGCGGGCGACTCGTGGTGCCCGACCGCCCGGGCACCGGTTTCACCTATCGAGGCTGAGACCGATCGAGGGTGCGGTGTCCCACCGCTCCGTCGTGATCGGCAGGCCGGTCGCATCGACCAGCCGGTTCATCTGCTCGAAGTTGCCGGCCGACGACGCGGCCGCCACGACGCCGCGTGGTCCGAGGCGTTCGAGGAGCGCCGCCCGGGCGTCGTCGAGGTCGTCGGTCCGTCCGATCAGGGCGTCGGTGAACCGGTAGAGGGCGGCATCGGTCTCGTCGCCGGGGTGCACGGATCGGTCGGCGACCGAGCGGAGGTCGAACTCGTGGCCGGTGGTCTCAGCGCTCGCACGGAGCATCTGTGCGTGGGCGAAGAGTCAATAGAAGCAGTCGTTGATCAGGGACGTGCGAGCCGCGACCAACTCGAGCTGATGGCGGGGCAGGCCCTTCACGATCGCCGGCTCGGCCATCTCGTCGTAGCTCAGATAGAGCGTGTCGCTGAGGTCGGCCAGCATCGTCGACTCGGCCTCGACGAGTGACAGCGCCGCCGGCGGATACGCCGGACCGTTCATCGGGACGAACGCCGACCGCTTCTTCGCCTCGGGCACCTCGGTGCGGCTGGGCTCGCCTGGCTGCGGCTCGGGCAGGGCCAGCTCGTCGATCCCGACACCCCGGATCGCCGTGTCGATCGCGGCGCCCTTCGAGATCACCCCGACGAGCTCGACGTAGGGCGCCACACCGATCGTGGCGGTGGCCTCGTCGACGATCGCCTGATCGATCGTGTGGGCTGCGGTGGCCACCCGATGGGCGATCGGGCCCCAGGCGGCGTCGGCGGGCTCGCCTCCGGCGATCGCCGTTCGAGTGGCGGCGAGCATCGCCACACGCTCGGAGCCACTCCACCACGTGCCCGGTGCACCGAGGTGGGAGCGGACCCGGTTGATGCCGTCGACCGTGCGTTTCGGCAGGGCGATCGAAGGATCCTCGGCGTCGGGGGTGGTGGTCATGGCTCCATCATGGCCACAGGCCGGCAGCCCAGTCGAGCAGCTCGATCTCGACGATGGGGCTGCGCTCCACGAGCAGCTCGAGCGGCTCGCCCTGCTGTCGGTACCACTCCGTCTCGGGGTGGCTCATGATGTGGCGCCGATCGTCGCGGTCGGTCACGACCCTGGCCCGGGCGGGCAGCTCGGCGACGGTCGATTCCTTGAGCCGGAACACGAACTCGGGGTGGGCCTTCAGGTTGGCCATCCAGTCACGCTGGTGTCGGCCCCGGCCACCGGTGATCGAGCCGGCCGTGCCGCAGATGATCAGCCGGTCGTCGATCCGCATGAACCAGATCTCGGTCGTGCGTTCGAGGCCGCTCTTCGCGCCCGTCATGACGATGTCGATCGTGAGGTCAGTGGCGAGTGCCGCTCGAATGGCCTCGAGGTCGTGGTCCATCACCCCGGTCTAGCCCGGCGCCGTCTTCGGTTGTCAAGGATCAGGGGTGTCCGGCAGCGGCTCAGCGTCGGGCCGGGGTTCGTGGCCGGGATGGCCGTTCGGTCCGCGGTCGGGTGCTGGGCATGTCGGCGGTGGGGGCGGTTCGCCCCGAGGTTCGTCGGCTCGGTGGTCGACGCCGGCGCTTGGTCGCCTCTCGGCGCCCGGGCGGCGGTGGCGCGACCGTCACCCGGCGATCGGGGCCGAGTCGGTAGTCCCACCCCCGGTCGTGCACCAGATGGTGGTGGGTCGAGCAGAGCGGGATGAGGTTGCCGAGTTCGGTCGGCCCGCCGTGCTGCCAGTGCACGATGTGGTGCACCTGGCAGGCGTCGAAGCCGATGTCGCATCCCGGGTGCGCACACGTGGGGTGCATGGCCCGGAGTGCCCGGCGCTGCAGATCGGAGGCCGTGCGGGCCTGGATCGCTTTGTGGACCTGGTCGGCCCGATCGCAGCCGAGCAGGGCGACGATCGGATCGCAGAGGAATCGCTCCAGGGCGACCGGTGGCACGGCCACGCCGCTGTCGAACTCGCAGGTCGTCTCGTCGTGTGTACCCGTCGCCAGTGTCTCGAGGTCGACGGTGATGCCGACGGCCGCTCGGTTCGCTCCGGACGGCCGGGTGTCGGTGAGGAGGGCGACCGCGGCGTCGATCGTTCGGATGTCGGCGGACTCGTCGGCCTGCTTCAGCTGTCGGAAGCGGAACCGGATCGCCGCGTGCACCTCGTCGTCTCGCACGGGATCGAGCACGAGGAGCGTGTGGGCCATCCCGGTGTCGGTGTCGGTCCACCGCTCCATCCGGGACGCATCGATCTGCTCGCTCAGCTCGGCATCGCCATGGTCGGCATGACAGTTGCGGGCCGTGCGGTCGACTTCGCTCGCGAAGGTGTCGGCAGGCAATCGGTCCGCCAGCCGAGCGAGGCGCGCCAACTCGGCGTCGAACCGCTCCCGAGCATCCGCCGGCAACCGGCGATGCCGGCGCTCGATCGCATCGACGGCGGGCATCGGCGCACCGGCCAGGTCGGGGTGCTGCTCGAGGAATCGATGCCGTCGGGCTTCGAGCCGAGCCTCCCTCCCCGACACCTGCCCGGTGTCGAGCAGGAACGACAGCGGATCGGACGCACCGTCCACCTCGGCCTGCGCACTCGTGAGTCGCTGGACGAGGGCGGCGAGCGATGCCTGGAGGCGCCGCACGTCCCGCAGCGTCGCCACGAGCCCGTCGCGGTCGAGTGGGCGCACGTCGATCTGGTCGACGATCGAGGCCATCCCGGCCACCGCACCCACCTGCGAGGTCATGAGTTCAGTGTATCGTTATGAGCGAACATATGTTCGATTGAGCGC
>JAHDCV010000009.1:22044-53344 GCA_020629695.1 Acidimicrobiales bacterium | reverse complement strand
CCTGCGAGACTCCCCGCATGCGCAACTTCGAGATCGAGGGCGACTGGAACCGTGACGGTGCCGTGTGCGTCCGCGGCGCGTTCGGCCCCGACCTCGTCGAGCTCGCCACGGCAGCCATCGACGCCAACCTGGCCGACCTCTCACCCCTCGCCAAGCGCGCCAGTGCCGACACCGACGGCGCGTTCGTCGAGGACTTCTGCAACTGGCAGCGCATCCCCGAGATCGAGCAGCTGATCCGCACCTCGCCGGGGGCCGAGATCGCGGCTCACCTCACCGGCTCGTCGACCATCCGGCTCTATCACGATCACATGCTGACCAAGGAGCCCGGCACCGAGCAGCGCACGCCCTGGCATCAGGATCAGCCGTACTACAACGTCGACGGTATGCAGAACGCCTCCATGTGGCTGCCCGTCGACCCCGTGCCGAAGGCCTCCAGCCTCGAGTTCGTGGCCGGCACGCACCTCGGCCCGTGGTACCTGCCCCGCACGTTTCTCGACGGTGTCGCCAAGTGGTTCCCCGAGGGTGCGCTCGAGGAGTTCCCCGACATCGACGAAGCGGTCGCGTCCGCGGAGAACGACTGGCGGATCGTGAGCTGGGAGCTCGAACCCGGCGATGCCGTGTTCTTCCACTTCCTCACGGTGCACGGGGCCGCCGGCATGCCCGGCCCGGGACGTCGACGCGTCCTCTCGGTCCGGTTCCTGGGCGACGACATGGTCCACGCTCCACGCCCGTGGACGACTTCGCCGCCGTTCGAGGGTCTGGCCGACGAGCTCTCCGCCGGCGCTCCGCTCGAGCATTCGTTGTTCCCGGTGCTCCTGGGCTGAGACGCGAGTGGGCTCCGAGACGGAGCCGGTCTCGGAGCCCAACGCTGAGGGAGTGATGCTCACGCCGGTGCGTGAGCGTTGTGGAGGCTGTGGATCAGGCATCCACCTCGTCGTCATCGTCGTTGTCGATGCCGAAGACCTTGTTGCTGATGCGCTCGGTCTTGGACTCGAGCTTCTCGGCGGCCTCGTCCTCGGTGATCCGGCCCTCGGCGACCTTCTCGTCGAGCTTTTCCTCGAGGTTGGCGATCATGGCGTCGATCACGTCCTGAGCGGACGAGCCGTTGGCCTCGGCGACCTCGGCGATCGTGGCGCCGTCCTGGAGGGCGGCGCGGAGCTCGTCGACCTCGATACCGATGACCTCGGCGGCGGTGGAGAGCTTGCGGCCACGGTTGCGGCCCCGGCGACCGTCGCGCTCGCCGTCGTCCTCGCCGTCGGTGTTCTCGGCGCCGTCGAGCTCTTCCTGGACCTGCAGGAGGCCGGTGTTCTCGACCTGCTCCTCGCTGGTCTCGGTGACGGTGTCGGACTCGACCTCGGCGTCGCCGCCGTACTGGGCCGAAGCGACGCCCGCACCGCCGGTCACGAGGCCGGCGATGAGGAGGGTGGCGATGATGGGCTTGCGGTTGTTCATGGGATTGCTGCTTTCTGGTTGGGGGAGGGGTGCCGGTTCGTTCCGACATGAAGCAATCTCGGGCACCACTTGCAAGGGCGGCTCGTGGGTTCGGCAAGAGTTCGGCAAAGGCTGATCAGGTGGAGATGAGCAGCCATGTGTGGACCGGCGTCGAGTGCGACGCCGAACGAGGCGTGTCACGTCTCGGGCCGCTCGAGCGTCTGTCTTCACGTGCGAGCCGATGACCACCAGGAGGCGACGCCCCTCGACCTGATCGAGTGGCGACGGCTCTATCCACGGCTGCGGCGATTCGCCGCCGTTGTCGGCGACTCCGACATGGAGCCCGATGACCTCGTGCAGGACGCCCTCGCCTCGGTGCTGGCACGGGGTGGTGTGCTCGATCGCCCCGAGGCCTACCTCCGGGCGGCGATCGTTCGGCACGCGACCGACCGTCGTCGGCGCGCCGCACGATGGCGACTCCGGGTACCCCGAGTCGCCGTCGCGGCGGTGACGTGGGACCGATACCCCTCGGACGACGAGTTGCTCGACGATCTCGGTCCACTCGACCGAGCGGTGCTCCATCTGTCGATCGTCGACGGGATCCCGCTGGTCGAGATCGCCGAGCAACTGGGTGTGACCGAGGCCGCCGTCCGTCAACGGGCCCACCGAGCCCGACGGCGTGCCCGGAGCACGCTCCGCGACCAACCAGCGAGCCTCGGGGAGGCACCCTCATGATCGATGCACTGGAACGACGGGCCGGGCGCGGCGAGATGGCCGGGCCCGACGAGATCTGGAGGTCGGCGCACACCGCTCGGTCCCGTGGCGACGCTGTCTCGACGCGGACGGCGTCCTACCGCCTCGTGCTGGCGGCGTGCGCGGCGCTGCTGGCCGGGGGAGCGGCCTGGGCGGCGCTCGATCTCGGATCGGTGGAGGTCGAGGCGACCGTGTCCCCCGCCGGTGAGACTGATCCACGGCTGCCCCACGCACCCGTCGTCATCACCGGCATGGCGATGGTCGAGGCCTACGAGACCGAGGGTGGTGGCGATGTTGTCGGGGCGCCCTCGGTCTTGGATGTCTACGTCGCCGCGGACGGCCCCGCGTTCGGGGTGGCGATGGTGTCGACCACGGCCTCGGGTGGGCTCGAGATCCGCTCCCACGGCCTCGACGGCCGCCTGCTCGTGGAGTCGGCCGAGTTCGAGGCCGGCCGGTGGCGGCTCGGTCCCCATGTCGGTCTCGACGGCCCGGTCGACAGCGTCGATCTCGGCGAGTCGTCCGGGCCAATGGGTACCCACCACACGACCTTCGTCGCGGAGGACGGCGACGAGGCCTCGATCGCCGTGGCGTCGACGACGATCTGGGAGCCGCTGCTCGCGATGCTGTCCGCCGACCGGCCGCCCCGAGTGGTGCCCGTCGAGGTGCTCGGGTTCGACGGTCTCGGGGTCGAGACGGCGGACGACACCTCGATCGTGCTCTGGACGGAGGGCGGCCTGACCTACGTGGCCCAGTCGCCCGCACACGGCCAGCCGATCGGGTTCGAGCCATCACCGGTCCTCGGTGTGGAGGAGTTGGCGGAGCGCATCGCCCTGACGAGCGCCGACGCCTGGCTCGACGCCTACGAGGGTGCCGGTCCGGCCGAGATGGGCGCCTGGAAGCGGTTCTGGAACGACGAGGACCGCGGCCTATTGGCCATCGTGTGGCTCCTCGCCGTGCCGGTGAGCCTGGTCCTGCTGGGTCTGCTGTGGGTGGCCGCACGTCTGCTCCGCCGTGGCGGTGCGAACCCCCCGGGCGGGTCCGCCTGACGGAACCACGCGACGGATTGCTTCCGTCGCCGCCGACGGCATGGGAGAGTGTCGATCCGCCGCACCGGGCGGCATCGAGGACCTCGAGGAGTGGCATGACGGTCACCGAACTCCCACCGTTCGTGCGAGCCGACGGACCCGACAAGGTGTCGGGTTCGGGGCGCTACACCGCCGACCTGACGCTCACCGGCATGCTGCACGCCGCCTTCCGATACCCCGACGTCGCCCACGGTCGCATCACCCGGATCGACACCTCGGCCGCCGAGGCCATGCCGGGCGTGCTCGCCGTCATGACCGACGCCGACGTGCCCGACGTGCACTACACCTGGGCCGTCGCCGACCGGACGCTGTTCGCCCGCGACATCGTGCGATTCGAGGGTGAGGTCATCGCCGCCGTCGCCGCCATCAGCCCCGAGATCGCGAAGGCTGCCGCCGCGGCGATCGAGGTCGACATCGAACCGCTCCCGGTCGTCAACGACATCGAGGAGGCCCTCGCCGAGGGAGCGCCGCTCGTCCACGAGGACTGGGCCAGCCACACCGCCGACGACGGCATCATCCGCGACGGCAACCTCGCCATCTACTCGGCTCTCCAGCGGGGCGACGCCGATGCCGCCATGGCCAGCGCTGCGACCGTCGTCTCGAGTCGCTACGTGGCCGACGCCTCGCACGCCGCGCCGATCGAACCGCGCGCCATCGTCGCCCAGTGGGAGGGCGAGAAGGTCACCATCTGGACCTCCACCCAGGTGCCCTACGACGCCCGCGACGGCGTCTGCGAGACCCTGCAGTTGCCCGCCAGCCAGGTGCGGATCATCGTGCCGCACCTCGGTGGCGGCTTCGGCGGCAAGTGCGGCTTCCACTTCGAGGCCCACATCGCCGCCCTCGCCCGGAAGGCGAAGCGTCCGGTGAAGCTCGTGTTCTCCCGGTGGGAGGAGTTCGTCGCCCCCGACCGCCGTCGCGAGGGCATGATCGTCGAGCTCACGACCGGGCTCGACGCCGACGGCAGGATCGTCGCCCGGAAGGGCTGGGTCGGGATCGACAACGGCGCCTACATGGCCGACTGTGCGTTCTTCCCGCAGCTCGCCGCCATGCACGTGGCCGGGCCGTACAACATCGACCACCTCTCGATCGACGCGAAGCTCGCCTACACCAACCATCAACCGTCCGGTTCGGTGCGGGCCCCCACGGCGCCGCAGGGGTGCTGGGCGCTCGAGTCCCACACCGACGAGTTGGCCGCTGCCGCCGGGTTGAGCCCGGTCGAGTTCCGGCGCCGCAACCTCGTCGACACCGGCACGACCGGCCCGATGGGGCAGACCTTCGACGAGATCGGTGCGCTCCGGGTGCTCGAGGCCGCCCATGCCGCGGCCGAGGGCTCCGGCCCGCTCGCCGAGAACGAGGCGCTCGGTCTGGCGGTCGGGTGGTGGCCGAGCTTCGCCGTGCCCGCCGGGGCCTACGCCAAGATGCACGGCGATGGCTCGGTGCAGCTGATCACGGGCGCCCAGGAGTGCGGCACGGGTGCGGTGATGACGCTGCGCTATCTCGCCGCCGAAGAGCTCGGCATCGACGTCGAGAAGATCCAGCTCGTCTACCAGGACACCGGTGCCGCTCCGTTCGGCCCCGGCGCAACGGGCTCGCAGACGCTGCTCAACCACGGTCGCGCGGTCGAGACCGCGACCCGTGACATCGCCGAGCAGCTCCGTGAGCTCGCCGCCGAGCAGCTCGAGGCGGCGCCGGGCGACATCGTGCTCGCCGACGGCGTCGCATCGGTCGCCGGCACACCGACGGCATCGATCGCGATCGACGAGCTCGCCGGCATCGCCGCCGGCGGCAACCTGCTGATCTCGTCGGGTACGGCCGACGTGCCGGAGTACCCGACACTCGAGGGATCGCACTGCGTCGGTGATCAGGGCATGGCCGCCTGGCTGGCGCCACAGTTCTCCTGCCACGTGGCGAAGGTGCGGGTCGATCGTGACACCGGCGTCACCCGGGTACTCGACGTCTTCGCCGCCCACGACAACGGCACGATCCTCAACCCGATCGGTGCGCACGGCCAGGTCGAGGGCGGGATCCTCATGGGGGTCGGCCAGGCGTTGACCGAGGGCACGCAGTACGGCGACGACGGCACGCAGCTCAACGCCGGTCTGCTCGAGTACAAGCTCCAGACCATCGCCGATGCCCCGAACATCCACACCACCTTCATCGAGATCCCAACGGCCAACGCCGGACCGAAGGGGTCGAAGGGGCTGGCCGAGGCGCCGAACGTCGCCACCGCCGCCGCCATCGCCAACGGCATCGCCCAGGTGGTCGGCGCCCACGTGACGCAGCTGCCGATGACGGCGGAACGGGTGTGGGACACCGCCAATGGCACGGCCGACCAGAACGGAGCGTCCGCATGAGCATGCAGATCGCCACCTCCCTCGACGAGGTGCTCGCGGCGCTCGCCGCCGGCGCCCGTCCGATCGCCGGCGGCACGGATCTCGTCGTCGGCCATCGCCAGGGCAAGGCCCCACTGCCCGAGTCGCTCGTGGCGATCGACCGGGTGCCCGAGCTCGCCGAGATCGCCGACGGGGATCCGCTCCGCATCGGTGCCACGGTCACCCACGCCCGGCTCATGACCGACCAGGTCGTCGTCGATCGGCTCACCGCCATCGCCGACGCCGCGGCCCTCGTCGGCTCGCCGTCGACCCGCAACGTCGGCACCCTCGGCGGCAACGTGATGAACGGTTCGCCGGCGATGGACACCGGTGCGCCGCTCGTCGTGTTGGGTGCCGAGGCCGAGCTCGCCTCGGCCGACGGCATCCGCACGGTCGGCCTCGACGACCTCTGGACCGGCCCGGGCCGCACCTCGGCCACCGCCGGCGAACTCTGCACCGCCCTCGTCATCCCGGCCCGTCCGGCCAGCTCGGGATCGGCCTACGTGCGCCTCGAGTACCGCCGAGCGATGGAGATCGCCGTCGTCGGCGCCGCCGCGTCGGTGACACTCGACGGTGACGCCGTCGCTTCGGTCCGGGTGGCCCTCACGGCCGTCGCTCCCACGATCATCGAGATCGACGGGCTCGAGGGCCTGACTGGTCGGGCGATCGACGACGACCTGCTCGCCGCCGTCGCCGAGGCCGCCTCGGAGCAGGCCAGCCCGATCAGCGACCTGCGCGCCAGCGACCGGTACCGCCGCCACACCATCGGTGTGATGGCCCGCCGGGCCGTCGACGCCGCCGCCCGCCGCGCCGCCGGCGAATCCATCAGCGTGCCCGTCAACCGGGCCCTCGGCATCGGAGCCGCAGCATGAGCGAACTCGTGAACCTCGAGGTCAACGGCACCACCTATCCGGTGCAGATCGCGCTCGACCGCAACCTGTCGGGAGTGCTGCGCGACGAGGTCGGCCTGACCGGTACCAAGGAGGGCTGCGACGACTGTGAGTGCGGTGCGTGCATGGTCCTGCTCGACGGCCAGCCCATCAACTCGTGCTCGTATCTCGCAGCGCAGGCGCAGGGGCGATCCATCACCACGGTCGAGGGCCTCGCCGAGGGTGACGAGCTCCATCCGCTCCAGCGCAACATCCTCGCCACGGGTGGGGTCCAGTGCGGCTTCTGCACGCCGGGCATGCTGATGTCGGCCCAGGCGCTGCTCGATCGCAACCCGGATCCGACCGACGAGGAGATCCGCATCGGCCTGTCGGGCAACCTCTGCCGCTGCACCGGATACGCCCGGATCCTCGCAGCCGTGCAGGCGACCGCCGTCGAGCTCAACTCGACCTCGTCGTCGTGACGACGGCCTCGGCCTGAGCGGTGCGCACATGACCCGGCTCGACACCACGATCGTCGGCGCGCGGGTCTTTCGCTTCCCGCTCCGTGCGGTGGGTGGCCTCTACAAGATGTCCGTCTCACATGTCACCGAGATCGACACCCACATCGTCGAGCTCGTGACCGCGTCGGGCCTGCGCGGCTACGGCGAGGTCTGCCCGCTCGGTCCCGCCTATCAGCCCGAGCACGCGGCGGGGGCGTTCGCCGCTCTCGGTGAGCTGCTGCCCGCCGTGCTGGGCCTCGATGCCACCCAGACCGGGCTCGTGAACCATCGGATGGACACGAGCCTGAACGGCCACAACTACGCCAAGTCGGCCATCGACGTGGCCTGCTGGGACCTCTGGGGCAAGGCCGACGACCGCACGGTCGGAGCGCTTCTGGGCGGGGCCCACACCGATCGGGTCGCCACCTACTGGGGGCTCATGCCCGACACGGCCGAGGGCACGGCGGCCAAGGCGGTCGAACTCGTGGCCGAGGGGTACCGGCGCCTGCAACTCAAGACCGGTGGCCGACCCGTCGCCGACGACGTCGCCTGTATGCGGGCGGTCGCCGAGGCGGTCCCGGCCGGGACGAAGCTGCTCGCCGACGCGAATCGGGGCTGGACCGTGCGTGACGCCCTCGAGTTCTCGGTCGCCTGCGCCGACATCCCGCTCGTGCTCGAACAGCCGTGCCGGACTTACGAGGAGCACCGGCAGCTCCAGTCGAAGGTCGCCCATCCGGTCTTCCTCGACGAGTCGACCGTGGACGTCGCGACCGTCGCCCGGGTCGGCGTCGAGGGGGTGGCGCAGGGCTTCGGGATGAAACTCTCCCGGGTCGGCGGGCTCACGAAGCTGCGGGCGGTTCGTGACGTGTGCGACGCCCTCCGACTGCCGCTCACGATCGACGACACCTGGGGTGGTGATCTCGTGGCTGCCGCCACCGTCCACATGGGATCGACCGTCGACCCGTTGCTCTACGAGGGCACGTGGACGTCGTGGCGCTACATGGACGAGTCGTATCCCACGAGCACCGAGCCGATCGCCCCCTCGGGCGGCACGCTGCGGGTGCCGTCCGGCCCGGGCCTCGGCGTCGAGCTCGATCTCGACGGCCTCGGCCGCCCCGTGCTCGAGGCCGGCTCGGTCTGACGACGGTCGGCCGTCAGCGCCCCCGGATGGGATTCCGGGCGTAGCGGTGGTGACGGCGAGGCGGCTTGTCGCCGCTCGCGAACGCGAGTTGGAGTACCCGGCCCCGATGGCCCCGGTACGGCTCCAGCAGCGCCAACATCCGGGGATCGTCACCCCGTTCCTCCCGGGCCAGGAACCACGTCATCATCGACGGGATGCCGTCGTCGCCGACGATCACCGTGTCGGCGTCACCCCAGGTGTGCATGGCCAGACAGGATCGTGTCCACGGGCCGATCCCTGGTACGGCGGCGAGTTTCGGCTCGATCTCGGCGAACGGCCGGTCGACGGCGTCGGCGAACCGATCGGCGATCCGCGACGCCGTGCGCAGATGTTCGGCCCGCTGCCGCTCGATACCGAAGCGGTGGAACTGGGTGTAGTGCATCCGGCCGAGGGTGTCCGTCGTCGGTGGCACTCGGAGCTCGACCGGACCGGGTGCGTCGGTCCCGAGCTCCCTGACCAGCTGGGTCCAGTTGCTGGCCGCGTCGATCGTGGTGACCCGCTGCTGGATGATGAACCACACGAGGTCGTGCCAGAGCGTGGCGGTGCCGGCGATCCGGCGGTTGCGCTCGCGTCGCCAGACGTCCCGGACCGGCCGGGTGTCGGGCTCGAACCCCGTCACGTCGTCGGCGAGGCCGAGCATGCGTTCGACTCGTTCGACCAACCACGAACCGCCGTCACCCCATGCCGTCACCGATGCGAGCCGCGTGGGACACGAACTCGAGGGATCGATCGGCGCCGGTGCAGCGGGATCCCATTCGACCCGGATGGAGCCGGGTCCGTCGGGCGTGAGCGTCGCGCGTTCCCACCTTCCGGCGTGCAGCCGCACCGTCGGATCGCCCGGCAGCATCAACGAGGTGCGCAGGGTGGCGGAGAGGTCGACTCGTCCGAGTTCGACCGTTCGGGTGGCGGAGGCGGTGGTGGCCATCGGCGATCGAGGGTAGGCGTCGGCGTGGCATCGTCGGCGACCCGGTCCGCTGAGCGCTGGGCGGCTCGACGGCTCAGCCGGCTGCCAGGGACGGATCGACGGCGCCGACCACCTCGTCGAAGCGGGCGGCGATGGTGTCGAACCAGGCCGGGTCGTCATCGGCGAAGGCGGCGCGCACCTGGGCTCGGATCTCGTCGCCGACGGGAGCGTGCGGGTCGCCGTGGGCGTGGAGCCAGGCGTCGGCCCGCAGGGACTGGAGCACGCTGATCATGTCGACCGTGCCGTATTCGAGCGCGGCGGCGGTCCAGGTCACATCCGGGGCGAAGCGGGTCAGAGCGCCGAGCCAGTCACCGGAGAGATCGGCCGAGACGGACTCGCCGTCGCCCATCGAGGCCACGCTGCCCCAGAGTTCGGTGCCTCGGGCGTAGCCCGGGGTGCCGACGCGCTCGTGTGAGATCAGTTCGCCGTGGCCCCAGGGCCCGAGGCCGGTGTGGAGGTCGACCAGGGTGGCCCGGCTCGCGCCGCCGAGGAGCGGGCCGAGGTGCTCGGCCAACCAACGATGTGACCAGACCGGACCCGTGCCGCCGTAGAACACGCCGGTGTCGAACTCGTACTGCCCACCTGACACGGCGGCCTGCATGGCGTCCATGCCGATGGCCTCGATGTGGCCGAGCAGGTTGTGTGTCGTCGCCTCCTGCGTGGCCGCGTCCCAGGTGGTCGGCACGAGATCGTCGGCGAACCTCCGGTACCCCTCGTTGACCGGCCGGTCGGGCCACTCGACGAAGTTGCGGTTGAGGTCGACGTTGTCCTCGTTCACCCGGCGCACCCACGAGAAGCCATAGGGGTTGAGCGCGTGGATCACGACGATGCGGGTGTCGGCTGCGCCGGCGGACTCGGCGACGTGGTGGAGCAGGCGGCACTGCAGCGACGAACCGGCGTAGCCCTCGACCCCGTGGGTCGCGGAGACGATCACGAGCGTGTGCTCGGCCTGCGCCGGACCGAGTTCGGCGACGTCCAGCCACAGTTCACCGCCGTCGAGGCCGCGCTCGGGATGCGGGTGGGCGGTGATCGAGGCGCCGGCGAGGTGGGCGGCGAGGAGGAAACGGTGACGGGCCGTCGGATAGTCGACGGCCAGCCCGGGCACCGGCCGGCAGAGGGCGTCGGGCAGCACCCAACGTCCCTCGGCGTCGCGATGCAGCCCGTGGGTGGCCACGGCGGCCGAGACGTTGATCGGGCCGTGGACGTGTGGGAATCGTTGTCCCGATCCGTAGGAGTCCTCGATGATCAGTTCGGTGTCGAGCTCGGTCGATTCGAGCTCGACCAGGATCAGGCCGTCACGCTCGGCGAAGTGCTTGTTCGCCGACCGCTCGACCTGGTGCACGAACGATCCGTGGATGAAGCCCTCGGTCCCGAGCGAAGGATCGACGTGGTGCCCCGACTGGACGGCCACGTCCCACTCGCCGGGTGTCGTGATGTGGAAGAAACGCATCGGCCCAGCCTCGCAGGCATGGACGCCGCTCGGCGAACGACGGGCGAAAACAGCGTCAGGGCCGGAACGACACGTCCGGGCCGTCGATCGTCTGGGCGCGCCGGGCGAGCCGGACCCAGTCGCACAACATCGGGCGGGTGTCGCGGGGATCGATGATCTGCTCGATCTCGTAGAACTCGGCCGAGCGATGGGGCGATCGCACCCGGTTCAGGCGTTCGGCGATCTCCGCCTTCAGCGCCTCGGGATCGGCCGCCTCGGCGAGGTCGGCCTTGTACGCCACCTCCAACCCGCCCTCGAGCGGCAGCGAACCCCAGTCGCCCGACGGCCAGGCCATCCGCATCGACGTGGTGCCCGGTTTGCGATTGGAAGCACCGGCGACGCCGAACGCCTTCCGGATCACGACCGTGCAGTAGGGCACTCGGGCCCGCCGCAGGGCGACGAGCGCGCGGGATCCGGCCCGGATCGTGCCCTCCTCCTCGGAGGTCTTGCCGATCACGAAGCCCGGGCAGTCTTCCAGGTGGATCACCGGGAGCCGGAACAGCGAGGCCAGATCGACCAGGCGGATCAGCTTGTCGCATGCGTCGGCGGTCCAGCCACCGCCGTAGATGCGGGGATCCTCGGCGTAGAGCGCCACGGGGATGCCGTCGAGTCGTGCGAAGCCGCCGATGATCGACGTGCCCCACTCCCGCCCGATCTCGAAGAACGACCCCTCGTCGACGACGGCTTCGATGATCGCCCGCATGTCGTAGGCCTCCCGAGCGCGACGGGGGACGATGTCGATGAGCTCGTCGGCGCGGCGGTCGGCCGGGTCGCCCCAGTCGACGATCGGCGGCAGCTCGTCGACACTCGAGGGCAGATACGACAGGAACCGCAGGGCTCGGTCGATCGCCTCGGCCTCGGTGTGCACGGCGTCGTCGATCGAGCCGTTGCGGGTGTGGATGCGGGCGTGACCGAGCTCTTCCTTCGTCACGCTGCCGAGACCGGCCTGCTCCACGAGTGCCGGTCCGGCGATCATCATCTGCGACGTCTCCCGCACCATCACCGAGTAGTGGCAGGTCGTCGCCCGGGCCGCGCCGAAGCCGGCGACCGACCCGAGCACGAGCGCGACCGACGGCGCGATGTCGAGATGGTCGATGACGGTGTCCCAGCCCGGGAGCACCGGGATGTAGGTGCGGCCGGCCTGCTCGATCGTCTTGACCGACCCGCCGCCCGACATGCCGTCGAGCAGTCGGAGGTGCGGCAGCCGGTACTCGATCGCGAGCGATTCCGACGCTTCGCGTTTGGCCGAGATGGACGCGTCGTTCGAACCGCCCCGCACCGTGAAGTCATCGCCGGACACGACCGCGGGCCGACCGTCGAGCTCGGCCAGTCCGAACACGAAGTTCGACGGAGTGAACTCGATCAGCTCGCCGTCGTCGTCGTAGTCCGCGACGCCGGCGGTCTTGCCGAGCTCCCAGAAAGTGCCCTTGTCGACCGTTGCGTCCACGCGTTCCCGCACGGTCTGCTTGCCGAAGTGGTGCTGACGTTCGACCTTGTCGGCGCCGCCGAGACGCTCGGCGAGCCGCTCTCGATGTCGGAGCTCGTCGAGCTCCGGTTGCCATGTCATCGGGTCCCCTCCGATGTCGCTGCCGTCGACCGACGGTGAAGCGAACCTAGGTGGCGGGGGCCGCTCGCTTCCACTGGGGCGTCGCCGGGGTCGGGAGGCGATCCGAGAACTTGGCGAGCAAGGGTCCGAGGACCGCGGTGATGAGCACGTAGCCAGCGGCCAGCGCCCCGAGCTCGGGGCCGTCGACGAGGTCGGTGCCGAGCGCGGCGATCACGATCGAGAACTCACCACGGGCGATCAGCGTGGTGCCGGCCCGCATGCGGCCCTTCGTGCCGACCCCGATGCGGCCGGCGGCGTACCACCCGGTGATGAACTTGGTGATCGCGCCGACCACGGCGAGCGCCACCGCCCAGCCGGCCGCGGACAGCAGATCGGCGGGGTCGATCTGGAAGGAGAAGAACAGGAAGAACACCGCGGCGAACAGATCACGGAGCGGGCTGATGAGCTGCATGGCCCGCTCCTCGGTCCGACCGGACAACGCGAGACCGATCAGGAACGCACCGACCGCTCCCGAGACCTCCAGCGATTGGGCGAACCCGGCCACGAGCAGGGTGAGCCCGAACACGGCGAGCAGCAGGGTCTCGTCGGAGTCCCCCGAGAGCCAATCGCTCAGTCGGTTCCCGAACTTCAGCGCCGCCGCCAGGATGACGGCGACGGTGACGAGGGCGATGCCCACCGACGTGAGCGTGGCGAGCAGCGTGCCGCCGACGATGAGTGCGGCGACGACGGGCAGGTACACCGCCATCGCGAGGTCCTCGATGACGAGCAGGTTGAGAACGCTCGGGGTCTCGCGGTTGCCCAGTCGACCGAGATCGGCCAACGACTTCGAGATCACGCCCGACGACGAGATCCAGGTGACCCCACCGAGCAGGATCGCCGCCAGCGGATCCCAGCCGAGGAGGAGGCCGGTCGCCACTCCCGGCCCGGCGTTGAGGACCATGTCGAGCAGCCCGGGTGGGACGCCGGTGCGGAGCCCGTTGCGGAGCTCGGCGTCGGAGTACTCGAGTCCGAGCGAGAACAGCAGCAGGAGCACGCCGATCTCGGCGGCCAGCGCGATGAACTCCTCGCTCACGTCCACCTGGGCGAGGCCGCCCTCACCGAACGCGAGCCCGGCGATCAGGTAGAGCGGGACGGCGGTGATGCCGAGGCGTCCGGCGACGCGTGCCAACAGCGCGAGCCCGAGTGCGAGCGCGCCGATCTCGATGAAGGCGAGGGCTGCCTCCGCACTTCCAGCGGCGAGGATCATCGAGCGGAGCGAGCGATGGTGGTGGCCCACATGGCCGCGGCGTGCCGGTCGATCACGGTCGGAGGATCGCGCGCAGCGCCGCGACACCCTCGATCGTGCCGGCGGCGACGACGGTGTCGCCGCCTCGCAGCACGAAGTCGGGCTCCGGGGCGGGCACCGGATCGCCCGAGCGGGTCACGGCGACGATGCTCGCGCCGGTCCGCTTCCGATACGCACCGTCGGCGATGGTCACACCATCGGCCGCGGTCTCGGGTCGCAGCTCGATCCAGTCGATCGTCAGCCCCTCGATCTCGTGGGTCGCTGCCTCGACCTCTTCGACGACCTGGCTCGCACCGAGCAGTTCGGACAACGTCCGGGTGTCGTCGTGGGAGAGTTTGAGCACGGACGAACAGGCGTCGGGGTCCTCGACGTCGTAGATCAGCACCTCGCGGCGCCCGTCCCGATGGACGAGCACGCCGACCTGCTGACCACGGTCGGTCTGGAACTCGTGGCGCACTCCGACGCCGGGAAGCTTCGTCTCACGTACCTCGGTCACCCCCTGAGTCTGCCGCCCCGCCGGCCTGCTGGCCCAACGAAGCCCGGAAGTACCGGCCGTCGGGCGGACTCGCTCCGATCGGACCGGCGGGCCAAGCTCGTCGACATGGAACTCGGCATCTGTGTGGCTTCGAAGATCGACGACATCGACTACGTGGTCCGGGCCGAACAACTGGGCTTCACCCACGCCTGGTTCGCCGACTCCCAGATGTTGTGGAGCGATCCGTACGCGTGCCTCGCGCTCGCCGCCACACGCACGTCGACGATCCGCCTCGGCACGGGCGTCGCCGTTGCGGGTACTCGGCCGGCGCCCGTCACGGCCTCGTCGATCGCGACGATCAACCGGCTCGCCCCCGGGCGGACCTTCCTCGGCATCGGGACCGGCAACACCGCGATGCGGATCATGGGCCACCCGCCCATGCGGATCGCCGAGTTCGACGATCACCTCGCGTCGTTGCGACCGCTGCTCCGGGGCGAGGAGGCGGAGGTCGAGTTCCGCGGGGTGCGCTCGCCGGTCCGCCACGTGATGCCCGCCGACGGGTTCGTCGACTTCTCACCGGAGATCCCGATGTACGTGTCGGGCTTCGGTCCTCGATCGTTGGCCCTCGCCGGTCGACACGGCGATGGTGCGGTGCTGTCGGTGCCGCCCGATCCGTCGGCGATGGAACGGGTGTGGGCTTCGATCGAGGCCGGCGCGGCCGACGCCGGGCGCACGATCGATCGCTCCTCGTTCCACACGTGTTCACTCACGACGATCGTGGTGACCGAGCCGGGGGAGACGCTCGACTCGCCGCGGGTTCGGGAGCAGGCCGGGGCTTTCGCGATGGCCTCACTGCACTACAGCTACGACCAGTTCCGGAACTTCGGCCGGCGGCCGCGTGGGCCGATCGCCGAGATCTGGGACGAGTACCGGGCCGTGGTCGAACAGACCCCGGAGCAACGGCGGCACCAGCGTGTGCACGCGGGGCACAACTGTTGGGTGCTCGCCGAGGAGGAGCGGTTCCTCACGTCGGAGTTGATCGCTGCCACGTGCCTGGTCGGCACCCGTGACGAGCTGCTCGCCCGGCTCGCCGCACTCGATGAGGCCGGACTCGATCAGATCATGGTGTTGCCGCCGTTCGATCCGCGCGTCGAGGTGATCGAGGCGATCGGTCGGGAGCTGATTCCGGCGCTCTGACCGGCGAGCCCGCGCTCAGGTGTCGGCCGGACCGCCGAGGTTGCCGAGCAGCTGCTCGGCCATGCCCGCCATCCCGCCGAGGGTGGTGAACAGCTGCTCGGTCCGCTCCGGTGGTTCGAGGCGTCCGTAGATCTCGATACCGAGGAACAGCGCCGTCACGAGGTGGGCGAGGTCGTCGAGGGGGAGGAGCGCCCGGAACGGTGAGTTCGCCAGACATCGGGCCAGTGCGTCGGCCACGAGGCGATCCCATGGCTCGAGCGTGGCCATGATCTGTGCCGCGGTCGCCTCGTCGCTCCAACCGGCGGTGATGGCCGCGATGGCTTCGTGATCCGGGTCGTCTCGTCCGGCGTGGAGATCGGTGGCGAGCCGGACCAGAGCGCCGAGGTCGTCGACGCCCTCGAGCTGTGGAGCGAATCGGGCCAGGCGGCGTTCGTTCGCTCGGTTCATCGCGGCGATCAGGAGTTCGTCGACCGATCCGAAGTGATAGAAGACCAGCGCCTGGTTCAGATCGCCGGTTCGGGCGATCGACCGGGCACTGGTCCCGATGAGGCCCTGCTCCCGCACGGTGGCGAGGGCGGCCTCCATCAGCCGTTCCTTCGTGGTGAGGCCGTCGGTCATCGGCGCAGTCTGCCCCGCTCAGTGCTGGGGCGTCACGCCGGCAGGTGGCGGCGGCGTCGGGTTGTACGGCTGGCCGATGGGTGTGGGGACGACCCGGGTCACGGCCGTGCGTGGCTTGTCGTGGTTCCGGATCCGCCAGAAGACCCAGAGGTTGGTCATGTGCACGACACCGAGCACGGCGAGGAGGATGCCGAGCTGCAGGGCGAGGTCGCCGATCGCACTCACCAGCGTGCGCTGCCCCTCGTCGAGTCGGTAGAGCAACAGGGCGGCGCCGAGGTTCAGCAGGTAGAAGCCGACCACGAGCAGGTGGTTCACGGCCTGGGCGAGCTTCGGGTCGTCGAAGACATCGACGAGGAAGACCGCCCCGTTCATCTTGAGCGTGTTGGCGAGATACAGCACGAGGCTGACCGCGATGAGGGCATAGGCGCCGTAGATGCCGACGGCGGTGCCGTCGCTGATGGTGGCGAGGAGGTTGATCATGTCGCTGCCTTCCGGCTCACCCCTCCTTGAGGGGAGTTGAGCGTTTGCTCAACATGTTTGAGCGTACGCTCAAGACGGGAGCTCGTCAAGGAATTCTTGAGCGTTTGCTCAAGGCGTCGTTGGTCAAACTGTGTCAGATTGTCGGCATGGGTTTCTTCGGTTTCATCTGGTTCATCATCCTCGGCTTCATCGTCGGGTTCATCGCCAAGCTCATCGTCCCCGGTGACGAGGGCCTCAACTGGTGGCAGACCGGTCTGCTCGGCATCGTCGGATCGGTGTTCGGCGGCACGCTGTGGAACATCATCCGCGGTGAGGGTCTCGACATCAGTGGTGCCGACACGTTCATCGGCGCCATCATCGGCACCGTGCTGCTCCTGTTGGTCGTCAACTTCGCGACGACGCGTCAGCTCAAGAGCACACGCGGCTGACGATCACGCTCCGGGGTGCGCTCATTCGTCGAGGGAACCCCGGAGCACCACTCGTCCACTGGACATCGCGCCGCCGTCGAGGTCCTGGATCGTGACGGTGACGAGCGGGAAGTCCGAGGGTGAGACCCCGGACCACAGCACGATCGTGTCCCCGCCTCCGCCGCGGAAGTGGAAGGTGCCGGCACTGACGCCGACCTCGGGGCTCTGGCGGAGCCACGCCTCGTAGTACTCCTCGGGTCCCGCCGGTGGAAGACCCTCGATGTCGAGCAGGACCACCGTTCCGTCGGGCGTCTCGACGAGCTCGGCGATGGCCGAGGCATCGGCCGCGAGCTCGGTCCCGGCGAGTTCGAGCACGATGCCCTTGTCGTCCGAGGTGCGTTGTGAGAACGCGAACACTCCCGCGATGACGACCACCCCGGCCGCGGCGAGGGCCACCCAGCGGCTCGACCGACGACGCCGTCGGTGCAGCTCGACGACCGGGGCGACGTCGCTCGGATCGTTCGCGATCGGTCGATCAGGGGTCGCCGCCGACTCGGCATCGTGGCGTTCGGCACGGATCTGTGCCAGCACGTCGTCGACGAGGTCGGTCGGGGCCTCGGCCCAGGTCGCCTCGTCAGCGAGGAGCGCGCCGAAGCCGGCCACGGTCGCCTCCGCGGCGGGGTCGGGCTGCTCGAGATCGTCGAACTCGGTCATGGTCGTTCCTCGACACTCATGACGGACGGAACGTCGGTTCGGTTCGCGCCCGGTTCGAGATGGCGGAGTGCTGCGGCGAGCCGCTTGTGGGCTCGGGCCGATCGGGACTTCACCGTGCCGACGGCGATCCCGAGATGCTCGGCGATCTGCGGGTGGGTCAACCCGACGAGGTGGGACAGACGGACGACGTCACGCTCCGCCTCGGGGAGCTCGTCGAGCGCTCGGCGGATCTCGTGGCGCTGCCAGACCTCGTCGAGTCCTGTCGCCTCGATCGCGATCTCGACGTCGGCTTCGTGGCCCCCGATCGTGGGACGACGCTCGTGGCGGAGGAGGTCGATCGAGGTACGTCGGGCGATCGCGTAGAGCCACGGGGCCAGATCGTCTCCCTGGAACTGCTGCGAGGAACGCCAGGCCTTGACGAACGTCTGCTGGACGCCATCGGCGACGAGGTCGGACGACCCCAGGACCGAACGGACGACCGTCGTGACCGGACCCGAGTAGCGGGTGATCACCTCACGGATGGCGGTCTCGTCACCCTGACGAAACCGTGCGACCAGATCGTCCACTCCGACATTCAAGCAGCCCGAGCCGTGCTCGATCCGGACGCTCCGTGCTCAGCCCCGCAGATCTCGTGTGAGTCGGATCTCGTCGATCTCCGCCTCGCCGATCGCCTGCCGCTTCCGTGTCCCGTCGGGTCGCCAGCCCTCACGCTCGTAGAACCGACGGGCGCGCGGATTGTCCTCGACGACCCAGAGGAACGCTCGCTCGTGATCCACCGCGAGCCGGCGGACCGCCTCGTCGATCAGCGCGGTGGCGGCCCCGGTCCCGAAGGCGTCGGGGTGGGCGTTGAGCATCCACAACTCCCCGGTCGGGTCATCCGGTGCCCGGTCGCGTCCGTCGCCGAACGACGTCATCGCCGCCACCCGGCCGTCGAGCTCGGCGACCGCGACCCGGACGCGCAGCCCGTCGGGCGGCGTCGTGTCCCCGGCCAGCACCGAACGCCACCGGTCGGCGCTGATCACCGGATCGAGGCCGTCGAGGAACGACGACGGCATGACCCCGGCGTAGGCCCACCGCCAGGCGGCGACGTGGATCCGGCCCATCCCATCGGCGTCTCCGGGCTCGGCCGGGCGGACGACGATGTCGGCTCGGGGGGACATGGGACGATCGTAGGGAGGCGGCTCGGAGCCGTCAGGTGGATTGTCCCGACGCGAGCCGATACCGGATCCCGGCCCGGGTGCGATCGACGACCTCGAACGCACCGGTGGCGCGGAGGCAGAACGCGACCTTCTGAGCCACGTCACGACGGTACCCACCCCGCTCGGCGAGGTCACCGGTGGTGAAAAGCTCCGGCAATCCGTCGGGCACGAACCGGCCCAGGTCGCCGGTGTCGGTGAATCGGTGGGTTTCGACGATGGTCTCGAGCACACGGTCGGTGGTTCGCCATCCGCCCCGGCGACGGCGGGCGGACGGGTCCCACACCTGGGATCGCACGGTCTCGACCAGCACGATGTCGAGCTCGAAGTTCGGATGATCGAGCAGGGTCGGCATCGACACGAGCTGGTCGAACAGATCGGTCAGGCGGCCCTTCTTCGGCGAGGTCCGGCGGGTGCCGTCGGGCCGGGCGAGCACGGTGCGGACCGAGATCGGATGCACGAGCAGCACCCGGTGGTGGTCGACGATCCGGTCGAACTTCGATCCCAGCGCGGCGAAGGTCCCGGTCTGGATCTCGACGAGGTGACCGTCGGGCCGGACGAGGTCGATCACCATGCCGTCCAGAGGAACCTCGAAACGATCACCCGGGCGGGCGTAGTGCTCCTTCAGCGCGGCATGGAGCGAACCTTCGTTGAGCGTGCCGATACCCGAGATCCCCCGAGCCTACGCGGGCTCGGGCCTCAGGTGCCGGGTGGGCGTCCGCCGCGGTAGGCGGCCAGGACCAGGCCTTCGGTCGGTCGCTGGGTGTCCAGCACCGCCGCTGCCGCGTCGGCGAGCACGAGAAGCGGGGCGTGGTCGTCGGTCAGCTCATGCGCCGGCAACACGTCGAGGACCGCCGTCCCGTCGGTGAGAGAGTCGAAGGTCTCCGCTCCGAAGGCGTTGCGGAGCTGGAGATCGGGCCCGTCACCCGCCACGTGATGCACGTTCGCCCGTCCGAGGTGATTGACCAGGTGATAGCTGGCGAGGCTCGCGAGGTTCGCGTCGTCGGTGATCAGGACCGCCTCGGCGATCCCCAGTCCCTCGAGCGCCAGCGGGAGGTTCTCGTCGCTCAGGGGTGAGGAGTAGACGAGGATGCCCCGCTCCAACGCCTGGCGTTGCGATCGTCGGTCCGGGGCGACGAGCAACACGGTCACGTCGTTCCGTGCGAGCAGGTCGGCCAGCTCCATGCCGACGGGGTGGTTGCTGACGATGGCGAGCCCCAACGGCTTGGCCTTGGCGACACGAGTTCGTCGGGCGGCGGGGACCGCGGTCAATCCGTAGAGAGCGACGGTCAGGATCACCACCGCGAACACAATCGGAACCAGTTCCTCCAGCGGCTCCCCGGTCTGCTCCTCGATGTCGGTCGAGAAGACCGTGGCGACCGCCGCGGCCACGATGCCTCGGGGCGCCATCCACGACATGAATCGGCGGTCCGGTCCGGGGACGTCGGTCCCCAGGGTCGACACGAACACCGTCGCCGGCCGGGCGACGAACACGAGCACCGCGAGCAGCACCAGCACACGCGGCAACACGTCGGTGATGGCCTCCAGATCGACCAGGGCGCCGAGGGTGATGAAGAGGGTGCCGAGGATGATGTAGCCGAGGTCCTCCGAGAAGGTCGTGATCTCCTCGGCGGGTACGCGGTGCTGGTTGGCCAGTGCCAACCCCATCGCGGTGGTGGCCATCAGCCCGGCTTCGGGCGCGATGGCGTTCGCGATCGCGAACGCCGCGACCGCGATGGCCAGCAGCATCGGATTGTGGAGCCGGTCCGGAATGAGGTGGCGATGCAGACCCATCAGAGCGAGCCCCGCGCCGGCCACGCCGACTGCCGTGCCCGCCACCAGGGTGATGGCGATGTCGATCGCCGCCTGGACGGGGTCGGACGGGTTGACCAGCGTGTCGAGCATCACGATCGCCAAGGTCGCGCCGATCGGGTCGATGACGATGCCCTCCCATCGCAGGATCGACGCCGATGGTTCGCGCGGGTGGGCGAGCTGGAGCAGCGGGATCACCACGGTCGGACCGGAGACGACGAGGATCGCTCCGATCAGCGCCGCTTCGGTGTTGGACACGTCGAACAGCAGGGAGATGGTGAACGAGCCGATGATCCAGGTCACGAGCGCGCCGAGGGTGACCAGGCGGATCACGACCTGACGACCCTGCTGGAGCCGGTCGAGCTTCAGTCCCAGTCCGCCCTCGAACAGCAGGAGCCCGACGGCCAGCGACACGGCCGGGAACAGGGCGGGGCCGATGTCCTCGGCCGGATTCACGATGCCGAAGACCGGGCCGACCACGATGCCCGACGTGAGCAGTACGAGCACCGACGGGATGCGCAGGCGGGCGGCGATCCATTGGCCGGTCACGCCGAGACCGATGATCAGGGCGATGCCGAGCGAGATGTCGCTGCCCGAGCTGGCGAGCAGCATCGTGGGTTCTGGGAACATGACCGGTCCTCGAAGCGGAGCGCGCATGGTAGGCCGCGACGGGCGCCGGAGCCGGGACGGCCGGAATCGGGCGGCGGTCCGGAGCGGCGGTTGCTGCTAGAAACGGAAGCCGCATCGGGCTGAGATCGTCGGGGGGTTGCGGAGTGAGTTACGGCTTGGGCGTCGATGTCGGCACCACGTTCACCGCTGCGGCGATCTGTCGCCCCGGCGAGGCGCCGGAGACCGTGCGGCTGTCGAACGAGTCGGCCGTGCTTCCCTCCGTGGTGGCGCTCGCCGAGGACGGATCCTGGCGGTGTGGGCACGAGGCCGATCGCCTCGCGATGAACACGCCACGCCGCGCCGCCCGGCATTTCAAACGGCGGCTCGGCGACGACGTGCCGCTCGTGCTCGGCACGACGCCCGTCCCGGCCCAGGCGCTGACCGGTCGACTGGTCGCCCATGTCCGCGAGATCGTCGAGGAACGGTTCGGTGCACCGGATGCTGTCGTGCTGACCCATCCGGCGAACTGGGCCGACTATCGCAAGGAGGTCTTCTCCGAGGCGGCCCGTTCGGCCGGTTGGGACGACGTCGTCCTCGTCACGGAGCCCGGTGCTGCGGCGGCGGAGTACGCGGCGTCGGTGTCGCTCGACGCCGGGGCGAAGGTCGTCGTCTACGACCTCGGCGGTGGCACCTTCGACGCCGTCGTCATGGTGGTCGGGCCGGAAGGATTCGAAGTCGTGGGTTCGCCCCAGGGAGCCGACCTCGGCGGGATCGACTTCGACGACGCCATCTGGCGCTTCGTGACCGACGCCCAGCCGATCGACGGGCTGGATCCGGACGACCCCGCGTGGCAGCGGGCGGGGCGCCAGCTCCGGGCGGCGTGCACGCAGGCGAAACACCACCTCTCGATGGACGTCGCCACCGTCGTTGCCGTCGAGATGCCGGGAGACGACATCGAGGTGCGGCTCACCCGGGACGAGTTCGAGACCATGGTGCGGCCGCGGCTGGACGAGACGGTCCGGGCCGTTCGGCGAGCCCTGGAGACGGCGGAGGTCGGGGCGGACGATCTGCACCGGATCCTGCTGGTCGGCGGTTCGAGCCGGGTGCCGTTGGTCTCGGCGGAGCTGATGAAGGCCTTCCCGGTCGAGTACGCGATCGACGACGACCCGAACCACACGATCGCCCTCGGCGCCGCGCGTCTCGCCGCGACGGCCCTCGATCGGAAGGGCGACCCCGCGCTGCCCCCGCCCCGCCTGGTGCAGAACTCGGCGTTCTCGGACCTGGACGGACCGATCGAGACCGCTCCGGCGCTGGTTCCGGCACCGGTGGCGCATGCCGAGGCCCTGCCGGACGAGTTGGAGGTGTCGTTGACTCCGGCGAACCGCTCGGCCCCGTCGGCGACCGCGGCCGCGTCGGCGGCCGTCGGCGACCTCGGTGAGTCCGCCGATCCGCTCGACGCAGTCCAGCTCCGGGCCACGCAGCGGTCGGCGCCGCTCGTCGCGACGCCGATGCCGACAGCGCCGGCACAACTCGAGATCGTGACGCCGGAGGCACGATCGCGCGATCGGCTCGTGCCGTTCGTGATCGCGGGCGTCGCCGTGCTCGCGCTCGTGGCGATGATGGTGGCGGCGCTCGGCTGAGCCGAGTTCAGCTCAACTCACCGGGACACGAGGCTCCGCACGTTCAACGGAGCCAAGGCACGTCGCGCGATCGATGCGTCCGAGGCATGTTCGCGAGCGACGGCCTTCGCGAGGTTCCAGGCGTCCTCGTCGTCGACCCCGGTGGGGTCCGGGTCGTACAGCGCCCGATCGACGAGTGGTGCCAGCAGGCCGAGCGAGATCGCTGCATCGGAGTCGGCTGCCTGGGCGTCGTCGCGCAGGTCGATCACCGAGGCCGACGCCGGCACGTCGTGGCCGAGATCGGTCAGCCGGTCTCGCAGGTCGAGCCAGGCGCCGATCGTTCGTTCGGCCGGGGTGCCGGCCCGTCGCCGGGCCCGACGGAGCGCCTTGAGCCCCAACACGGCGATGATCGATGCGACGGTTCCGGCGATCACGGCGACGAGCCATCCCGGTACCGCGCCGAACGTCTGCTCGGCCGGAGGGTCAGGAATGATCCGATCGGGCTCCTGCAGCTCGACCGGGTCCGGAAGCTGTTCGGGACTCTGCTGCTGTTCGTTCAAGGTGGCGGATGCGGCTCCGGTCGAGTCGGTCGCGTTCTCCTCGTTCGTCGGCTCGAACCGGATCCAGCCACCGTCGTCGAACCAGACCTCGGGCCAGGCGTGGATCTGGTCGAGGCGGACCTCCGCCGACGGTCGCGCCGACGTGAGTGGCTGATCCAGGAGGCGATAGCCGACCACGACCCTCGAGGGCAGCCCCAGCTCCCGCGCGGCGAGCGCGAAAGCTCCGGCGGCCTGCTCCGAGAAGCCGATCTGGGATCCTTCGGCCTCGTTCGCGCCGAGGTAGGAGAGCAACTGGGGGAGAGCCGAGCCGGCGGGTGATTCGGGCTGATAGCCGAAGGCGTCCGACCGCAGCGTCGTCTCGAGCGCCGCGAGCCGAGCCATCGCGGTGGATCCCGGTGCCGCCGCGGCGACCAGCGTCCGCAGGGCGTCGCGCTGCTCCACGGTCGCGGCGGCCGGCGTCGCAGCGAGTGAGAGGTTCCGAACCGGGGGTGGTGCGTCCGTGGCCGGGCGCGCCGCCGAACGGAGCTGCACCTCGGTGTCGAACGTGGTCGGGAGGTCATCACCGAATCGTGCGATCGTGCCGGTCTGGGCATCCCACGCGAGGCGTGCCGCGTCATGGGCCAGGGGTGCACCGGCCATCGGAACCAGTGCCATCGGATACGTGTCGGCGAGCTCGATCGTCTGGCGGACGATCGGTGCATCGCTCTCGACGGACTGGGCGATCGTCGGGAGCTCCGCGCCGGCGTCGGTGAAGCGGTTGGTCGTCGTCCAGACGACCCCGTCGTAGTGATCCAGGTGAGCGACGGGCAGCAGCTCGACACTCGATCCGGTGGGGAGGCCGGCGAGCTCGATGGTGAACGCCGGCGTTGCCTCACCGGCGGTCTCGAGCCCGCGTTTGATCCGGGTGATCGGCGAGACGGTCTCGAAGTCCGTGATGGGACGTTCGATCCGGCTGCGGAGGTCGAGGGTGTCGGCGTCGGTCGTGCCGAAGGCGACCACGGCGGCCACCGCCGTCGCGACGCCGACCATGACCGCGGCACCGGGCAGGCGCCGGATGAGCGACGATCGTTCGTCGTCGCCGAGCCGACCCACCAGCATGAGCACGCCCACGGAAGCGACGGCCACGACGATGGTCACGACCGGGCTCACGGCCCGACTCGTCGTGTAGACCGCGGTGGCGGCATGGGCCATCGCCACGGGGAGCACGAGCAGGGGCGTGCCACGACGCTCCATCGCGAGGTGAGCGGCACACCACGCTCCCGCGCCGGCGATCAGTGCGGGGGTGAACAACAGCGCTCGGTCCGGCCGCATGAGCAGGCCGAGGGTCGCGAGGTCGGTCGGACCCTCGACGAGGATGCGGCGGAGCTCGGAGGGGCTCCCCGCCGCGACGACGGCGGCGGCACCGACGGCGACGACCACTCCGATCACGGTTGCGAGACCCCCGGGAATGCGCCGACTTCCCGTGACGACGCCGCCGACCGCGCCGGCCAACGCGCCGACCACCACGAACGCCCACACGGTGCCCGTGGAGGAGAACAGCCCGGTCCAGGCCCGCGCGGTGATGGCGGTGGCCGCGGTGGCACCGAGCGCCACGAGGATCGGTCGGAGCGGTCCGACCCTCGCACCGAAACGTGCACCGAGGCTGGGGACCTCGGGTTCCTGGCTCACCCAAATCGGCGTCGCCATTGTGCTGCCACCTCCTCGCCGGTCGGGCCGAACAGCGTGATCGCACCGTCGATCGGGAGTGGGCGGTGGGAGGTGCCCACCTGGAGCACCGTGATGGCGTCGAACCGGGCACGGGCCCGGGTGATGCCGTCGGTGGCGGTCGCATCGGGGCGACCGGTGACGAGACCGACCGAGACCCCGTCGGTGCGGTCGGCCATCGAGAGGATGGAGACGAGGCCCGGATCCGACGCCGACGGCTGGATCTGGGCGAGGAGCTGCATGATCTCGGCCCGACCTTCGCCGCCCGGGCTGGCCTCGGCGAGGATGCCGCCGGTCGTTCGGAACGACAGGGGGTAGTGGGAGTCGCAGCCGGCCTGGGTCAACGAGGCGGCGATCTCGACCGCCCCTTCGAACGCATCGCGGTCGTCGTAGGACGAGGCGCGGGTGTCGAGCACGATCATCAGCCGAGGCTCGGTCGTCACCACGTTGCGTCGCACGACGAGCTCGCCGGTCTTGGCGACCGAGCGCCAGTGGATCAAGCGGAGATCGTCGCCCGGTTCGTATTCACGCAGGCTGTGGAACACGATGCCGCCCTCCTGCGGGCGACTGCCGACGCCTTCGAGTTCCCGGCGGAGTCCCGTGGGGAGCACCCCCATCGCGTGGATCCTGGGATGCACGGTGAGCAGGAGCGACGCGGCACGGTGCGTCGCCCGGCTGGCGAGGCCGAACGGGTCGGTTGCACCGACCTCGATGGGGCCGACCTGGTAGAGCCCGCGACGATCCGTGGGCAAGGGCATCCGCACGACGGACGCACCACCGGGAGGTGGCGGGTCGGCGAGGGCCTGCAACGTCGTCGATCCGATCCGGTTGGTGACGGCGAGCGGCACCGTCCGACGGGTGCCCGTGTTGCGAACCGTGACGATCGAGGCGGCCGGTTGGCCGACCTCGACCGCGGCCGGCGACAGCGACTGGCTACCGATGGCGGTCGGCAGGGCTGCGACCCACACAGCGGCGAGCAGCAGCATCGCGGTGACCGCGGCCATCAGCGCCCAGACGACCGGCGCGTTCGTCACGAGGCCGAGGAGGCCCAGCGCCACGGCCGTGGTCAGCGCGGCGTATCCGTGGGACGACAGTCTCATACCCGCACCGAGGGCACGGGCAGCGACTCGAGCGTCTGGGCGATCAGATCCTCGGCCCGCACCCCCTGGAGCTCGGCCTCGCTGCGGAGCAGCATCCGATGGGAGAGGACGAACGGCGCCATGCGCTTGATGTCGTCGACGGAGACGAAGTGGCGACCCCGCGAGGCGGCCCAGACCTGTGACGCCCGCACGAGGGCGAGGGTCCCTCGGGGACTGACGCCGAGCCGGAGCTGGTCGTCCATGGCCCGCGTCGAGCGTGCGATCGCGACGGCGTAGTCCATGAGGCTCTCGGCGACGTGCACCGTGCGGCCGGTGGTGATCATCCACTCGAACTCCTCGAGCGAGATCACGGCGCGCAGGTCCTCGGGACGGGCTCCGCTCAGGCGTTCGGCGATGACCTCCATCTCGGCCTCATGGCTCGGATACCCCATCGACATCCGGAGCATGAAGCGATCGATCTGGGCTTCGGGCAGCCGGTAGGTGCCGTCGAACTCGACCGGGTTCTGCGTCGCGAGCACCACGAACGGCGTCGGTACGGGCTTGGTCTGCCGATCGACCGAGACATGCCGTTCCTCCATGACCTCGAGGAGGGCCGACTGGGTCTTGGGGGACGCTCGGTTGATCTCGTCGGCGAGCACGACGTTCGCGAACACCCCACCTTCGTGGAAGACGAAGCCCTCTTCACCCCGGTACATCATCGATCCGGTCACGTCGCTGGGGAGCAGGTCGGGGGTGAACTGGATCCGGCTCCAGGACCCGTCGATCGAATGCGCCAGCGCCTTGGCCAGCGACGTCTTGCCGGTGCCGGGCACGTCGTCGATGAGCACGTGGCCTTCGGCCAGCATCGCCGTGAGTGCCAGCTGGATCTCGCCGGACTTGCCCTTGATGGCCTTGCCGACGTTCTCGTGCACGGCCCGGAATCGCTGGGCGAAGGACTCGGCCTGGTCGGGGGAGGCGGTGATCTCGATGTTCATTGGTGGTGCTTTCGTGTGGTTCGTTCTGGTCGTGCTGCGCGGGTGAGATCGTCGATGTCAGGTTCCGTCTCCGGACCCCTCGTCGGGGTCGGCGGGCGGGTCACCGTCCGGCGTGGGGTCGCAGGCGTTGCCGATGCCGTCGCCGTCGTTGTCGGCCTGGTCGGTGTTGCTGTCGTTGACGCAGTTGTCGCTCGCGTCGGCCACGCCGTCGCCGTCGGCGTCGGGAGCGTCGCCGTCGGGGGTGGGGTCGCAGGCGTTGCCGATGCCGTCGCCGTCGTTGTCGGCCTGGTCGGTGTTGCTGTCGTTGACGCAGTTGTCGCTCGCGTCGGCCACGCCGTCGCCGTCGGCGTCGGGAGCGTCGCCGTCGGGGGTGGGGTCGCAGGCGTTGCCGATGCCGTCGCCGTCGTTGTCGGCCTGGTCGGCGTTGGACACGGCGGGACAGTTGTCTCGGAAGTCCGGTTGATCGTCGCTGTCACCGTCGTTGCAGCCGGAGCCGCTGACCGTCACCTGATGATCGGGGCCCCGCACCCCGTTGATCTCGACGTACATGGTCTTGGTGCCGAGCTGGCTGTCCTCGAAGTCGAACGAGAGTGGTGCGGACCCCTGGCCGGCGCCGTGGCTGCCGTGGAACCCGACGCCACCGGTGAACCAGACGACGTTCGCATCGCCCGGTCCGCTCCAGGTGACCGAGTAGGTCACGAACGGTCGCACCCAGCAGGTCTGTGATGATGCGCTGCCCTGGACCCATTGGATGTTCGACACCGCGGTGTCGACCGGCGTGCCCGTCGTCGAGATGTTGTAGGACGACGTGACCGTGTCGCCGTAGTTGTCGATCGATGTGATCGTGACCGTGTAGCTCGTGCCCGGGCTGAGCGGCTGCTGTGCCCCCCAGATCGGTTCTCCTGCCCGCTGTTGCTGGCTCGCCCAGCATTCACCACCCGTGGCGGGATCGGGGTTCGGGTAGCTGGCGCGGGCCTGGGTGTTCACCGTGGTTCCGTCGAGGGTCTTGATGACCCACTGTGAGTTGGAACAGTTGCCGGTCTGCAGGGACATCCACACCTGGGTGTCGGTCCGGTTCGTCACGGTGAAGCCGGAGTGGGCGAGGCCGCCGGGTGTGTCGCCGGGCTGACCCGGGTCGTCGCGGGTGCCCTGGGTCTGGAAGGTGACCGTCCGGCGGGCGGTCCGGCCGTCCGGCGACGTCGCGGTGATCGTCAGCGAGTAGGTCGACGCACCGAGGATCCGGTCGAAGTTGTCCTGCCCGAGCACCACCGAGTGGTTGGTCTCGCAGGCCGAGGTGGTGTGGGCCTGGTTGTGGCCGTTCGTCTCGTACACGTACTGCGCACTCGTGCACTCCGAGCTGGTGAAGGTGACGTCGGCGAACCAGTAGTCGTCCCGGTTGTCGAAGCGGCGCGGGTTGACCGAGACGTTCGAGAGCGTGATCTCACCGGCGGTCGGGTTGACCCGCACGACGTGGGTGTCGCTGTCCGAACCGCCGGGACCGCTGACGTCGAGCTGGATGGTGTGGTCGCCGGCAGCGAGCCCGTCGACCGTCAACGAGGAGCCGGTGGCCGCCTGGTCGACGCCGTCGACCCGCCAACGATGGGTCTCGATCGGACCGCCGCTGTTGCCGACACCGAAGGTGACGCTCGCACCTTCGTCGATGGTGGTCGCCCCCGTGATCGTGATGGCGGGTGCCGCGAGGGCCTCGACGGTCAGGTTGACCTCGTCGGTCGCCTCATCGCTCGTCGTCGTGCTCGTGGCCACCACGATCACCCGGCCGGCGCCGCTGGCCGTTCCGGTGACCCGGACGTCGGGTCCGGTGCGCCCCGAGAGCTCGAGGCCTCCGGTCACGTCCCAACGGATGTCCTTCCACAGCTGGCGATCGAGGACCGAGCAGCTCGCCTCGTCGCCGACGCCGATGGTGCGTGGTGAACACGAGACCTCGAGGGTCGGGGTGACGGCGGCCGGTTCGACCCGAACCGATCGCGTGGCGACGTTCTCCTCCGCTCCCCGGGAGATGACCAACGTGACCGTGTAGGTGCCGGGTGTCGACCACGTCACCGACGGGGCACGGTCGGCGGAGCTGGCGGGATCACCGCCTTCGAAGGTCCACGTCCGTCCGTCGGGCTCACCCTGCGAGGTGTCGTTGAAGCGGATGGCCTCGCCGACCACCGCGATGCCGGGGTCGGTGAAACTCGCCTCGAGGGCCACGGCGGTCTGGTCGGCGACCACGCCGATGACGGCGCGGCCCTGGCCACACAGCTCGCCGTCGCAGGCACGAAGCGACACGACCACGTCGCCCTCGGCGTCGAATCGTTTGGTGAAACGGGGCTGGCCGTTCTGCCAGTCCACGCCGTCGTCGGGGGAGAACGCCCACTCGAAGGTCGACGGATTGCCGTTCTCGACCCGTGCCTCGAAGGTGATCGAGTCACCGATCACGATCTCGCTGGCGGACACGGCGATCCGCACGTCCAGGGCGGCCACCCGTGTCGTCGTGGTGCCCTCGCCTCCGGTCGTCGTGGTCGTCTCCTCGACCTGGATCGTCGGTGCCGGGCCGGATTCGGTGGTCGCCGTCTGCTCCTGCTCGGTCGTGGGGGTGGTCGGTTCCGGACCGACGGGATCCACCGGCGGGGCTTCGGTCGTGTCGGTGGTCGCCTGGGAGGTGTCGGGAGGCTCCGTCGGGCCAGGATCGACGACACCCTGCCGGCCCTGGGTCGTGCCGGCGACCTCGAACGTCGGCAGGTTCACGACACCGTCGCCGTCGCGTTCGTACTTGTCCTTGATCTCGAGGTCGCCGTTCGGCTTCACGACGCCGCCGAGCGAAGAGGTCGGATCGTTGAACCAGATCGCCGAACCCTCCCCGAGCAGCTCGATCGGGCCCGGTTCGGCGCCGTCGATCCGCTGCTGGGCGACGATCGAGGGCTGCTCCAGGTCGAACACGACGACCGCCGGGCGGTCCCGGTCGACGACGGCTCCCCAGGTCTCGTTGAGCACGGGTGCGCCATAGCTCCCACTCGGGACGGACAGCGCCGCGCTCTCGTTCGGGCAGCCGCCCTCGACGCCGTCCCAGATCACCAGGTTGCCGGTGTCGGCGACCACCGCGAGGTGGGTCGGACCGCCACCGATCGCCTTGCCGGCACCGACCACGAGATCGAGATCGCACGTGACGCCGGTGCCATCGACCCAGACCCGGCCATCGGGCGTGAGTCCGGCCACCGCACGGCCCGCGCGGACGAGATCGACCGGCCCGGTGGGACCGTCGAGCTCGGTGTGCGAACCGTCACCGGCGTATCGACGCATACGCGTGCCGTCGTCCCGGGCCGAGACCACGAGCTCGCCGTCTTCGTCGACGACCGCGGCGTGGGGCGCGAAGCCCAGGGTGTGGTCGGCGACCTTCGCGAGGGTGCGGGCGTCGATCTCGGTGATCGACCCCTCCCGCACGACGAAGAGCGAGTCGGCCCCGACCGCCAGCTCAACGTCCTCCCCGGCGTTCCACAATCGGGTCGGAACCGAGAGTTGCCAGGTCGTGGCGTCGATGCGGGCCACCGCGCCGCTCGTGTCGTTCACCACGAAGGTGTGTCCACCACCGTGCTCGAGACGGAAGTCGTCGGTCCCGGTCGCGAGCGTCGCGGGAAGGCTGAGCGCCGCTGCGCTCGTACCGGTGGAGTCGAACAGCGAGACGGCCGGCACGCGGGTGGAGCCGAGCCACATCGACCCGTCCGACAGATCGAGTTGGCGGTCGGCCCGGGCACCGTTGGTGAGAACCAGGCCACCTGCGACGAGCAGCACCGCTGCGGCCACCACCGCAACACCCGACCGTGCGAGTCGTGCGCGACCACCACGGACCGCCTTCACGAACGACTGCATGCCCATCTCCGTCTCCCCTCAACGATGTCCCGGGCCGACCGGCCCGAGAAGATCGTTGCCCCCGCCCGAACTTAATCCATCGGGGATTTCCCCGTGCCCCCAACTGGGGGATCGGGGGTTGACGCCGATGGGGGCCCGGATGGGGGATGTCCCCGACGGTCCGATGCGCGCGTGCGATCTACGCTCCGGGCATGACGTTGCGAGCAGACATCGAGCGTGCGCTGGCCGCGGGCGATGAACCCGGAGCCGTCGTCGATCGGCTCGCGCTCGGCGACGCCGAGGAGCGGGAACGGCTCGTCGAGGCGATCCGCCACTTCGTGATCGATGCCGACCTCGAGTTGGCCGATCGGTGTTCTCGGATGCTCGTCGCCGAGGCGTCGGTTCCGACACCTCCCGACCTCGTCGACGCGGCGTCGGCGCTGGTGGTCGCGTCGGATGACCCGCTCGCAACCGCGGAGCCCGCCGACGTCGAC
>JAHDCV010000009.1:18175-21944 GCA_020629695.1 Acidimicrobiales bacterium | reverse complement strand
GATGACACCGCGCTGTTCGACGACGGGGACCCGGACGGGCTCGACCAGCATGTCGACGGCCTCTCCGACGACCCGGCCGAGCTCGACGCGTGGGGCGCCGAGGACGAACCGGCGACCGCTGAAGCGATCATCGACGGCGACGAGCCTCCGACGATCGACGTCTTCGACTGAATCACGCCCCGGCGAGCTCGAGGTCGGCGAGGACGATCTCCAGGCTCCGCACCGCCACGTCGCACAACTCCTTCATCGACGCGTCGGTGAAGGGGTTCTCCCGCTGGTCATGGAAGAGCGCGAGGTCGGCCCAGGCCGCGTTCCGGCGCTCGTCCGCCGAGGTGTCCTCGCCACATCCGAGGCGTTGGCCGACCGAGGTGCCGTGCCCGCCGATGGCCCGCTCGATGGAGGTGGCGAGCGGTCCGTCGTCGTTGCGGGCCCGGAGGCTGGCGAGCGCAGCGAGCTCGCGGAGCGGGTGGGCGTTGCCGAGCACCCGATCCACCCGCTCCGCGAGGTCCGGATGGGTCCCGGACGGAAGCTCGCCGAGCAGTCGCTCGAGACCGAGGATCGCGGTGCGGGCCTTCAGCACGTCCGCTCGGGAACGCAGGAGTCGGTCGAGCACGTCACGGAGTTCCGTCAGTCCCGATCGATCGGCGAGCACCTCGGCGATGGCCTCAGCGGAGTCGGCGACGCCGCGTCGGACGAGATTGGTGCTGAGCTTCACGCCGAACAGCCCGAAGCGGCGCAGGAGTTCGGCCCGCGCCGCGGCGTCGACGACCGTCGGGTCGGCGGCGACGAATCGGTCGACACTCAGCAGGGATCGTTCGACGTCTCGTGCGGGGACCTCGGCGAGGCGGCCGAGATCGTCGAACTCGGCCTGGGTCAGCGTGCGGGCCGTCTCGCCCAGCAGCCCGGCGACCGGCACGACCGCCTGGACCAGCCGGCGGAGTTCTCCGCGGTCGGTGTAGCGGCGACTGATCCTGCGGGCGGAGGCCATCGAGTCGAGGCGGCCGCCGGCGATCTCGTCCGAGCGCGACAGCACGGCGATCGTGTTGACCGGATCCGGGCGGTTGATGGAGTCGTCGTGGAAGGCCTCCAGCAGGCGGAGGTCGGTCTCGTGGGTGTGGCGGAGGAGGTAGACCACGGCGTCGACCGTGGTCCGGTCCTCCTCGGTGAGAAACCGTCGTGTCCGGGCGCTGACGTCGTCGTTGATCGAGTCGACGCCCGGTGTGTCGATCAGGGTGAGGTCCACCAACGACGGGGTCGGCCAGGCCACGTCGAGTCGCCGGATGTCGTTCGCATCGAGTCCGTCGAGATCGATCTCGAGCTCGCTCGCGGTGCGCTCGAAGGGGAGCCTCCGTCGGGACCCGTCGTGCAGCTCGGCGTGGATCTCGTAGCGGGGTCCGTGCCGGTACCAGGTCACGATGCGGGTCGTCTCGCCCGTCCCGGTCGGTGCGATCCGCATGCCGATGAGTGCGTTGAGCAAGGTCGACTTGCCGGCCTTGACCTTGCCGGCGATCGCCACGGTCAGCGGCTCGTCGAGGGCGCGACGGAGATCGCCGACACCGTCCAGGCCGATCCGGTCCTCGGCATCGGCGAGCAGTGCGGCGACCTCGCTGCGGAGGGGCGACGGTGTGGTCACGACGTCCGGAGTGCTTCGAGGCGTGCGACCGTCGGCGCCAGCTCGGCGGCGCGCCGCTTGCGGGTCTCCGCGTCCTGTCGGCGAGCCGCGTCGGCGGCCTGGTGGGCCTCACGGGCACTGCGGACCGCGGAGTCGGCATGGGTCTGGAACGTGTCGCGCATCGTGCGGTGGAGACGGTTGAGTGTGTCGCGGGTGTCCTTGCCGACGTGGAAGCCGACGTCGTCGCAGTACCGCTTCATCGCGGCGCGTGCCTGCGCTCGACGTTGGGTGAGCAGTCGCTCCGACTCGTCCCGGAGGCCCTTCCGGCCGAAGACCAGCCCGGCGCCGATGGCCAGCGGCGGAACGGCCACCGCCGACAGCGACGCCATCGACCCGAGCATCGTGAACATCAGGACACCCGAGTAGCTGGAGCGCAGCAGCGTGAGGCCGGCTCCGATCGAGGTGGTCGTCTTCAGGTCGATCTCGTCGTCGATCGTCGCTCTGGCCAGGACGTCGGCGGGGTCGGCCACGTCGATGTCGAGGATCCGACCGGCCTCCACCCCGGCGTTGTCGAGGTCGAGCGCGATCCGGCGGGCCAGATCGCCGGCCGACTCGAGCATCAACCGGTAGACGGCATCGACCTCCCCGGCGATCTTGTCGACGAGCACCGCTTCGAATTCCGACCAGACCTCCGCCGGGTCGGTCACGTTGATCGAGGCGTCGGCTTCCGCGCTGATGTCCTTGATCCGTGCCCGGAGTTCGAAGTCGACCTCGGAGCGCAGGTCGGTGATCCCATCGGCGAGGCCCTGCTTCCAGCGTCCCGAGCGCAGTGCGTCGAACCGGTCCCGGGCCTCCTCGAGCTGCTCGACGAGATGCGCTCCCGCATCGGGGTCCCGAACCGCTTCCAGCTCGGCGCGATGGTGGGCGATGAGCTGATCGAGCACGGCGTCGACCTGCTCGCCGAGGCGGCCCTCCGCGACCCGGACATGGGCGTCGAGGTGGGCCTCGATCAGTCGAGCGAGTTCCGGAATGCCGGACTCGGCGTTGATCTCGGCGTCGCGATGGCGCACCGCGAACATCCGCAGGCTGGACGAGACGGGCACGACCGGGATGTCGAGCCCGGCGGTGCGGAGATGGCCGCGATCGAGCTCCACGACCGTCGACCAGTCGGGATAGAAGTCGGTCTTGGTGACCACACACCAGACCGATGAGCAGATCTCGTCGGCCTGGCGGAGGTAGTCGAGCTCCGACGCGGTCAGTTCCTGTGAGGCGTCGGTGACGAACACCGCGGCGTCGGCGAGACCGAGCGACGAGACGGCGTTCCTGGTGTGACCGGCCCCGGTGCCGCCGACCCCGGGGGTGTCGATCAAGACGACGCCACGTCCGAGCAGTCGGTTGTCACACGAGATGGTGGCGCCCGTGACCCGGGTGCCATCGTCGCGGATCGGGCGCATGATGTGGTCCCGGAGCTCGTCGCCGCCGAGCGTTCGTTCGATGGACTCGACGTCCTCGCCCGCCCCGGTCACGAGGGTGACCACGGCCTCGCCCTCGGTGCCGTGGCGTACGACGGTCGGGACGGCGGTGGCGAGATCGTCCTCCACGGGGCAGACCTCACGCTGGACCAGAGCGTTCACCAGCGAACTCTTGCCCTGCTTGAATTCGCCGACGACGGCGACCCGGAGTTCCGGTGTGCGGGCCCGGGCCCCGGCCTGGTCGAGCTGGGTCACGAGGTCGTCACGGTCGAGATGCTCACACGCCGAACGGGTCGCCCGGAGACGCTCGTGGACGCTTCCACCGGCCGATGCCCGGCTCGTCGGTTCTGTGGTGTGCCTGCCGTCCATGTCGCCTCCCTTCTCCCGGCTCAGTATGGATCACGTCGCCGGTCCGGACGGTCGCCGGACGCGGCGATGGCCGTGGGCCCGCCAGCCCACGACCATCGATTGCTCGTCCCCGGGGTCGACCCGGGTGGCGATCAGGCCTCGACGTCGACGACGTCGCTGGCGCCCGAGTCGGTCAGATCGACATCCACGTCGGTGTCGGCGGTCGAGGTGAACGAGTCCTCCGTGTCGAACGAGTCGGTCACGTCGATCGTCGTCTCGGCGTCGAACGAGTCCTCGGTGTTGAACGAGTCCTCGGTGTTGAACGAGTCCTCGGTGT
>JAHDCV010000009.1:0-18075 GCA_020629695.1 Acidimicrobiales bacterium | reverse complement strand
TCGAACGAGTCCTCGGTGTTGAACGAGTCCTCGGTGTTGAACGAGTCCTCGGTGTCGAAGCTGTCCTCGATCGAGTTGTCCTGGTTGAACGAGTCCTCGGTGTCGAACGAGTCGTTGGTGGACTGATCCGTCGTGGACTGGTCGTTGAACGAACCCTCGGTGTTGAACGAGTCGTTGGTGGACTGATCCGTCGTCGACTGGTCGTTGAAGGAGTCGTTCGTCGACTGGTCGTTGTGCGAGTCGTTCGTGGACTGGTCGATCGTCGTCGTCGTGGTCGACTCGTCGTTGAAGCTGTCGGAGATGTCGATGTCGGTGTCGGTGTCGACGTCGTTGTCCTGGATGGCTCCGCCGCCGACGGCGATCTGGGAGTCGTCGATGTCGGCGTCCCGCATGTCGATCACGTCGCCGCTGCCGGTGTTGACGTTGCCCTCGCCGGTGCGGATGTTGCCGTCACCGGTCGTGACGTCACCGTCGTCGGTGCGGATGTTGCCGTCGCCGACCTGGGCGTCGCCGCCGTCGGTCTGCACGTTGCCGTCCCCCATGGCGACATCGCCACCATCGGAGTCGATCACCGTCGTGGTGTTGCCGTCGCCGACCACCACCGCATCGGCGTCGACGTCTTCCATGACCACGTTGCCGTCGCCGACGACGGTGTCGGAGACCGATCCGTCGGCGATCACACCGGAGTTCTCACCGGTGTTGACGGGCGCCGAGATGTCGTCGCCGGCCTGGACGGCGCCGTCGCCGCTGTTGAGCTGGCTGTCCCGGACGTCGTCGCCGACGGCGATGGCCCCATCGCCCGTGGCGACGCCTCGGGCGTCCTCGCCGGCCGCCACCGCACCATCGCCGAGGGCGTTGGCGTTGACGACGTCGTTGTCGATGTCCAGGTCGAGGTCGCCCTCGACGTCGCCGTCGATGTCGACGTCGATCTCGGTCGAGTTGTCGACGAAGTTGTTGGTGATGTACTCGTCGCCTTCGTAGACGATGGTGACGTACTCGTTGATCACCTGGGTCAGCTCGGCCGGTGACGCCGGAGCGGCGACCTCGACGGTGGCAGCGGCGGTGGCCACCGGTGCCGGTGCGGCGGCTGGGGCCGGTGCCGGAGCAGGGGCCGGTGCCGCCGTGGGCTCGGAGGTGGGTGCCGGAGCGGGGCCGGTCTGGGCCTCCTCTTCGGACCACGGCGAGGCGCCGACGGCGTGGAGCGACTCCGAGACCTGCGAGCCCATGTCGAGCTCGTTCGAGACGGAGGTGACGACGGTGCCGAGATCGATCCCGGTCAGATCGGCGTCCATGACGCCGGCGGCGGCGAGGTACCCCTCGGGGTTCTCGGCGTAGGCCTCGGCCTCGGCCGAGTCGGAGAAGATGGTGTGCAGAACCTTCTCGAGCAGTTCGTTGATGTTCATGGTGTTGGTCCCTCCCACGGGCTCGTGTCGTGTGGGGATCAACCTAAAACTGCGTCGCCTCGGCCGAATCGGGGCGACCCCCCAATCCCCGGGGGGACGTTAGGGGATGGTCGGGGGCTCGTCGCCCGAAGCGCCCGTTGGCGTGGATCGAACCACCTCGAGGAACTCCCTGCGGTTGGCGGCGCCGAGCTTCTGTCGGATCCGGGCAACGTGGTGCTCGACGGTCTTGGGTGAGATGTAGAGCGCCGCGCCGACGTCCTTGTGTGTCCGGCCCTCCGCCACCATGCGAGCCACCTCGACCTCACGATCGGAGAGGCCCTTCGCCAGCAGCCCGTCGGCGCTCGGCTCCTCCGGGGCGGTCGAGGACATCGCCCGGGCATCGGTGAGCAGCGTGCGGGCGGCGTCGGGGTCGTCGACATCGAGGGCCGCGGCACCGAGGAGTTGTGCGGCCTCCCACGGATCGTCGACGCGGGCGAGCTCGGTCGCCGCATCGCGGATCGTCGCGAGTTCGGGTCCGCCGGTGAGCAGGGTGTGCCATGCCTCGGCGAGCCGACGTCGACGGAGGCCGACCTCGTCCACCTCGGGCAGCGTCCGCAGCGCGATCTGGAGGGCGGCGGGGTCCCGCCGGGCGATCGCCACCCGGGTGTCGAGCCACCCGAGCGCGGCCACCGATGCCGAGCCAGGGTCGTGTCCCGAGACCTGGGTCCGCAGTCGGGTGAGCACGTCGTCGGTCAACCGTCGGTGGTCGAGTCGCAGCCCGGCGAGGACCAGCTCGGCCAGGAGTGGCATGGTGGCCCAGGACACGACGGACCGGGCCAGCACGACCTCGGCCTCCGCCCAGGCCGCACGCATCCGGGTGGTGTCGCCGACACGGCGGGCGAGACCGGCGGTGATCGCGGTCCGGATGTATCGCTCGGACGGGCCCCCGCCTGTGGCGGTGCGTTCCCAGTTCGACGCTGGCCCCATCTCGCCGAGGAGCAGGCGGGCGAACCGGGCGAGACCGTCGCCGGTGCCCGTCCCGGCGTCGAACAGGTCGACGGCCGTCCTCGCACGGCCGGCCAGGAGGTGGAGTAGGCCGGCGACGATGTCGGGCGCCGGGAGCAGATCGTCGGATCGCCATGGGCGGTCGCGGATCGACGCGAGCTCCTCGAGCCCGAGCGTCGTGTCGGCGCCGGTGACCCGGTCGACGGCACGGATCACCTGACCAGCGAGTGACGACGAATCGATGACCGTCGTCGCGATGTCGGTCCGACCGACGAGCTGCGCGGCGAAGACGGCGAGATCGTCGGCTGGAGCGTCCTGATCGCCATCGAGATCGGCGGCGGCACCGAAGCGCAGGTGGCGCAGCTCCCAGTCGCGGATCCGCCGAGCCGGTCGCTCGCCGAGGGCCGCGAGGCCCATCGCGGCGGGATGTCCGAGCGTGAAGGCGAGGTCGGCCAACGCGTCGATCGTCTTCGCGTCGACGTGGTCGAGGCCGGCCGAGCGGGGATCGACGAGATCCAGCAGTCGAGCCGCCTCGTCGTCATGCCGGCCGGACAGGAGCACGGCGATCGCCGTGTCGACGCCCGTGATCGTCCCCGGTTCGAGCCGGTCGGGTGCGACGACGGCGAGCGACGGTTCGAGCCGGGTCCGAAGTCGCTCGCGTTCGGCCACCGTCAGATCGATGGTGCGGGCCGCGACGATCAGTTCGGCGATCGACCCGTCGTGCACGGCACCACTCGTCCGCAACGCCCGCTCGAGCTCCGCCCGATCGTGGTCGCCATGGTGGGCCGTGGCCAGGATCGCCGTGTCGAGGTCGGTGCGATCGGACACGACCAGGGTGTCGACGATGTCGAGGACGCCGGCGGGAAGGCGGCGGAGCCGGCGCTGGAGTCGACGATGCAGGCTCGGCGGAAGGACCGGCTCGTCGCCGTCGATGTCGATGAGCTCGATGTCGCCGACCTCGGCGACGGCCATCACGAGGACCGCCGAGCCCGCTGTCCACCGGCTCAGTTCCTCGAGCGCCTGCGAGCTGACGGCTCGCCCCGTCGTCGTGCCGATCGCGCGCGCGATCTCGTCCTCGTCCCAGGCGCTCAGCACGACCTCGTCCCGGGGGTCGACCCGGTCGACCAGGTCGGCGAGCGCCGGAGACCACGGTGAGGGTGTGGTGGCCAGCAGCAGCGGCCGACCGCTCGTTCGCAGTGATCCGAGGAACGTGTCGTCGGCGTGGTGGGCGTCATCGATCGCCACGGGACCCGGAGCGTCGGGCTCGAAGGTCGGTTCGTGGGTGCCGTCCGGGTGGCAGCGGATGACGATCGCTCCCGAGGCGCTGGCCCAGCGCTCGAGCACCGTCGTGCGGCCGGACCCGTCGGGCCCGATCACACACCGACCGGTTGCCGGCACGTCTGCATCGTCATGGTCATCGGCGCCCACCGGCGCAGTCTGCCGCAGATCGCCCGTCGGGGTCCCGGACCGGGCGCCGAACCTCCGGGACCGCAGCGATACGGTCGCGTCGTGGCCCGCTACACCGAACCCGACTTCGCCCCCTGGGACGGCCGGCGGGTGCCGATCACCTTTCTCGGCGGCTACCTGGGCGCCGGGAAGACGACGTTGTTGAACCGGCTGCTCGAGCGCACCGAGCGACGGATCGCGGTGATGGTGAACGACGTCGGCGCCGTGAACGTCGACGCCGCGCTGATCAGGAAGCGGTCGAGCAATTCGATCGAGCTGACCGGTGGTTGCGTCTGCTGCTCGTTGGCCGACGGGTTCGGTGCCGCCTTCGACGGGCTCCGATCACGTCCCGAGCCGCCCGATCACGTCGTGATCGAACTGAGCGGCCTCGCCGAACCGGAGCGTCTGCGTCCCTGGGGGCAGTCGGCCGGGTTCCGTCTGGACGGCGTGATCGTGCTGGTCGATCTGGACGGCATCGTCGAGCTCCGGTCGTCGCCGGGCCGTGGTGCGGCGATCGACGGCCAGATCCGTACGGCCGACCTCGTGATCGGGACGAAGGCCGACCTCCTCGCGCCGAGCGTCGTCGAGCAGCGACTCGACCTCGTGGCGTCGTTGACCACGACGGGCACGCCGATCCTCGATTCGGTCGATGGCGTCGCCCTCGCCGGGCTCCTCGAACTCGGCGGCCGCGACGACGAACGTGCGCCCATGCCGACGCCGTCGCTGTTCGACGCCCACGAGGTCACCACGATCGACCCCGGTCACCCGACGGTCGCCGAACTACGCGCCCGCCTCGCCGGCGACCCCACACTCGTCCGGGCGAAGGGCATCGTCGAGACCGTCGACGTCGGACGGGTCCTCGTGCAGCAGGTCGGCCGTCGGATCGAGATCGAGCCTCTGCCGGCGGCGGAGTGGCAGGAGCCGACCGAACTCGCGCTCATCCGACTCCGCTGAGCGGCTCCGTCGAGTCAGCGCCAGTTCACGTAGTCGAGGGGGAGCGCGGTGGTGTGCTTCAGCTCCTCCATGACGAACACCGATCGCACGTCGAACAGGTCGACCGAGGCGATCAGCCGTTTGTAGAACTCGTCGTAGGCGGCGATGTCGGGCACGACGACCTTGAGGACGTAATCGATGTCGCCGGAGGTCCGATAGGCCTCGACGATCTCCTCGAAGGGCTCGATGCCGGCGACGAACCGTTCGAGCCAGGCCTGGGAGTGGTCGCTCGTGCGGATCTGCACGATCGCCGTCAGGCCGAGCTCGAGACTGTCGGCGTCGGCGAGGGCGACGCGTGCTCGGAGCACACCCCGTTCCTCGAGTGCGCGGATCCGTCGCCAGCACGGCGTCGTCGAGAGGCCCACGGCCTCGGCGATCTCGCGAGCCGAGAGGCCGCCGTCCTGCTGGAGTAGGCGGATGATTTCTCGATCGATCAGGTCCACAATCGAACATCGTCGCGCAAAGACCATCGATTGAGGGACGAATTTGGCGCGATTTCCGGAACTGAGTGCGAAATTCGGCGATCACGTTTCGCGGAGCTTGTTCTACGTTTCCGTCATGAACATCCGCCGAGCCTTCACCGAGCATCCCGCAGCCGTCGGTGAGACCTACGTCGAGCATTTCGGCGTGGCCCTCGGCTTCGCCCGGTGTCTGGGTCGGGCCTCGGCCGCGGCACTCGTGCACGCCGTGGTGCCGTCGCTCTGCAAGACGACGGCGTCGGATTGCATCCTCGAGCTCGCCGACGACATCCGGTCGCGTCGACCGGACCTCGCGGTCGCCCCGACGGCGGGACCTGACGCACCGCTCGCCTCCGTCAGCTGAACGACGCCACGATCGCTGGGCCATTCGGCGTCGGCGCGGACGCATTCGCCCGACCACCGCGCGCCGGGTGGTCCGTGGGAAGCTGAGCACTCGTGCGTCGCCTCCTCCGCCTCCCTCTCCTCGCCGTGTTCCTGGTCACGGCCGGCTGCTCGTTTCCGTACGCGGACCCGCCACAGGCCGCCACCTCGACGACTTCGACGACCGAACCCGCCGGGCCGACCACGGAGCCGCCACCCACGACGGCGCCCGACCCGCTCGACCCGTCGCAGCTCCTCGGTCCGGTCGATCGGATCCTCATGCAGACGCCCGAGGGTGTGCAGCTCGCCGACGCCGCCGGTCTCCATGACCTCGATCCGGTCGGTGCGCCCTTCGAAGGCCAACCGACCTTCTCGCCGAACGGGACCTGGGCGGCATGGGTGCAGGTGGCGGGCAGTTCCAGTGCGGTGGCCGTCGTGGACCTGTTCGCCTACGACCCCGGACTCGATGTGCCCCCGGTGCGCACCTCGACCGCTCCGATCATCCCCTTCTACCTCGGGTTCGACCGCGCCGAGGCCCGCCTCGGAGCGTTGGGTGGTGCAGGAGAGGTCGCCTTCGCCGTCGGCGATCTCCAGATCGACGCGCCGCCGAGGTTCGGCCCCGTGCTCGAGCAGGCCACGCCGCTGTTCCCGGCATGGGGTCCGGACGATCTGCTCGCGCTGAACCTCGGAGGTGAGCTCCAGGTACGCGACGGCTTCGGCAGCCTGCTCCGCTCCCACGGCGAGACACTCGGTGCGGCGCCGGTCTGGTTGGCAGACGGCCGGGTCGTCCACGTCTCGCCCGATGCCGAGATCGTCGCCATCGCCGACGACCCCCGGGTCGGTGTCGGCGATCCGGTCATCACGGCGCTCAGCGCCGTCGGGGGCTTCGCCCGGCTCTTCGCGTCGCCGGATGGTGATCTGCTCGCGGTCACCGTCGAGGGAAGTCCGGCGGGAGGAGCGTCACCGGTCGTGCTCCGCCAGGACGAACCGGATCCGTCCGACGAACCCGCCGACCCCGACGACGTCGGACTGACCGACGGGGTCTGGGTGCTCGATCCGGCCGACGGGAGCGCCACGCAGCTTCTCGATCGACCGGTGCAGGGGGTGTTCTGGGCGCCGACCAACGACCGGCTGCTCATCGCCGAGGCCGACGACGGGCTGGTCTGGACCGTCGTGGATCTCGACGGCGTGGTGCTCGACCAGATCGGTCCGGTCGTGCCGAGCGAGACCTTCGCCGCGAACTACGTACCGTTCCTCGATCAGTACGCCCAGTCGATCACGCTGTGGAGTCCCGACGGCAGTCGCTTCGTCTCGCCGGAGCGATTCGGCGATGCTCCGCACATCGTGATCCACGCGGTCGGCCAGCCCGGTCAGCGGGCGGTGCTCGGCGCCGGCGAGATGGCGGTCTGGGCGCCACTCGCTCGCTGAGGCCCGGGGGCGGTCACCTCTGGCTCGAGCCGCGGGCGAGGGAGGTGGATTGCCTCGCCGCCGGGCGGGTGCAACCATGCGCAGCGTGAGCAGCTTCTACGCCGACGCCGTTGCCGAACTGACCGCTGAGGGTTCGGGATTCGCCATGTCCGACATCGAGGTGCGCGGGGTGACGATGCGTCACTTCCCGACCGCACCCCCGACGATGCGGGCCATCTGGGAACTCGCCTCGTTGCACGGCGACAAGCCGTACATCGTCTACGAGGACGAGACCTACACCTTCACCGAGATCGATCAGCGGGTGAAGGCGCTCGCGGCCTACCTGACCTCCGTCGGTGTCGGCCACGGCGACCGTGTCGCCATCGGGATGCGGAACTATCCCGAGTGGATCGTGTCGTACTGGGCATGCGCCTGCATCGGGGCCGCCGCCGTCGGCCTCAATGCCTGGTGGACCGGCCCGGAGTTGAAGTACGGCCTCGAGGACAGCCGCCCGAAGGTGCTGATCGTCGATGCCGAGCGGTTGGCCCGTGCGGCCGAGGTGCTCGCCGAGGTGCGTGCCGGGGGCGACATGCACGTCCTCGCCGTTCGGACCGACGCCGATCTCCCCGATGACGCCGCCCGTTGGGAGGACGTGATCGACCCGGCGAACGCCGCGCCGTTCCCCGAGGTCGACATCGACGGCGACGACGACGTCACGATCTTCTACACCTCCGGCACGACCGGCTTCCCGAAGGGCGCCCAGCTCACCCATCGGGGCTCGGTGCACAACCTCATGCACATGGCCTTCGTGCAGATGGCGGCCGCCGTGGCTGTGGCAAAGGAGAACGACGCCAACGGCATCGAGAACCCGCCGCCACCGGAGAACCCCCCGGCGCCGGTGTTCATGGCCCCCACGCCGCTGTTCCACGTGACGGCCTGCAACTGCCTCATGCACCCGGCGACCCTCGTCGGCGCGAAGCTCGTGCTCACCTACAAGTGGGACGCCGGCCGGGCGCTCGAGCTGATCGAGCGGGAGAAGGTCACCAACTTCTCCGGCGTGCCGACCATGAGCCGTGAGCTCCTGCTGCATCCCGACTGGGAGACCCGCGACACCTCGTCGCTCCAGGGCATGGGTGGCGGCGGTGCGCCGCTGCAGCCCGACCTCGTCGAGAAGATCGACGACGCCCTGCCGACCGGAGCGCCCTCGACGGGCTACGGCCTCACCGAGACCCACGGCATCCTCACCGCCAACGCCTCGAAGCTCTACGTCGACAAGCCGGCGTCGTGCGGCCCGCTCGTGCCGACCGTCGACGCGAAGCTCGTCGACGACATGGGCAACGAACTGCCCGCCGGTCCCGACACCGTCGGGCAGCTCTGCGTGAAGGGTCCCATCGTCATCAAGGGCTACATCAACCGGCCCGAAGCAACGGCCGAAGCGATCCAGGACGGCTGGTTCAACACCGGTGACATCGCCCGCATCGACGAGGACGGGTTCGTGTTCATCGTCGACCGGGCCAAGGACATGGTGATCCGGGGTGGCGAGAACGTCTACTGCTCCGAGGTCGAGGCGGCGATCTACGAGCACGCCGACATCGCCGAGGCCGCCGTGTTCGGTCTGCCGGACGATCGCTTGGGCGAGATCGTGGCAGCCGCGATCGTGCTGAAGGACGGGTCGAGCCTCGACGAAGCCGGCCTCCGAGCCCACCTCGAACCGAAGCTCGCGAAGTTCAAGATCCCCGAGACCGTCGTGTTCCGGACCGATCCGCTGCCGCAGAACGCCAACGGCAAGTTCCTGAAGCGCCAGCTCCGCGACGAACTGATCGACGCCTGACCGAATTTGCAGTGCTCGGGCAGACGGGGTCTGCTCGAGCACTGGCGAAACGCGGCGCTCAGCTCGAGGGCCGCAAGAAGGCCAAGAAGGCAGAGGGCTGCGCGGCCGGCTGCTGGCGGCTCGGCAGTGCGATGGGCTGGGCTCGATCGGCGGCAACGCAGGACGGCGTTCTGTCAGCGGATCAGCAGGTCCCGCGCTTCTGTCAGTGGATGAGCAGACCCGTTCGGACCTGGTACTGAAATTTCAGGACCAGGTCTGGCAGAGGCGGGCCATCTCGACGGCGACGAGGGCGGACTCCTCGCCGACGTTGTGGCCGCCGGGGCCTTCCGAGCGGGCCAGAGCCTGCGCTTCGTTCTCCACGGTCACGAGCCCGAAGGCGCAGGGCACGCCGGTGGTGAGCTGCACCTGCTGGAGCCCCTCGGCCGCGCCCTCCGACACCAGCTCGTAGTGGGTCGTCTCGCCACGGATCACCGCACCGATCGCCACGATCGCGTCGGCACGCCCCGAGTGAGCGACGGCCCGTGCCGCCATCGGGATCTCGAAGCTGCCGGGCACCGACACGGTCTGCACATCGGTGACGCCGAACTCGGCGAGGCCACGTTCGACGCCGTCGGCGAGTCGCTGCACGATCTCGTCGTTCCAGCGAGCCCGCACGATCACGACCCGGAGACCGGCTCCGTCGAGGTCGTCGGGAACATCGGCGCGCAGGTCTCCGGAAGCCATGCGGCCAGGTTAGGCACCCACCGGGCACCGGGCACCGTCCGGCCCGGCAGGTGTCGCGGTCGCCCGGCCCGAGTGGGTCACCGGGCGGCTAGCTTCGGCGGGCGTGACGGACAGCAGCACACCTCTCGTCGGCGTGATCATGGGCAGTCAATCGGATTGGCCCACGATGCAGGGAGCGGTGGACACCCTCGCCGAGTTCGGCGTTGCCCACGAGGTGAAGATCGTCTCGGCCCACCGCACTCCCGACCGCATGTTCGCCTACGCCGAGGCGGCCGCCGAGCGTGGCCTGCGGGCGATCATCGCCGGTGCCGGCGGGGCGGCGCACCTTCCCGGCATGGTCGCGGCCAAGACGATGGTGCCCGTGCTCGGTGTGCCGGTGAAGGGATGGGCGTTCGACGGTGCGGACAGCCTCCACTCGATCGTGCAGATGCCCCGGGGTGTGCCGGTCGCGACCTTCGCCGTCGGTCCGGCCGGGGCCATGAACGCGGCGTTGTTCGCCATCGCCCAGCTCGCCACGACCGACCCTGCCCTCGCGACCAACCTGGCAGCGTGGCGGGCCGCCCGTTCGGCCGCGGTGGCCGAGGAACCCGACCGTGGCTGAGGCACCGACGCCGCTTCCGCCCGGCAGCTCCATCGGCGTCCTCGGCGGCGGTCAGCTCGGTCGGATGTTGTCGGTCGCGGCCTCTCGGCTCGGCTTGCGCTGTCACGTGTTCGAGCCGGGCGCCGAACCGCCCGCCGGCGACGTCGCCCATCGAGTGACGATGGCGTCATACGACGACGAGGCCGCGCTCCGGGCGTTCGCCGAGTCGGTCGACGTGATCACGTACGAGTTCGAGAACGTACCGGCCACGTCGCTCGACCTGCTCGGTTCGCTCGCCCCCATCCGACCCGGTCGCACGGCGCTCGCCGTCAGCCAGGATCGTCTCGACGAAAAGGCGTTCATCGCCGACCTCGACATCCCGGTCGCACCACACGTCGACCTCGGTTCGCCCGACGACCTCGCCGCAGCCCTCGCCGAGCACGGGCCCGGCATCGTGAAGACCCGCCGCCTCGGCTACGACGGCAAGGGTCAGGTGCGCGTGACGCCCGGTGGCGACCTGGCCGAGGCCACGGCGGTCCTGACCGGCACGCCGACCATCTTCGAAGCCCTCGTGCCGTTCGAGCGTGAGATCTCCGTCATCGTCGCCCGCTCGCTCACCGGCCAGGTCGTGTGTTTCGACCCCGGCGAGAACGTGCATCGTGACGGGATCCTGCACACCACGACCGTGCCCGCTCGCATCGAGGGTGCAACCGCCGATGCCGCGGCGGCCATCGCCGCACGCATCGTCGACGCCTTCGACTACGTCGGAGTGATGGGTGTCGAACTCTTCGTGGCCGCCGACGGCGACCTCGTCGTGAACGAGGTGGCGCCGCGCGTCCACAATTCCGGCCACTGGACGATCGAAGGCTGCGTCGTCGACCAGTTCCAGCAGCACATCCGCGCGATCGCCGGCTGGTCGCTCGGCGACGGTCGCCGCCACAGCGACGCCGTGATGACGAACCTCATCGGCGACGACGTGGAGACGTGGCAGGTCCTCGCCGCCGAGGCCGGCGCCGGTGTACACCTCTACGGCAAGGGCGTCTCACGGCCGGGCCGGAAGATGGGCCACGTCACCCGCCTGGTCTGAGTCGGGCCGTCGGCCCACACTCGTTCAGAGGTGATCGACGAGTTCGGTCCGGGCCGCCACGACTCGTTCCGCCCGGGGCTGGCGGAGCTCCTGGAGATTCGGGTCCCATCGGGGGTCCCGGCTGAACGCCTTCCACGCGACGATCACGAGCACGGCGGCGGCGAGGCCGTCGAGCCAGTAGTGGTTGGCGGTGATGACCACCACGGTCGTCGTGATGAACGGATGGAGCAGCACCAGCCATCGCCATCGATGCTCCGAGAGTCCGAGCACACCGAGGGCCACGAGCAGCGACCAGCCGACATGCAGCGACGGCATGGCGGCCAACTGGTTCGCCGCTTCGGCGATCCCGAGGTCGTACGGATTCGGACCGAAGATCGCCCCCGTGTCGATGAATCCGCCGCCGGGGAGCAGGCGTGGCGGGGCGAGCGGGAAGGCGATGTGCAACACGAGCCCGGCGGCGGTGACGGCCAGCAACGAACTCCGGACGCCGGCGAACCGCTCGCGGTGGCGCCACCACGCCCAGACCATGAAGGCGAAGGTGCCGGGGAAGTGCGCGAGCAGGTAGTAGAGGTTGGCGAACTTGATGAGACCCGAGCGTCCGAGGATCGAACTCTGGATGTCGCTCTCGGAAGGAAGGCCGATCGCCGCCTGGATGTCCAGGATCCGGCGGGCGTTCTCGATCGCGACCGTCTCGGCGTCGAGTGTCAGCCGGCGACCGAGGCTGTAGGCGACCCACATCAGCGCGAAGACGCCGACGTTGACGGCGAGGTCTCTGGCCCGGTCACGCGTCGTGCGGGCTGGTCGCTGGAGCATCATGGGGATCAGTTGAAACACCGAATCGATGTGAGGTCATCCCACCTGCGGTGGAATCAGGGTCGTCCTGCAGATCGATCCGACCCCTCCACTGATACCAGATCGTCGGAGTTCGGAAAACCTTTTTGCGACCATTGGTCGCTTTCCGGGCACACCTGCCCAGGCGGAACTCAGGCGGCGAGCGCGGCGGCAGGATCGACCGTCTCGATGCCCAGAGCGACGCCGACGGCGGCCTCGGTCAGGCGGCCGGCGTGCACGTTCAGGCCCGGCAACAGCAACGGGTCGTCGAGCAGGGCGCGGCTCGTGCCCTTCTCGGCGAGGGCGATCGTGTGTCGCAGCGTGGCGTGGTTGAGCGCGGCCGTCGACGTGCGGGGCACGGCGCCGGGCATGTTGGCGACGCAGTAGTGCACGACACCGTCGACCACGTAGGTCGGATCGCCGTGCGTGGTCGCCCTGGAGGTCTCGAAGCATCCGCCCTGGTCGATGGCGACATCGACGACGACGGATCCGGCCCGCATCGCAGCGATCATCTCGGCGGTGACGAGCTTCGGGGCGGACGCACCCGGGATGAGGACGGCCCCGATGACGAGATCCGCGTCGATCACGGCGTCCTCGAGCGCTGCGCCTGTGGAGTAGAGGGTGCGGATCGCCGGACCGAAACGGGCGGACAGTGCCTCGAGGGTGTCGACGTTGGTGTCGAGCACGGTGACCCGGGCGCCCAGCCCGACGGCCATCTCCATGGCGTGTCGGCCGACCGTGCCGCCACCGATCACCGTGACCTCGGCCGGAGCCACACCGGGCACCCCACCGAGCAGGACCCCGGCGCCGCCGTTCGGCGACTCGAGCGCCGTGGCGCCGGCCTGGACCGACAGGCGACCCGCGACCTGGCTCATCGGGGACAGCAGGGGCAGCCCGCCATGGGCGTCGCGCACGGTCTCGTAGGCGATGCAGGTGGCCCCGGAGGCGAGGAGATCGTGAGTCTGGTCCGGGTCCGGGGCGAGGTGCAGGTAGGTGAACAGGGTCTGGCCGGGACGCAGCATCGCCCGCTCGACGGCCTGGGGTTCCTTGACCTTCACGACCAGGTCGGCCTGCCCGAACACCCCGACGGCATCGGCGACGATCTCGGCGCCGATCGCGACGTAGGCGGCGTCGTCGAAGCCGGCGCCGATGCCCGCGCCCGACTGGACGAGCACCCGGTGCCCGCGTGTGGTCAACTCCCTGACCGAACCGGGGGTCATGCCGACCCGTCGCTCGTCGGGCTTGATCTCCGTGGGCACACCGATGGTCGTCATGCGTGAAAGATAGAACGATTCGAGGTGCATTCGATTGCAGATTCGTTGGCTTCAGAAGCCATCTGTGCAATCATGCAGCGCATGTACCCGAGGACGAGCAGCGTTCGAGTTCGCATGATGGAAAAGATCGCATGATCGACCTCGACGCCACGGACCGCCGGATCCTCGAGGAACTCCAGGTCGATGCCGGCGTGACCAATGTGGAGTTGGCCGATCGCATCGGGCTCTCCCCGTCGGCGTGCCTGCGTCGTGTGCAGCGGCTCGAGAGCTCTGGTGTCGTGGCGGGCCGAGTGCTGCTGATCGACCCGGTCGCGATCGGCCGTCCGTTGGACGTCTTCGTGGAGATCACGCTCGACTCCCAGGCCGAGGCCCGGCTCGACGCGTTCGAGGCGGCCGTCGTATCGGTGCCGGAGGTCATGAGCTGTCATCTGCTCGCCGGTGACTTCGACTACCTGCTGCACCTCACGGTGGAAGACACCGTCGATTTCGAGCGCATCCACCGGGCTCATCTGAGCGGGTTGCCACACGTCGCCAGAATGCGGTCGAGCTTCGCCCTGCGCACTGTGTTCTCGACCACACGCCACGACCTCTCCGTGCGCTCCTGAACGGCCCCCGCAGACCGCCCACCCCACATGTCAGGCCGGGGGCCGGACGGTGACGGTGTCAGGCCGGCCGGTGGAACAACGCGTGGTGCGCTCGATCGTCGGTGGCGGTGTCGACAACGGCACCGACGTCGGCGAAGGCCCGGAGGAGTTCCGCCCCGTCGGCGCCGAACCGTCCCGACCGCAACACCGTGATCGACAACCAGCCACCGGGCGCGATCGCGGCACGAAGGGCGGGGTAGAGCGTGGGCTCCCGGAAGTTGCGGCACACGACGAGGTCGAAGGAGTCGGTGGTGCCGAGTCCGTGATCGAGATCACGAACCACGGTGGTGATCCGCTCCGACAGGTCGAGCTCGGTGGCCGCGTCGGCGAGTGCCCGAAGCCCGACGCCCGAGATGTCGATGGCGGTCATCCGCATGCCCCGCGCGGCCGCCCACAACGACACGCCGCCGGTTCCCGCGGCGACGTCGAGGCCCGTCCGATCCGTGAGGTCGGTCGGCAGATGCGACCAGCCGAACGGCGCCGACGGCTCGGCGACGCCGTCGCGATGGCGGAGATCCCAACGTCGTCGATCCCGGTCGGCGGCCATGGGGCGAGCCTCCCACGTGATCGGGCGGGCGCCACCCGAACCGCCGCTGAAGTCCGACACGTGACAGCCGATGGAGTCGGGTGATCGCCCCTCACGTCGCTGTCGTCGGCTCGTTGGAGCCGTTGCTCTATTCGGTTTCGTCCGCGGCGGCCGCCGCCGGTCGACGAGTCCAGGTCTGGTGTCCGGCGCCGAGTGCGCCGACGCTGCGTCGGTCGCAGCGCATCGCCGAGGCCCATCCGGCCGATCTGGTGCCGGGGGAGACGCCGTCGCCACTGGTCATGCAGGGCCTCGCCGCCGAATGGGACGCCGCCGGCATCGACGTCGTCGTTCCCGCCGATTACCACGCCACCGTCGCGCTGGCGCAGCTCGCGGTGGACGGCGGCTTCGGGCGGGCCCGGGCCTTTCCCGTCCCGACCCCACAGGCGATCTTCGAGTGCAACGACAAATGGTGGCTGGCCGAGCTGTGCCGTTCGCTCGACCTCGACATCCCGGCGACCCGCCGACTCGACACGATGGACGACGTCGCCGACGCGACCAGGCTCGGCCGCATCGTGGTCAAGCCGCCCTCCGAGGGGTTCGGTGCCGGAGTGCGGATCCTCGACGACGCCGACGAGCTCATCGACCACGTCACCGACAGCGGGCGGGAGGCGAACGAGCTGCCGCTCCTCGTGCAGGAGTTCGTGCCCGGTATCGACATCGACGTCACGGTGCTCGCAGATCACGGCGAGGTCATCGCCGACGTCGTGCAGTATCGCGACGGCAACGCCCTCCGTTTCGTGGACGACCAACGCAGCGTCGACATGGTGCGTCCGATCGCCGAGGCCACCGGGTTCCACGGCGTCATGGACTTCGACCTCCGTCTCGACCGGCGAGCCGATCGCCTCGTCGTGATCGAGTGCAATCCCCGTCTGCCGGGCTCGTTGATCAACAAGACCTTCGTCGGGCTCGACCTGGTCGACCTCGGCTGTCGACTCGCCATGGGTGCCGAGGTCACGTCCCCGGCACGGCCCGTCGGCGTGACCCGGTCGCCGCAGCTGGGCGACCTGCGGTCGATGGTGCGGCCGGCGTGGTGGGCCGAGGAGAATCGTGGTGTGCGGGCCGCCTGGCGCCACGCCGTGACCGACCCCGCATGGCGCCTCGCCGCTCGAGCGACCGGCTAGACCCTGGGGATGCGGTTCCCCCGTCGATCGTCCGGTCCGGTGTGGGCCAGACCCGCGAGTGTGGATCGCTGGCGCCGGGTGCAGTTCGGTCTGGCGATCTTCGGGTTGATCCTCGCCATCGGCACGATCGGCTACATGGCCTTGGGCCTCGATCCGTTCGAGGCCTTCTACCAGACCGCGATCACCGTGACGACGGTCGGGTACTCCGAGGTCGGGGCCGAGCAGCTGGCGAACGACACGGCGTATCGCGTCTGGACGCTGCTGCTCGTGCTGTTCGGCACGGGTTCGGCGCTGTACACGGTGGGTGTGTTGGTGGAGAGTCTCGTCGAGGAAGGCCTCGACGATCGGTTGCGGAGGCGACGCATGCAGAACGACGTCGATGAACTCGAGGGCCACGTGATCGTCGCCGGCTGGGGCCGGGTGGGGCACGCCATCGCGGCCTACGCCGGTCGGCAGGGAACCGCGGTGGTGGTCATCGACCATGAACCGCAGGACGCCACGAGCATGGTGCCGATCATCGAGGGTGACGCCACCGACGACGAGGTGCTGCTGCAGGCTGGACTGCTCCGTGCCCGGACCCTGGTCGCCGCCCTCGACTCGGATGCCAAGAACCTCTACGTGACCCTCTCTGCCCGGGCGCTGTGCCCGGAGCTGTTCATCGTCGCCCGCACGACCAACCAGGCCGTGGAGCCGAAGTTCTTCCAGGCCGGCGCCGATCGTGTCGTGAATCCGCACGACATCGGCGGGTCACGAATGGGGGCGTTGGCACTCCAGCCCCATGTGGCGGAGTTCCTCGACGAGGTGCTCCACGACGACCGCCAGGACGCCCAGGTCCTGGAGCTGTGTGTCGATCCTTCCGGCGGCGTGGTCGGCGAACGACTGGCAGAGCTCGGCGGAGCCCGAGACCATCAGGCGCTCGTGATCGCCGTGCGTCACGCCTCGGGGCGGTTCCACGCGAATCCGCGACCCGACCTCCGGCTCGACGGCGGGGACGTGCTGATCGCCATCGGGTCCAACGCCGAGCTCCGAGCGCTCGCCGCACGCGTCGGTGACCTCGGCGCGGTCGCCGACCTCCCGACCGACTGACGGGTGCACGCCCGGTCGCGATCGGGTCAGAACGACAGCTCGGCGACGACTTCGCCCTCGTCGACCTCGCCGGTCGGCACGAACCCCATCGACTCGTAGAAGGGGCCGGGTGACCCGATGCCGGGTACCCAGCTGACCTGGAGGGCCTTCACCTGCCAGGAACGGGCCCGCTCGATCACCTGCTCGATGACCCGGCGACCGATGCCCCGACCCTGGTGTCGGCGATCGATCACGAGGCGCCAGAGGAACGGGACCTCATGGATCTCGTTCGGCTGCTCCATCATCACGAATCCGACGGGTTCGCCGTCGGCGTGCACGATCCGGGGCCACGGGATGACCGTCACACCGGCGTCGACCGGTGGCACGGCGACCTGCGCGAGCGAGTGGGCGATCGGCGCGACGAGATGTTGCTGGGACTGGTGTGGGGCCAGCGCCAACACGTCTCGCAGGCCATCGGGGTACGGCTCGACCAACTCGACGATCTCGGGGGCGTGCCGGGGCCGGTCGTTCCACTCGCGCCACAGGTGTGGCGTCATGCCGTAGATCCAGTCGTCGGAGTTCTCCTCGCCGACCCAGAAGCTGTTGCGGGTGTGGCCCTCGAAGACGAACCCGCATCGCTCCAACACCCGGGCCGAGGCCAGGTTCTCGGGGTGGAGCTGACCGGTCGCCCGGGTGATGCCGAACTCGTCGAACAGGTGGGTGAGCAGGGCGTGCAACGCCTCGGTGGCATAGCCGTGCCCCCAGTGATCCCGGGCGAAGGTGTACCCGACCTCCGCCGCCCGACCCTCCCAGGTCAGGTGCAGCGCCAGGTCGCCGTAGACGACGGTGTCGTGTGGATCGGTGACGGTGAGCATCCACCATCGATCCGGTTCCGGGCCGACCATCTCGGACGCGCCGGTGACGAGGGCCTCGGCATCGGAGCGGTCATACGGCACCGACCACGCCTGGAGATGGGCGACGTCGGGGTCGTTGCGGCGACGCCAGAGTGCGTCGGCGTCGTCGGGTCGGGGTCGGCGGAGCAGCAGTCGCTCGGTTCGCAGCTCGGGGAACGGGGCGGTGGTCACGGGCGCAGTCTCGCGGACTGCGCCGCCGGCGGGCTCCCGGATTTCACGCCTGCGCCTCGCACCACCGGCCGAAGCGGGGCGGGTCCCCGAAAGCTCGCGATCCCGCGCTCGGCGGCGGGGCACTGTCATCGTCGCCGTCTAGGTTCGCTGGCCATGGCTTCACCCCTTTCGGACGC
>JAHDCV010000078.1 GCA_020629695.1 Acidimicrobiales bacterium | reverse complement strand
TCCATGCCTTCGAGGCCGCCGGGTCCGCCGTAGACGAAGGCCGGCACCATCAACCGACCGACACCGATCTCGAGCATCTCCTCGATCGCGGGGACGGGGTCGGCGAGATGCGTGAAGATCGCATTGATCTCGATCTCGTCCGGGTCACGATCGAACGCTTCGCAGGTCTCGCGGAGACGCTGCACCAACGCCCGCAGCCGACCGATGTCGCCCTCGCCGGGGAAGTAGCCATCGGCCATGCGTGCCGCTCGCCGGAGCGCCACGTCGGAGTCGCCGCCGACCAGGATCGGGATCCGCTCCTGGACCGGGCGCGGACTGCACGTGACCGGACCGAAGTCGACGAACTCGCCGTGGAACTCCGCATGCGGACCAGCCCACAACGCCCGCATCGCCTCGATGTACTCGTCGTTGCGAGCGCCACGCCGCTCCCACGGCACGCCGAGGGCTTCGAACTCCTCCTTGAGCCAGCCGACACCGAGACCGAGCTCCACCCGTCCACCCGACAACCGGTCGAGCGTGGCGAGCTCCTTCGCGAGCACGAGAGGATTGCGTTGCGGCACGATCAGGATGCAGGTGCCGAGGCGTATCGTCGGCGCGGCCGCTGCGGCGAAGGCGAGCCAGATCAACGGGTCGGGGATCGGGGTGTCGGGCTCTGCGGGGATCTTGCCGTCGGCTGTGTAGGGGTACTTCGACTCGATCGTGCTCGGCAGCACGACGTGCTCGCCGCCCCACAACGACTCGAACCCGGCGGCCTCGGCCCGCCGACAGAGATCCATCGCCCGCGTGTGGTCGATGGCGATGCTGCTGGCGAACGCGAGCCCGAACTTCATGTGGGTCGACGGTAGTTCGGACCGCCTCACGGCTCCCGACCGACGGACTGCCATTCAGCCTGCGGCGTCGAGCCGGACCTGGTCGAGGTCGGCGTCGGTGCCCGCAGCTCGGCCCTGATGGAACGAGGCCGAGTCGGCACGGAACCGTGGTGACGCCACCACCGAGTAACGCTCGGTCATCGCTCGATCGGCATCGGTCGTGGTCGGGACGAGGGCGTTCGACTCCGAGTAGACGACCTCCTGCAGCTCGACGAGTCGCCCGGCCACCCGATCGGCCCAGGCCACCGCGTACGACTTCCGCGACCGTGGCTTGTCGCGAGCGACGTCACGCATCAGCTGCGGAACGAGATGATGGATCAGCATCTCGGCGTCGTCGAGGGCTGCCGCTCGCCCGAACAGCACGACCCGTCCGACGTTGCCGTCGCCCAGCTCCCGACGGAGTCCCGTGCAACCGAACACCCGAGCCACCATGACGGCGAGCCGGGCCACGCCGTACTGCGCCCGACCGAACATCGTGAAGTCCAGGGAGCGCTCCTCGATCACCGAGTGTTCTCGGAGGTCGCGGTGGGCGATGTTCCACTTGGCCATGAGGCGCAACGCCGCCTCCGTGTAGCTCTCCGCCTCCGCCGGGGTGGCACCGTCGTTGTTGGCTTTCGCCAAGAGTCCGCGGATCTTGTCCGCGCGCTTCGTCTGTTGGTCTCGGTCATCCACGGCAGCAGTGTTCCACCGGCGTCTGACACCGACGGGGGCTCGAACGAACCGCGCCGACATCACTTCGTCGTCGGGCCGCCGAACAGGTCGGTGCGACCGGTGGGCTCGAATCCGATGCTGCGATAGAGCGGGCCCGACGCCGGATTCTCCGGTCCGTAGCCAATCGAGATCCGTCGCGCGCCGGCCTCACGGAGGCGGGCGATGCCAGCCGTGAGGATGTGGCGCGCCAGCCCCTTCTGCCGATGCGGCTCGAAGGTGCGCATCGGTTCGACCACACCGGTCGCGCTGACCGGATCGTTCCAGAACAATCCGAACGCCGCAGGCTCACCGTCGGGGGCAAGCACGACGAGGTCGAGATCGGGCCGGTACAGCGAGGTCTGGCACAGTCGATCCTCGATGTCGGCGCGACGACCATCGGCCATGTGGTGGGGACGATCCCGGAGTTCGGCTCGCGATCGGAGCACGTAGCCGTCGGCCAGCGGAGTCACGTCCGGCTCGACCTCGGCCGGCAACCAGGCCTCCACGACGGCGTCGTCCTTCCGCTCGAACCCGCGTTCCGCGAGGAGCGACCGCATCACATCGTCGTCACGCTCGACTTCGAGATCCAATGCCGCGATGCCGTTGCCGGCGGCATGAGCCAGACCACGATCGAGGAGCTCGGCGATCCACGCCGGCTCAGCTCCCGGGAGAGTCGCGATGATGAGCGTCGGATCGACGAAGACGGCCGACGTGCCGTCGCCCCACTCGGTCACCATCGCCATCGCCGCCGGGCCGTCGTCGTCGAACCAGACGAGCTGTGGCATCACGTCGGTTCGCCGGGGCACGCCCCACCACCACTGCAGCTCGGCCGCCTGATAGCTCCCGGCCGTGGGGTGCGCCAAACGGATCCGTTGGTACAGCTCGGTCGCTGCGGCCAGGTGGTCGAGGCCGGTCAGTTGTCGTTCACGCATCGTCGTCTCCTGTCAGGTCGAGCCGCATCGCCGCTCGTGGCGACAAGTCGAGGCCCGCGTCGGTCTCGGCGGCACGGATGGCGGCGAGCTCCGGGCCGAGCTCCGCCTCGGGCACGACCTCGTACCCGAGGCGTTGGTAGTAGGGACCGTTGAAGGGCACCTCGACGAACGTCGTGAGCGTCATCGTCGTGAGCCCGGAGCGGCGCGCCCACTCGTGCGCCCGTCCCATCAGCGCCCGACCGACACCACGGCCGGCGGCGCTCGTCCGCACACTCACCTGATCGACGTGGCCCGCACCGTCGACGATCGAGACCATGACGTAGCCGGCGATCGTGTCGCCGTCGGCGGCCGCCCACAGCCGGCCGCGCTCGATCTGCTCGAGCAGCTCAGCCGCCGACGGTGGGTCGTCTTCGGCGATCGCCGCCAGACCGACGTCGCGGAATCGATCACCGGCGTCGACCTCGATGTCGCGCAGGACCTCGACCTCGTCAGGGGCCGCCGGTCGGATCTCGAACACCGGACGAGTCTGGTGCGTCGCATTGCTCCTGTCGGCCTCATTTCCGCGTCCTACGGTGACGGCGTGCCATCGCCCTCACGATCCGAGCTCGTCGCGCTCGCCGGCGTCACCCTGCTCGGCCTGCTGGTGCTCACGTTCCCGTTCTCCTCGAACCAGGCGACGTTCTCGCTCTTCGCCGAACAGGCCCTGGGCGGCGACGTGCTGTATCGCGACGTCATCGACCTCAAGCAGCCCGGCATCTTCGTCTTCTTCGGCCTGGCCCAGCTCCCGTTCGGACGATCACCCGTCGGGGTGCACCTCGTCGAACTCCTGGTCTGGTTGGGGTTCGTCCGCTGGATGCAGCTCGAGCTGCGGACGTGGTTCCGCACCGGCTGGATCGCAGCCACGGCACCCCTCGCCGTCGTCGGCACGTACTACGTGACGGCCACGACCCGCGACCTCACCCAGGCCGACGTGCTCGTCTCGATCCCGCTGCTCGTCGCGGTCGTCCTCGGGACGACCGCCGACGCCACCCAGACCCGCCGTTGGGCGGGCGCCGGGGTCGCGACCACGCTCGTCGCCCTGCTCAAGCTGCCCTATGCCGTCATCCCCGTGGTGCTCTGGCTCCCCCACGTCGTGGGCCTGCTCCGCACCGACGCCACGACCTTCCTGCGACGCACGGTGCCGAGCACCTCGGTCGCCGTCGCCATGACGCTCCTGCCGTTCGCCGTCTACGCCGTCGCCACGGGCGTGGCCGGCGACCTGTGGGCGTTCTGGTTCGAGTGGGCGACCGAGCGGACCGAGTTGTGGCCACGCGAACGTGACCGACTGGTCGCCGTCGTCCGGCGGGGAGTCCGAATCGCTGCGGCGTTCGGTGTGCTCTTCGTCGGTGGTGCGGCGATCGGCTGGCGGCGGCTGCCCCGCGGGCCCGTCGCGATGCTGCTCGGCTGGTTCGCCCTGGCGATCCCGCTCTTCGGCGCACAGCTGTGGTTCGGCTACCACCTCTACCTCTTTCTCGTGCCGGTCACGCTCCTCGGCTGGCTCGGGCTCGACGCCCTCGTCAGCTCGACCGACGGACCTCGGCCGATCCGGCTCGGCGCGGTCGCGTTGGCCGCCCTCCTCGGCCTCAGCCAGGTCGGGCCCGACCTCGCCGACAAACTGCGGCTCGTCGCCGACCACCGTGGCGGCATCACTCAGGATGACCGTGACGACCTCCGCGTCGAGGCCGATCCCGCCCACGCCGTGAGCCTCGCCTACGCCGACTGGATCGACCGGGAAGCACTCGGCGACGAGGGCTGGGCTCTCGGTGCCAGCCTCGACGTGTTGTACGCCGCCGGCCAGGACCATGCCGTGCCGATCATCGGGTTCGCGCCACTCCTGCTCCGCCCCGACGACTGGGCGGTCATCGACGCCGACCTCGAACACGATCCGCCCGACACGATCGCCCTCGCCACCGCGACCTACGCCGACCTCGATGCCCGATCCCCGAGCACTCGGGCACTCATCGAAGGGCGCTACTGCCTCGACGAGCGCTTCGACGGCGTGGAGTTCTGGCGACTCGGCACCGGCAGCTGCTGATCGACCGACCGCTAGGTTCGAGGCCCATGTCGACCGAACCCCGTGACGAACCCGAGGTCGGGGTCGGTCCACATCCCGACCCGTGGCCCATCGGCGACCACTACGACCGCGAGTTGCTCGCCGACGGGGACCGCCGCAACGTCGTCGACCACTACCGCTACTGGACGGTCGAGGCCATCAAGGCCGACCTCGACACGCATCGCCACCCGTTTCACGTCGCCATCGAGAACTGGCAGCACGACCTCAACATCGGGACCGTGGTGCGCACCGCCAACGCCTTCCAGGCGGAGGGTGTGCACATCGTCGGCAAACGCCGGTGGAACCGCCGGGGTGCGATGGTCACCGACCGCTACCTGCACGTGCACCATCAGCCTGACGGTGCCGCGCTCCGGGCATTCGCCGACGAGCGCGACCTGCCGTTGATCGGGATCGACAACCTGCCGGGGTCACGCCCGATCGAGTCGACGCCGCTGCCCCGCGCGTGTGTGCTCGTCTTCGGCCAGGAAGGCCCCGGGCTCTCCGACGAGATCCGCCCGCTGCTCGACCAGACGCTGTCGATCGCGCAGTACGGATCGACGCGATCGATCAATGCCGGCGTCGCCGCCGGCATCGCCATGCATCGATGGATCAGCGATCATGCCGAGCCGCCCCATCACGGCTCGGCATGATCAGCTGACGATCAGAGGACCCGGAACTCGATTCGACGGTTCGCCTGCTGCTGCTCGGGCGTCTCGTCCGGATCTTCCTTGAGACGGGTCTCGCCGTAGCCACGCGGCGTCAGATCGTTGGTGACCCCACGCTCCTGGAGCGCCTGCACCACGGCGGCGGCCCGGGCCTCGGAGAGTGCGAGGTTCGCAGCGTCGTCGCCGGTCGAGTCGGTGTGGCCCGACACCTCCAGGGCGAGGCCGGGCTCGCCGTTGAGGATCTCGGCGGCTTCGTCGAGGATCACCGCGGATTCGCCGACGATGTCGGCCGATCCGCTGGCGAACTCGATCGGCTCGAGGGCATTGAGCGCGGCCTCGGCCGCACCGGGCTCGACGATCTCCGGCGTCGACTCGATGGTCGCGCCGGCCACACCCGCGAACAGGCCCTGGAGTCGCGCACCGAGCACCGGGTCGGTCACCTGGCCGGTGTAGTTGATCGTGAACGACGAGGTCTCGTCGTCGGCGATCGTGAGGTTGTTGGTGACGCGGTCCGGCGCGAAGAGGCTGAGGGCGCGGGCTTCCATGTCGTCGGCCACGGCCTGCGACGGCACGGTGCCGTTGAGCGTGATCCCGCCCTGCGATGCCGTCACGTCGGCGACGACGCCGACCTCGGCGGATGCGGTCTCGTCCACCTCGAGGTCGTCGACTTCGACGACCTTGTCCTCGCTGTGCGAACCGGCGGTGTCGCCACCGATGATCCCGAGCTGCGGCAGGAACACCGCGACGAGCAGTGCGATCAACACGGCCGTGCCCGCCATGGCGCCGAATGCGACATCGCCGTCGTCGGCGAGGGCGGGCGCACCACCGGTCGGGGCTCCCGGCCGGCGCCGCTCTGCTTCTTCGTCGTGGGTCGGATCAGCCATGTCGCTCACCTCGTCGCCTCGGCCGACACGAGCTGTCGGCAGATCAGTCGCCGGAGAGTCTGGCAGCGGATCCCGCCGACGCGCGCTTCCGACGCTGAGAAGCCATCAGGCGTCGCACGAACTGATCGGCGATCGTGCCCAGGATCACCAGCGCGACCAGTGCGAGTGCCGCACGCTGGAGCGAGCCGAAGATCGCCGGCGTCTCCGGTTCGGGATCGGTCACGAGGTCATCGATGATGGCGTTCAGTGCTGCGACCGTCGAAGCCTGAGCTTCGCCCTCACGGCGAGCGCTCAACAGATCCCGATCTTCGATCTCGGCCGCCTGCAGCCAGATCCGCCCGCCCTGATCGACCAGCGCGACGACGTCGTGCTCGGATGCCTGGAGCACGCGCAACGCGAAGGCGGCCGCGTCGGGTTCGGGGGCGAGCGGCTCGATCACGGCGAGGTCGAGGCCGGCCGCAGCCGCACGCTCGACGACCGGCACGAAATCGGCCTCATCGCCCAATCCGTTCGCGATGAACACGCCGTTGTCGGCGGTTCCGGCCACGACCTCCGACGGAGTCTCGGCGGCGGCGATCGACGGCAACGCGACGCACGAGCCGAGGAGCACGACGATCGCGAAGACGAACCGGGGCAGCTGCACCGGCTGAGTATCGCGTGTTCGGAGCCCCACACGGTGGTGGGGCGGGGGCTCGGATCAGCCGAGCATCCACTCCCGGGCCTTGTCCCGGCCCGTCTCGGCGTTGAAGAACCGGTCGAAGGCGTCGCCCTCGGCCGGGGTCGCTTCCAGATCGAACGTGCCCTGTGGCTCGGAGCGTCGCTCGGGGCCGTGATAGGTCCGGGGCTGCTGGAGCCCGGCCTGGAGGCGTGCACGTACTGCCTCGAGCTGCTGGATCTCGCCGCGCAGGCGATCGCGTTCGGCCATCATCGCCCGGGCCTGGGCGCGCACGTATTCGAGCTCTCGAAGCACCTGGGCCACGTCGGCCGCGAGTTCGGGATTCGTCGCCACGATCGACTCATCGGAGATCGCCCGCTTCGAACTTGACCGCTGGCGGGTGGCGTGGGTGAGTTCACCCTCCAAACGCTCTCGCTCGATCCGGAGCTGCTCGAGGCGGATCGTGAACAGACCGGTCGCGGTGCGCACATCCATCTCGGTCGAGCCACCGCCCGCGAGGCGTTGTTCGAGATTCGACAGGTCGCGCCCGACCCGGGCCTGCTCGGCGATCAGCGCCGCCAGCTTCTCCTCGAGCGGCGACACCGCGGGCCGCGGCTCGGGAGCACCATCGGCGACTTGCTGCCCCGAGGACGGCACGACCGTCGGCTCGCTGGTCGCCTCGTCGAGGCGCGCCTGCACACCACTGAGCGCCGTGTCATAACGATCGAGTTGTGCTCGCAGCGCGGCGATCCGGTTGGACGTCGTGTTGACCTTGGTCATCGGGACTCCTTCGACCCCGATCCATCGGCAGGCCCGAGGAGGGATGAAGGACGACGGGTGGAACTCCCTGACCCTGGGGTACGCCCGGCTCAGTGCCCGAACATCATGAGCCACTGATCGAGGCTCTTCGGCTTGTAGACGACGTTCAATGCGCGGGTGTCACCCATCGAACGACTCGGCTCGGGGCTGTAGAGATGGCCCGGGAAGAGCACGGCATCGTCGGGCACCTTCGACAGCCGGCCGGTGAGCGAGTGATACAGCTCGGCGGGGTCCCCGCCGGGCAGATCCGTTCGTCCGCACCCGTCGAGGAAGAGCGTGTCGCCGGAAACGAGATGGTCCCGGACGAGGAAGCACTGTGAGCCCGGGGTGTGACCCGGCGTGTGGATGAGCTCGATGTCGATCGAGCCGACCGAGACGACGTCGCCGGACGCGTGCTTCACGAGGTGATCGTCACCGACGCCCGTGACCTTCGTGACGAACTCGGCCTCGGGGGCCTGCACGTGGATCGGCACCGAGGTCTGTTCCAACAGCTCGGCGATACCGCCGAGCTGGTACCCCATCATGGAGCCACCGACATGGTCCGCGTGGTAGTGCGTGGCGAGCACCCCGACCACGGTCATGCCGTCTTCGGCGAGGGTCTGCGCCAGCCCGGCGGCGTCGTATGCGGGGTCGACGAGCACGGCCTCACCGGTCTCGCGGTCGCCGATGGCGTACGCGAAGTTGACCATCTGGGTCGCGATCGGATCGCCCACGGCGAAGTCCCGACCGGACAGGAGCTGGCGGAAGTACAAACGATCGTCCACGGCTCCGACCCTAGGCTGTGGGCCGTGACCGCTACGACCCCCCGGCTCGGCTACCTCGGCCCGGCCGGCACCTTCACCGAGCAGGCGCTGCGCAGCCAGGCCGACCTGGTCGGCGACGAGTTGCTGCCGATGCCGACCATCATCGACGTGCTCCTGGCGACCGACGCCGGCGAGATCGATCGTGGTTTCGTGGCCATCGAGAACGCGATCGAGGGCACGGTCAACGTCACCCTGGACGCGCTCGCGTTCGACACCGATCTGGTGATCCAACGGGAGGTGGTGATGGACATCCATCTCAACCTCATGGCTGCGCCTGGCACCCGGCTCGTGGACGTCAAGCGGGTCGCGTCCCACCCGGTGGCGAACGCCCAGGTCCGGGGATGGGTGCGGGCCAACCTGCCTGACGCCGAGGTCGTCGCGGCGAACTCGACCGCCGACGCCGCCCGCGAGGCGGCCGAACACCACGGCACCGCTGCGGTCGGACCGATGATCGCCGGAGCGAACTACGGCCTCGACGCCCTCGCCACCGACATCGGCGATCACCCCGGCAACAAGACCCGGTTCGTGCTCGTGGCCCGCGATGGTGTGCCACCGCCATCGGGCAACGACAAGACGACGGTCGTGATCGCCCAGCGTGAGGACAAGCCCGGCTCGCTCGTGGCGATCCTCCAGGAGTTCGCAGCACGATCGATCAACCTGTCGAAGCTGAACTCCCGCCCAGCGAAGACGTCGTTCGGCGACTACTGCTTCATCGTCGACCTCGACGGCCACATCGGTGATGACGTGGTGGCGAACTGCCTCATGTCGATCCACGCGAAGTTCGCCGACATCAAATTCCTCGGCAGCTACCCGGCCGACGGTGGCGAGTCACGCTCGGTCCGGGAGGAGATGCTCGATGCTCAGGCCAGCGCGGCCGAGTGGATGGCCGGACTGCGGGCCCGCATCGTCTGACACCCCGCCACGTCAGGGCGTGGGCCCGCCGAGGAATCCCGCCAGGCGGCGGGTGACCGTCGGCATCACGAGCCAGGTCATCACGACCACGACCACCCCGGTGAGCACGACCGTGTCGACCACGACGGGCATGGCCTCGAAGACGGGCCGCCCGAGGTGGGACACGACGCTGACCACCACGGCGAGGGCGAGCCAGGTGACCACCGCCAGACGCCATCGAATCGGGCGGGGAGTACAGCGGCTCATGGCGCACCACGCAGCTGGGTGCGGTACACCGACGGCGGCACGCCGTGGTGCTGTTTGAACGTACGGATGAAGTTCGACAGATCACCGAAGCCGCAGTCGTTGCAGACGTCGGTCACTGAGCGACCGTCGGCGGCCAGGAGGCTGGCCGCATGACCGAGGCGGGCCTCGACGATCCATCGACCTGGCGCCGACCCATAGGTCTCGACGAAACGTCGCTTGAACGTCGACAGGCTCATCGCACACATCGAGGCGTACTGGGCGAGTGACAACGGGCTGTAGACGTGTCGTCCGATGATGGATCGAATCCGGTCGTGTGGTGTCGGTCCCCAGCCCGCGAGATCGGCGGCCACCGCCTCGCGGATCGGCCGATGCAGCAGCGAACTCACCACGAGGTTCTTGACCGCCAGGGTCCGGTCGAGAGCGTCGTGGTCATGGGTGAGGCGGGCCCGCAGCCCGTCGGCCATCGAGGCGAGGTCGTCGTCGATCATCGCAACAGCCGCTGCCGCGGCCGCGTCGTTCGGCGAGGCCGCGTCGTTCGGCGAGGCCGTGTCGTTCGGCGCACCCACGCCGAGCACCGCCTCCAGCACGTCCCGGTCGATCGACACGATCGTGCTGCGGTAGCGGCGACTCGTCGGCAGCAGGTCGGACATGACGTGGGTGCCGCTCCGCATCACCACGGCGTGGCCCGCGGGCCCCGACAGCGTGGCGCTGCCGGGGCCGGAGCTGAGCTCCTTCAGACCCTCGTGCACGAACACGATGGTCGGACGGGTGACCACGACGTGCATCGCCAGGGTCGCCGAATCGGCGACGTAGTCGATCACGGTCACACCGTCGCTCTGGGCGGATGGTCGGCCCGGGTCGACGTGGAGGTCGTCGGGAATGTCGAGCATCGGGATGCCTCAGGCCTCGACGTCGGCGTTGAGCGAGTAGGTCGAGGTGAACGAGCCCCGGGCGAGCACGTGGCCCTCCATGGCCTCGAGCGCGGACGGGCCGGTGAGGTCCTCCGCCGCGAGTCCGAGCGTCTCGACGTCGAGCGCGAACACGTCGAACGTGTAGTGGTGCACGATCGAGTCGTTCCACGGCGGGCACGGCCCGTCGTAGCCGCCGTAGACCCCGCCCATCTCCGGGTCACCGTCGAACCAGGCGGTGTAGTCGTTCGCTCCCGTCAGTCCGCCGAGTGACGGGCCGACGTCCTTGCCCTTGGCGGTGATGCCACTCGACGCCGCGCCTTCCGGGATGCCGTCGAGCTCGGCCGGCAGGTCGACGAGCACCCAGTGGGTGAAGGTGATGCGTGGCAGATCGGCGGGCACGGTTCGGCCGGCGATGTTCACGTCGTCGGCCACCGAGGGCACGTCGGGGTCGGACATGACGATCGCGACCGACTTCGTCCCGGCCGGCACACCCGACCAGCGGATGGCCGGGCTGATGTTGTCGCTCATCTCCATCGGCTCGCCGAGACGCCCGAGGGCGAATCGATCGGGCACCCGGGCGCCTTCGGTCCAAGCGGGCACATCGACGGTGAGAGAGGTGTTCATGGGGGAATCCTTCGTGTCAGGGCGCCGGCGCCATGCCGGCGACTTCCATGATCCATGCGATTCGGCCCAGGAGCTTTGCATATCAGGTCACGACTTATGCGAATCAGCTCAATCGTCGCGGGTCACCCCCACCGACGAGATGAGCCAGTCGCGGAGCGCGGCGACATCCGGCCGGAGCGCACCCGGGCGATGCACGACGTCGAAGGTCGCGGAGGTCGACACCCCGGCACCTCCGACGGGCACGAGCCGTCCCGACTCGATCAGTGGGTCGACGATGTGACGCCACCCGAGCGCCGCGCCCTGACCGTCGAGGGCGGCCTGGATGACGACCACGTAGTCGTTGGAGCGAGGGCCCGAGCGCGGCGGCGCGCCGAGCCCATGGTCGGCGAACCACCGGGCCCAGTCGTAGCGGGGTCGGTAGCGCTCCTCGAGGTGCACCAGTGGAATCGAGGCGAGCGCCGCCGGATCGTCGGGATCGTCGAAGGAGTCGGCCAGCTCCGCCGACACGACGGCCACGATGTGCTCGTCGCACAGCGGATGGGTCTCGAGCCCCGGCCAGGGTCCCGCACCGAGCGGAATCCAGAGATGGGCGTCGTCGAGGCCGACGGTCAGATCAGCGTCACTCGTGATGCAGCGGATCTCGATGCCGGGGTGATCCTGCTTGAACGCGCCGAGGTGAGGCAGCAACCACCAGCTGGCGAACGACGTCGACACCGACAGCGCGACGACGTCGGGTTCCGCGACCTGGCGACGCACGGCACGCACCCCGGTGTCGAGCGCGGCGAAGGCCGGTCGAACATGGGCGTCGAGATCTCGCCCGACCTCGGTGAGCCGCACACCCCCGCCGATCCGGTCGAACAGCGGCGTACCGAGACGTGACTCGAGTTGTTTGATCGCGTGCGACACCGCCGGCTGGCCGACCCGCAGGGTCCGGGCCGCGGAGGTGAACGAACCCTCGACCGAGACGGCGGCGAACACCCGGAGCCAGTGATCAGACACATCGATCAGATCGATGTCCTCATCGAGTGGAGAGCCGTTGACGCTGGTCATGGAGTGGATCACGCTACTCGACATCATCGGTCGGATCGATCAGACGACGTCTGAGATCCGGCCCGTCGTCAAAGGGGACCCATGACGGTCATCGGATTCATCGGACTCGGCAACATGGGTGGACCCATGTGTGATCGGCTCACCGCGGCGGGCTACGACGTGATCGCGCTCGACCTCGACGCCGAGCGCACGGCCGCCGCCGTGGCCAACGGCGCCCGGGCCGGGGAGAATCCGGCGCAGATCGCCGCCGACTGCGACGTCCTGCTCACCTCGCTCCCCCAACCACCCCACGTGCAGGCCGTGATGGTCGACGGCGGCGCGCTCGCGGCGCTGCGCCCGGGCTCCATGTGGGTCGATCTCACGACCAACCGGAAAGAGCTCGTCGAGGAGTTGGCCGCGGCCGCCCCCGAGGGCGTCGACGTGTGCGACTCGCCCGTCACCGGCGCGGTCGACGGCGCCCGCAACGGACGGCTGACCCTCTTCATCGGTGGCGAAGACGCCCCGGTCGCCCGGGCCACCGAGATCCTCGACCACCTCGGTCGGGTGATCGCCTGCGGCGGACTCGGCACCGGCAACGTGGTGAAACTCGTCACCAACCAGCTCTGGTTCATCTCCGCCGCCGCCCTCGGCGAGGGCTTCGCCGTCGGCATGGCCAACGGTGTCCAGCTCGACGTGCTCTACGACGCCATCTGTGATTCGGTCGGCGACAGCTTCGTCGCTCGCCACGACGGGCCGTCGATCTTCGCCGGCCACTACGACCCGTCGTTCACGTTGGCGCTCTGCAACAAAGACATCGGCCTGGTCCAGGAGTTGCAGCGAAGCGTCGGCGCCGATCTACCGATGACCGATGCGGCCCGGGGCGCCTTCGCCGTGGCCACGGAGCGCTACGGCGGTGACGTCGGGGAACTCCACGTCGCCAAGCGCATCGAGGACGACGCCGGCCTGTCGTTCCGGATGGCCGGCGACTGGACCGCCCCATGGGAGGTCGTCGACGCACCGGAAGGAGATGCGTGATGAACTTCGCACTCGACCAGCTGCTCGACCTCGAGCGCTACCCACTCGGCGAGCGCGACTCCGCCGCTCGGCTCGCCGCGGTCGAGCGGGCCCGGACCGAACTGAGGGCCGAGGGTTGTGCCGTCATCCCCGGGCTCGTGCGACCGGAGGGACTGGCCGAGCTGCGGCGGGAGATCCTGGCCGCCAAGGGCCAGACCCACTTCTCGACCCAGGTGATGAACCCGTACTTCCACTTCCATCACAACGACGACTTTCCCGACCGCCATCCGATGAACACCTTCCTCGAACGGTCGAGTGGGTTCATCCCCGGCGACGCCTGGGCCGACGAATGCGCGATGGAGACGGTGTTCCGGGCTGACGAGGTGACCACCTTCATCGCCGAGTGCCTCGAGATCGACGAGCTGCACTGCTACGCCGATCCGCTCGCCGGGCTGACGGCGAACATCCTCGATCCCGGCCAGCAGTTCACCTGGCACTTCGACACCAACGACTTCGCCGTCACCGTGCTCGTCGACGAGGCCGACGAAGGCGGACTGTTCGAGTACGTACCGGCGATCCGCAGCGACGGCGACGAGGGCTTCGACGCCATCCAAGCGGTGCTCGAAGGCGGTCGAGACGGTGTGCGCACTCTCGACCTCCGCGCCGGTGACCTCCAGATCTTCCGTGGCCGCTACAGCCTTCATCGTGTGAGCCGGGTGCCGGCCGGATCCGCCCCCCGCCACGCCGCGATCTACGCCTACACCGCCGAACCCGGCGTGATCGGGCGAGTCGAGCGCACGATGCAGTTGTTCGGGCGAGTCCTGCCCGAACACATCGAGGCCGAGGAACGGCGCGTCCGCTCGGACGCACTCATCGATTGACTCAAGGCGCCGGCCTCGACGGCTGCCAGAGTGGTGGGGTGCGTCATCGCCCGGACCACCGCCTCGCCGGACTCCTCGCGCTGCTCGTGCTCGTGGTCTCGGGCCCGTGGTACGGGTCGGGCCTCGCCAACGAGCAGCCTCGGGCCGCGCTCGCCGCCGCGCTCGTCGAGGAGGGCACGATCGAGATCGGTGCCTACACCGACGTCCTGAACGTCGACTATTCGATCCGCGACGGGCGAATCTATTCCGACAAAGCACCGGGCTCGTCGTTGTTGTTCGTGCCGGTCTACGCCGCACTCGACGCCGGCGGACTCGACCTCCGAGACGACACCGAGGCGGTGCTGACGGTGCAGGCGTTCGTCCTGTCGACGCTGCCGCTGGCGGCGCTGGCATCGCTGATCGTGCTGCGCACGCGGCGCTACTCACCGACGATCGCAGCGGCGACGTCCGCCTCGATCGTGTTCGGCTCGATGCTCCTGCCCTTCTCCACGCTCGGGTTCGGCCACGTGCTCGCCGGTTTCCTCGGGTTGCTCGCGGTCGACCTTCTCGACCGAAGCGAGGGTCGGTCGGCCCTCCTCAACGCCGCAGGCGCCGCTGCCGGGCTCGCCGTCCTGGTCGAGTACCCCATGGTGATCGTGGCCCTCGTCGTCGTGGTGACTGCATGGCGACGCCATGGCACCGGTGCCGCCGTGCGCGTCGTGATCGGAGGTCTGCCGCTCGCCGCCGTCCTGCTCGGCTACCACCAGGTGGCGTTCGGCAACCCGTTCCACACGCCCTATCGCTACGCCCAGGTGTTCGAGGGTGAGTTCCCCGGCGTGGGTGTGCGGCCCCCGGACCCGGTCGACCTCGTCCGGACGCTGCTCGGCGAACGAGGGCTCTGGACCCTCACCCCGGTCAGCCTGATCGCGCTCCGCGGCTTCCACACCCGCCGTCTGCTGAACCTCCACGACGCCTCACAACGTGCGATCGCCGCGACGGTCCTGGTGGGATTCCTCCTCGTCCCCGCGATGTGGGTCGACGACCTGGCGGGCACCTGGGGCGGCTTCTCTCCCGGGCCCCGCTTCGTCGTGCCGGCCCTCCCGTTCCTGGCATGGCCGTTGGCTCGGACGATCGCTCGGCTCCCACGGCTGTCGGCACTCGCCGCGACGATCAGCGTCGCGATGATGACGATCGCGACCGCGTTCGATCCGTTGCCACCGGATTCGTCGTTCAGCGACAATCCCGCCGTTGTCCACTGGGGTGGCCGGATCCGCGACCTCGACGTGCGACCGAACGCATTCGCCGACGCCTTCGGTCCGGTCGGCTACCTCGGGCACCTCACCATCGTGGCCATCGCGTTGGTGCTGATCTGGCGGACACTCCAGCCCGACGAACCCACCACCGATCAGGCCACCGGGGCGAATGGTCATGGCGGAGCGACCACACTGGAGTGGTGAGCACCACCGAGTACTGCGACGCCTGCGGGTTCGACGGATCCGAGTGGAACCGCTTGGACACGGTCAACACGGTCCGGAACCTCGCCGTGCTGCCCGAGATCTGGATCGGCTCGGTCGGCCACGATTTCGCCAACACCCGCACCGCTCCGGATCGTTGGTCGATCGCGGAGTACGTCGACCATCTCCGGGAGGTCGTGTTCGGGATGCGCATGCTCACCGAGGTCGCGCTCGACGAACCCGGCCGTGACCTCGGTCCGGAGATCGGGGCTCCCGCGGCCGGCGAGGCCCGGACCGTCGAGCTCGGTCCCGCGCTCGACGGTCTGGCCACCGAGGCCACCGCGTTCCACGGACGGCTCCTCTCGATCGACGAGGCCGACTGGGACCGTTCGGTCCTGCTCGGTGGCGTGTCGCACTCGATCGGTTGGGCCGCGCACCACGCCGTGCACGACACGATGCATCATCTCCGTGACCTCGCCGCCATCCGGGACGAACTCGATCCGGCCTCGGCAGCTGCGGTCGGCTCCGGCTCGGTAGCCGCACTCGCCATGTCCGACGGAGGTGTGCCGAAGACCACCGTCGAGAGGGCCCAGGTGGGGCGGCGCGGGCTGCTCGGCGACCGTCAGCACGCCCGCCAACACCACGGGCGGCCGTGGCAGGCACTGTGCCTCTGGAGTGCCGATGTCATCGACGAGCTCGCCTCACTCGGCAATCCCATCGCCCCGGGCAATGCCGGCGAGAACATCACGATCGGCAGGCTCGACTGGGCGGCCCTCCGCGGCGGACACGTGCTCCGGATCGGCGGCGTCGTCTGTCAGCTCAGCGCGCAGGCCATCCCGTGTGCGAAGAACAACCGATGGTTCGCCGACGGCAACGCCCAGCAGATCCACCACGAGCGACGACCGGCCTGGACTCGCTGGTACGCGTCGGTGCTCGAGCCTGGCGAGATCGTGGTCGGTGATGCCGTGACCGTCGAGGCGGCGACACCGCCGGGCTGACATCGAGGCGCCGCGCCCGCGTCGTGCAACAACCACGGCCGATGTTCACGACATGGGCGGGCGGTCGATCAGGCCGCGTCGATGGCGGCGGCGAGCATCGTCCCGAGGTCGGTCAGCCGTTGCCGGAAGACCTCGACCGAAGGTTCCTCGGTCTTGAACCCGCGGGGCGACAGACGCAGCAACTCGATCCAGGCACCGACCCGAGCATCATCGAGCGGAAGACCCGCCAGCTCGGCGACGCCGGTGACGACACCCTCGAAGAACGGCCGCATCACCTCGTCGACGGCGGTGTGGAGCTGGGTCTCGCTCTTCCTGCTGATCAATTCGGCGCTGTGGGGCGAGGCGGCAAGACGCTCCCAGAGGTCCCCCTCGAAACGCTGGAGCAGTCCGTCGAGACGTTCGGCGGTCGTGCCGGAGCCGTTCAGAGCAGCGAGCGCGCGGTCGGCGCAGCCCTGGAGCAGGGCGACGAATGCCGAGGCGAAGATGTCGTCCTTGTTCTTGAAGTACTGGTAGAGCGCCGGACGCGACATACCGGCCGAGTCGGCGATCCGCGCCATGGACGTGGCCGCGAAGCCGCGCTCGGAGAACTCATGGATCGCCGCCTCGTGGATCCGGGCGCGCCGCTCGTCGACAACGGACATCGCCGACGAGTCTTGCAGCGCTTCGGCCATGCGGGCACCTTGACACATTTGTCCGAATGTGTCAGCTTGCCAGCTGACACTTCCATCCGAATGTGTCAGTCCGTCCGCCTCGACCCCGGAGCTCACGATGACCCGACTCGGCTACCAGATCCCGAACTTCACCTACCCCGACACCCCGCCCGCCGAGATCTTCCCGACGGTCGTCGCCCAGGCGAAGGCGGCCGAAGCCGCAGGGTTCGACCGGGTCTTCGTGATGGACCACTTCTACCAACTGCCCGGCATCGGGGCGCCTGGCGAGCCGATGTTCGAGTGTTATTCGATCCTGGCGGCCCTGGCGCAGCACACCGAGACCGTGCGCCTGTCGGCCCTGGTCACGGGCAACACCTACCGCCACCCGACGTTGCTCGCCAAGACCATCACGGCGCTCGATCACGTCTCGAACGGGCGGGCCACGCTCGGCATCGGTGCAGGGTGGTTCGAGCTGGAACACACCTCACTCGGCTACGAGTTCGGCACGTTCACCGACCGCTTCGAGAAGCTCGAGGAAGCGCTCCAGATCGTCCTGCCGATGCTTCGCGGTGAAACGGTGAGCCTCGACGGCAAGCACTACCAGGTGAGCGATGCCGTCAACTCGCCGGCACCGATCTCGAAGGTGCCGATCATGATCGGCGGCAACGGGGAGAAGAAGACGCTGCGCATGGTCGCCCAGTACGCCGACGAGTCGAACCTGACCGGCACGGTCGAGGAGATCCCCCGCAAGCTCGAGGCCCTCGCCGCACACTGCGAGCGCCTCGGGCGGGATCGCTCCGAGATCAAGGTCACGAAGCTGCTGATGGCCCTCGTCGCACCGACCATGGAAGAGGCCGAGGCCGATCTCCGAGCCATCGCCGGCACCAAGGGCTGGCCGGATGAGGTGCTCGAGATGGTGAAGGGCATCGTGATCTTCGGCGACCCCGACACGGTCGGTGCAGGCATCAAGGCCGCCATGGATCACGGCATCGACGGCGTGACCATCAACCTCCCGGCCAACGGCCACAACCCCGATCGGGTGTCGCTGCT
>JAHDCV010000077.1 GCA_020629695.1 Acidimicrobiales bacterium | reverse complement strand
TCGTCGCTGCGTCGCCGTCACACGCTCGGCACGGTGTCTGGTGTCTGTCTCGCCGTGTTCGGACAGTGGTGGTGGGCGCTGCTCGTCGGCATCGACGCCGTCGACGCCTGGCTCGCCCCGACCGCCGTCGCCGCGCTGGTCTGGATGGCGTTCCGTCTCCAGCGGGATCCCGAGCGAGAGCTCGACAGCACCGATCGCACCCTCTGGGCCCTGGCCTCCGCCGGTGCCGTGGCCGGGTCACTCCTGGAGCGCTCCGACGGCGGACCCGTCGGTCACGTGATCGCCGGGGTGGCGATCGCGGTCGCTCTCGTCCTTCTCGGTGGTCTGCTCCGGGTCGGCGCGCCGTTGTTCATCGGTCTCGGAACGCTCGTGTCGTTCCCGATCATCGAGCTCGTGAACCGCCAGGTCACGGTCGCCACGTGGGTCTGGATGGGCCTCGCCGGCCTGCTGCTCGCCGGTGGCGGTGCGTTGCTCGAGTATCTCGACACCAGCCCGACGACCGCGGGCCGCGAGCTCCGCCGCCGCTACGGCACGACCTTCAGGTGAGCTCGGTCACCACGATGAGGTCGTGCCGTGGTGCCGGGGCAGACTGTGGGCATGGCCCGATGGTCCGATCTGCCGGCACCGACCCGTCGGATCTTCGCGACCCTCGTCATCGGATTCCTGGCGATGCCGGTGATCATCATCGGGCTGCTCGCGATCGTCCAGAACGTCGGTGTGGTTGCCTCATGACCCTGCAGTACGAACTCGAATCGACCGACGGCCGGGCCCGTGCCGGGCGCATGGTCTCGCCCCGCGGCGAGATCCCGACGCCGGTGTTCATGCCGGTCGGTACCCGGGCGGCGGTCAAGATGCTCGACACCGCCGACCTCGAGCGCCTCGGTCCGCCGATCGTGCTCGGGAACACCTATCACCTGATGGAGCGGCCGGGCTCGGATCGGATCGCCGCCGCCGGCGGACTCCACCGGTTCATGGGCTGGGACGGTCACATGCTCACCGACTCCGGCGGCTACCAGATCTTCTCGCTCAGCCCGAAGATCACGGAGGAGGGGGCGAGGTTCAAGTCGGTGTACGACGGCTCCCACGTCGATCTGAGTCCGGAGCGCTCGGTGCAGGTCCAGGAGGACCTCGGTGCCGACATCGCCATGGTGCTCGACGTCTGTCCGGCGCTGCCCGGAACCCGCGACGAGATCCTGGCCGCATGCGAGATCACCGCCCGCTGGGCGGAGCGCTCGAAGGCGGCCCACACCCGCCCCGATCAAGCGCAGTTCGGCATCGTGCAGGGTGGCGTCGATCCGGAACTCCGTGTGCACTCGGCCCGCCAGATCACCGGCATCGGTTTCGACGGTTATGCCGTCGGCGGGCTGTCGGTGGGGGAGAGCCGGGCCGACATGATCCCGGCGCTCGACGCCGCCACGGGCGAGCTGCCGAACGACAAGCCGCGGTACTTCATGGGTCTCGGTGACCCGGTCGGCCTCGTCGAGGCCGTGGCGCACGGCATCGACATGTTCGACTGTGTGCTGCCGACCCGTCTCGCCCGGCACGGCACGGCCCTCACATCCCAGGGACGGCTCAACCTGAGTGCGGCCCGCTACGCAGCGGACGACGGCCCCATCGATCCCGGGTTCTCGACCCCCGAGACCGCTCGTTACAGCCGGTCCTACCTGCGTCACCTGTTCAACACGAACGAACAGACCGGGGGGCGGATCCTCACGCTCCACAACCTCGCCTGGTTGGCGGACCTGACCCACCGCATGCGCGAGGCGATCCTGGCCGGCACCTTCTCCACCTTGCGGACCGAGATCTGGGACATCTGGGCCCCGGACGACCCCCGACCCTTCTGAACGCCGGTGGGGGTCTCGGCGTCAGCCGACAGTCCCTCCGACGGCGCTAGCGTGCGGCCGCTGGAGGTCTGCCATGGAAAACCTGATTCTGCTCTTGGTGTTCGTCGTGATCTACGCGGTGATCTTCCTGCCATCGTTCCGTCGTCGCCGTGAGAAGCAGGCACTCGTCAACGCACTCGCTCTCGGTGACGAGGTCGTGTTGACCTCGGGCATCCACGGTTTCGTGACCGAGGTCGACGAGGGCGTGGTCTGGGTCGAGGTCAGCGAGGGTGTCGAACTCAAGGTCAACAAGGGTGCGATCGAGACGGTCGTGACCGCCGACGCGTCCGGCGACGAGGACTGACATGGCGCGCCCCGAACCTTCTCGATCCTCCGGGATCGCCTCGGCCGTGCTCGTGGTCGTCGCCGCGATCGGCGGCTTCGTGTACACGCTCGCGGCCGGCAACGAGCCGCTGCTCGGCATCGACCTGCAGGGCGGGGTGTCCGTGCTCTACCAGCCGGTCGGCGAGCCGGACTCCGAGGCCGTCGACCAGGCGGTCGACATCATCCGCAACCGGGTCGACGCGCTCGGTGTGGCCGAACCGGAGATCGCCCGTCAGGGCGACAACATCACGGTCAGCCTGCCGGGCCTCGAGGACAAGGAACGTGCGCTCAACCTGGTCGGCCAGACCGCCGAGTTGCGCTTCCGGCCGGTGCTCGCCGACCTGCCGCTCGGGGCCGTGCCCGACGAGTGCGTGTCGGGAGAGCTGACCCCACCCGAGGGCGACGCCCGGGAAGCGATCGTCGTGCTCACCGACACCGAGGGTGTCCGCCGCTACTGCCTCGGCCCGACACTGCTCACCGGGACCTCGGTCGAGAGTGCGTCCGCCGGTCTCGGTGGCCAGATCGTGAGTGCGTGGCAGGTGCTGCCGGTGTTCCGCTCGGGTCCCGACGGCATCGACCTGTTCAACCAGGCCGCCGCATCGTGCTTCAACGCCGACGCCGTCTGTCCGGCGACGACGACCGATCAGTCCGGTCGAGCACTCGGCCGTCTGGCCATCGTGCTCGACGGCGAGGTCATCTCGGCTCCGGCGATCAACGTGCCGTCGTTCCAACGCGACCAGATCGTGATCTCGGGCGCCTTCGAGGAGCAGGACGCACAGGATCTGGCCACGGCGTTGAACTTCGGCGCCCTCCCGGTCGAGCTCGAGGCCCAGGACACCCGGACGGTGTCGGCCGCGGTCGGCACCGACGTGTTGCGGGCCGGCGTGATCGCCGGCCTCGTCGGTCTCGCCCTCGTGTCGGTCTACCTGCTCGCCTACTACAAGCTGTCGGGCCTGGTCGCCCTGCTCGGACTCGTGTTCTCGGGCCTCCTGCTCTGGACGATCATCTCCTGGATCGGTGAGACCCAGGGCCTCGCTCTCACCCTGTCGGGTGTGGTCGGCCTCATCGTCGCCATCGGTGTGTCGGCGGACTCCAACATCGTGTACTTCGAGAACGTGAAGGACGCCTTCGCAGAGGGTCGTCACGTGTCGACGGCGATCGAGCGGGCCTACGACTCGGCGATCTCGACGATCTTCAAAGCCGACATCGTGTCGCTGATCGCGGCCGGTCTGCTCTACTTCCTGACCGTCGGTGCCGTGCGCGGGTTCGCGCTCTACCTCGGGCTCGCCACCATCCTCGACCTCGTGATCTCGGTGATGTTCATGCGTCCCGCCCTCAAGTGGATCGCCGCACGATCCGCCGTCGAGGCGAACCCCAGACTCGTCGGCATGCCCGGAGGTGCGTCATGAGCTTGTTCTCCGATCTGTACCACAGCCGGGCGACCGTCGATTTCCGGCCGAGCTGGCGCCGGACGCTGCGTGTGTCGGCGGTCGTGTTCGCCATCTCGCTGGTCCTGCTGATCGTGCGGGGCCTCGACCTGAGCGTGGACTTCGACGGCGGCGGTGTCTTCGAGGCCCCGGTCGCCGACGGTGTCGGCGTCGACGAGGCCCGCGACGCACTCAGCCCCGTCGGGCTGACCGACGCCCGCATCCAGTCCGTCACTGGTGAGAACGGCGAGGCGTTCATCCGCGTCCAGACCGGTGTGGACGATCTCGACCGACGGGGCGAGATCGTCGATGCGCTCGCCGGTCTCGGCGAGGGTGACACCGATGCGGTGTTGTCCGAGACCGTCGGGCCGACCTGGGGCGACGAGATCACCGCCAAGGCCCGCAACGCGTTGGTCGTGTTCTTCGTCGTCGTGTCGATCTACCTCGCGTGGCGTCTCGAATGGCGCATGGCCGTCGGCGCACTCGTCGCCGTGGCCCACGATCTCGTGATCACCGCCGGTGTCTACGCGTTGTTCGGGTTCGAGGTCGCCCCGGCGACGGTGATCGCGCTGTTGACGATTCTCGGCTACTCGCTCTACGACACCGTCGTCGTCTACGACAAGGTCCTCGAGAACGACGTGGTCGTCGCACCGGCATCCGGTCGCGGAAAGCAACCCGACCCGACGCCGGAGGCTCCCTCGGACCTCATCAACCGCTCGATGAACCAGGTGCTGATGCGATCGATCAACACGACGATCACCACGGTGATCCCCGTGTTGTCGATGCTCATCGTCGGCTCGGTGTTCCTCGGCGGGGTGAACCTCCGCGAGTTCGCCTTGGCGCTGTTCATCGGGCTGCTGCTCGGCACCTACTCGTCGCTGTTCGTGGCGGCGCCGGTGCTCGTCTGGCTGCGGAACCGTTTCCCGGTCGATCGCACCGAGAAGGAGCTGTCGGCCGAGGACCGCGCGCTGGCCGAGATCAACCGGGTCTCTCCCCTCGGCAAGCAGCGAGGCTGATCGAAGGTCCGGTCAGCGGCTCTGTGGGTTCGAGCGCCAGGAGCGATTGCCCGCCGCGTCGTAGGCCCGCACCGCAACCGATGAGCCCGCGTCCGCCGCGAGCGTGATCGCGAGTCCCGTCGTCGTGGTGAGCACGGCGCCGGTGGCGACGTCGACGACCTCGTAGCCGACCACACCGACGTTGTCCGTCGAAGCGAGCCAGACGAGGTCGACCTCGGTCGCGGTGCGGCGGGTCACGTTCAGCCCCCGTGGTGTGGTCGGTCGGGTCCGGTCGTCGCCGGTCAGGACCGCCGTGACCTCGTTCGTCCGCCACGATCGGTTGCCGTCGGAACGGCGAGCTCCTTGAGATCCGTGCCTTCGTGGCCCGCTGGTCAGCCCCGCATGGGTCAGGGGTCGGGCCAGTTCGCGTAGGCGTCCCGGACGACCCTTGCGGCGAGCTTCTCCTCACCGTCGGGTCCGAACAGTCCCTTCCGGTTCCAGCCGTCCTGGATGCCGGGGAGCTGGCGCTTCGGCGTGCGGAAGTCCTTCAGGATCCACGGTGTGGTGCCAGCGAGGAACGGGATGGCTCGCTGCATCTCGTACTGAGCGGTGTAGACGGCGGCTTGGAACTCCTCGGTCCAGCGGGCCCGGTCGTGGCCGTGGTTGCCGGCGAGTGCCCCCGCGCCGTACTCGGTCATGATCAGCGGCCGCTCGACATCCTGCGACCACCCGATCGTCGGGGTCGTCTCGACGTCGCCGTAATACCAGGCGAAGTAGTTGTTGGCGCCCACGACGTCCAGGTCGGCGGCGATCGGATCGTCGAGATGGTGGCCGTCACCCTGGGGCGTCACGAACAGGGCGGCGGCGACGAGGCGGGTGGGGTCGAGCTCCCGGGCTCGTCCGATCAGGCGGCGGAGGAAGCGGTTCCGCCCCTCGTCGGGCATCGTCTCGTTCGCGACCGACCACAGGATCGCACTCGCACGGTTCCGATCCCGGACGATCAGTTCGTCGAGCTGGCTCGTGGCGTTGGTGAGCACGGCGTCGTCGTCCCAGGCGATTCCCCAGTAGACGGGGAGCTCGCACCAGGCGAGCAGTCCGCGGCGGTCGCACTCGCGCACCATGTGTTCCGGATGTTGGTAGTGCGAGAGCCGCACGAAGTTGACGCCGAGCGACTGCGCCCAGTCGAGCAGGGTCGCCGCGTCCTCGGGCCGGCACGCCCGGTCGTTGCGGCCGGGCGCGTCGGCGTGGATCGCGATGCCCCGGAGGAACACGGGTTCGTCGTTCACGAGGATCCGTGCACCCTCGGTGCGCACGGTGCGGAAGCCGACCCGGTCGGTCAGCACGTCGAGTTCGCGATCGCCGACACGCAGTCGCCACGTCACCTCGTGCAGGACCGCGGCGCCGGGCCGCCAGCGTTCGAGGTCTGCGGGTGCGGGTGTGTCGAGGCGGGCGATGCCGTCCGGACCGGCCTCGAGCGTGATCGACCAGCCGCCCCCGATGTCGAGGTCGACCGTCGCACCCGCGGCGTCGGCGCCGTCGACGACGATCTCGCCGAGCAGGCGCGCACCGGAGGGGTCGAGCTGGACCCACGCCGTGCGGAGGAAGGTCGTCGGCACGGGCACGAGGTGGACCGAGCCGGTGATCCCGCCGTCGTTGGCCCAGTCGGTGTTGAGACCGGGGATCCGGTCGGCCCGGCGCTCGGCTTCGACCCGGACCGTGACCCGCTGGTCCGAGCCCGGGCGGAGCGCCTCGGTGACCTCCAGGTCGAACGGTCCGTACCCGCCGACGTGTCGACCCACCTCGACACCGTTGCACCACACGCGGGCGTCGTGATTCACCGACCCGAACCGGAGGAACGCCCGACCGTCGCGGTCCGGTTCATGGGCGAACGAGTGGTCGTACCAGACCGCACCCTCGTAATGGGTCAGCTCGACTCGTTGTCCGACCCACGAGCCGGGCACCTCGAGGGTGGTCGCCGCCTCGAAGTCGTATTCGACCCGGTCGGTCGGCAACACCGAACCGTCGGCGGCTCGACGTGGCCGGTGACCCCGGTGCCACCCGCGGGTGTTCTCCCCGCCCCAGAGATCGAGTTCGCCCGTCCGGTACGGGTCGATCAGATGGGCCCACGAGCCGTCGAGGGCGATCGAACCCGGACGGGACGAGGCATTGGTGATGAGCGGCACGGGAACGGAGGTGGGAGCGGCCATCGAGGGAGCCTGACGCGACCGGATCACCGGGGCAAGCGCCGGTGATCCCCGGTTGGACCACACCGGTCGGTAACCTCGGGAGATGTCGGTTCCCGATTGGCTCGACGAGGTCATCGCCAGCGTTCCGGACTTCCCGATCGAGGGGATCCTCTTCCGCGACCTGTCGCCGCTGTGGGCCTCGCCGTCGGCGATGTCCCGGATGACGATCGGTCTGGCCGAGCGATGTGTGGTGGACGCCGTCGTCGGGATCGAGGCCCGCGGGTTCCTCGTCGGTGTGCCGCTGGCCCAACGTCTCGGCGTGCCCTTCGTCGCAGCTCGCAAGCCGGGCAAGCTCCCCGGCGACACCGTCGGAGTGGACTACGGCCTCGAGTACGGCACCGACCGGCTCGAACTCCAGACCGGAGCGCTCGGTGCCGATGACACGGTCGTGATCGTGGACGACATCCTGGCCACCGGCGGCACCGCCGCAGCCGCGGTGCAGCTCGTGCGGAGCTGCGGTGCGACGGTGCACTCGTTGCGGGTGGTCCTCGAACTCGACGGTCTCGACGGCCGAGCGGCACTCGACGGTGTCGACGTCGTCGCACTCGGGAGTCTGCCGGGCTGATGACGACGACGGCGCTGCTCGCGGATCTGCCCGACGACGACGCCCAGATCGAGCGCGACATCGCGCCGCTGGTCGTCGGTTTCACCGGCCGGGACCGCGATGCACGCATCGACGTCGTCCGCCGCGCCTACCTGCTCGCCGGGCACGCCCATCGGGAACAACGCAGGAAGTCGGGTGAGCCCTACCTCGTGCATCCGCTCGCCGTCGCCCAGATCGTGGCCGAGTTGGGGCTGGACGACACCACGATCGCCGCGGCGCTGCTGCACGACGCCGTCGAGGACTCGCCCCTCACGACCGACGAGGTGGCCGCCGAGTTCGGTCCGGCGGTCGCCCGGATCGTCGACGGCGTGACGAAGCTCGATCGGGTCAAGTTCGACTCGAAGCAGCAACAGCAGGCCGCCACCTTCCGCAAGATGCTCGTGGCCATGGCCCAGGACCTGCGGGTGCTGATCATCAAGCTGTGCGACCGGCTCCACAACCTCCGGACCATCGCCGCGCTCCCGGCATGGAAGCAGGAGCGCACCGCGGTCGAGACGATCGAGGTCTACGCACCGCTCGCGCATCGCCTCGGCATGCAGGAGATCAAGTCCCAGCTCGAGGACCTCAGCTTCGCCGCACTGCATCCGAAGCGCTACGCCACGATCGAGCACATGGTGGCCGTCCGGGCGCCCGAGCGGGACCTCTACCTCGCCCAGGTGATGGACGAGATGCGGCTGCGGCTCGACGAGCTCGGCATCGTGGGTGAGGTCACCGGCCGCGAGAAACACCTCTGGTCGATCTACGACAAGATGCAGCGCAAGACCACCGAGTTCGAGGAGATCCACGATCTCATCGGTGTGCGGATCATCGTCGAGTCCGTTCGCGACTGTTACGCCGCGATGGGGTCGGTCCACTCGACCTGGAAGCCGGTGCAGGGCCGGTTCAAGGACTACGTGGCGATGCCCAAGTTCAACCTCTACCAGAGCCTGCACACCACCGTCGTCGGGCCGCAGGGCAAGCCGATCGAGTTCCAGATCCGCACCGTCGAGATGCACAGCCGGGCCGAGTTCGGCGTGGCCGCCCACTTCATCTACAAAGACGGCTACCGCACCGAGGGCCAGATCGACCTGCCCTGGCTCGACCGGATCATCGACTGGGAGAAGGACACCTCCGACCACGACGAGTTCATGGCGAACCTCAAGGTGGACCTGGACGAGGAGGAGGTGTTCGTCTTCACCCCGACCGGGGACGTCGTGACCCTGCCCGCCGGTGCGACACCGATCGACTTCGCCTACGCCATCCACACCGATGTGGGGCACCGCTGTGTCGGTGCGAAGGTGAACGGCAAGCTCGTCAGCCTCTCCGACGAGCTGCACTCCGGTGAGACCGTCGAGATCTTCACCTCGAAGGGTGAGGGGTCCGGGCCGTCGGTCGACTGGTTGAAGATCGTCCGCTCGCCGAAGGCTGCCTCCAAGATCCGGCACTACCTGACCCGGGAGCGGCGGGAGGACGCCATCGCCAACGGCTCCGAGGAGCTCCAGCGGGCGCTGCGCCGGGAGGGACTGCCCGTCCAGAAGGTGGCCAGCTCACCCGCGGTCGTCGAGGTCGGCCAGAGTCTGAACTACCACGATCTCGAGTCGCTGCACGCAGCGATCGGGGAGGGCCACGTCTCTGCCCGTTCGGTCGCCCAACGCGTCAGGAATTCGCTCACCGAGCTCACCCCGGAGCGTGACGAGGCCCTGCCGTCGACCTCGCGGCGATTCCGCCGATCCGGCAAGGACTCCGGTGTCGGGGTGCACGTCGAAGGGCTCGACGACCTCATGATCCGGCTCTCACGGTGCTGTACACCGGTCCCGGGCGACGAGATCATCGGCTTCGTGACCCGCGGCCGGGGTGTCTCGGTACATCGGGCCGACTGTGCGAATGCCGTGTCGCTCGTCGTCAGCCAGAAGGACCGCCTCATCGAGGTCGACTGGGACTCGGCCACGAAGGACCAGACCTTCCTCGCCTCGGCCGAGATCCGGGCCTACGACCGCTCCCACCTGCTCTCCGACGTGTCGGCGGTGTTCTCCGAGCAGCGCGTCAACATCGTGTCGGCGTCGACGGCGACCGATCCCGACCGGGTTGCGCGTCTTCGCTTCGAGTTCGAGGTGTCGGACCCGTCGCACCTCGACGCGGTGCTCCGCAGCGTCCGGAGTGTCGACGGTGTCTTCGACGCCTATCGGGTCGTCCCGGGACGCGGCGGCTGACGAGGCCCAGGTCCGCTCGTTCGGTGCCAAATGGGCGGATCGGTTGATCTTCGCGGCTCGGCGCCGATGTTGAATCTGTGTCCATCACGATCCCCCTGCGCGCCGGGTTCTCGGCGTTGGCGTTCGTCGCCATCGGCGCGGTCGTGGTGTCGACGTTGACGTTGGCCGATGGACGCCTCGACGAGACCGAAGCCGCATCGGCGGCGGCGGAGCGACTGCGTCACAGCCTCCTGCTCGACGACATCGTCGAGGCGGCAGTCGCGGAGAGCGGCTCCCAGCGAGCGGTCGCCGTGCTCGCGCTCGGACTCGATCTGGGATCCATCGAACCGCTGATCGAAGGCGATCTACGGTCCTCCCAGCAGCGCCTCGACGAACGGCTCCTGCTCCTCGCGGATCGTGAGCCGGCGGCGGCAGCGCTGATCTCGGGTGACCTCGCCGAGCTCCGGGCCCAGATCGATGCCGGCGAGCTGTCCTACGTCGAGGTCAGCGGTCGGTACCAACAGGTCATCGACGACGTCATCGCCGTGGCCCGGGCCGAGCGCCTGCGGACCCGGATCGACGTCGCGAGCCTCGGGGACCGTGAACTGATCGTCAACGTCTCCAATCTGGAACGCCTCGGTGACCTCACCGTGTCGTTGGCGACCTGGCTCGTCGACGCGCTCGAGGTCGGATTCACCGGTTCGGAGTCCTCGGCGACGGGCATCGTCGCCCGAGCCGTCGAGATCGACGACATCGTCCGAGCCGACGACCTCGACCTCCGGACGCCGGATGCCGAACGATTCCTCGCCCGGGTCGAGGCGGGAAGTGCCGATCGGATCCGGATCAGCACGATGGCGGTCGGCGGCACGACGCTTGCACCCACCGACCTGATCGCCGTGGGCGCGTCCGAGCGGACCGCGCTCGTCTCCATGGCGCAGCTCCGTGATCTGGAGACGGCGATCGTCCAGGACGAACTACAGGACCTCGGCCGGGAGGCTGCTCGGACGGCGCAGCTGCTCATCGTGTTCGCGCTCGTCGTCGCCTTCGGCGGGGCCGGAGTCGTCATCCTCGTGGCCCGTTTCTCGACCCGTCGGATGCAATCGCTGATCGATCTCGCGGAGGACATCCGCATCGGCGCGCCGATCGAGCCGGACGGCCGGTCCCGGGTCGGGGTCACCGAGCTCGACGATCTGGCCGCCCGTCTTCGGACGATGGCCGAGGATCTCCGCTCCGACGAGTTGACCGGACTCTCCAATCGCACCGGTCTGAGCTCGGTGTTCGAGCGTGCCGGCTCGGGCGCGGTGATCGCGGTCGACCTCGACGGGTTCAAGCCCGTCAACGACGAGCACGGCCATCTCGTCGGCGACAAGGTGCTCCGGGAGCTGGCCCGCCGCATGCGGGCCGAACTGCGAGACACCGACGTCGTCGCCCGGACGGGTGGGGATGAGTTCGTGGTGCTCGTTCCGGACGCCGCGGTGGCCGATGCGGTCGCCGACCGGATCCGCGACCTGAGCGCTCGCCCCTTCGAGGTCGTCGAGGGGGTCTCGATCCGGATCTCGGCCAGCGTCGGTGTGGCCGAGATCATCGACGGGGGCCTCAACGCCGCGGTCGCGAAGGCGGACGACGCGCTCTACGAGGAGAAGCGTCGGCGCCCCGGTCGTGCCGCTCCGGTCTGAGCCGGCCACTCGGCAGCTCGCCGCTCCGGCGGCGAAATCCGGCGAGAGGTCCTCCTTCAGCCGGGTACCCTCGGGCGCTGCATGGCAGCCCCGACCTTCTCCGCGACGCCCGGTACCCGGGACCTCCTCAGCCCGACGACGGCGCGTATGCGTGACCTCGTGGGCGTCTTCGCCGATGAGGCGACCAAGGCCGGGTTCGGCCAGATCGTGCCGCCCATGTTCGAAGACCTCGACGTCTTCGTACGGCTCGGCGAGTCGACCGACGTGGTCTCGAAGGAGCTCTACGCCTTCACCGACGCCGGCGAGCGCCAGCTCGCGCTGCGGCCCGAGTTCACGGCGTCGGTCTGCCGTGCCTACGTGCAGCACCGTCCGACCACGCCCTGGAAGGCCTGGTACGCCGGCCCGGCGTTCCGGCAGGAGAAGGCCCAGCGCGGCCGCTACCGGCAGTTCGATCAGGTGGGGGCCGAGGTCATCGGATCCCACGACCCGGACCTCGACACCGAGCTGATCGCCCTGGCCTGGCGCTTCTACGCCCGGCTCGGCCTCGGGCAGGTCCGGCTGATCATCAACACGCTGGGCGACAAGGCGGATCGTCCGCCGTTCCTCGACGCCCTCACGGCCCACTTCAGCGCCGCGGGCGAGGACCTCTCGGCCGAGAGCCGTGCGACGTTGCAGAAGAACCCGCTGCGGGTGCTCGACTCCAAGCGCGAGCAGGACGCGGAGATCATCGCCGCCGCTCCCGCGCTCGCCGACTTCCTGTCCGACGACGCCGCCGCGTCGTTCGACCGGGTGCAGGCCGGCCTCCGCCTGCTCGAGGTCCCGTTCGTCGTCGAGCCGAAGCTCGTGCGTGGCCTCGACTACTACACCCGGACGACGTTCGAGTTCGTCTCCGATGCGCTCCAGTCGGCGCAGAACGCCGTCGGTGGCGGCGGCCGCTACGACGGCCTCGTGGCCGACCTCGGCGGCCCGGCCGACCCCGGCGTCGGCTTCGCGTTGGGCGTCGATCGGACGCTCCTGGCCTGCGACGACGAGGGAGTGTTCGGCGCGACCGATGCCGAGCTCGATGTCTTCGTGGTCGACACGACCGGAGCGTTCGCGGCGCTGAGCGTCGTCGACGAACTCCGTCGCGCCGGACTGCGAGCCGACCGCGCCTACGACGGTCGGTCCATGAAGGCGCAGATGAAGGCCGCCAACCGCTCCGGCGCGACGGTCGCCGTCATCGTCGGTCCTGACGAAGCCGCCGCAGGCGAGCTCCTCGTCCGGCCCCTCCGGCAGCGCTCCGAGCCCGAGGGCAGCGGCGCCGAGCAACGCCGCGTCGCCACGTCCGATCTCGTCCCCGTACTCCGCGGCCTGCTCGACTGAGCGCCGCCGTCCCCGACAGGAACCACCACGATGATGCGCACGCTTCGCTGCGGCGAACTCCGAACCGAGCACGTCGGCCAGACCGTCACGGTCTGTGGCTGGGTCAACAAGCGCCGCGAGCACGGCGAGCACCTCGCCTTCGTCGACCTGCGTGACCACTCCGGTGTGGTGCAGTGCGTCGTGGACAACACCGTCGATGTCCGCTCCGAGTACGTCCTCGCCATCACCGGCACCGTCCGCCTCCGCCCCGAGGGCACGACGAACCCCGAGCTCTCGACCGGCGAGGTCGAGATCCACGAGGCCACGGTCGAGATCCTGAGTGCTGCCGAACCGCCCGTGTTCCCGATGGACGAACGAGCCGACGGTGTCGATGAGATGGTGCGCCTGAAGCACCGCTACCTCGACCTCCGCCGAGCTCGCATGCAGCGGAACCTCCGGGTCCGCAGCCAGGTGAACCGGTCGATCCGTGAAGCGATGTACGCCCAGGACTTCGTCGAGGTCGAGACGCCGCTGCTCATGCCGTCCACGCCCGAGGGCGCCCGCGAGTTCATCGTCCCGGCACGCCAGCGTCCGGGCTCGTTCTACGCGCTTCCCCAGTCGCCGCAGCTCTACAAGCAGCTCCTCATGGTGGGCGGGCTCGATCGGTACTTCCAGATCGCCCGCTGCCTGCGGGACGAGGATCTGCGCGCCGATCGTCAGTACGAGTTCACCCAGCTCGACATGGAGATGAGTTTCGTCGACGTCGACGATGTGCTCGACGCCGTTGAGGTGGCCGTGCTCGATGCGGCAGAGGCCGTGACCGGTGTGCGTCCCGACGAGGTCGCCCGCATGACCTGGCACGACGCGATGGAACGGTTCGGCTCGGACAAGCCCGATCTGCGGTTCGGGATGGAACTGGTCGAGCTGACGCCGATCTTCGCCGACACCGGGTTCAAGGCCTTCTCGACCGCCGGGTCGATCAAGGGCATCAAGGTCGACGGCGGCGCTGCCGACTACGGCCGCAACAAGCTCGACAACCTGACCGACGAGGCCAAGAGCTTCGGTGCCAAGGGCATGGTCTGGCTCAAGGTGGAAGCCGATCTGACCTTCAACTCACCGGTCGCGAAGTTCCTCTCCGAGGACGAGAGCCGTGCGATCGTGTCGGCCTTCGATGCCGCCGAAGGCGACCTCATCCTGATCATCGCCGACGAGTGGTCCACGACCTGTGAGGTGCTGGGTGAGTTGCGCAACCGGATCGGTCGCCCGCCGGTCTCGGAGGGCCCCTACAAGTACCTCTGGGTCACCGACTTCCCGTTGTTCGTCGGTGTGGATGCCCAGACCGGCCAGCCCCGTCCGGGCCATCACCCGTTCTGCCATCCACATCCCGACGACATCGACAAGATCGCGGACGACCCGATGTCGGTCCGTGCCCTCGCCTACGACCTCGTCCTGAACGGTTGGGAGCTCGGTTCGGGCTCGATCCGGATCCACGACGCCGACCTGCAGCGGCAGGTGTTCGCTCATCTCGGTATCTCCGACGAGGAGGCCGACGCCCGGTTCGGCTTCTTCCTGAACCCGTTCCGCTACGGAGCGCCGCCCCACGGCGGGTTCGCGTTCGGCATCGACCGCCTGGCGGCGATCCTCGCCGGTGAGGACAACATCCGCGAGATCATCGCCTTCCCGAAGCCGCAGTCGGGCCTCGATCCGATGACGCTCGCGCCGAACGAGGTCGACGACCGTCACCTCGACGAGCTCGGGATCCGGGTTCTTCCCCCGGCGACCTGATCGGCCGGTCGATGTCCGACGAAGGTGCCCACGTCGAGCTCCGTCGCGACGGTCCCATCGTCGTCCGCGGTCCGGTGACCTTCGACGACGGATCCGGTCCGGTGACGGTCGATCGTCTCGCGCTGTGCCGTTGCGGCCTGTCGGCCAGCGCCCCTCGTTGTGACGGCTCCCACAAGTCCGGGGAGTTCCGCGCCGACGGTGTCGTGCCGGCGCGCAAACCCGACCGGCCCTGACATCGGGCTCAGCTCGGGCGGGCGCCTCCACCCGACCACAGCTCCACGAGCACTCGCGAGCCGGACCCGGGCCGGGCGACCCCATCGAGGCCGATGGAGGCTTCGGGATGGATGCGGATGCTCACCGCATCGCCGCCCCGGGTCGCCAGAGCGTCGGCATCGCTGAGCAGGCTCAGGTCATAGCCGAGCCGTTCGAGCTCGTCGGCCACCGAGGCACCGACGGACTCCGCGGGCACACCCGATGCCGACAGCGCGAGATAGTCGTCCCGGGGTCGGACCACGGTTCGGACGGGGATGATCGCCTCGGGAAGTTCCAGACCATCCAGGAGGTCGGCGAGTCGCGGCGGCGACGGCGCCGGGGTGCGCGGGCGATCGATCGTGCCGGGTTCCGGCAGTGGAACGTCGGGGATCACCGGGTCGGCATCGGCCGGACGGGCCGTTCCCGACCCGGTCAGGTCGGTGGAGGTGGTGTTGTCCGATGCGGTGATGCCCGATGCGTTCGACGTGGTGGTGGTCGGCGCCGCGTCGGCGATCGGCGCATCGGACGCCGCGGTGCTTCCGGCGGGTGCGGTGCTTCCGGCGGGTGCGGCGTGGCCGGCCGGTGCGGTGTCCACGACCGGCGCCGTGTCGCTGGCGGGGGCTGCGTCGGTCGACCACGGTGCGTCCGGAACGCGAGCGCTCGGAACGACCGCGACCGGGTCCGGCGTGGCCGGACCGGCGACGGGCGTCGATGACCACGCGGGTGCGGTGGATCCCGTTGCCGGCGTGACGATCGGCGAGGTCGGCGCCTGCGTGGCGGAGGGGGAGGTTCCGACCCGACTCCGTCCACGGCCGATGACGGTCGACAGTGCGTCGTCGAGGGACGGCTCGGCTTCGACCGTCGGGGCCGAGGCGGACGTCGAAGCGGCCGACTCGAGCGAGGCGATGTCGAGCTTCACCGTCGGCGCGGTGTCGCCTTCGATGGCGGTCTGGTCCGACACGGCGCTGCGGGAGGCCCGGCGACGAGCGAGGCGGGCGCGGACTTCGATGGCGAGCCACAGCAACGAGATGACCAACCAGACGTAGAAGGCGAGAGTCAAAGCGGTGGTCACGCCGGCCGAGGTTAGCGGCGGGGTTAGGGTCCGACCGTGGCTGACCTCTTCACCGCCGCCGCCGAGACCGAACTGGCACGCCGAGCGCCGCTCGCCGCCCGGCTCCGACCACGCTCGCTGGACGATGTCGTCGGCCAGGAACACCTGGTCGGGCGCGGTGCACCCCTTCGCCGCCTCGTGGAAGCCGACCGGTTGACCTCGGTGTTGTTGTGGGGTCCGCCCGGGACGGGAAAGACCACGCTGGCCCAGCTCGTCGCGACGGCCTCGTCGAAGACGTTCGTCCAGTTGTCGGCGGTGACGGCGAAGGTCTCGGACGTGCGGGAGGTCATCGCCGGCGCCCGCCAGCGCCTCGGTGAACGCGGCGTCGGCACGATCCTCTTCCTCGACGAGGTCCACCGTTTCAACAAGGCCCAGCAGGACGCACTCCTCCCATCGGTCGAGTCGGGCGAGCTCATCCTCATCGGTGCGACGACCGAGAACCCCTACTTCGAGGTGAACGCCCCGCTGCGCAGCCGGAGCACCCTGTTCCGGCTCGAACCGCTGACCACCGATGACGTCGAGCAGCTGCTCCGACGTGGCCTCGCCGAGGAGCGGGCCACCGCGGACGCCGAGGCCGTGACCCACCTCGCGACCCGTGCAGGTGGTGACGGCCGCCAGGCATTGACCACACTCGAGGTCGCCGTGGCCCTGTCTGCGGTCTCCGATCCCGCCGAACGCTCGACCCCCGCACGGCACGTGACACTGGCCGACGCCGAGGCGGCGTCGGACCTCAAATCCCTCCGCTACGGGCGGGACGAGCACTATGACGTGATCAGCGCGTTCATCAAGTCGATCCGTGGCTCCGATCCCGACGCCGCGCTCCACTGGTTGGCCCGGATGCTCACGGCGGGTGAAGACGCCCGCTTCATCGCCCGCCGTCTCGTCGTGGCGGCGAGCGAGGACATCGGCATGGCCGACCACACGAGCCTGCTCGTCGCCGAGGCCGCCGCCCGCGCCGTCGACTTCGTCGGCCTGCCCGAGGCGAGGATCAACCTCGCTCATGCCACGGTGCACCTGGCGTGCGCACCGAAGTCGAATCGGGCCTACGCCGGCATCGGCGAGGCCCTGGCCGACATCGCCGAGCGGCCCATCGGCGAGGTCCCGGTGCACCTCCGCGACGGCAGTTACTCGGGTGCCGCCTCCCTCGGACACGGGTCCGGGTACGACTATCCTCACGCCCACGAAGCCGGCTGGGTCGAGCAGCAGTATCTTCCGGATGAGCTGATCGGGCGCCGCTACTACCGACCGACCGACCACGGTGAGGAAGGCGCGATCGCCCGCCGGCTGGCATCGCACGACGTCGGGTCCGACGACCCGGCCGGACATCACAGCGAACGAGATCCCGAGGAGACGACATGACGGTTGCCGAGTTCGCCGCCATCATCGTCGCGATCGCCGTGGTGGTCGCGGCCGTCGTGTTGGTGATGGCCGTCAACAACCTGAACAACACGCTCGCTCGGCTGACGTCCACCGCCGACCAGCTCCGTGACGAAGGTGTTGCCGCGTTCCGGGAGCTGCGGGCCCTCGTGGCCGACGCCGATGCCGAGCTCGACAAGGTCGATCTCGTGATCGATCGGGCCGATCGAGCCACGACCGCGATCGCCGAGACCTCCGCCCGCACCTACGAGGCCGTCCAGGATCCGATGATCAAGACCCTCGCCGTCGCCTCGGGCACCGGCAAGGTCGCACGTGGTCTCCTCCGGGGCCGTCGCCGTCGACCGAGAGGGGGCGGCGTGGTCCCCGCCACTGGTTCGACCCCGGCGCCCGGTCAACCTCGATGATGCGTTGGCGATGGATGCTCGCTTCGGCGGGACTCCGCTGGCTCGTGCGTCGCTTCACCGACGATCGCGCCGAACAGGCGGCCCGGGAGGCCGCCACGCAGCTGCCGGGCCCGGTGAGTGGCGCCGTCGACAAGCTGCCGCCCGAGGTCGTCCGTGCCGGCGGACGTGCCATCCTGGCCGGGCGGGCCGCCCGCGTGGCCGCCCAGGGGTCGGGTCGACTGACGTCGTCGGTGGCCGCGAACGGCCGAGTCGTCGGTTCGGGAGCTCACCGGGGTGCTCGGTTGGCGGCGCGTGGCGCGGTCCGCGGTCGTGACCTCGGACGGGCCGCACGTGACGGCGCCGACGGTCTGCGTTCGGACTGGGAACGGGTGACGGATCTCGAGTGGCGCCGTCACCGCGCCGATCTCGCACGCGGCGACGGTGACGAGGCCGCGGCCACCGAGGCGTTCCTCGACGTTCGAACGGCGCCGTCGGACGGGTGGGAACCTCCGGCCCGACCGGCGCCGATCCCCGCAGGCCGTCGTCGCCACGTGCCCGAGCTCCCGCCGGTACCGGTCGCCCGTGTCCAGCGGACCTACCAGCGACCCACCAAGGCCTGGGACCGGGTCCGACGACCGCGCCCGATGTCGGACGACTGAGGCGTCGACGGGCGGACACCTACTCAGGTCGACGCCCGTCCGTGTCGTTGAGATGGCATGCAGACCGCGTGCCCGCGCCCTTCGGCATCCTTCGTCCGCCGGGTCGTCGCGGTACTCGCCGCGACGGC
>JAHDCV010000076.1 GCA_020629695.1 Acidimicrobiales bacterium | reverse complement strand
GTCTCCGAGGTGACCTCCGATCACCGTGTCTCCGAGGTGACCTCCGATCACCGTGGCGCCTTCGGCGAGTTCGGCGGCGAGGAGACCGGTTTCCTCGATCGTGCCTTCCGCGAGCGCATCGTCATCGTCGGGGTGACGCTGCCCGGCCAGTCCGACGAGGACACCGAGGCGTCACTCGACGAGCTCGCCCTGCTCATCGACACCGCGGGCGCCGACGCCATGACGCGCGTGGTCCAGCGGCGCGATCGCCCGGATCCCGCCACCTACATCGGCAAGGGCAAGGTGCAGGAGATCCTCGACGCCGCGCTCGCGATCGACGCCGACACCGTCGTGTTCGACGCCGAGCTGAGCCCGGCGCAGCAGAACAACCTGCAGAAGATCCTGAAGCGGTCGGCACTCGACCGCACGGCCGTCATCCTCGACATCTTCGCCCAGCGGGCAAGCAGCCGTGAGGGCAAGACCCAGGTCGAGCTCGCACAGCTCCGCTATCGCCTGCCCCGACTCCGCGGCGTGCGGAACTTCTCCCAGCAGGGTGGCGGCATCGGGACGAGGGGACCGGGTGAGACCCAGCTCGAGGTCGATCGGCGTCGGCTCGTGCGACGCATCCACAAACTCGAGTCCGAACTGGTCGGGATCTCGTCGCGACGGGTGACCCAGCGCAAGTCGCGGCAGCGCTCGCCCTACCGGACCGTCTCGATCGTCGGTTACACCAACGCCGGCAAGTCGACGCTGCTGCGCCAGCTGACGGGTGCCGAGGTCCTGATCGAGGACCGGCTGTTCGCGACGCTCGATCCGACGACACGCAAGCTCCAACTCCCCGGTGGTGAACAGATCCTGTTGACCGACACGGTGGGGTTCGTTCGACGCCTCCCGCATCAGTTGGTCGAGGCCTTCAAGTCGACGCTCGAAGTCGCCTCGGAGGCGGATCTGCTCGTGCATCTCGTCGATGCGGCCGGGCCCGACCCCGAGGGCAACGTGGACGCCGTCCGCAAAGTGCTCAGCGAGATCGGCGCCAACGAAGTGCCCGAGCTGATCGTGTTCAACAAGGCCGACGCCGCTCCCGACATCGACCAACTCGTCCACCGTCACGGCGGCTCCGTCGGGATCTCGGCGTCGACGGGAGCCGGCATCGAGGAGTTCCTCGTCGCCCTCGCCGACCGGCTGCGAGCGATGTCGACCATCAGCGAGCTGTTCATCCCGTGGGACCGTGGCGACGTGGTCGCCGCCGCCCACCGTGAGGGCCAGGTGATCGTGGAGTCGAGCGAGCACGACGGGATGCGGATGCGCGTCCGCCTGGAGGAGGCGTCGTTGTCGCGGCTCCGGGAGTGGGTCGTGTCGACGACCGACGGTGGTTCCGAACCCGTCGCCAGTTCCTGATTCCGCCCCGGCGGCTCCCCACCTAGGCTGCGCCCGTGGCCACGTTCGACCTCCCGCCGTACCCCTACGACCGGCTCGATCCGCTCAAGCAGGTGGCTGCGGCCCACGAGGGCGGGATCGTCGATCTCTCGATCGGGACCCCGGGCGATCCGCCGCCAGCGGCCGTCGTCGCCGCGCTGGCCGAGGCCGGTGCCTCGGCCCAGGGCTACCCGCCGTCGATCGGCACACCCGCCTACCGCGCCGCGGCGGCCGCCTGGCTCAACGACCTCGTCGGTCTGGACCTCGGTCCGGATGACGTGCGAGCGACGATCGGCTCCAAGGAGTTCGTGGCCGGGCTTCCGGCGTGGCTGCATCTGAAGATCCCGGACCGGGACACCGTGCTCTACCCGGCGGTCAGCTATCCGAGTTACGCCATGGGGGCGGAGCTGGCCGGCCTGCGTGCCGTGCCGGTGGCGGTCGACGAGGCATGGCGTATCGACCTCACGTCGATCGAACCGTCTGATGCCGCCCGGGCGCTGTGCCTCTGGGTGAACTCGCCGGGCAACCCCGCCGGCGGCCTCGACGACCTCGGCGCCGCGGCGGCGTGGGGGCGGTCCCACGGGGTGCCCGTGTTCTCCGACGAGTGCTACATCGAGTTCATCTGGGACGGGCCGCCACGCTCGATCCTCGAGCACGGTGTCGAGGGTGTGGTGGCCGTGCACTCGCTGTCGAAGCGATCGAACCTGGCGGGTGGGCGCGCCGGGGTCTACGCCGGCGATCCCGACCTCCTCCACTTCCTGGGCGAGGTCCGGAAACACGCCGGCTTCATGCCACCCGGGCCGACGCAGGCCGCGGCGATCGCTGCGTTCGGCGATCGGACCCACGTGGACGACCAACGCGAGCGGTATGCCGAGCGTCTGCGCCTCGGTCGGCGCCTCCTGATGGCGGCGGGTGCGGATGACTGCCCACTGCCGTCCGGAGGCTTCTATCTGTGGGCCGCGGCGCCCGACGGCGATGCCTGGGCCTTCACCGAGATGCTCGCCCGCGACGCCGGGGTGCTCGTCAGCCCCGGCGAGTTCTACGGCCCGGCCGGGGCGGGCCATGTCCGCGCCGCGGTGATCCGGTCGACCGAGCAGCTCCGGCTCGCCGCCGAGCGCCTCGGCGTGGAGCTGGACTGACCGGTCGGGCCCGCCCGTTCAGTCGGCGGGCGCCAGTCGCCAGACCGAATCGGTGCCCGTGCTGGTGGTGACGAGCAGATCGCCGTCGGCGGCGACCGAGACGGCACGGAGTCGCCCGAGCTCACCGTCGACGAGCACCCGGTCGCCGAGGAAACGGGCGTCGGCGTCGAAGAACAACAGACGGAGGGTCTGGTTCTTGAGCGACGCGATGGCGAGTGCGCCATCGAAGGCGCCCCACCGATCACCGTCGAGGAACGTGCCTCCCGACACCGCCAAGGTCGGACGACCGCTCGACCAGACCGCCGGCATGACGTTCGGTTGCGCGGAATCGGTCATCGGGACGGCCTCGTTGTAGCCGGGTACGGGGTTCCACCCCGCGTTGCCGCCCGGTCGGAGACGGTTCACCTCGTCGTCGGTGTCGGGGCCGTGCTCGACGGACCAGATCCCACCGGTGTCAGGGTGCCGTGCGAGGCCCTGGACGTTGCGGTGGCCGAGTGTGTAGATCCGGTCGTCGCCAGCGACACCGACGAACGGGTTGCCGGCCACTCCGTCCCCGGTGTCGGGATCGACCCGGAGGACCTTGCCGCCGAGCGAGTCGGTGCGTTGGGGGAGGGTGCCGATCGCGGCGTCGCCCGTGCCGACGAACAGTGCACCGTCGGCGTCGAGTTCGAGCTGGCAGCCACCGTGGCGACCGGTGGCGATCGGGAGCCCGCCGACCAGCGGATCGGCCCGCCGGGTCATCGACGCGGTGTCGAGGTCGAGTGTCCAGGCGATCACCTGGATCTCCCGAGGTGTGGTGTGTCCCTGGCACGAGAAGACCTCGACGGTCGACCCAGGGCCGGGCCGGCTGGCCAGACCCATGAGTCCCGTCTCGCCCGCCACCCACAGGTCGTCGAGATCGGCCGCGACCTCCACCTGCCGGCCGTCGGGTTCGATCAACCCGAACCCGCCACCACGCTCGGACACGAGGAGGTGCCCACCGCCCACGTCGATGACGTCCCAGGGGATCACGAACCCGGTGGCGATCCGCGTGCGCTCGATCGAGGGAGCGGCGGGTCGCCGATCCAGATACTCCGCCGATGCGAGCAGGTTGCCCGTGAGCTCGGCGAGATCCAGACCGGCATCGATCTCGGCCGACCAGAACGCGAGGCCGGTCTCATCCGGCGCGCGGTCGAGCAACGCGAGATACCCCGTGACGACCTGGGTCCGAGCGGCCGTGGCGGTGCGGAACTCGTCGGACTCGGTGAATCCGAGCACGACCTGGCCGATCGTCCGTCGCCCGGAGGTGAGCTCGTCGACCCAGAACGCCCGACCGTCGGGGTCGGCCGGACGTTGGAGCACCCGGAGGTAGAGCCGGTCGATCAGCACGGCGGGGTCGTCATCGGCGAGCGTCTGGAACTCCGGTGAGTCCACGAAGGCGTCGGCGACGGACTCGAGCGATGTGCCCGACCGCCGGACGTCGAGCCAGAAGCGGAGACCGTCCCGGTCGGGGAGTCGACCGAGGACGGCGTCGTAGAGGCGAGTGAGCGGCGCCACGGTGCCGTCGAACTCGGCCGAGGTCACGAACTGGGCGGCGAGTACGGCAGGGGAGACGCCGGCATCCAGCTCGTCTCGCCAGAAGGCGAGGCCGGCGGGGTCGGAGCCGCGTCCGAGGATCGTGCGGTACATCTCGTCCACGAACTGGCCGCTGACCGCGAACCGATCACCGATCGGGCCGGGCTGTCCCGGCGCTGCGGCGGCTGCGGGGGCTGCCGGTGCGGTCAGCACGGTGGTGGTGAGGCCGATGGCGACGAGGAGCGGCAGCCATCGACGCTGCGGGCGGGCGGGTCGCACCGGAGGCGTCATGGCCTCCGAAGCTAGAACGGGCGCTCGATCACACGAGGTCGCCGAGCCGAGGGTTTCGCGGGTGTTCAGTCGGCGAGTGGTGCGACGGGGCCGACCCGCGGAGTTCCACCACCGCCCGGTGTGGAGAGTGTGTTGTTGGTGACGACCCGGAGGTGGGGTCGGAGCGCGCCGAGCTCGTTGCGGATGGCTCGGAGTTTGTCGGGGTCGACGCCGGGCTCGGCGTAGAGCGCCTCACCACCGGCGAGATCGACGACATAGGCGCCGTAGTCCTGCATGGCCCGGGCGACGGCGACGGTGGCCGGGGAGAGTCCGAGGGCCTCCACATCGACCGCCGCGTCGACGACGACGAGCGTGCCGTAGGGCAGAGGACCGGTGAAGCCGGCGGTCGATCCCGGATGACCCCACGACGGCCAGAGGAACGGCTCGGCCAGGTAGCTCCGATCGGCGGCCATGGCGAGCGCGTGCGGGATCTCCAGAGCGTCCAACTCGTGGGTGCGGATGAGCCCGCCGATCGCGCTGGCCCAGGCGGCGCGGGTGCCGTTCTCGAAGCCACTGCCGCGGAGATCGACGAGTGTGCCGAAGCCGGCCCGCCAGCCGTTGCCGTCGCGTCGCACGAGCCAGAGGTCCCACGTGGTCTCGCCGTCGGGATTGATGATGTTGACGTTGGCGTCGCCGGCGGGGTCGGGCACGGCCCCTTCGGGCCAACGGATCGTGATCGTGCGGGGGCCGGTCGGTGAGTCGTCGAGGCGGACCTGGACGAGCGGACTGGACTCGTTCGCGGTGTAGATCGGCTGGCTGAACTGCTCGGCGTTGGTCCAGAAGACGAACCGGTCGTTCTGGACCGCACGGGTGCGGGCGTCGTTCGTGCCGGCGTAGACCGCACCGGAGCCGACCGGGGTGTTCCACGGGGAGTCGACGCTGAACGGGTGGAGCGCGGGGTCGCGTTGTCCGGCCGGGAATCGAGCCAGGTACTCCGCACTGCTGAGCAGCCCGTCGATGAAGCCGCCGACATCGAGGCCCTGTTCGATCTGGCCGGTCCAGTACGCGGCACCGGCCGGATCGACCGGTCGGGCGAGTACGCCGGCGTAGATCGCCGTCACCTGCACTCGGGCCTCGGTGGCCAGGACGTACTCGGTCGACGTGGCGAACTCGAAGAGGATGTCGTCGCGTCCGAGCCCGGCAGCCATCTGTGCCGTCCAGTAGTCGATGCCCGCGGCGTCGCCCGGGCGGCCGAGGACGTTGCGATACATCTCGGCGACGAACGATCGGTCGTCGAGGCCGTCGTAGCGCAGACCGAACTCGACCGAGTCGGCGAACGCCGTCGCGAGCCGTCGCGGATTCGTCTCCGAGAGCCAGAACCGGAATCCTTCGACGTCGGGCTCGCGCGCCAGCCCGGCCCAGTAGAGGCGGGCGACGGTGCCCCCGCGGCCGAGGAACTCGGGCGAGTCGATGAGCGCTTCGAGCAGGCCGCCGCGGCTCAGCCCCTGCTGCAGCCGGGTCGTCCAGAAACGATGTCCGGCGGGATCGGGGCTGCGGCCGAAGAGGTCCTCGTAGGCCTGGGTCACGAACGCGCCGCCGGACGGCGGCTCGGCGCCGGTGGGCGCAGGCGACGCCACCAGTGCCGCACCGACCAGGAGGGCCGCCAGCAGCAGCCGCCGCACCGGCGTCCGCGCCGAGTGCCGGGGCCGGGTGCTGATGGGGGAAACGAGAGAGGTCCGCCGATGGATCACGATCGGGCAGTCTTGCGCGTCCGAGCGTGTTTCATCGGTCGGGGCGGTGCCCGTATGGTCCAGGTCATGACTGATCTCGAGACCTCGATCCGCGAACTCTGGGACCGTCGCGACGAGTTGTCGCCGGCCGACACGGATGCGGTGGCCGTGGTCCACACCGCCATCGACGCCCTCGACGACGGTTCGGCCCGTGTGGCCGAGATCGTCGACGGTGAGGTCGTCGTGCACGACTGGCTGAAGCTCGCCGTGATGCTGCTGTTCCGCCTCTCGCAGATGGAGACGATCGAACTCGGCCCGTATGAATACGCCGACAAGATCCCGCTGAAGACCGACTACATGGCGCGCGGCATCCGGGTCGTGCCCGGCGCGTCGTCACGTTGGGGGAGCTATCTGGCCCCGGGCGTCGTGATGATGCCGAGCTACGTGAACATCGGTGCCCACGTCGGCGAGAACACGATGGTCGACACCTGGGCCACGGTCGGCTCGTGCGCCCAGATCGGCGCCAACGTGCACCTCTCCGGAGGCGTCGGCATCGGCGGTGTGCTCGAGCCCGCCCAGGCCGCTCCGGTGATCATCGAGGACGAGTGCATGATCGGTTCCCGCTGCATCGTGGCCGAGGGCGCTCGCGTCGGGGAAGGCACGGTGCTCGGCGCCGGCGCGATCCTCACCGCCTCGATCCCGGTGATCGATGCCGAGAGCGGTGAGGAGATCAGCCGCGGTTCGGTCCCGCCGTGGTCGGTCGCGGTCGCCGCCACCCGTCCCCGCACCTTCCCGGGCGGCGAGTTCGGTCTGCCCTGTGTGCTCGTCATCAAGTCGCTCGCGGAAGGGGAGCGGCACGACAAGTCGGCGCTCAACGACATCCTGCGCGGGCACGGCGCGAGCGTCTGAGCCCGGTCGAGCCTTCCCGATCTGCTGAACTGATCCCGTGACCGCCGCACCCGACATCTTCGAACTCACCGCCGAGCTGGTCGACTTCCCGTCGGTCTCGTTCGAGGAGGGCCCGTTCGTGGACTGGCTCGAGGGTGAGTTGCGCGGTCGGGACCATCTGTCGGTCACCCGGATCGGCGACAACCTCATCGCTCGGACCGACCTGGGCCGCGGCACCCGGCTGATCCTGGCCGGTCACACCGACACGGTCCCGGTCAACGACAACGGGGTCGCTCGGATCGAAGATGATGTCCTGTGGGGCGTCGGCTCGGCCGACATGAAGGGTGGGTTGGCCGTCATGCTCGACGCCGCGCGGCGCATCTCCGAACCCGTCGTCGATGTGACCTATGTGTTCTACGCCCGCGAAGAGGTCGCACAGGAACACTCCGGCCTCGCCGAGATCATCTCGGTCGAACCGTCGCTGCTCGACGGCGACTGCGCCATCCTCGGCGAACCCACCGACGGCCAGATCGAGGCCGGATGCCAGGGCGCGCTGCGATTCGAGATCACGCTCGCCGGGGCCCGGGCCCACACCGCTCGGCCGTGGATGGGGCGAAACGCGATCCACCGCCTGGCGCCGCTGCTCACCGCCATCGCCGCCTGGGAGGTCCGCACGCCGACCATCGACGGCTGCACCTATCGGGAGTCGCTCCAGTGTGTCGGCGTCGAAGGCGGGGTGGCTGGCAACGTCGTCCCCGATCGGGTGACCCTGCGGGTCCATCATCGGTTCGCGCCGGACCGCTCGGTGGCCGAGGCCGAGGCCCACGTCCGGGCCGTCGTGGCCCCGTACCTCGCCGACGGCGACGCCGTCGAGCTGGTCGACATCTCGCCCGCCTGCCCTCCGTCGCTCGACCATCCACTGCTGCGGCGGCTCGTGGACGACGGCCTGGATGTTTCCGCCAAGCTCGGGTGGACCGATGTCGCGCGCTTCGCCGAGCTCGGGGTCCCCGCGACGAACCTCGGCGCCGGCGACGCCACCGTCGCCCACACGAAGGACGAGCATCTCCACCGTGCGTCGGTCGAACGGGCTCATCGGGCCGTGCTCGGCCTGCTGACCTCCTGAGGTCGGGCGACGGGGACGCCCCGCCCGCCGCGGGTCACGGGGCGAGCGGGTCCTCGGGCCAGGCGTGCTTGGTGTATCGGCCGCGTAGGTCGGCACGCACGGCGCGATACGAACCGGACCAGAACCCCGGCAGGTCCCGCGTGATCTGGATCGGACGCCTCGCCGGAGACAGGAGTTCGACGACGACGGGGGTGCGGCCGACCACCGGATGTTCGGACTCGCCGAGGACGTGTTGGAGGATCACCGACACGGTCGGTTCGCCGGAGTCGTAGCGGATCGGCACCGTCCGCCCCGAGCGCAGGCGCCACTCGGTCGGTGCGATGCGGTCGAGTGCGGCCATCAACTCCCACGGCACGAGTGCCCGGACGGCGCGGGCGACATCCCACTGTCGAGCCTCCGATCGCCGCCGGAGGCGGCCGAGGTCCAGCCACGTGTCCCGGCAGGCCGTCAACGCCTCGGTCGACAGGTCGGGGAACCGGCCGTCGATCGCTCGAGCATGACCGACCCGGGCGCGGAACTCCGTCAGGCGGTCGAGCGGGACGACGGACTCCAGCCCTTCGTCGACGATCACGCGGTCCCACAGTGTTCCGGCCTCCTCGTCGCCCACGGAGCCGGGTCGGCGGCGGAGTTCGATCGCGCCGAACCGGTCGACCTCCTCGGCGCTGATCCGTCCGGTGGAGGTCCAGTTCAGCTCTCGGGTCGTCGTGCGGAGCCGGCTGTCGAGTCGGTCGAGTGTCCCGGGTTCGAGCTCGACGAGGCTCCGCAATCGTCCGGTCGTGGGGTCGGCGTCGCCGTGTGCGACGACGATGTCGTCGCCGACCGGGCCGGCGTCATCGGGAAGCCGGAGCTCACGACCCGACGCGAGGAGGAATCGGTCGGTGCCCGGCCGGCGACGGGCCACGCGGTCGGGCCAGGCGGTGGCCAAGGCGGCCGCCAGATCCGTGCTCGGCCGGTCGATGCCGAGACGGACGAGGCGTCGTTCGATCCGGTCGGCGGATCGTCGGAGATCCGGGTCGTCGGCTCGGAGTCGATCGCCGAGGTGGAGCGCTCCCAGGTGGTCGTCCGCTTCGAGAACGGCGCCGAGTCGGGCGGCGAGCGACGGTTCGGCGGCCAGCGCGAGGACGCCGCACCCGGCCCGTGCTCCGACTCCCAATCGGACGACCTGTCGCCCGAGGTCGGTGACGGTGCCTCGCTCGTCGACCAGGCCCATCGCCGAGAGCTGGCGTCGTCCGACGAGCAACCGTTCCGGCGGAGGCCGGTCGAGCAGCGGGAGGTCGGTGCCGTCCGGGTCGCCCCATCGGGCGAGATGCAGGGCGAGCTCGGCCGGGTCGCCGGCGAGGATCTGGGGCGCGTCGGCGTCATCGAGCAGGGCGTGGTCGTGTGCCGACCACAGACGGATGGCGTGGCCGTCGCGAACTCGTCCCGCCCGACCGGCACGTTGGTCGGCCGAGAATCGTGAGGTCGACGTGGTGATCAACCGTCCGAGACCGGTCACGGGATCGAACTGTGGTCGGCGTGAGCGTCCGCCGTCGACGACGACGCCGACGTGCGGCAGCGTGATGGACGTCTCGGCGATCGAGGTGGCCAGCACGACACGGGCACCCGTCGAGGCCCGGTCGAGCTCGGTGAACGCCGCCGCGCCGACCCCGGAGTGGAGTTCCACGACATCGAGCCCCGCCGGAAGGCGTGCGGCCACCTCCCGGATCTCCCGACGGCCCGGGAGGAAGACCAGAACGTCGCTGTCGACCGACGCCACGCCCGCAGTGGTGGTCGCGACCTCCTGGATCCACCGGTCGGGATGCGGGCGGGGGCGATGGGTGATCTCGACGGCGTGGCTCCGCCCGTCGACCTCGATCACCGGGGCGCCGTCCAGGAGCGCCGCCACCGGCCCGGGGTCGATCGTCGCGGACATGACGCCGATGACGAGATCGAGGTCGAACGCCGCTCGGCTCTCGATGGCCATCGCCAGCCCGAGATCGGCGTGAAGACTCCGCTCGTGGAACTCGTCGAAGATGACCGCACCGGTGCCGGGCAGCGAGGGATCTGCATGGAGGCGGTTGGTGAGGATCGCTTCCGTCACGAACTCGACCTTCGTGTCGTCCGAGACGCGTCGATCGCCGCGCATCGTCAGCCCCACCCGTCGGCCCACGGGTTCGCCGAGGCTGGCGGCGACGCGTTCGGCCAGGCTTCGCGCCGCCGCTCGGCGGGGCTGCAGGACGACCACACGTCCGTCGACGACATCGGCGATGGCGAGCCCGACCCGGGTGGACTTACCGGCGCCCGGCTCGGCGACGAGCACGAACGCGCCGCCTCCGGCCGCTCGACGGAGTTCGGGCACGGCGGTGTCGATCGGGAGATCGGGCCCCATGGCGGACTCGATCAGACCTCGGCGCACGGTCGCATCGTAGGTGCGTCGACGGCCGGGCCCGATGGCCCATTGGCCTCAGCGCCACCGAAGCACTACGTTATCCACAGACTCGACCACGGAGGGGACCCGTGAAGAAGCACATCGCACCGTCCGAACTCGCCCGGGACGACCGCTTTCAGCGTCAGACGACCGAACAGCGGTTCCAGGATCCCCGGGACGTGATGGAGGTCGGCGCGGTCGACCCGAAGGCCGAGGACGTCGCCGATCGGGCCCGGCGTCGCATGCACGGCATCTTCGTCGGCGAGATCCAGGCACTCGAAGGTGCGGGGCGTACGGCGTTCGATTTCGGAACCGACGAGGTGCCGTTCGAGCTGAAGCTCGACATGGCCCGTCAGTGCTGGGACGAGGCCCGCCACTGCGAGATCTCGATCAAGTTGGCAGAGCACATGGGTGGCGAGCTCGGCGAGTACGTCGAATCGACCACCCTGTTCGAGGCGGCGTGCCACAACGATCCCGTGTATCGGTTGGCTGGCGTCAACCGCGCGCTCGAAGGCCTGGCGATCGACGTGTTCACCCAGATGCGTGACTTCGGGCGAACGATGAACGACCCGATCCTCGAGTACTGCGAGGACTACATGCTCGCCGACGAGGTCACCCACGTGAAGATGGGATCGAAGTGGCTGCGAGCCGTCACCGAGAACGATCCCGAGCGCCGGAAGGGTGCCCTCGAGTTCCAGCGCGTGGTCGACGGGCTCTTCAACTTCCGTGGCCAGCGGGGTGAAGAAGAGGACTCACCGATCCGCCTCGCCCGAAAGTTCCGGACGATGGCCGGGTTCACCGACGGTGAGGTCGACGAGATCGCCGAGCAGTCGGCGAAGGATCGAGCCGAGCGGGACGCCGAGATGATGGCGCAGGAGATCCTGGCCGCCAGCTGACGCCGCCGCTCGGGCCGGCCCTCAGAGCTTTCGGAGCACCGTCACCACGCGCCCGAAGATCTGGACGTCCGCAGGAGCGAATCGCATGGTCGACATCGTGGCGTTGGCCGGAATCAGTTCGACCGTGTCGCCGTCTCGGCGATAGGTCTTCACCGTCGCCTCCTCGCCGGGGATCCCGGCGACGACGACGTCGGGGTAGCTGGCCGTGTTCTGCACGCGGACGACGACGAAGTCGCCATCGAGAATGCCGGCGTCGATCATCGACTCGCCGCGCACCCGGAGCATGAACAGCTCACCGTCACCGGTGAGGTCGGCCGGCAGTGGGAGGGACTCCTCGACGTGTTCCTGCGCCAGGACGTCGGTGCCTGCGGCGACGTCACCGATCAGCGGCACGTGGGTGACGGGGCGACGTTCCACATCGGTCGCTCCGGACGTGGCGTCCCAGCGGACCTCGATGGCCCGCGGCTTGGACGGATCCCGACGGAGATACCCGGCTCGCTGCAGTGTGGCGAGGTGGCTGTGCACCGTCGACGGCGAGGTCAGCCCGACCTCGGCACCGATCTCTCGGACCGACGGCGGATAGCCGCGCTCGTTGGTCTGGCGTTCGATGAACTCGAGAATCGCTCGCTGGCGTGCGGTGAGCTGGTGGTCGCCCATGGCGTGCTCCTGATCGGGTCGGGTGTCGGCGCCGGGCCCGGACGGACCACGGGATGCCGTGGCACGGACGGTACACGCGTTCGAGCCCGATGTCGAACACCCGTTCGCCGAACATCTGTGCGATCGGGGTTGCCAACCGAACGGACGTTCGTGCATGATGGCGAACACCCGTTCGGCGAACACCGGTTCGAACGGGTCCCGCCACTGTCACACCCGCTCGACAGGATGTACCCATGACCGCAGCGCTCGCTCCCGCCCGTCACCGCCAGCTCACCCGTCCCGCCGGAGCCGGGGCGTTCCGGCCCGCCGCCGGTCGGGCCGCGACGCCGCACCGGCATCCGGGCAGCGCATCGAACACGTCGGCGCTGCCACATCTGCGGGAGTTCCTGATCGCGGCGACCCTGGTCGCGATCGCGGTGTTGTCGATGCAACTCGTGGCGCCGCGGGCCGAGGCCGTGCCCGCCACGAACGTCGTGCGGGGCGAGCTGGTCGTCACGGTGCAGGAGGGCGAGACGCTCGACGACGTACTCGAGCGCATCGCGGACGGTCCGGCCAGGATCGATCTGGGTGAGCAGATCGTGCGTCTCAACGGTGGGAACCAGCTCCAGGCCGGCCGCCAGTTCGTCGTTCGGGTGAGCTGAGGCCACAGCTCATGGCACCGCGGGAGGTGCCGATGGTTGGTGATGGCCTCGCGAGGATCCGTACGCTCCACGCGCGCCAGGCGCTCGCCGCTGCTGCTCCTGCTCGCGCTCGTCGTGGAGCTGTCGATCGCCGCCATCCCGGCCGGAGGGCAGACCGGTCCGGGCGACGAGCCGCCGCTCGTGCTGCCGTACCTCGCCGAGGTCGTCGCCGACGCTCCTCCGGCGTGGACACTCGAGGAGTTGCTCGGCGAACCGGTCGATCTGCATCCCCGGTTGCAGGACTCCCCGCTCCTGCGGGGTGTCGGCTCCGGCGTGATCGACGTACTCGACACGCGGTTCGACGAGGTGTGGGAGGCCGAACGGAGGATCGAAGAGCTCGAAGCGGATCTGGTCATCATGCGGGCGCGGATCAGCGGCAGCGCGCGGCGAGTCGACGCCTTGGCCCGTGCACGCGGCGAGGCGATCGCGACCCGTGAGGACGCCGAAGAACAACTCTCGGGCTTCGCCGTCGCGTCATTCCTGGGGGGCGAGTTGGAGGGCCTCGATCGTCGACCCGACGGTGCGCCGTCGACCCGTCCCGTCCTGACCCGCGACGCTGGTCTCTCCCTCGTCGACGAGCTGCTGGCCGCTCGCGATGCCGAGGTCGCCGTCGATGCGGCGCTCAGCGAGGGTCGGCGATCGTTGCAGGATCTGGAGCGCGCTGCGCTGGCCATCGATCAAACCCGGATCGGTGTGGTCGAGCGGGTCGAGGGTCTCCGGGAGGAGATCGTGCAGCTCCGCACCGCCGTCGGTGACGAATTGTTCCGTGCGCCGCTCGACGGTGGGGGACTGACGCCTCGCGCCGTCAGTGCCTACCTCACGGCCGCCGACGAGGCGCCGAACGTGTCCGCGGGCTGCTCGCCGACCTGGTGGCAGCTCGCCGGGATCGGCCGGATCGAGAGTCGCCACGGGACCTTCGGTGGTGCTGAGCTGCAACTCGACGGCACGCCGTCGATCCCGATCATCGGCCCGCGTCTCGACGGCGTGATCTTCGCCTCCATCGGTGACTCCGATGGGGGTCGCTACGACGGCGACACCGAGTGGGACCGCGCCGTGGGCCCGATGCAGTTCATCCCGCAGAGCTGGGAGCGCTACGGCGCCGACGCCGATGGAGACGGCGAGATCAACCCGCAGGATCTCGATGACGCTGCGTTGGCCGCAGCGCGACACCTCTGTGGGTCGGTCCCCGGCATGTCGACGCCGGAGCAGTACGCCGTGGCGCTGTTCGGCTACAACAACTCGGCGCAGTACGTGCTCGACGTCCAGGCCGAGGCCGAGGCCGTCCGGCTCCTCGACGAGCTGCTCGGCTGAGCCGGCGAGGCCGCTCAGGCGCGCAGATAGCGGCAGAAGAGCTGGTCGTCACTGGTCCAGAGACGATCGAGCGTGAACCGGTGCCCCGGGCCCGTCGGTCCGGTCGCCGCACGGCCGGCGTCCCCGCCGACGAGTGCGGGCGAGAGCGTGAGGTTCCATTCGTCGACGAGGTCGGCGGCGATCCACTGCCCGTTCAGGGACGGGCCGCCCTCGAGGAGCACGACACCGATCGCACGTCGGTGCAGCTCCGCCAGCACTTCGGCCGGCTGGACGTGGGAGCCCGTCACACGCATGACGTCGGCACGGTCCGACCACTCGGCCACGGCGGCGGGGTCGGCGTCGGCGCCGAGCACGACGAGCGGGCGGTGTTCGGGATCGCCGAAGAGCGGGAGGTCGGCGTCCATCCGGCCGCGGCCGGAGACGACGACGAGCAGGGCATCGGACACGGGCCGGTACCGCTCGGCCCTCGCGGTGCCGGCACCCACGACGATCGCGTCGGCGCGACGGCGGAGGGCCGAGAACATGGTGCCGTCGGCCGGTCCGCCGAGCGCACCGGAGACGCCGCTCTCGGTGGCGATCGCTCCGTCGAGCGAGCTGACCATGTTCGTCATGACCCAGGGACGACCCGCGGGCGCCTCGCGTCCTTCGGCGGCAATGGCGGCTCGGACGGCCTCTGGCGGCAGCTCGGGGGAGCGATGGGAGTCGGGTCGGCCGGCGTCGACGAGTCGGATGAACACGGTCCCGACGCTACGTGGTCGCGGGCCCCACGGCCGACACGGAGCGCGTTGTCCGGTGTGCTGTCCCCATCTGGGGCGATGATGTCCCCGCGATTTCCACCGAAATCCACAGGTCGTCCGCTTTCGATCCACAGGGTTTCGTCCGTACCTTCAGAGGAAGCAACAGTTGACCGGTTCGAGCCGTACGGCGGCACAGCGGGCACATCAAAGACGAGCCCTTCCTGGGGGTCGGGGCCAGCGGGCGGAGTAGCCGGTGGGGGCCTGATCTCTCGACCTGCCACGGCTCGAACCGGTCACTGTCATCATCGCCGGGCATGCTCGACGCCTGTCCCCGCCACCATCCCCGAATCCGGAGCCCCTCATGACCGTTGCCCCCGAACGAACGACGATCGGCCTCCGGCGCCACTTCACCGATGGGCGGAACCATCCCTACGACACCGTCGACTGGGATCGTCGGGACGCCCGTATCTCCCACTGGCAGACCGGGGAGATCGCATTCGAGCAGCTCGGGGTCGAAGTTCCGTCGACGTGGTCGGTCAACGCCACCAACATCCTCGCCCAGAAGTACTTCCGCGGTACGCCCGGTACGTCGGAGCGGGAGGGGTCGCTGCGTGAGGTGGCCGATCGTGTCGTCGACACGATCACGGCGTGGGGACGCGAGGGCGGCTACTTCTCCGACGACGAGGCCGAGATCTTCTCCGACGAGCTGAAGTACCTCATCGTCCACCAGCGTGTGGCCTTCAACTCGCCGGTGTGGTTCAACATCGGCGTGGCCGGGGTCCCCCAGCAGGCATCCGCCTGCTTCATCCTGTCGGTCGAGGATCGCATGGACTCGATCCTCAACTGGTACGTCGAAGAGGGCACGATCTTCAAGGGTGGGTCGGGCGCCGGCGTGAACCTCTCGGCGATCCGGGGCAGCGAGGAGCTGCTCGCCGGTGGTGGCACGGCGTCCGGGCCGGTGAGCTTCATGCGTGGGGCCGATGCGTCGGCCGGCACCATCAAGTCGGGTGGGAAGACCCGACGGGCCGCCAAGATGGTGATGCTCGACATCGACCATCCGGACGTCGAGGAGTTCATCTGGTGCAAGGCCACCGAAGAACGCAAAGCGCGCGTCCTGCGGGAGGCGGGGTTCGACATGGACCTCGACGGCGCCGACAGCCACTCGATCCAGTACCAGAACGCCAACAACTCCGTCCGGGTGACGGACGAGTTCATGCAGGCCGTCGTCGACGACGGTGACTGGCAGTTGATCGCCCGCACGACGGGCGAGGTCATCCGGACCGTGCGAGCGCGCGACCTGATGCGACAGTTCGCCCAGGCGAGTTGGGAGTGCGCCGATCCGGGCATGCAGTTCGACTCCACCATCAACCGTTGGCACACGGCGGCGAACACCGGGAAGATCAACGGATCGAACCCCTGCTCGGAGTACATGCACCTCGACGACTCCGCCTGCAACCTCGCGAGCCTCAACCTGCTCACGTTCCTGGGTGACGACGACTCGTTCGACATCGACGGGTTCGAGTCGGCGATCGACGTGACCTTCACGGCGCAGGAGATCCTCGTCGGACGTGCCGACTACCCGACGGAACGAATCGGGGACACGAGCCGCCGATTCCGTCAGCTCGGTCTGGGATACGCCAACATCGGGGCGTTGCTCATGAATCTCGGGCTTCCCTACGACTCCGACGAGGGGCGTGCGCTCGCGGCCTCGATCACGGCGCTCATGACCGGTCGGGCGTACGCGACCTCCGCTCGTACCGCCGGCCGTCTCGGCCCGTTCGCCGGATTCGATGAGAACCGTGAGCCGATGCTCCGTGTGCTCGATCAGCACCGGGCGGCCGCGGCCCAGATCGACGAGGAGCTGGCCCCGACCGAGCTGCTGTCCGCGGCCCAGCGCGCCTGGGACGATGCCTGCGAGCTGGCCGCCGAGGTCGGTGTGCGTAATTCCCAGGCCACCGTCCTCGCCCCGACCGGCACCATCGGCCTCCTGATGGACTGTGACACGACGGGCATCGAACCCGACCTCGGGCTGGTGAAGCTCAAGAAGCTCGTCGGCGGGGGGACGATGACGATCGTCAATCAGTCTGTCGCCCGGGCGCTGCGGCAGCTCGGCTACTCACCCGACGCCGTGATCGCCATCACGAACTGGATCGACGACAAGGGCTCGATCGTCGGTGCCCCCGGGCTCGACCCGGCGCACCTCCCGGTGTTCGCCTGCTCGATGGGCGACAACACCATTCACTACCTGGGACACGTGAAGATGATGGCGGCGGTCCAGCCCTTCATCTCGGGTGCGATCTCCAAGACCGTCAACATGCCGGAAGACGTCACCGTCGACGACGTCGAGCAGCTGCACATCGACGCGTGGCGTATGGGCGTGAAGGCCGTCGCGATCTACCGCGACAACTGCAAGGTCGCCCAGCCGCTGTCGACGGGATCGACCTCGTCGGACTCGGGCGGGACCACCCCGGCCGCCGTGGTCGACGACGTCGTCGAGCGGATCGTCTACAAGCCGGTGCGCGAGAAGCTGCCGCGGAACCGGAGCTCCAAGACGTTCGAGTTCCGGGTCGCGGACTGCAAGGGATTCGTGACCGTCGGCGAGTACGACGACGGTCGACCCGGGGAGGTGTTCCTCCGGGTCTCGAAGCAGGGTTCGACGCTCGCCGGCATCATGGACGCGTTCGCGATCTCCCTGAGTCACGGCCTCCAGTACGGGGTGCCGCTCCGCACGTTCGTGGAGACCTTCACCGGCATGCGATTCGAGCCCGCCGGGATGACGGACGATCCTGATCTCCGGATCGCCACCTCGATCATGGACTACCTCTTCCGCAAGCTCGCGGTGCTGTATCTCGACGCCGGAATCCGCGCCGAGATGGGGATCTTCACGACCGGCGAGCGGACCCAACAGACACTCCCCGGCGTGGACGAGGCCGTCGTGACCACGACCTCGGGCGAGCTGGCCGTCGATCCGCCGTCGAGCGAGTCGGCCTTGGAACAAGCCGACGCCCGTGCTCGGACCGCCGACCCGGATGCGCCGATCTGCATGCAGTGCGGCATCACGATGCAGCGTGCGGGTTCGTGCCACGCATGTCCGAGTTGCGGGTCGACGAGCGGCTGCTCCTGACACTCGAGGCCATTCGCCATTGACCGGGAGGCGCGGCGTCGCGTGGGTCGGATCGCTCTAGGATCGGCGGCGTGTGGCGGTCAGAGGAACGTGAGGAGCGCCGTCGCGGCGGGTTCGCGATGGTCGCCGGGCGCTCGGTGCTCGCGTTCGGCGCGCTCCTGATCGTCGCCTACACGCTCTTGATCACCTTCCGCCCTCCGGACGCGGGCGAGGTGCAGGTCCGGACGGTCGGTCCACCGACCACCGACGGCGACGTCCAGGTGCTCGGCACACAGGTCGGGTCGTCGACCGTGACCGTGGCCCCCCGACCGAGTTTCACGATTCGTGCCGGCGAGGCGACCACGACGGAGCCCGAGCCGCTCAGCACGCTCGAGAGCACGCCGTCGACGGAGCCGCCCCAGTCGGGCGAGTCCCGGCGAACCACGACCACGAGGCGGTCGACGACCCGGCTCACGACGGCCACCACGCCGTCGACCACCGTGACGACGATCCCGACGACCACGACGACGCGGTGGATCACCACCACGACCCGCCCGACAACGGCGACGACGCAGCGCACGACGACCAGCTTCTTCTTCACCACCACCACCTTCTTCATCCCGCCGACGACGCCCACGACCGTTCGGACCACGACGACGACGCGTCCGACGACCACGACGACGCGGCGGACCACGACGACGACGCGTCCGACGACCACGACGACGCGGCGGACCACGACGACGACGCGTCCGACGACCACGACCGAGGAGCCGACGACGTCGACGACGCGTGCGACGACCACGACCGAGGAGCCGACGACGTCGACGACGCGGCG
>JAHDCV010000075.1 GCA_020629695.1 Acidimicrobiales bacterium | reverse complement strand
TCTTCGTCTTCCATGGCGTCGCCATCGGCGTCGGAGGACTGGGCGGCCTCGGCGGTGGCGGTGGCAGCGTCGTCGGCGGCATCGGAGCCGCACGCGGCGGCCACCAGGCCGAGCGCCACGAGGGTGGCAGCCAGCTTCCACTTGGTCGTCTTCGGTTCGAGCGTGTCGTCGTTCGTCATCTGGGGGTAGCTCCTTGGGGGATCGGACCGCACCGTGCGGTTCCTCGCCGGCCGAGTTGTCCGCCGACAGAGGGAGCAAACGGCAGCGATCGCCGACGTCGTCCCCGATCGTCGAGTCGTTTCGCGACCGTTGACGGTCGGTTTCGCGTTCCGTTCCCGATCCGTTAGGCGAGCGGGTGAAACGCCCCCGCTCAGCGCCAGAATGGGCGCCGCCCACCGGATCGGTGGAGCCGCCGTCGCCACAAGCCAGGGGTCAACGCATGTCTCGTCAGATCGAATCCGTCGCCGTCATCGGGTGCGGAACCATGGGGTCCGGCATCGCTGCGGCATCGGCCGCCGCCGGCTGCAAGGTCCTCATGCTCGACGTCTCGACCGAAGCCGTCGAGCGCGCCCTCGGGGCAGTCGCCGAGGAGCACCAGCACCTCGTCACCACCGGCACGATCGCCGACGACCTCGACAAGATCGCCGACTACGACTGGATCTGCGAGGCCATCATCGAAGATCTCGACGTGAAGCGGGAGCTCTTCCCGAAGCTCGACGAGCTGCGTCGGGAGGGTTCGGTCATCTCGTCGAACACCTCGGGCATCCCGCTGCGGGACATCACCGAGGGCATGTCCGAGCAACTCCGCCGCGACGTCGCGATCACCCATTTCTTCAACCCCGTGCAGGTGATGAAGCTGTTCGAGCTGGTCCCGGGTGAGGACACCGACGACGAGGTCGTCGAGGCGTTCGCGTCGTTCGGTGCCAACCAGCTCGACAAGGGCGTCGTGCGGGCGAAGGACACCGTCAACTTCATCGGCAACCGGATCGGTTGTTTCTTCATGCTGTCCGGTCTCCACCTCGCCAAGCCGTTCCTCATGAACGGTATGAAGCAGGAAACCGTCGACGCCGTGCTCGGCAAGCCGGTGGGTCTCCCGCCGACCGGGCTCTACGGACTGATCGATCTGATCGGGCTGGATGTGATGGAGCTCGTCGGCAAGAACCTCGCGGTGAACCTGCCGGACGGCGACCTGGGCCACGCCTACACCGAATTCCCGGAAGTCGAACAGGCCATGCACGACCGTGGCCAACTCGGCCGCAAGGCCCGAGCGCTCGGTGGTTTCGGTCGGGTCCAGAAGCTCGAGGACGGCTCCAAGAAGAAGGAGACGTTCGACCTCATCGACCAGGAGTGGCGCGACACCGTTGCCCCCGACCTCACCGGAGTCTCGGCGGATCTCGGTGCGGTGATCTTCGAGGACTCGATGGCCGGCGAGCTCGCCTGGCAGGTCTTCGGCGGCACGCTGCGGTACGCCGCCGACCTCATCCCGGAGATCGCCGACGACGTGCTCAACATCGACAACGCCATCCGCTGGGGCTTCAACTGGGCCAAGGGCCCGTTCGAGATGCTCGACCACCTCGGCCCCGCCAAGGTCATCGAGCGGATCGAGGCCGAGGGCGGCGAGGTGCCGGCGATGCTGCAGGTGCTGCGCGACGCCGGTGCCGAGACGTTCTACCGGGGTGAGGGCGACTCGCTCGAGTTCCTCGGCCTCGACGGCGAGTACCACGTCGCCGGCTGAGCGAGCTCCACAGCGCCAATCAAATTGCGGCTGGCGAGCAGGAATCGATCGATTGTCAGCGCCCGAGCAGACCCCGTCTGCTCGGGCGCCGCAATTTGGGGATCAGACGACGTTCCAGCCGGCGACCGACTTGACCTCGAGGAACTCCTCGATCCCCCAGGTCCCACCTTCGCGTCCGTTGCCGGACTGGCCGTAGCCGCCGAAGGGTGCACCAGCACCGCGGACGAGGCCGTTCATCTCGACCATTCCGGAGCGGAGCTGGCGGGCGACACGACGGGCCTTGGCGTTGTCGGTGGTCTGCACGTAGTTGGTCAGCCCGTACGGCGTGTCGTTGGCGATCGCGATCGCTTCTTCCTCGGTGTCGAACGGCATGATCGACAGCACCGGACCGAAGATCTCCTCGCGAGCGATCGTCATGTCGGGATCGACGTCGGCGAAGACCGTGGGCTTCACGTAGTACCCGGCCTCGAACCCGTCGGGCCGACCCGTGCCACCAGCGACGAGACGAGCACCTTCTTCCTCACCCTTGGCGATGAGGCCCTGGATCTTGTCCCACTGGGCCTGGCTCACGGCCGGGCCGATGTGGCGGCCTTCCTGGGAGGGGTCGCCGACGACGGTCGCTTCCGCGGCGGCCTTGGCGGTCTCGATCGCGGCGTCGTAGATCGATCGCTCGACGAGCATCCGGGTCGGAGCGTTGCAGCTCTGCCCGGTGTTGTTGAAGCAGCGGGCGACCCCGCGGGTGACGGCCTTGTCGTCGGCGTCGGCGAAGACGATGTTCGCTCCCTTGCCGCCGAGCTCGAGGGCGACTCGCTTCACCGTGTCGGCGGCGTTCTTGGTGATCGCGGTGCCGGCTCGGGTGCTGCCGGTGAACGAGACCATGTCGACGTCGGGATGGCCGCTCAGCTGCGTGCCGACCCCGGGACCGTCGCCGTGGACCATGTTGAACACACCGGCCGGGAAGCCGGCCTCGTGCACCATGTCGGCGAACAGCGACCCGCTGAGTGGCGCCACCTCACTCGGCTTGAGCACCATCGTGCAGCCGACACCGAGCGCCGGAGCGACCTTGAGGGTCACCTGGTTCATCGGCCAGTTCCACGGGGTGATCAACGCACAGACACCGACCGGCTCGTGGAGGATCGCGTTGTCGGGGGCGTGGTCACCCAGCGGCGACTCGAACTCGAACTCCTTCAGTGTCGCGATGATCGACGCGAGATGGCCGAGGCCGGCGCCGACCTGCTGCGTCGAGGACATGGAGATCGGCGCGCCCATCTCCAACGAGATGGCCTCGGCCATCTCGCCGGCGCGGGCCTTGTAGACCTCGAGCAGCCGTTCGAGCAGCGCGATCCGCTCCTCGACGGGGGTGGCCGCCCACCCGGGGAAGGCAGCCGCCGCGGCGGCCACCGCGGCGTCGGTGTCGGCCTGGTCGCCGAGGGAGATGACGGCGCAGACATCCTCGGTTGCCGGGTTGATGACGTCGAGATCATTCGTGGCGGCCGGGTCCACCCAGCTGCCGTTGATGTAGAACTGACGACGATCGAGCACGGATTCGGACATGAGCACTCCTCGGTGGTCCGGGTGGATCGAGGCGCGACCCTAGGTCAGAGAAGTGCGGCCAGGACGTTGCGTACCATTTTCGGGTCCTCGTGCATCATCATGTGACCGGCGCCGTCGATCGCGACGGTGGTGGCATCGGGCAACACCTCGAGCAGCGCCGCCGTGGAGCGTCGCGGTGTCATCTTGTCGGCGGTGCCCATGACGACGGTGACCGGGCAGGTCACCTCGGCCGCGGTCGCCGACGCCCGGGTGTACGCGTTGCAGGCCTCGAGGTCGTTCGACAGCACCCCGGGGGCGGAGCGTTCGATCAGCGCCTGCGATCCGCCGGCCATCCAGAGACCGGGGGCGGGGTTGCGCCCGAGTTTCGAGCCCGGGTCGTGGGACCAGCCCGACATCAGCGCTGCCGCACGTGGCACATCGTCGCGTGCAGCCGCCAGCAGTTCGGGGTGCACGGGCATCGCGGCGCCGGTTCCCATGAGCACGACGGCGTCGATCAGATCGGGCCGACTCGCGGCGGCTTCCATCGCGATGAACGTGCCCATGGAATGTCCGATCACCGTGACCGGACCGACATCGAGGGCGTCGATGTAGGCGACGAGGAAGGTCCCCATCGCCTCGACCGAGTCGATCACCGGACCGGGGGTCGAGCCGTGACCTGGCAGGTCGACCGCCACGGCCCGCACGCCGCGAGCGCCGAGGTAGCGGGTCTGGAGATTCCAGACGGTGGCGTCCATCCCGGCACCGTGCACGAGCACGGCGACCGGATCGGTCCGGTCTCCCCAGGCGACACCGCCGACGGCGCCGTGGACCTGGATCCCGTCGACCTCGGTGATCATCGCTGGCTCGCCTTCAGCGCCTTGGCCAGATCCTCGACGATGTCGTCGGGGTCCTCCAACCCGACCGACAGGCGGATCAGGTCTTCGGAGATGCCCGCATCGAGGAGCTGTTCTGGGGTGAGCTGCCCGTGGGTCGTCGACCCGGGGTGGATGACGAGTGTCTTGGCGTCGCCGACGTTCGCGAGGTGCGATGCCAACTGCACCGACTCGATGAACTTCCGCCCAGCATCGCGGCCGCCCTTCACGCCGAACGACAGGATGGCACCGGCACCCCGGGGATGGAGTCGGGTGGCCAGGTCGTGATCGGGATGGTCCGGCACCCGTGGATGCTTGACCCAGGCGACGGCGTCGTTCGACAGCAACATGTCGATGACCGCGTCGGTGTTGGCGACGTGGCGCTGCATCCGCAGCGGCAGCGTCTCGATCCCCTGCAGGAGCGTGAACGCGTTCTGTGGGCTCATCGAGGCGCCGAAGTCGCGGAGTCCCTCGGCTCGGGCCCGTTGCCCGAGCGCGGACGGACCGAACTCCTCGGCGAACGAGATGCCGTGATACCCCTCGTACGGCTCGACCAGGGTCGGGAATCGGGGGGAGCCGTCGGCCATCCGCGACGCTGCCCAATCGAAGCGGCCGCCGTCGACGATCACCCCACCGAGGGCCACACCGTGGCCACCGAGGAACTTCGTGACCGAGTGCATGACGATGTCGGCGCCGTGGCGGATCGGCTGGAAGAGGTACGGGGTGGAGAACGTCGCATCGATCATCAGCGGCAGACCGTTGGCGTGGGCGATCTCGGCCACCGCGGGCACGTCGAACACCTCGATGCCGGGGTTGCCGAGTGTCTCGCCGTACACGAGCTTCGTGTTCGGTTGGATCGCGGCGGCGATGGCGTCGTGGTCGCGCGGATCGACGAACGTTGTGGTGATACCGAACCGGGGGAACGTGAGACGCATGGCGTTGATCGAGCCGCCGTAGAGGTTCCGAGAGGCGACGATGTGGTCACCCGCGGAACACAGGGTCGCCACGGCGAGATGGAGGGCGGCGGTGCCGGAGGCGGTGGCCACGGCGCCGACGCCTCCGTCGAGGGCGGCGAGTCGTTCCTCCAACACGGCGACCGTCGGATTCGAGATCCGCGAGTAGATGTGGCCGGGTGCTTCGAGGTTGAACAGCGCCGCCGCATCGTCGGTGCCGTCGAACGTGTACGAGGTCGTGTAGTAGATCGGCACCGCTCGGGCACCGGTCGTCGGGTCGGGACGCTGGCCGGCATGCAGGCTCAGCGTGTCGAAGCGGTAGAGGTCGGGCTCGATCACGAGCGGACCCTACCTGAGCGGTTCGGTGGGCTCCGTGGTCGCCGCCGTGCTCCGGAAGCCTCAGTCGAGGGTTTCGCGCTCTGGGAACTCCGCTTGCGGCGTCGCCCGGCGGTCGAAACCGTTCGCGAGCATCATCTGTTCGAACGCCACCTTGGTCTGCCACTCCTCGGTGTCGGTCACCATGCGGTGTTTCCACATCAGGGACAGCCAGTTCTTCATGCTCGGTCGCGGCGCCATGGTTCACCGGTCGGCGCCGCACCATCGGTTGTTGAGTCAGATCGGCGTCAGTTCCTCGGGCCGGGGCCCGCCGGTACGACGTGCGTCGTCCGACCCGGTCGGCTGGGCAAGTTCCACCGGCCCCGGCCCGGGGGGTTCCACCCATCGCCGGTGGGTGAAGGCGAACGCGACATTGGATGCATGTTCACCCGCATCACGTTCGAGTCGATCCGTCGACTCGGCGCCCCGGCGATCCTCGCCACCTCTCTGGCCCTGGCCGGCTGTTCTTCGCTCGGCGCCGATGATGCCGGCGTCGCCCAGACCAGCACGACGGTCGAGAGCGCCGTCACCTCCACGACCGTCCGGGAGTTGCCCCCGACGACGATCGACGAGGCGGACGACGCCGGCTCGACGACCACGGTGGTCGATGGGGCCGATGAGGAGGAGGTCATGGTGCTCGGTGAACGGGAAGAGCTTCCTGTGACCGGCCCGAACGACATCCTGATCGCGACCGTGTTCGGTCTGCTGCTCCTGATCGGGGGGCGCTCGGCGCTGGATGCCGAGGGTGCGATCCGGCGACGGCTCGCTCGCCGACGTGCGGTGATGCCACCTCGCTGAGGTGATGTCGCTGCGTCGAATCGGGCGGGAGCCAACCGTCCGGTCCGCCCAGCGGGCAGACTGGCGCCGTGTTCGCCGTCGAAGCCCGTGAGAATTTCGTCGACCTGGACGTCAGCGCTGCCGCGTGGATCGGTCTGCTGATCGCGATCGCCATCATGCTGGCGATCGATCTGTATCGACACCGTGACGACCACGAGCCGACCGGGCGGGAGGCGCTGCTCGAGTCGAGCGTCTGGGTCGCCTGCGGTCTCGCGTTCGGCGCCGTCATGTTCGCGGTCTACGGCGGCGATGCATTCGGTGAGTACATCTCCGGCTACCTGATCGAGAAGTCGCTCAGCGTCGACAACGTCTTCGTCTGGGCGATCATGTTCTCGACGATGAACATCCCGCTGAAGTACCAGCACCGGGTGTTGTTCTGGGGCATCTTCGGCGCGCTCGTCCTCCGCGCCATCTTCATCTTCCTCGGCACCGCGCTCATCGCCCGGTTCGCGTTCCTGCTCGTCGTTTTCGGCATCTTCCTGATCATCACGGGCATCCGGGTGCTGCGACACCGCGATGACGAGGGGGAGAACACGTCCACCGCCGGTCTCGGCATCCTCAAGCGGTTCATGCCGGTGAGCGAGGAGCTCGACGGTCACAACTTCTTCACCACGCTGAAGGACGGGACGCGGGCCGCCACGCCGCTGTTCGCGGCACTCGTCGTGATCGAGTTCACCGACGTGATCTTCGCCGTCGACTCGGTCCCGGCCGTGCTCGCGGTCTCCAATGAGCCCTACATCGTGTTCGCGTCGAACGCCTTCGCGATCCTCGGGCTCCGTGCGATGTACTTCCTCCTGGCCGACGCCAAGGAGCGGTTCCACTACCTGTCGCACGGCCTCGGCGGCATCCTGATGTTCGTCGGCCTGAAGATGGTCGCGAGCCCGTGGTACCACCTCAACACCTGGGTCTCGCTCGGCATCATCGTCGCGATGCTGATCGCCGCCATCGTGTTCTCCGAGCAGCGGAACCGGAAGCTCGAGACGCAGACGGGCGTGTCGGTCTGATCCTCAGTCGGCGCTGAGCCACGAGGTCACGAGACCGCGCAGGCGATCGATCCCCACGCCGGACTGTGACGACACCCAGATGACGTCGCCCTTCTCGAGCTGACATCCCTCGGCGAGATCGCGCTTGCGACGCTCACGCTTCGACGACTTCACCTTGTCGTGCTTGGTGGCGACGACCGTGTGCGGGAGCTCATGAGAACGCAGCCAGGCCAGCATGTCCTGGTCGAGTTCGGTCGGGCCGACCAATCCGTCGACGAGCACCACGACCATCTCGAGAGACTCGCGCTCGAGGAGATAGTCCTCGATCATGTCGGCCCAGCCGGCACGCTCGGTCTTCGACGCCTTGGCGTAGCCGTAGCCGGGCAGGTCCATCACGGCCCCACCGTCGGCCAGCGCGAACAGGTTGAGCAGCCGCGTGCGGCCCGGTGTGTTCGAGACGCGGGCCAGGGCCTTGCGGTTGGCGAGGGCGTTGATCAGCGAGGACTTGCCCACGTTGGACCGCCCGACGATGGCGACCTCGACCGCGGTCTCGGGTAGACGCTCGACCCGGTCTGCCGAGGTCGTGAACTCCAGCCGGAGTGGTGCGGACATGTCCCGAACGCTACCGGCGGTCTCCATTGGCACCGGACCGACCCGGCTGACTACGTTCGTTCATAGAACGCACTCGGCATGCCGGGTGTCTGCGTCGACGAAGGGGACCCGTCATGAGTGAGCGATCCGACTGGCACAAGACCGTCTGCATCCTCTGCAGCTGCAACTGCGGTGTGGAGGTCCGCCTGGGGGGCGACGACGGTCGCCGCTTCGAGCGGGTGCGGGGCAACAAGGCCCACGTCGCCTCCGAGGGCTACACGTGTGAGAAGGCCCTCCGGCTCGACCACTACCAGAACTCGACCGGCCGCCTCACGAGCCCGCTCCGTCGCAACGCCGAGGGCGGCTACGACGAGATCGACTGGGACACCGCCATCTCGGAGATCACCGCCAAGCTCACCGAGATCGGTGGCGACGCCACGATGTACTACGGCGGTGGTGGCCAGGGGAACCACCTCGTCGGTGCCTACGGGGCCGCGACACGCAAGGCGTTCGGCATGACGCGCCGGTCGAACGCACTCGCACAGGAGAAGACCGGCGAGGCGTGGGTCGACGGGCGGATGTTCAACACCCACACCCACGGCGACTTCCATCACGCCGAGCTCTCGATCTTCGTCGGGAAGAATCCGTGGCACTCCCACGGATTCGATCAGACCCGCCGGGTGTTGAAGGCCATCGCCGCGGACGAGTCGCGGTCGATGATCGTGATCGACCCGCGGGTGACCGAGACGGCGTCGATGGCCGACCTCCATCTCCAGGTCGTGCCGGGCACCGATGCGTTCGCCATCGCCGCGGTCTGCGGACAGCTCGTCCAGGGCGGGATGATCGATCGGTCCTGGCTGGCCGAGAACACCGACGGTGCCGACGCCGTGCTCGCCGCCCTCACCGACGTGCCGGTCGCCGACTTCGCCGATCGCTCCGGCATCCCGATGGCCCAGATCGCCGAGGCGGCGCAGCGCATCGCCGACGCCGAGTCGGTGTCGGTGCTCGAGGATCTCGGCATCGAGATGGCACCGAACTCGACGCTCGTGTCGTATCTCCAGAAGCTGATGTGGGTGCTGGTGGGCAGCTTCGGACGCCCCGGTGCGATGACCGGGCACAGCTCGATGGTGCCCCTCTTCAACTACTCGGCGTCCGGCAAGGAGCCGGCCGAGCCGGTCACCGGCGCGGCGATCATCTCCGGACTCGTGCCGTGCAACGACATCCCGGCGACGATCCTGACCGATCACCCCGACCGGGTCCGTGCGATGTTCATCGAGTCGGCGAATCCGGTGCACTCATTGGCCGACTCGGGGGAGTGGCGCGAGGCGATGGCCGCCCTCGAGTGCTCGGTCGTCATCGACTGTTTCATGACCGAGACGGCCCGCCACGCCACCTATGTACTGCCGGCGTCGAGTCAGTACGAGAAGGTCGAGACGACGTTCTTCAGCCTCTCGTTCCCCGACAACTCGATGACGCTGCGGGCCCCGATCGTCGAGCCGCTTGGCGGCACGTTGTCGGAGCCGGAGATCCACAGCCGGTTCGCTCGCGAGCTCGGCCTGATCGACGACGAGATCCTGGCGCCGCTGCGCGCCGCCGCCGAGGAGTCGCGAGAGGCGTTCGCCGCCGCCTTCATGGAGGCGGCGATGGGGAACCCGACACTCGGCGCGATCGGCTCGGTGGTGCTCTACGAGACCCTCGGCCGGACCCTGCCGGAGGGCATGGCCGGCGCAGCGGCGATGTGGTTCAGCGCGCAGCAGACCGCGATGAAATATCCCGAGGCCGTGAAGGCCGCCGGTCACGAGGGTGAGGGCCAGGCCCTCGGCGACGCATTGTTCGACGCGATGGTCGAGTCCCGCGACGGGGTGGTGTTCACGCGCCACGAGTACGACGACTCGTTCGACTTCCTCAACACGACCGACCGCAAGATCCAGCTCGACCTGCCCGAGATGCTCGGGCGGCTCGCCGGCCTCGCCGATCTGCCGGCGACGCATGCGACCGAGGAGTACCCGTTCATTCTCTCCGCCGGTGAGCGCCGGGCGTTCACGGCCAACACGATCGTGCGCGATCCGGCGTGGCGGAAGCGCGATCCGGAGGGTGCGCTGCGGATGCATCCGGACGACGCGGCTGCCGTCGGCGTCGAGGACGGTCGCCGAGTGCGGATCACCACCGAGGCGGGCACGGCGGTCGCGACCGTCGAGGTCAACGACACGTATCGACCCGGCCACATCGCGCTGCCGAACGGCATGGGACTCGACTACTCCCCGGCGGGCGGAGACCCGGAGGCGACCGGTGTGGCGCCGAACGAGCTGACCTGGAACGCCTGGAAGGACGACATCGCCGGGACCCCGTGGCACAAGCACGTGCCGGCTCGACTCGAAGCCGTCGGCTGATGCGCCGCACCCGGTTCGACGACGCGTACTGCCCGATCGCCCGGACGACCGACCTGCTCGCCGACTGGTGGACGCCCCTCGTCCTGCGCGAGTTGTTCGCCGGTCGCCGACGGTTCGAACAGATCGTCGAGGCACTCGACATCAGCCGAGCGGTGCTCACGCAACGCCTCAACCGGTTGATCGACGAGGGCATCGTCGAGAAGCATCAGTACTCCGAACGCCCGGTGCGCTGGGAGTACCGCTTCACCGAGAAGGGTCGGGCGCTCTGGCCGGTGCTGTCGGCGATGTGGCGGTTCGGTGAGGACTGGATGTTCGGCGAGGCGCCGTCGGTCGAGTTGGTCGACGCCGAGACCGGCGCAGCGGTCCGGCCCCTCGTGATCGACGCTGAGACGGGTCGCCCGATGGACTCGTTCCGCAGCCGGGTGCGACTCAGTCGTCCGACGCCCGTCGACTGATCTCGTCGAGGGCCGGCCCGATCGCCGTGCCCGCGCCTTCGTGGAGTCCTGAGGTGAACCAGCGGTCGACGCCGGCGAGGTGGGTCCGGGCGGCCCGGCGCAGCATCGCCCGTCCATCGCCCGTGAGCACCGCGTGGACCCGTCGGTGGTCGTCGGGGTCGGGACGCCGTTCGACGAGGTCGGCCTGCTGCATGCGGTCGACCAGTCGGGTGCAGTTGCTGCGCGACAGCAACACCCGGTCGGCGAGCGTCGACATCGTCAGGTCGCCACCGGCCTCCGACAACTGGACCAGCACGTCGTACCAGGTGAGCGGGAGGTCGTGTCGCGCTCGCAGGTCGGCGTCGAGGAGCTCGGTCACCCGGGCGTGGGCGACGAGGAACGAGCGCCAGACGGCGAGGCGTTCGGCATCGGGTCGGGTGGCCGGCATGGATTCGACGGTAGATCGGGAATGATTGCAGTTGCAATGACGTTGTCCATCGTGTCCTGATGATTGCGATTGCAACGATCGCCTGAACGGAGGTCCCTCCCCATGGCTCCCTCACCGTCCGCCGCCCCTGATGCCACCCCGTTCGTCGACGTCCGCCCGGCGTCGTCCCGGTTCCACACCGACGTCGGGTGGCTCGACTCCCACCACTCCTTCTCGTTCGGGCAGCACCACGACCCCGACAACATCGGCCACGGCCTGTTGATCGTCTCGAACGACGACATCGTCGCCCCCGGCACCGGCTTCTCGACCCATCCGCACCGCGACATGGAGATCGTCACGTGGGTGCTCGACGGCGAGCTCGAGCACGCCGACTCGGAGGGCAACAAGGGCGTCATCTACCCCGGCCTCGCCCAGCGCATGACGGCCGGTTCGGGCATCTGGCATTCGGAGATGAACCACTCGAAGACCGACCCGGTGCACTTCGTGCAGATGTGGGTCGTGCCCGACACCGCCGGCGTCAAGCCCGGCTACGCGCAGTCCGACGTCAACGACCTGCTCGCCGAGGGCGGCCTCGTGCCCGTGGCGACCGGTCGTGGTGACGGCGCCATCTCGTTCCAGCAGGCCGGCGCGTCGCTGTACGTCGGTCGTCTGACCGCCGGCGAGCGGGTCGACCTGCCCGAAGCGCCCTTCGCCCACCTCTTCGTCGCCCGGGGCGATGTCGAGCTCGAGGGCCGCCGGCTCGGCGCTGGCGATGCGGTCCGGCTGAGCGGCGGCGGCTATCCCGACCTGTCGGCCGTGGCTGACGCCGAGGTCATCCTGTGGGCATCGGATGGCACGGTCGCCCGCTGAGGCACCGAGCCGCGAACCCGGGCCGGCCGGTCACAACCGGCCAACCCGTGGTCGTTCCGCGACAACCTCGTTCCCGGGTCGACGAAGACGCCCGATCCGAGCGGCGCGACGACAACGGCTGTGCGAGCATGCGGCCATCGCGACGATCGGCTTCCTCCACACCGCAGACGTACACGTGACGACATTTCGTTCGCTGGTCGCGGATCACGGTGGCGCGGTCGCGGTCGTCGAGATCGTCGATGCCGATCTGCTCGCCCGAGCAGCAGCCGCCGGCCCCGCGTCGGTCACCGACGAGGTCGCCGCGGCGATCGCCGACCTCCGCTCCGCCGGCGCCGATCGGATCGTGTGTACGTGCTCGACCCTCGGCGGCCTCGCCGAGCAGCTCGGCGACGACGTGATCCGGGTCGACCGCCCGATGGCCCGAGCCGCCGTGGCCGGCGGTGTGCCGCTGGCCGTCGTCGTCGCCCTCGAGGCGACGATCGAGCCGACCCTCGCCCTGCTCGCCGAGGAGGCTTCGGCCGCGGACACGACCCCCGAGATCGAGGTCGTGGCCGTGCCGGAGGCGTGGGAACGGTTCCTCGCCGGCGACCAGCCCGGCTACCTCGACACGCTCGCCACCGCGATCGAGGAACGCATCCACCCCGACCGCACCGTCGTGCTCGCCCAGGGCTCGATGGCGGCGCTCGGGGAACGAATCACCGACCGAACCGTGTTGGCCTCACCGGCACTCGCCGTGTCGACCACCCTCACCGAACTGGAGACGTCACGATGACCGACCCCACAACGACCTGGCACAAGGCGCTCGATCCCGACGATCTCCCGGAGGGTCGGGTCACCACCGTCACGATCGGCACCCACACATTGTGTCTCACGCATCACCAAGGGCAGTTCGGGGCGCTCGACAACCACTGCCCCCATCAGGGCGGCCCCCTCGGTGAAGGAGCCATCGAACCGGGCAAGCCCGGGCCCGACGGCGAGCCGACCTGGGTGTTGCGCTGCCCGTGGCACGGCTACGACTACGACCCGCTCACCGGCTCGCCGCCGCCGCCGTTCGACGACGAGCCGTCGAACTTCCCGACCGAGGTGCGCGACGACGGGGTCTATGTCGAGTTGCCCGACCCGGCCCCGCGGGAACGCACGGTGTCCGACGTCATCGTCGGCACGCTCCGCAACTGGGGGCTCACCACGGTGTTCGGCATGGTCGGTCACTCGAACCTCGGCTTCGCCGACGCGATGCGCGAGGCCGAGGAGTCGGGTGGCTTCCGGTTCATCGGCATCCGCCACGAGGGCGCCGCGGCGTTCGCGGCGAGTGCCTTCGGCAAGCTGACCGGCGGCCTCGCCGGCTGCTTCGGTATCGCCGGCCCCGGCTCGACCAACATGCTCACCGGTCTCTACGACGCCAAGGTCGACGGCGCGCCGATCCTCGCCCTCACGGGTCAGGTGCCGTCGAAAGCGAAGGGACGGGGTGCCTTCCAGGACCTCGACCTGGTCGCGGCGTTCAGCGACGTCGCCACCTTCAACCAGGCCATGCACGCCGGCAGTGACCACGCCGAGCTGGCGTCGCTCGCCGCGAAGTCGGCGATCGTCGGTCGGTCGGTCTCGCATCTCACGCTGCCCGACGAGGTCCAGCCGATGCCATCCGACGCTCCCGTCGGTGGCCCCGACGGCCGCACCGGCTCGCGGGCGATCCGTCCGCCGGCCGACGTGCTCGACGAGGCTGTCTCCGCGATCGGCGACGCCGCCCGCCCGCTCGTGGTGGTCGGCGCCGGTGCCCGGGCCGAGATGGACCGGGTCATCACGTTCGCCGAGTCGATCGGTGCCCCGGTCGCCACGACGTTCAAGGCCAAGGGCCAGATCTCCGATCGCCACCCGCTCGGCTGCGGTGTGCTCGGCCGTTCCGGTACGCCGGTGGCCAGCTGGTTCATGAACGAGTCGGATCTGATCATCGCCATCGGTGTGTCGTTCTCGAACCACACCGGCATCAGCAGCTACAAGCCGATCGTGCAGATCGACGACGACCCGATGGCGCTCGGTCGTTTCCACCCCGTGACGGTGCCGGTGCACGGCAACGCGGGGGTCACGTGCGATCTGCTGGCCGAGGCGCTGGCCGACCGACCCCGACGTCAGCTCGAAGCCGAGGTCGCCTCCCGTTGGGAGGTCTGGCGGGCCGAGAAGGCCAGCCGTCTCGCCGACGAGGGTTCCGGCCTCAACGCGGTCTCGGTGTTCGAGTCGCTCGCCGAACACGCCCCCGCCGACGCCGTGCTCTGTATCGACGTCGGCAACAACGCCTATTCCTTCGGCCGGTACTTCGAGGTCGGCGGGGCGCAGGACGTGCTCATGTCGGGCTACCTCGGTTCGATCGGCTTCGCCCTTCCCGCCGCGATGGGGTCGTGGGCGGCCGTCGGTGATCCGACCCTCGTGCCCGAGGGGAAGCGCCGCAAGGTCATCTCGATCTCGGGCGACGGTGGCCTCGGGCAGTACGCAATGGAGCTGTCGACGCTGTCGAAGTACGACATGGACATCACCCACGTCGTCCTGACCAACGGTGAGCTCGGCAAGATCTCGAAGGAGCAGCGCTCGGGTGACTTCGCCGTCTGGCAGACGTCGCTCGTCAACCCCGACTTCGCCGCCTTCGCCGAGTCGTGCGGGATCTCGGGCACGCGGGTGACCGAACCCTCACAGCTCGACGCTGCTCTGTCGGCGGCGATCGCGCTCGACGGTCCGGCGCTGGTCGAGATCTGCACGGACGCGTTGCTCGTCTGACTCTGGCTCGTCTGAGCAGGTGCGCCGCCCCCCACTCGAGCAAGCGGGTTGTCGTGGGGCGGCGTGCGTGCTTGACTCATCGCCGTGAACCGCAACGCCGCCGTCCTCGTGGTAATTCTCTCGTAGCGCACGCTGCGGTTCATCAGCGTGCGCTCGGCCTCCCTTTCGGGGAGGCCGTTTCGGTTTTCCGGGGCGCTCGCACTGCCGGAAGCCGGAACCGCTCGCCGACTCCCGTCCCGATTCGTCTCCTCAGGAGCACACTTCCACCATGACCACCCCAGGCCAACGCATCGACGGTGCGTCCGCACTGATCAAGAGCCTCGAAGCCGCCGACGTCGAGGTGATGTTCGGTTATCCGGGCGGCGCCATCCTCCCGGCGTACGACCCGATCCTGGACTCCGGCATCCGCCACGTGCTGGTGCGCCACGAACAGGCCGCCGGCCACGCCGCCGAGGGATACGCCCATGCGACGGGCAAGCCCGGTGTGGTGGTCGTGACCTCCGGTCCCGCCGCCACGAACGTGGTCACCCCGCTCGCCGACGCGATGCTCGACTCGGTGCCGATGGTCTGCATCACCGGTCAGGTCGCCCTTCCGGCGATCGGCACCGACGCCTTCCAGGAGTGCGACACGACCGGCATCACCCGGTCGATCACCAAGCACAACACGCTCGTCACCCGGGCCGAGGACATCCCGATGGCGATCGCCGAGGCGTTCCACATCGCCACCACCGGCCGCCCCGGTCCGGTGCTCGTCGACGTGCCGAAGGACATCGTCTCGCCGGCGAACCCCGATGCGTGGTTCGACTGGTACTGGCCGACCGAGCTGAACCTCCCCGGCTATCAGCCCGACATGACGCCGTCGGCCTCGTCGATCGCCGACGCCGTCGAGCTGATCCGTTCGGCCGAGCGCCCGGTGCTCTACGTCGGTGGTGGCGTTCTGAAGGCCCGAGGAGCCGAGGCGCTGTTGGCGCTCGCCGAACGGACCAACACCCCGGTCGTGACCACGCTGATGGCGCGTGGTGCGTTCCCCGACTCACACGAGTTGTGCCTCGGTATGCCGGGGATGCACGGCAACTACACGGCGATCACCGCGATCCAACAGGCCGACCTGTTGATCGCCATGGGCAGCCGATTCGACGATCGGGTGACGGGCAAGGTCGGGGCGTTCGCTCCCGGAGCCAAGATCGTGCACGTCGACATCGACCCGGCCGAGCACGGCAAGGTCCGCCGACCCGATGTCTCGGTCGTCGGCGACTGCCGCATCGCGATGGAGCAGATGCTCACCCGTCTGGCCGAGGTCGGCGGCGCCGAGGCCGTGGCCGATCACACCGCCTGGCGCTCGACGCTGTCGGGCTGGCAGGAGAAGTATCCGCTCACCTACGACCGGGAGGCGACCGGCGAGCTGAAGCCCCAGTACGTGCTCGAACGCCTCGCCGAGCTCTCGCCCGACGACACGATCGTCACCTCCGGCGTCGGGCAGCACCAGATGTGGGCCTCGCAGTACTGGCAGTTCGACCATCCCTACACCTGGATCAACTCGGGCGGGCTCGGCACGATGGGCTTCTCGGTGCCCGCTGCACTCGGGGCGAAGATGGGCATGCCTGACCGCACCGTTTGGGCGGTCGACGGCGACGGCAACTTCCAGATGACGGGGCAGGAGATGATCACCGCCACGGTGGAGAACATCCCGATCAAGGTCGCCTTGCTCAACAACTCCTACCTGGGCATGGTCCGCCAGTGGCAGGAGCTGTTCTACGACCGCCGCTACTCGGAGGTCTCGTTCGGTCGGGACTTCCCCGACTACGTGAAGTGGTCGGAGTCGATGGGGGCCGTGGCGTTCCGCGTCGAGGACCCCGACGAGGTCGACGACGTCATCGCCCAAGCCAACGAGATCAACGACCGTCCGGTGGTGGTCGACTTCCGGATCGCCGAGGAGGAGAACGTCTATCCGATGGTCCCCGCAGGTGGTTCGAACGACGACGTGATCGTCGACCCGTCCCAGCAGTCGATGCTCGACGCCGATCGCGCCGCCGGTGCGCTCGGCGCCGATCGCCGCGCCGCTTCCAAGGAGAGCCAGCGATGAACCGCCCCGGAACCATGTCGTCCCACACCATCGCCGTCCTCGTCGAGAACAAGGCCGGCGTGCTCGCCCGGGTGGCCGACCTGTTCGCCCGCCGCGGCTACAACATCGTCTCGCTCAACGTGGCGCCGACCACCGACCCGACGATGTCGCGGTTCACGATCGTGGTCGATGCCGAATCGGCCCCGATCGAGCAGATCGTGAAGCAGCTGTTCAAGCTGATCAACGTCGTCGAGATCGCGCAGCTCGGCCCGCCCGACGTCGTCGAGCGGGAGCTGATCCTGGCCACGGTCGAGGCGCCACAGGAGTCGCGCTCGCAGGTGCTCGAGCTCGTCGACATCTTCAAGGGCCGCATCCTCGCCGTGAGCACCGGCAAGCTCACGGTCAGCATGGAGGGCACACCCGACAAGGTGAACGACTTCGAGGCGTTGCTGTCCGACTACGGGATCGTCGAGGTCCAGCGGTCGGGTGTGATGGCGCTGCCGAAGGTGGGTCGTCCCGTGCCCCGCCTCCGGGCGGGCTCCGCCGAGCCGACCGTCTGAGGACTCGCCTTCCTCGCTCGTCACGGTCGAACCGGCGCGCCGTCCACTGCTAGACGTTGGGGACGGCGACACCAGGGGGAACGGTGACGGACAACTCGACGACGCTCGACGCGATCGTGATCGGGGCCGGGTTCGGCGGCCTCTACGCGCTCCATCACCTGCGCGACCGGATGGGACTGTCGGTCCGGGCGTTCGATGCCGCCGGCGGGGTCGGGGGGACGTGGTGGTACAACCGCTATCCCGGCGCCCGGGTCGACGCACCGAGCGCGCCGTTCTACGGCTTCACGTTCTCCCAGGAACTCGTCGACGAGTGGGACTGGGCCGAGAAGCAGGCCTCCGGACCCGAGGTGCTGCGCTACCTCGACCACGTCGCCGACCGGTTCGACCTCCGTCGGGACATCACGTTCGACACCTGGATCGTCGACGCCCGGTGGGATGACGACACCCAGTGCTGGACGATCGAGACCGACGCCGGAGAGCATCACTCGGCCCGGTTCCTGATCTGCGCGACCGGCGCACTGTTCGTCGCCCACATGCCTGACGACGACGGCATCGAGGGCTTCGCCGGCGACGTGTTCCACACCGGTCGCTGGCCACACGAGCCGGTGTCGTTCGCGGGCAAGCGGGTCGGGGTGATCGGCACCGGGTCGTCGGGCGTGCAGGCCATCCCCGAGATCGCCAAGACCGCCGAGCACGTCACCGTCTTCCAGCGCACACCGCAGTACTCGCTCCCGGCCCGGAACCGTCCGCTCACCGATGACGAGCGCGCCCACTGCAAGGCCGAGTGGCAGCATCTGGCCGAGTCGATGCGTCGCCAGAGCGGCTGGCCGTGGCCGATGGAGACGAAGCGGGCCTCGGACTTCTCCGAGGAGGAGCGACACGAGCGCTACGAGGAGCTGTGGGAGCGGGGCGGCATCCACATGCTGATCAACAGCTACCGGAGCGTGCTGGTCGACCCGGTGCTCAACGAGGAACTCTCGGCGTTCGTACGGGGCAAGATCGGCGAGGTCGTCGACGATCCGGAGACCGCCCGGAAGCTGATGCCCGACTACCACTTCGGGACGAAGCGCATCATCCTCGACAACGGCTACTTCGAGACCTACAACCGGCCGAACGTGTCACTCGTCGATCTGCGTGAGGATCCGGTCGAGTCGTTCACCGAGACGGGCGTGCGGACGGCCGAGGGCGAGCACCCGATCGACATGCTCGTGCTCGCCACCGGCTTCGACGCGGTCAGCGGCTCGATGCTCAAGATCAACCCGAAGGGCCGGGGCGGCGTGCCGCTGACGGAGCGCTGGGCCGAACGATTCGAGACCTACCTCGGCATGACGATCGCCGGGTTCCCGAACCTGTTCATGATCCACGGGCCGACGTCGCCGGGTGTGCTCTACACGATGCCCCAGGGTGGCGAGCGCCAGATCGCCTGGATCGAGTCGGTCATCCGCCATCTGGACAAGGGCGGCTTCGGCTCGATCGACGCGACCGAGGAGGCGGAGGCGGCGTGGGGTGACCAGATCACGTCCGACGCCCAACGCACGCTCTTCGTCCGGACGAACTCCTGGTACACGGGTGC
>JAHDCV010000074.1:3926-19312 GCA_020629695.1 Acidimicrobiales bacterium | reverse complement strand
CGGCGCCGCCCGTCGCCGCGCCGGCACCAGCCGGGTCGGGCTCGCTGACCCTGTCCGACCTCCAGCGGGCGTGGGAGGGCGATGATCTCGCCGGACGCCTCGATCGAAAGGCGCGGACCCGCCTGCGTGCCGGCAGTTTCGTCGCCGTCGACGGTCAGCAGGTCACCTTCGGTCTCCCGAACGACATCCACCGCGACCGATGTGAGGAGTTCACGTCCGAGTTCGCCTCGGCGATCTCGGCACACGTCGGTGAGACCGTCACGGTCTCGCTCGTCACCGATGTGGCTGCCGGCGCGCCCGCCCCACGGGTGATCGGTGCGCCGTCGGCTGAGCCGAGCAAGCCGGTCGAGCTGACGCCCGATCACGAGGTCGATCTCTCCCAGTTGACCGACGCCAGCGACGCCGCCGCCAGCGGTGTCGAGCGCCTCGCCCAGGCCTTCCCCGGCTCCGTCATCGAAGAACAACTCTGACCATCGTCCTCCCAGGAGCGATCCCATGACCGATTCCAGCGGTTTCGACCTCGGTGCCCTGCTCGAGCAGGCCCAGGCCATGCAGGCCCAACTCGCCGAGGCGCAGGAGGTCCAGGCGAACACCACCGTCGAAGGTTCGGCTGGCGGCGGCAAGGTGACCGTCGCCATGACCGGGACCGGCGAGATGCAGCGCATCTCGATCTCACCCGACGTGGTCGACCCATCCGATGTGGAGATGCTCGAGGACCTCGTGCTCGCCGCCGTGCGCGATGCCGCCACCCAGGTCGCGGCACTCCAGTCGAGCGCCATCGACGGCATGGGTCTGCCCGACATGGGCGGGCTCGGCGGCATGCTCGGCGGCTGAGGTGGCCGCCTATGCCAAGCCTGTCGAGATCCTGATCGACGAACTCGGCCGATTGCCGGGTGTCGGCCCGAAGTCGGCGCAGCGAATCGCCTTCCACGTCCTGAAGACGGACAAGGTCGACGCCCAGCGGCTCGCGGACGCCCTGATCGCCGTGAAGGACCGGGTGTCGTTCTGCGAGCGATGCTTCAACGTCGCCGAGGGTCCCGAGTGCGGGATCTGCAACGACGATCGCCGCGACGACACCGTGCTGTGTGTTGTCGAAGAACCCAAGGACATCGCGGCGATGGAGAAGACCGGGGCGTTCCGCGGCCGCTATCACGTGCTCCTCGGGCACATCAATCCGCTCGAGGGAATCGGCCCCGATCAGCTCAAGATCCGCGAGCTCGCGCTCCGAGTCGCGAGCGAGCCGATCGACGAGGTCATCCTGGCGATGAACCCGAACATCGAAGGCGAGACGACCGCGGCGTTCCTGTCGAGCAAGATCCTCGCTCCGTTCGAGATCACCGTCACGCGTCTGGCTTCCGGTCTGCCCGTGGGCGGCGATCTCGAGTACGCCGACGAGCTGACACTCGGACGTGCACTCGAGGGTCGACGCTCCCTGAGCTGAGAACCGAACGCGCCGCTCCCGCCACCCCGGAGAGGGAACCGGGAGGCGGAAGCGGCGCCGGGAACCGGCGAACAACATCACGACAGATCTCCGCCGACCGAGGCGCGGGCGGGCTGATTGAACGGGCGCCGGCGACCTGCCGTGATGTTTGCGCTCATGTTACGTCCGTAACACAAATGACACAAGATGACGACCGTGGGTCGATTCACCCAGCGACCGACGCAGGGACCCGCTGGGTCAGCCCAGGGCGCGGACGATCATGGCGTCGCCCTGACCGCCGCCACCGCACAAGGCGGCAGCGCCGTACTCGACACCGTCACGGCGCATCTGATGGAGCAGCGTGAGCGCGAGCCGGTTGCCGGACATCCCGATCGGGTGGCCGAGGGCGATCGCACCACCGTTCACGTTCACGACATCCGGGGAGACCCCCAGGTCGTCCATGCTCGCGAGTGCCACCGCAGCGAAGGCCTCATTGATCTCGAACAAGCCGATCTGTCCGAGCTCCATCCCCGCACGACCGAGTGCGTCGTGGATGGCACGCGAGGGCTGGGTCAGCAACGACGCGTCCGGACCGGCGACCTGGCCGTAGGAGACGATCTCGCCGAGCGGCGTCACCCCGAGCTCTTCGGCCTTCTCCCGACTCATCACGACGACGGCCGAACCGCCGTCGGAGATCTGGGACGCATTTCCCGCGGTGATGTTGCCGGCCGCATCGAACGCCGGACGCAGGCCACCGAGCGACTCGGTCGTCGTCGCGGCGCGGATGCCTTCATCCGCCGAGATCGTGATCGGATCACCGCGCCGCTGCGGAACCTCCACCGGGACCAGCTCGTCGTCGAACAGCCCGTCCTTGGTGGCGGCGGCGGCGCGTTGGTGCGACATCGCCGAGAAGGCGTCCTGCGCCTCGCGGGGAAGGTCGAACGAGGCGGCGTACTTCTCGGTGCCCGCGCCCATCGCGCAGGCATCGAAGGCGCAGAAGAGTCCGTCGTACATCATCGAGTCGACGACCGATTTGTCGCCGGCTCGATATCCGGCACGAGCACCCGGGAGCAGATAGGGCGCGTTGGTCATCGACTCCATACCGCCGGCGACCACGATGTCGGCCTGCCCGGTCTGGATGGCCTGATCCGCGAGCAGGATCGAGTTCAGCCCCGAGAGACAGACCTTGTTGATCGTCGTGGACGGCACCGACATCGGGATGCCGGCGGCGACGGCGGCCTGTCGTGCCGTGATCTGTCCGGCCCCGGCGCCGAGCACCTGACCCATGAACACGTAGTCCACCTGATCGGGCCGGACCCCGGCCCGCTCGAGTGCGGCGGCGATCGCCTTGCCGCCCAGCTCGGCTCCGCTCATGGAGGCATAGCCCCCGGACAACTTTCCGATCGGGGTTCGAGCCCCGGCGACGATGACGGATCCGGCCATGTCGACCTCCTCAGCAGGTGTGTGCGATGAAGTGTTACCGAAACCGGTCCGGCCGACCAAGAACTGCCCGACGACATCAGGCGTCGGGCACCACGAGCTCCTTCTCGAACCAGCGGTGCGCATCGGGGTTGGTGTTGTACGCCTCGACATCGCGGTAGCCCGCCGACTCGTACATCGAGATGGCCTCGGTCAACGACCGATTGGTGTCGAGCCGCACCCGACTCGCACCGAGATCGAGCGCGAGCCCCTCCAGGTGGTGGAGCAGGCGACGCCCGATGGCCAGGCCGCGGTGTGCGGGATCCACCCACATGCGCTTCACCTCGACGACGTCGGGCCCGAGCCGATGGAGTGCCCCACAACCGACGACGGCATGACCGGCACGGGCGACCACGAACCGTCCGCGCCGACCACGGAACCGGGGAACGTCGGCTGCGAGCGCCTCGGCGACATCGAAGCCGCCCTCGAAGCGATGCTCGAGTTCGGCGAAGTAGGCGGCCATCGACGCCGCAGCCTCACGACCCGACGGATCGACGACGTCGAACCGGAGCTCCGCCGCCCGGAGCAGCCGATCGGCCTCGGAGAGCAGATCGACGAGGCGGTCGACCGCCCTCGGGGGCAAGCCGTCGGCCAACTCCGAAGCCACGAGATCGGAGCGGTGATCCAGCTCCATCCACTCGAGCAGGCCCAGATCGGTGAGATGGGCACGCCGACGGCGACCGTCGTCCGGGTCGGGCTCGATCCGCACGAGCTGCTCACCCTCCAGTTGGCGCAGGAGCCGGGAGAGATAGCCCGAGTCGAGATCGAGCCGACGTCGGAGCTCACCGACATCACCACCGCCAGCCCCGAGTTCCCACAACAACCGGGCCACACCGAGCGGCCGGTCCCGCCCCAGGTAGTGCTCTTCGAGGGCACCGATACGGCGAGTGAACGTGCGGGCGAAGCGCCGGAGCTCGGCGATCCCGTCGGCGCGGTCGGCGCGGAGATCTTCTGCCATCCCCGCACGATAGCTGACCGAGGTCAGCGATCGGGCGAGGAGTGTCTGACCCAGGTCAGCGAGAGACGGAGGGGGTCACTCGCCCGACGCCGACTCCGCCGCCTGCTCCATGGCCTGGCGAACCAGGCGGGCGAGGGCGTCCTCGGCTTCGACCAGATCTTCGTCCGGCTCGAGTCGCGCCGGCGGCGCGGCTTCGTTCGACTCCACGTCCAGCACGGGCATCTCGTCCTGAATCGATCGACCGTCCGCGGTCCGATCGATCAGACGCTGCTCGGCCTCGGCCAACACGACATCCGGAGTGTCGTCGCCGAGCTCGGGCACGGGCTCGATCTGAAGTCGCCGCATCGCTGATTCCAGCTCGCGCTGGGCAGCACCGATGCGCTCGCGACTCGACTGTTCGGTCGTGCGCAGGATCGACAGCCGCTGCTCGGCCTGGTCCATGCTCTGGCGGACCTTGACGCGGATGATCTCGTCGGCTTCGTGTCGGATGAAGTTGCTCTGGGCCCGCGCCTCTTCGAGCAGTGCGGCGACCTGATTCCGGGCGTCGTCGAGTTCGGCGAGTGCCGCCTGGCGGTCGGCCTCGGCCGCCTCGATCTCGGCGTCGATCTCGGCCTGGCGGTCGGATCGCAGCGCGTCGACCTCGGCGCGGCTGGCATCGACGTCGATTCGGGCCTGTTCGGCATCGGCCTTGACCTGCTCGGCGTCGGCGAGCAGCGCGGCCACGTTCGACTGGGCCTCCTGCTGCTCGAGCTCGGCGAGACGCATGACTTCGGTCCGCTCGGCCTCGGCGGCCTCGACGGCTTCGGCTCGAAGCCTGCGTGCCTGATCACTGGCCTCGGTGCGGGCCCGGGCGCTCTCCTCCTCGGCGGCACGGCGGATCCGGTCGGCCTCGGCGGACGCCTCGGAACGGAGACGCTCCGCCTCGGCGTCGGCGTCGGCACGAATCTGCTCGGCCTGGGCGATCGCATCGGAACGGACCTGCTCCGCGTCCGCGTCAGCGTCGGCGCGCACCTGTTCGGCATGCGCCACGGCGTCGGACTGGCGGCGTTCGATCTCGGCGTCGGCGTCGGCGCGCAGACGTTCGACGTCGGCCTCCGCCTCGGACCGGGCCTGGTCGACATCGGCTCGAACCGACTCGAGTGAGGCCTCGGCTTCGGACCGGGCACGAGCCATGGTCTCGGCGGCCTCGGCACGGATGTGTTCGGCCTCGGCGTGGGCCTCGCTGAGCACGCGCTCGGACTCGGCATGGGCGCCGGAACGCATGTCGGCGGCCGAGTCGTGCGCGCTCCGCAACAGCCCGGCGATGCGTTCGCCCAGAGCGGAGAACCGGTCGTCGTCGGTCAGGATCGAGCGTGTCTCGACGTCGGCTTCGACGATCCGAGCGATGGCTTCGGGGTCCTCGGCGACGGCTCGCGTTTCGTTCTCGCTCGCGACTTCTCGCAGCGACCGTGCCACGCGGTCGAGGAACGACCGCACCTCGGTGCGGTCATAGCCCCGCAACGTGGTGCTGAACTCCTGGTGTTCGATCTCTTCAGGGGTGAGAGCCACGTGCTCGTCCTCATTCATCGGCGTCATGCACTTCCAACTTCCTCGTCGGGCCGGGGCCCTCCGATGTGAGCCGTTCGACCCAAAGTCTGGCGGTCGAGGCCCCGCGGTTGCTGTCGCGAGCGACTGGTATTTGGAGTGAGCACCTGCATCGCCTACCTTCCGCGGCCATGAATGAGTTTCTCGACGCCATCAACGCCGATGCCTCGAGCGAGGACCTGGCCAACATCGCAATTCCAGAGTCCTACCGCGCGGCTTACGTCCGACGGGAGGACGCCAACATGTTCGAGGGGGTGGATTCCTGGGACAAGGACCCCCGCAAATCGGTCCATGTCGGTGAGGTACCCACCCCGGAGCTGGCCCCCGACGAGGTCTACGTCGCCATGATGGCGAGTTCGATCAACTTCAACACGGTCTGGACCTCGATCTTCGAGCCGCTCCCGACCTTCGGATTCCTCGATCGTCTCGCTCGGGAGTCCGAGTGGGGCGCCCGGCACGCGCGCGATCACCACATCATCGGCTCCGACGGATCCGGGGTCGTGGTGCGGGTCGGCTCTGCGGTGCGGAACTGGAAGCCGGGCGATCGGGTCAACATCCACTGCAACCACGTCGACGATCAGGACCCCTCGTCCCACGACGACTCGATGAAGGGCGCCAACCAGCGCATCTGGGGCTTCGAGACGAACTTCGGCGGTCTGGCCGATCTGGCCGTCGTCAAGGCCAATCAGCTCATGCCCAAGCCGAGCCATCTCACGTGGGAGGAATCGGCGGTCAACGCCCTCTGCGCATCGACCAGCTATCGCATGCTCGTGTCGCAGAACGCCGCCGGCATGAAGCAGGGCGACGTCGTCCTGATCTGGGGCGCCACCGGCGGCCTCGGTGGGTACGCCGTCCAACTCGTGCTCAACGGCGGCGGCATCCCCGTCGGCGTGGTCTCCTCGCCCGAAAAGGCCGAACTGCTGAAGTCGATGGGTTGTGAGGCCGTGATCGACCGCAAGGCCGCCGGCTACCGCTTCTGGGGTGAGGACGGTCAGCAGGACGAGTCCGAGTGGCGCCGCTTCGGCAAGGACATCCGCGGGCTCGTGGGCGAAGACCCCGACATCGTGTTCGAACACCCCGGTCGCCAGACGATGGGGGCCTCGGTGTTCGTCGCCAAGAAGGGCGGCCAGATCGTCACCTGCGCCGCGACCTCCGGCTACATGATCGAGTACGACAACCGTCACCTGTGGATGAAGCTCAAGCGCATCGTGTCGAGCCACTTCGCCAACTACGCCGAGGCGTACGCGATGAACCGACTGATCGACAAGGGCGCCATCCAGCCCATCATCTCCGGCACCTACGCGCTGGAGGACACCGCCGAGGCGGCGCTGCAGATCCACCACAACCTGCACGAGGGCAAGCTCGGCGTGCTCTGCCTGGCCGAGTCGGCCGGGCTCGGTGTGAGCGACCAGGAGAAGCGCGAGCGTGTCGGGGTCGACAAGATCCAGCGCTTCGCCGACCACGCAGCATCCCTGGGCTGATCGAATCGCTGGGTGGTCGGGCGCCGGTTCGCGGCGCTCGTCCACCGCAGGTTCGCAGCGCGAGGTTGCCTGACCCCGAGGAGCGGGCGAGGCTGGCCGAACCCCGCAGCGTGAGGTGCTCAGCGTGACGAATCCCCATCCCGATCTCCTGGGGCTGCTCGACATCGAGCAGCTGGCCGCCGATCTCTTCGTGGCGCAGAACCCGCAGCGCGGTCGCACCCGCGTCTACGGCGGGCAGGTCGTCGCCCAGGCCCTGGCCGCCGCGATGGCGACGCTGGACGACCCGTCGCGACCCGTGCATTCGCTCCACAGCTACTTCATCCGGCCGGGCGATGAGTCGAAGCCCATCGCCTTCGACGTCGACCGGATCCGTGATGGACGCTCCTTCACCACACGCCGGGTCGTGGGACGCCAGACCGGTGGGGCCATCTTCAACCTGTCCGCCTCCTTCCACAGCTATGAACCGGACGCCGAGGTGAGCCCCTCGGTGGCCGACCTCGACGTTCCCCCGCCCGAGGAGTGCACCCTCGAGGAGTGGGACGATGTCTCGGAGATCCGGATGGTGCCGGAATCCCTGCCGGGTCGGGCCCGCGCCTGGATCCGGATCGCCCGCCCCGAGCGCCTCCCGGACGATCCGGCGCTCCACAATCTCGCCATCGCCTACTCCAGCGACCACGTGCCGATGGATGCCATCGCCAACGGCCACCCAGCGCCGTTCGACTGGGACGACTTCATGGGCGCGTCGCTCGATCACTCGCTCTGGTTCCACCGCCCCGCACGCGGTGACGAGTGGCTGCTGTTCGACTGCCGGCTCCTCAGCCTCGCCGGCTCACGCGGGATCGCCCAGGGGACGGTGCACACGGCGAACGGCACCCATGTGGCGACGCTGACCCAGGAGGGTCTGCTCCGCCGGCTCCGACACCGCTGACCGGCTCGCTCAGAAGGGACGTTCCGGCGGCAGCGGCTCGGCGGGCGGCACGAGTTGCTGCTGCACCCACAGCCGTCGCGCGTCCTCGATCGGCACCGGCTTCGAGATCACGTAGCCCTGACCGACCCGGGCACCGAGACCACGGAGTTCGGTGAGCTGGTGGTAGGTCTCGACACCCTCGGCCACGACATCGAGGCCGAGCGATGACGCGAGCGCCACCGAGGCCGACACGATGGCGGTGTCCTCCCGCGACGAGCCGAGCCCCGAGACGAAGCTGCGATCGATCTTGATCGTGTCCGCCATGGAGAAGCGGCGGAGGTAGTCGAGGGTGGCGTACCCGATCCCGAAGTCGTCGATCGCCAGCGGGCAACCCAACGCCGAGATCCGTCGGAGCACCTCGGTGGCACCCTCGACGTCGTCGACCTGCATCGACTCGGTCACCTCGAAACCGACCAGGCTGGCGGGAACGTGGTGACGGTCGATGGCGGTGACGACGGTCGGGATCAGGCTGTCGTCGGCGAGCTGGGCCGCGGACAGGTTGATCGTCAACAGCGGACGTTCGCCGAGCTCGTTCTCGGGCCACGCCGCGAGCTCCCGCAGGGCCTCGTCGATCACCCAGGCACCGAGCGGGACGATCAATCCGGTCTCCTCGGCGATGTCGATGAAGTCGTTCGGAGGGAGCAGCCCGTGTCCGGGCCGGTTCCAACGAACGAGTGCCTCCGCCCCGATCATGCGCCCGGACGCGAGATCGACGAACGGCTGGAAGTGGAGGACCAGCTCGTCAGCGGTGATCGCAACCTCGAGGGCCTGTTCGACCTCGTGACGGACGACGACCTGGGACTGCAGGCCCTCCTCGAAGAGGTGATACCGGCCGCCGCCGAGATCACGAGCCTCGGCGAGCGCCGACTCGGCGTTCGAGATGACCGTCGCGGCCGAATGACCGGGTCGATCGACCAACACCACACCGGCGGAGGACGAGATGGTCACCGTCGCCTGCTCGCCGACGAGGATCGGCTCGGCGAGGGTCGCGATGATGCGCTCGGCCATGGCGGCCGCGTCGTGGTCGTCGGCGATCGCGACACACAGCACCAGGAACTGGTCGGATCCGATCCGACCGACGGTGTCGCCGAGCCGAACGGTCCGCCGCAGGCGACGGGCGACCTCGACGAGCACGCGATCCCCGACGTTCGAGCCGCGGGTGTCGTTCAGGTACTTGAACCGATCGACGTCGATCACGATGGCCCCGAGTGCCAGTCGGTCGCGCCCCAACCGGGCCACCGCCTGCTCCAGCCGGTCCATGATCAGCGCACGGTTGGGCAGCTGCGTGAGCTGGTCGTGCAGCGCCTGGTGGGTGAGGCTCGCTTCGGTCGTCGAGTGCTCCACCGCCACCGCCACCACCTGGGTGAGGTGCACCAGCGCGCGTCGTTCGGCGTCGCCGGGCACGAGTCGGTCGGGGTGAGCCACCACGAGATACCCACGCACACGATCGCCGGCGTTGGTCACGGGGAAGAGCCAGAGTGCGTGCACCCCGTCGACCTCGATGTCGCGCATGTCGTCGACCCGCACCCACGTGGGCACGGTCGGCAGGCCGTCGGCGATCGCCGCCTCGACCAACTCACGAACCGGATCGATCCCATGGTCCGCGGTGATGATCGGCTCGATCTGTCCGGCACGGTCGCAGAGCACGATCCAGCAGCGGCCACCTTCGGACAGTGGCTCGGCCCTGCTGGCGACCTCGCCGAGCAGCGCGGGCAGCTCCTGACCGCGGGCGAGCGCTTCGAGCACCCGAGTCTGTTCGGCCAGCAGTCGCTCGGGGCCCGCCCGGCGGGCCAGGTCGCGGAAGGTCATCATGAACGACTCGGTGGCGTCCGGATGGCCGTTCGGGACCGAGGTGAACGTCGCATGCACCGGCACCGTGCGACCGGCCGCGTGCTGCAACCGCAGCCGAACACTCGCCTGATCGCCCGAGGCGACCACACGGGCGACCTCGTCGAGTTGCTCGGGCGGCGTCTCGCTCGCGAACAGCGACGACGGCGATCGCCCCAACAGGTCACCCGGCTCGCAGCCGAGCATCGCCGCGAGGCCCTCGGACACGTACACGAGCACCGGTTCGTCGCGGCGGGCATCGATCGTCGAGAGGCAGATGCCGTCGAGCGCGCCGTCGCCGGGCTGCCCGTCCGGATCGACCGTCACCGGCCCCCGGGTGACCACGCTCAGCGGGGGGTCGAAGGGCAACTCGGCCGTCTCCGCTCTCACTCCGTCTGACCGGCGCTCGATGGATTCGGCGTTGGCGGGTTCGGCCACGTGACGTGCTCCGGCGGGACAGGCATTGGAAGCGTCGATGGGGCGGGGTGGACGCGTGAGGACTCGTCGACAGTACCCATTCGGTTCGGGCTCCGCATGGATGGATCGAGGTCCTCCGACCCCTTTTTCGCGCCGCCGCTACGGTGCGTGAGGTGACCGACACGCTCACCGTCAGCGGGCTCACCGATGCTCTCTCCGAGACGCTGTCGGAACGGTTCCCGAACGAGATCTGGGTGACCGGTGCCATTCGTTCGTTGACCCGGTCGGCGAACGGCCACGTCTATTTCGACCTGATCGACCCCGAGCACGCCGGCGATCAGCCACCCGCCGTGCCGGTGGTGCTGTTCGAGTCCACGAAGACACGGATCAATCAGATCCTCCGGAAGTCGGGTGCCGGCCGGATGGAGGATGGCGTGGAGATCCGCCTCCGGGGTCGGCTGGCGATGCACGCATCCCGCGGCCGGTTCCAACTCGTCATGAGCCTGATCGACCCCGCGTTCACGCTCGGCCGTCTCGCGGCCGAGCGGGCGGCCCTGCTGCAGCGGCTCGCGGACGACGGTCTGCTCGACACCAACGGACGGCTGCCGATGCCACGGGCGCCGCTGAAGGTGGCGCTGATCACCTCCGCCGGTTCGGCCGCCCACGCCGATTTCCTCGACGAGTTGGCACGCAGTCGATACCGCTTCGAGGTGACCACCTTCGATGCGCGGGTCCAGGGCCCCGACGCCGTGTCCGAGCTGACCGACGCACTCCGGATCGCATCCAGGGACACCCCCGACGTCATCGTGGTGACCCGAGGCGGTGGCTCACGCGGCGATCTCGTGGCGTTCGACCACGAGCGTCTGGCCCGAGCGATCGCCACGGCGGCTCATCCGGTCATCGTCGGCGTCGGCCACGAGATCGATCGATCGGTCGCCGACGAGGTCGCCCATCTCTCCGTCAAGACACCGACCGCCGCGGCCAGGAGCCTGATCGATCGGTGCGATCTCGAACTCGCGGCCCTGGTCGGCACGAGTCGCCGGGTCGCGCAGGCCGCGGTCCACGTCACGACGGTGGCGGGGGCCGAGCTCGATCGCCAACGCGAACGACTCGGCGTCGCCGCCAGGGCCGAACTCGGTCGCGCCGGCGACCGTCTGGACCGCGACATCGAACGTGTACGACGCACGGTCCCGGCGCGACTCGAGCGAGCGCATCACTCGCTCTCGCTCGCCGATGCCACCGTGCGGGGTGCCGATCCGGCGGTCCAGTTGGCCCGGGGCTGGTCATTGACCCGTACCGTGGGGGGCGACGTCGTCACCTCGCCCGACCAGGTCGGGATCGGCGACGAGCTCGAGATCACGGTGTCCGGCGGACGGATTCGGTCCACGGTGCAGGGTCTCGAGCCGACGGACGGATCCGTCGACGAGCCAGCGGAGGACACGACGGCATGAGCCCAGAACTCGACGACTCTCTCACCTACGACGCGGCGTCCGAGGAGCTGGCCGACCTCGTCGCCCGTCTCGAAGAACCCGGCCTCGACATCGAGACCCTCTCCGACCACGTCCGCCGTGCAACGGTGCTGTTGCAGTTCTGCCGCTCTCGTCTCGCCTCGGTGGAGGCCGACGTGGGTGATGCGCTGGCCGAGATGGACGCCGTCACGTGACCGAGCAGCACCCGTGAGCAAGACCCCCGACGCGCTCAGCTCCGTCGTCGCCGGCGTCGACGACCGGATCGCCGAGGTCATCGCGAGCGAGGCCGAACGTTGGGATGCGGTCGATCCGCGAGTCGGAGAGGCCGTGCGGGAGCTCGGCCGACACACCGAGCACGGCGGGAAGAGGATCCGGGCCGCGTTCTGTCTCTGGAGCCGCCGAGGGGCCAGCGCCCGGGCGGGTCGACCGGTCGTCGACCCCGACCCCGCCGGTCTCGACGTGGCCGCTGCGTGTGAGTTCCTCCAGACCTTCGCACTCATCCACGACGATGTGATGGACAACGCGACGATCCGGCGCGGACAACCGACCCTGCACATCCGCCACGCCGAGCGGCTCGTCGCCGAGGCGTGGAAGGGGGAGGCCCGCCGCTACGGCGAAGGGGTCGCGATGCTGCTCGGGGATCTCGCCCACGTCTATGCCGACCGTCTCGTGCGAGCCGGCACGGCCACGACCCTGCAGATCTGGGACGAGATGCGGATCGAGGTGAACCTCGGGCAGTACCTCGACATGCGATCGGCGGCCGCGGGCGATCTCGACGAGGCGACCGCTCGATCGGTGACGACGTTCAAGACGGCGCTCTACACGATCGTCCGTCCGCTCCAGCTCGGAGCGAGCCTGGCGGGCGACGACCCGGCGTTGTTCGCACAACTCGATCGCCTGGGCCGCCCGATCGGTCAGGCCTTCCAACTCCGCGACGACGTGCTCGGGGTGTTGGGCGAGCCGACCGTGCTCGGCAAACCCGTGGGCGGCGATCTCCGCGAAGGCAAACCGACCGAGGTATTGGCGGTGGCCCGAGCCCGAGCCACCGCAACACAGCTGACGATTCTGGACCGGGTCGGCGACGCCGCCCTGTCCGACACCGACGTGGCCGAGATGGTCGAGGTGTTCCACGCCACGGAAGCGTTCTCCGAGGTCGGTCGGCGGATCGACGAGCTCCTTGCGGGGTCGGCCGACCGCATCGGGGCACTAGGTTTCCCCCAGGACGTCAGTGACGCCCTGCTGGAGTTGTCGAATTTCGTCGGCGCACGTCCGTATTGACGTTCGTTTCGGGGCCGCTCATTCGCGACCTTTCGTCGATGAGCCGCATCTGATTCCACGGGTGTTGTTGAAACATGACGTGAGAAACCGATGTGATCTGAGATGACCGCCCGTTCCGATCCCGCCCGGGACCGTCGCCGCCCACCGAGGCGCGCCGACGATCTCTTCGCCGCGCTGTCGGCGATGCGGCTCGGAACCTACGACGACGCGACCCGATCACTCGACGTCTCACCGGCGGTTGCGTCGTCATCGGTCCCCGTGTTGGTGGCCCTTCGCTGGGGTGCCGTGCTCACCGGGTTGGCCTGGGCCACCCCCCGCGCCGCCGAGGGCGACATGCGGGTGGTGTTCACCCTGGCAGTCGCTGCATTCCTGGCCTCGTGGCGCACCGTGCGCCCCATCCAGCTGGGCACGGCAGGGCGCGCCCAACCGATTCTCTCGCTCCTGGACGTCATCGCGATCGCCGCCGCCGCAGGCGTGTCGGACGGCCTCGCGAGCCCGTTCGTCGGCTGTGTCCTGGTGGCGGTCGTCGTCAGCGGCTTCGGCTGGGGAATCCCGCTCGGCATCGCCGCCGGGTTCAGCGCGCTCGCCGCCTCGACCATCACCACCCTGCTCAACGGTGCGACCGTCAATCCACTGTCGCCGCTCGGCATCACGGCACTCGTCATCGCGGCGCTCGTGCCCGGTATGGCCCAGGCGCGTTTCCAACAGATGGAACATCGCCGACGACAACTGTCCGACCAGGTCGACCGGCTCAGCGAGACCAACCAGCTCCTGGGAGTGCTCAACGACCTGGCCCGGACCCTGCCGTCGACGCTCGATCTCGCCGAGGTGCTCCAGCACGCTCGTGTGCAGCTACGCGACACCCTCGGGGCCGAGCGGCTGCTCATCCTCGGCTACGAAGACGGCGCGTGGACTCCCCAGCTCCAGGAGGGCTTCAGCCTCCCGCCAGCGGTCAACACGACGGCCCTGCCCGAGCCACTGCGTCAGGCCTCGATGGCGACCGAGCTCGTGCGGATCGACGATCTCAGCACCGTGGCCGATCGGACCGGGTCCGGCCTCTACGTCCGGTTGACCGTGGACGGTTTCGACACCGGCCTGATCGGGGTCGAGAACCCCGCGCCCGGCTTCTATCACGCCTCGGACGAGGAGCTCCTCTCCGGAACGGCCGAGGTGCTGTCGCTGACACTCGCGAACGCCCGGGCGTTCCGGCGTCTCCGCTCGCTCGCGGCGACCGAGGAGCGGGTGCGTATCGCTCGCGACCTCCACGATCGCCTCGGCCAGTGGCTGACCTACATCGCGTTCGAGCTGGAGCGGATCAACTCGACGGCCATGGAGCCGTCGATGGATCTCAAGCGACTCCACGAGGACACCCAGGGCGCCATCATGGAGCTGCGCGACACCCTCATCGAACTCCGGACGGCCATCACGGTCGAGAAGCCGCTCACCATCGTGTTGGCCGACGTCGTCGAGCGATTCCGCAAGCGATCGAGCGTCGAAACCACACTCGTGGTGCCGGATTCACTGGACCAGCGCATGCCGGTCATGGTCGAGAACGAGCTGCTCCGCATCGCCCAGGAAGCCCTCACAAATGTGGAGAAACACGCCCAAGCCTCACATGTCCACGTGTCTTGGTCGATTGAAGGGGGACGAGGCGTACTCGTGGTCTCGGATGACGGTCGAGGGTTCACCCCCGACAAGGGCATCCGAGGCACCGCGTATGGCCTCGTCGGAATGAGAGAACGTGCCGCAACGGTCGGGGCCATCCTCCAGGTCACGAGCGAACCGGGACAGGGCACCGCCATCACGGTGCTCACCGATCCAGATCCCCAGGAGACCATTCAATGACCCGCATCCTCCTCGCCGATGACCATGCGCTGCTGCGCGAGGGACTCCGGCGTTCGTTCGAAGCAGCCGGCGACGAGGTCGTCGGCGAAGCGTCCAACGGCGAAGAAGCCGTCGCACTCTCCCGTGCCCTGGCACCCGACGTCGTCCTGATGGATCTCTCGATGCCCGTCATGGACGGCATCGAGGCGACCAAGCGCATCCGCGAGCACGCGCCGCTGACCCGGATCGCCGTGCTCACGATGCACGACGACATCGACCGCACCCGCGACGCCATCGCTTCCGGTGCGTCGGCCTACCTCACCAAGGGCACGAGCTTCGCCGAGGTCCGCGAGACCGTGTTGCGCGTCGCCGACGGTGAGACGGTCCTGTCCCCCGCGCTCGCCGGTGCGATGCTGACGACCGCTCGTCAGGCCGAGAAGAACGCCGAGCTGCTCTCGGACCGACAGGCCGAGATCCTCCAGGCGATCGCCGACGGCATGTCGACCAAGCAGGCCGCCCGTCATCTCGGCATCACGACCAAGACGGTGCACAACCACCTGAACGCGATCTATCGCAAGCTCGACGCCCAGAGCCTGACGCACGCCGTGCTGTCGGCCGTGCGGCTCGGCATCATCGACCTGCACAACATGGAAGACCGCTCCGCGGTCTGACCCGGGAACAC
>JAHDCV010000074.1:0-3826 GCA_020629695.1 Acidimicrobiales bacterium | reverse complement strand
AGACCGCTCCGCGGTCTGACCCGGGAACACAACAGACCGCTCCGCGGTCTGACCCCGGACACCATGAGTCTGATCTGGACGGAACCGATCCGTTCGGCTGGGTGGAATCTCCCGGCCGAGCGGATCGGCTCATGTCAGGGGCGCCTGCCGTCGACAGACTCTCCTCGTGTTCAGCGGACGTCTCGAGAACCAGATTCCCGCCCGTCGGTTCGACCGACGCACGGCGCTCGGGTTCTCCCTCGCGATGTCGCTCAGTGCGACGGCGCCGCTGCTCTGGTACGCCTCGCAACCGTCGACCGGCCTGCTGCTCTCGCTCTTCGGCTGAGCGACGTCAGCCGGCGAAACGTCCGAGCGCTCGGATCACCGGCTCGGCGATGACGCCTGGCTCGGATCGGACCGCCTCGAGCCACGGGGGCTCGGCCACGGCCGACACGACGAGCGGCGCATCGAGCTCCGACGACGCCAACGACAGCCGGGCGAACCCCGCTGCGTAGTCCGGTGGCCTGCGATCCATCGCCAGCTCGGCGAGCGCCATCCGGTCGGGAGCACTGGTGACACTCGACGGATCGAGCCACGGCGTACTGGCCACCCCGATCGGTCCACCGGCGAGACCGGGACCGTCCGCCAGGATCGCGCCCCGCACGAGATCGGGCCGGGCGCCGGCGATCATCAGGGCGACGTACGCACCAAGCCCGCGGCCGAGGACCGTGGACGGGCCGAGGTGAGCGAGGGCGACGTCGACGTCGCCCATCAGCGTCTCGCACGAGTAGCCACCACCGGCCGGCACGGTCGAGGCACCGTGACCGGTGAAGTCGAGACCTGCGATCGGCCCCGACCAGGAGGTCAGGACGTCGTCGTTCGGCGGTCGCGAGTCCTCGCCGAGACCGTGGAGCAGCAACAGTGTCGGACCGTCTCCGTCGCGCAGCGTGTGCAGAGCGAGGTGGATCCGGTTGTGGATCAGCATCGTCGGCGACGTCATGAGAGGAACTCCAGGACGAGCGCCGACATCGCGTCGGGCTGCTCGATGTGCACGAAGTGGCCGACGCCTTCGAGGATCTCGAATCGGGCATCTCGAGGGAGCCACGGCTCGACATCCCCCGGAGCGGTTCCCCAGCCCATCTCCTCCATCTCCAACCCGAGCACACCGAGCAGCGGAACCCGCAGGCCCGGCAACCGCTGCAGCGACCATTCGGGTCGGATCGGGCCGAAGCCGCCGAAGCGGAGAGAGGGGTCGAGCTTCCATCGCCACCCGTCGGAGTCGAGGCGAGCGCCGATGGGGACCAGGTACTCCAGCCACTCGATGGGGAGACGGGTGTTGAGGCGAGCACGACGTCGCGCCAGCTCCTCGATGGTGCCGGGCTTGCGCGACGCCTCGTGGCTGCGTCGGCGGAAGTCGAGCCAGGCGGCGAGGTCGGCGGCGAGCATGCGTCGGCGCTCCCGGTCGGACACGTCGGGGCGGTTCCGCTTGGAGGGCAACCCGTCGAGGTTGACCAGCGCCGTGGCGAGGTCGGGTCGACAGTCGGCGAGAGCCATCATCAACCCTCCGCCCTTGGAGTGCCCGACGAGCGGCACGGGGCCTCCGCCGACCGTGTCGAGCACGGCGACGGCGTCGCGCAGGTCGGCTTCCCAGCTGTAGAGCATCGGGTGTTCCGAGTCGCCGTGGCCCCGTTGGTCCCAGCTCACGACCTGCCACCCGCCGGCGGCGAGCTTCGGTGCGAACACGTCGAGGGTGCCGGCGAAGTCCATGCCACCGTGGGCCAGCAGCATGACGGGGTCGGCGGGGTCGCCCCAGGCGTAGGCCGCGAGATCGGCGCCCGCCGCGGAAACCCTCCAGGCCCGATCCGGACGGTGGGCCTCCGGATAGTCACGACGATCGGTCACGGGCCGGACCCTACCGAGCGGGTGCGGAGGGGAACCAAACGCCCATACCTCCGGCGACCCCACGAACGGGGCCCTCTGACCCCTCAGGTTTCGGGGCCGCCATCCGATGGGATCGGATGCTCGTCCGTCTCGTCATCAGCACCGTGACCACGGTCCTGCTGTCCGCGGCGGTCCTCGGAGCGATGACGTTGAGCTTCAGTCCGCTGGCCCGCACCGAGGTCGGCCTGATCCTGACCGCAGGCGTCTGGTCGCTCGTCGCGGGATTGAGTCTGCACCTGGTCTCCCGAAAGGTCGACCGCCCGGGTTCCGACGAGACCGCCTCCGGCGAGAGGCTGGCCGACGCCAGGTAGCGTTGTCCGGATGTCGACGCCGTCCAGCGAAGCCGCCAGACGGCGCACCTTCGCCATCATCTCCCACCCGGATGCCGGCAAGACCACGCTGACGGAGAAGTTCCTGCTCTACGGCGGCGCGCTCGGCATGGAGGCCGGCACGGTGAAGGCCCGTGAGGGTCGGCGGTCGGCGACGTCGGACTGGATGGAGCTCGAGCAGCAGCGGGGTATCTCGATCACCTCCGCCGCGCTGCAGTTCCCGTATCGGGACTGCGTGATCAACCTGCTCGACACCCCCGGTCACCGGGACTTCTCGGAGGACACCTACCGGGTGCTGGTGGCCGCCGATGCCGCGGTCATGGTGCTCGACGCGGCGAAGGGCATCGAACCACAGACGCTGAAGCTGTTCGAGGTCTGTCGAGAGCGTGAGATCCCGTTCCTCACCTTCATCAACAAGTGGGACCGGCCAGGTCTCGGCGCGCTCGAACTGCTCGACCAGATCGAGGAGACCCTCGTCGTCGAACCCACTCCGGTCACCTGGCCCGTGGGCATCTCGGGCGACTTCCGCGGCGTCGTGCATCAGGCGACGGGTGTGTACACGCAGTTCGAACGGACGGCCCGGGGGTCGACGATGGCGCCGGAGCTCGACCTGTCGGGCGACGAAGCCGCGGCGGCGGAAGGTGAGGCGTGGGATGTGGCGGCCGAGGAGTCGGAGCTGCTGACCGAACTCGGGCGGGTCGCCGATGCCGAGACGTTCCTGGCCTGTGAGTCCACCCCCGTCTTCTTCGGTTCGGCCCTGACCAACTTCGGTGTACGGCACCTCCTGAACGGTGTGGTCGACATGGTGCCGTCGCCGGCACCCCGCGAACTCGCCGACGGCTCGCGTCGCGCACTGGACGAGCCATTCTCCGGCCTGGTGTTCAAGGTGCAGGCCGGCATGGACAAGGCCCACCGCGACCGCATCGCCTTCGTGCGGGTGTGCTCGGGCAAGTTCGAACGCGGCCTGATCGCCACCGGCTCGCGGACGGGTCGGACGTTCTCGACGAAGTACGCCCAGACCCTGTTCGGGCAGGACCGGGAGACCGTCGACGAGGCATGGCCCGGCGACATCCTCGGTCTGGTGAACGCGAACGACCTGGGGGTCGGCGACGCGATCACCGACGGCGCGGCGATCGAGTTCCCGCCGCTGCCGGCGTTCGCACCCGAGCACTTCATGACGGCCCGGGTGAAGGACACGTCCAAGTTCAAGCAGTTCCGCAAGGGCATCGCGCAGCTCGACGAGGAGGGTGCGGTGCAGGTGCTTCGCGATCGTGACCTCGGCGACCAGGCACCGATCCTGGCCGCGGTCGGTCAGCTCCAGTTCGAGGTGGCGACGCATCGGCTCGAGAACGAGTTCGGCGCTCCGGTCGAGTTGACCCAGACGAAGTACACGATCGCCCGACGCACCGACGATGCCTCGGCCGACACGCTGCGGGCGATGCCGGGCGTCGACGTGTTGGCTCGGGCGGACGGCTCGAAGCTGGTGTTGTTCGAGTCCCGGTACTGGATGGATCGCGTGATCGCCGATCATCCCGAACTCACCATCGAGCGCATGGTCGCCGAAGGCGGCCTGAACT
>JAHDCV010000073.1 GCA_020629695.1 Acidimicrobiales bacterium | reverse complement strand
ACTGTCATCGTCGCCGTCTAGGTTCGCTGGCCATGGCTTCACCCCTTTCGGACGCGCCGCTCGTCGGCCGGGTCATCGGCATCGACGACGCGACCCCGCTCGAGTTCTGGGTCGCCGTCGCGCCCGGGCAGACGCTCCAACTCGACGACGTCGTCGCGATGGATCGGATCCTGCCCACCGGTGAGATCCTGCGGATCTACGGCCTCGTGTCGCAGGTCCGCGCCCGGCACGAAGGGGCGCAGTTCCAGTCGGACGTGTTCCTGATCGCCGACGGCATCCTGCCGGCCGATGTGTCGGAGGCCGCGCTGGTCCAGCCGACCCGGTTCGAACCCGAGATCCTGCTGCCGCCCGAGCCGGGGTGTGCGGTCCGGCGTGCCACCGATGCCGAGCGGGATCTGGCGCTGTCGTTCGACGACGTCGATCGTCGCCTGCCGGCCGGGTTGAGTCGTGACGCCGAGCCCGTCTTCCTCGACCTGGACTTCGTCGACGGCACGAAGGGCGCCCACATCAACATCTCGGGGATCTCGGGGGTCGCGACGAAGACGTCGTACGCGACGTTCCTGCTCTATTCGATGTTCCGCTCCGGCGCCCTCGGCGCTGCGGCGGCCAACACGAAGGCGTTGATCTTCAACGTGAAGGGGGAGGACCTGCTCTTCCTCGACCATCACAACACGAACCTCGACGAGACCCAGGCCGCCCGGTATCGCTCGCTCGGCCTCGAGCCCGCACCGTTCGCCGATGTCGGCATCCTCGCCCCGCCGCGGCCCGGCGACCCGAACGCGACCCCCAACACGGGTTCGCGCCACACCGGGGTCGCGCCCTTCTACTGGACGCTCCACCAGTTCTGCCAGCAGCGGCTGCTGCCGTTCCTGTTCTCCGACGCCGAGGACGAACGTCAGCAGTACACGATCGTCGTGCAGTCGGTCACGGCCGAGTTGGCCAAGCTGCCGGATGCCGGGGACGGTCGCGTCAACGTCAACGGCCGCCTCTGCCGGACCTTCAGCGATCTCGTCGAGTCGATCGAGGAGATCCTCATCCCCGACGACGACGAGGAGCGAGTCGACCCCCGCTGGTCGGGCCGTGCCGTCGGAGGCGGGACCATCAACGCGTTCGTGCGTCGCCTGTCGTCGTCGGTCGCCCGGGTCAAGGACCTCATCCGCTCCGACACCGACGCCGCCGCGGCCCACTCGATCGATCTCGACCGTCACCAGGTGACCGTCGTCGACATCCACTCGCTGCACGACCGGGCGAAGCGGTTCGTGGTCGGGGTGATGCTGCGGCAGGCCTTCGACGCCAAGGAGGCGTCCGGCTCGGCGTTGCCGCTGCAGTTCATCGTCCTCGACGAGTTGAACAAATACGCCCCGCGCGATTCCTCGTCGCCGATCAAGGAGATCCTGCTGGACGTCGCCGAGCGGGGACGATCGTTGGGGGTGATCCTCATCGGGGCGCAGCAGACCGCGTCGGAGGTCGAACGTCGGGTCGTGTCGAACTCCGCGATCCGCGTGGTGGGTCGACTCGACTCCGCCGAAGCCAAACGCGACGAGTACGGCTTCCTGCCGACGGTGCAGCGGCAACGATCCACGATCCTCAAGCCCGGCTCGATGTACATCTCCCAGCCACGGTTGCCGGTGCCGCTGCTGGTCGAGTTCCCGTTCCCGTCGTGGGCGACCCGATCGAGCGAGGCCGATCGGTCGGGTTCGGCCGGCTCGCGTGCCGGTGACGCAGCGGTGAGCGACGACGATCTGTTCAGCGGGCTCACGTGAAGCTGCTGCACACCTCCGACTGGCATGTCGGCAAGCTGATGCGGGGCCACTCGCGAGCCGAGGAACACCGGGCCGTGCTCAGCGAGATCGTGGCAGCGGCAGCGGATCACGCCGTCGACCTGGTGGTGGTCACGGGCGACCAGTTCGAGACCGCCGCACCGGGGCCGGAGTCGGAACGCATCGTCTACGAGGCGCTTCTCGGGCTCGCCGAGATCGCCCCCGTGGTCGTCCTGGCCGGCAATCACGACAACCCGCGCCGCCTGGCCGCCGTCGAACCACTGCTGGAGCTGGGGAGGGTGCAGGTGGTCACCGAACCACGACCACCGGCCGACGGCGGGGTTCTCCGGTTCGAGTTCGCCGGTGTGCCAGTCCGCCTCGGGGTGCTGCCCTTCGTGTCCCAGCGCGGGATCGTGCGGGCGGACGAGCTGATGTCGGGGGCGGCCTACGAACAGGCCCAGACCTACACCGAACGTATGGCGAGGTTGATCGCCGCGTTGTGCGCCGAACCCGGTCCGGGCGTCAACATCATGGCTGCCCATGCGTTCGTGTTGGGTGGCGCCGTCGGCGGCGGCGAACGGCCGTCACACCTCGTCGACACCTACGCCGTGGCCGCCGACTCGTTCCCCGAGACCCTTCACTACGTCGCACTCGGGCACCTGCACCGGCCGCAGAACGTGGCCGGCCGGACGAAGATCCGCTACGCCGGCTCGCCGCTGGCGCTCGACTTCGGTGAGGAGGGCCACCCGAAGACGGTGACGATCGTGGATGCCGAGCCCGACCGTCCGGCCCGGGTCGACGACGTCATGCTGCATGGCGGCCGGCCGCTGCGCACCGTCGAGGGCACCCTCGCCCAGGTCGTCGCTCAGCAGGAGGCGGTCGCAGGCGCATGGGTGCGGGTCCGACTCCGGGAGGAACGCCGGGTCGGGCTGGCCGAGGAGGTGCGGGAGGCACTCGGTGAGGGAGTGGTCGATGTGCAGATCGTCGGGAGCGACCCCGGCTCGACCGTCCGACGGCGCCGACGCGACGGTCGGTCGCCGCGGCAGCTCTTCGGCGACTACCTCGAGGGTGAAGGGGTCGACGATCCGGCCCTGATCGCCGCCTTCGACCGGGCCCTCGACGACGCGACGGAGTCGGCCTCGTGAGGCCGCTCCGGCTCGAACTGCAGGGGTTCACGACGTTCCGCGACACGACGGTGATCGACTTCGATGACGTGGATCTGGTCGCGTTCGTCGGCCCGACGGGGTCCGGCAAGTCGAGCCTGATCGATGCCATCACCTTCGCGTTGTACGGATCGGTGTCCCGGTACGGCGACGACCGTCTGGTCCAGCCCGTGATCAACGAGCTCGGCAACGAGGCCCGCGTGCGGTTGGACTTCACGCTCGCCGACGCCACCTTCACCGCCGTGCGGGTCGTGCGCCGCACGAAGACCGGAGCGACCACCCGGGAGGCCCGGCTCGAACGGACCGGCGCCGATGGTTCGACCGAGGTGGTCGCCGGGTCGGCCGCCGAACTGTCCGAATCGGTCCGCACGTTGTTGGGTCTCGACTTCGGACAGTTCACGCGCACCGTGGTGTTGCCACAGGGCGAGTTCGCCCGGTTCCTCACCGACTCGCCGGCCGACCGGCAGCGGTTGCTCCGCCAACTCCTCGACCTCGGCATCTACGAGCGACTGGGGCAGAACGCACGCCGTCTGGCGAAGGAGCGGCAGGTGGAGGCGGAGACGATCGCCGGCCTGATCGCCGACCGGGGGGACGATGCCGAGGAGCGCGCCTGGCTGGTCGAGCGGTCGGCCGCGTTGCTGGTGGCGGTCGACGTGGCCGATGGACTGGCCGTCGAGGTCGAACAACTCGATGCCGATGTCGCCGCCCGGCGTGAGCAGTACGGCCGACTGGACCGACTGGTGTCGCGCCTCGGGGCCATCACCGAACCCGATGGGTCGGGTGAGATGGGTGACCGGCGGCGTGCAGCGGCAGATGCGCGCGCGGCAGCGTCGGAGCGTCTCGCGGCGATCGACGTCGAGCTGGCCGAGATCGATCGCACGGTCGCCGGCGTCGACGAAGGCGCGCTGCAACAACGCGTGACCGCGTCGAGCCGGCTCGATCTGCAACAGGTCGCCGTCGACGAGGATCGTGCCGCCCTCGCCGGGCTGGCCGAGCGACTGGAGGCAAGTGGGGCTGCGCTGGCCGAGGCCGAAGCCGCATTGGCCGGCGCGGACCTCGCCGTTGCGGAGGCGCGACGCCACGCGGGAGCGGCCGCGGTCGCCGATGGGTTGAGCCCGGGGGATGACTGCCCTGTGTGTGGTCAGGTGATCGGGCTCGTCGCCGCGTCCGGCGACGGCGGTCTCGACGACGCCCTCGCCGCCCGCGACGCCGCCGACCGCGCCCTGCGCTCGGCGCGGATGGAACGCAACGACGTCGAGCGCGAGCACGCCGTGCGATCGGCGGCGGCCTCGGATCGATCGTCCCGGTTGGCCGCGACCCGAGCCGAGCTCGCCGACGGCCCCTCGCTGGTCGAGTCGGAGCGTCTGCTCGCCGAGGTACGCGAGGCCCGGGCCTCGCGTTCGGCCGCCGTCGAACGACGGCGTGGCGCGACCGACGAGATCGCCGCGGCGGACGCGACGCTGGGGCGGATCGACGCCGAGCTGTCGGCGGCGCGCTCGGCCTACTCCGACACCCGCGACGGCGTCGTCGAACTCGAACCCCCGTCACCGACCGACGACGTGACCGCCGACTGGGCGGCCCTCGTCGCCTGGGCAGCGACCCGACGCCCGAGCCTCGAGGCCGAGCGAGCCGAGGATCTCGAGGCCGGGCGAGCCGCCGCCGCCGAGGCGACGGCGCGCCGGGCCGAGCTCGATGCGGTCGTCGCCCCGTTCGAGCTCGAATCGGGCGCGCGCGATGTCGTCGCGGCGCTGCGGGCCGAACTCGCGCGGGTCGAGCAACGCCAGATCGCCCTCGACGAGCAGAAGGTCGAGACCGAGCGGCTCGAGGCCCGCCGGGCCGACGCCGACCGCGAGCGACGCGTGCAGTCGCAGCTCGGTCAGCACCTCTCTGCTCGTGGCTTCGAGCGCTGGTTGTTGTCCGAGGCCATCGACGATCTGACCGCCCGGGCGACCGAACGGCTGCACGAGCTGTCGGGGGGTCAGTACTCCCTCGCCGCCGACGGCACCTCGTTCCAGGTGATCGATCACGGCAACGCCGACAACCGGCGCGACGTCCGCACGCTCTCGGGCGGCGAGACGTTCCTGGCGTCGTTGGCGTTGGCGCTCGCCCTGGCCGACTCGGTGGCGGAGTTGGCTCCGGTCGACGCCCCACGGCTCGACTCGATGTTCCTCGACGAGGGCTTCGGCACGCTCGATCCGGAAACGCTCGACGTCGTGGCGACGGCCATCGAAGAGCTCGCGTCGACGGGTCGCCTCGTCGGGGTGGTGACCCATGTCCGGGACCTGGCAGAACGACTGCCGGCCCGGTTCGAGGTGGTGAAGCGGTCGACGGGCTCGACGGTGACGAAGGTGGTGACCTGATGCGGTTCGCGGTGGAGAGTTGGGATCCGGCCTACGGCGTGGCGGCCGATGAGACCGCGCTGATCGAACGGGAAGACCCGGTCGACGTGTCGGTCGAGACGTCACCCGACACCTGGGCACCCGTGCGACCGTCGCCGCTCGGACGGCCGGAGAGCCTCGCGTTCATCGACGGGGTGCGCCGGATCGATGCTCGGATCTGGGTGGGCGCCGACGAGGGTCTGCCGGCTCGTCCCGGCGTGTGTGCCACGGTGGCGGCGGGGGCGGTGGTGTGCCGGCCGGGCGGCGCGTCGCTCGTGGCGGCGGAGGTCGAGCGGGGTCTCTACACCGCGGCTCCCGGTGCGACCTCGCTCGAGACACGCCATGCGACCTACGCCGTCATGCCGACCGTCGACGACACCGACGAGGCGATCTACCTGCGGATCCACACCCACATGACGGCGCTCGAGTCCTCGCTGTCGGAGGGACTGGGCGACGTCGCCGAGGTGGTGGTGTTCGACGGTCCCATCCGCGGCCGCACGCTCGACAACGGGATCGGCTACGTGAAGACCCAGCACGTGCAGTACCTCCCCGACCCCCAGCACGTCGTGCTCGGTGCGTTGCGGGCCGGCGAACGCACGCCGCTGTTCCTCATCGGTGGCCGGGCACCTCGGTGGTCGTGGTATCTGCGCCTGCCTGGCCCGGTCTCCCACGCACTGTCGGGCATCGTGCGACTCGAAGCTCCGGGGACCGGCAGCGCAGCGGAGGCCGTCGCGCTGGCCGACGGGGTGTCCGCCGCGCTCCCGGACTACGCCTCCAAGCCCCAACACGATGCGCGCGCACCGCAGAACCTGCATCCGATCGCCGCCCTCGAACGCCAGCTCCGGCGTCGTCTGGGTGATGTGAAGCTGCTCGAGCGCTCGCTCCGGTCCGCTGCGGTCGTTCCCGCCTGACCGGAGGTCAGGGTGTGTTCGGATCGATGAGGTCGATCCGGCAGGTGTAGCTGTCGTCGTAGGGGGTGAAGGTGATGAAGTCGTCGGTCTCGGTGGCCCCGGGTTCGACCCCCTCGACCAGCACCGAGGTCGAGCCCTTCCGCACCCCGTCGGCGTCGTAGAAGCCCAATCCGAGCGTGTAGTCGGATCGTGTGGCGTCGTTGTTGGTGATCGAGAACACGCCCTCGACGTCGTCGAAGCTGTCGGCACCGGTGACCTCACACGTGGCCGTCGCTTCGGTGACGCCGCTGCCGAAACTGTCGTAGGCGTCCGCCGAGACGGCCTCGCAGCTGTCGCCGTCGGTCTCGAACAACGTGACCCGCTCGTCCGCCGTCACCCCGGGCGGGATCGAGTCGATGAACGCCGTGGTGTCGTCGACGCGCTCGCCATCGGCGTAGATCACGACCGAGACCCAGTAGTCGGTCGGGACGCCGCGATCGTTGGTGACCCGCACGACGACCGCCTCGTCGGTCACCACACACGAGGTGACCGCGGCCAGAGCCGCCGGATCGTCGCCGAATCCACCGTCGGTGGAGGACACGTTCACCCCGACGACCTCACACCGGACGTCGGCGGTGGCGGCCGACACCGTCGTCCAGACGTCGGTCGGTGCGGGCTCACCGGGCTGGACCGCACTGACGAACCCGGTGCCCTCCCCGAGGCGGATGCCCATCTCGTCCACGAACGCGAGTGCGATCGAGTAGTCGAGCGGTTCGGGGTCATCGTGGGAGACGGTCACCGAGGCGGTGAGATCACCGGCGATGTCCTCGCCGGTGATGAGGCAATCACCGACGTCACCGATGCGGTCGATGGTCAGCCACGAGTCGCTCCGATCGGCTTCGACGACGCGGCATCGGTCGCCCCGCTCCTCGAACATGTACTCGTCCTCGATGACCCGCTCTCCCGGGCGGACGTGGTTGAAGAAGGCCTGCTCGGTGCCGACGACGCTGCCGTCGTCGGCGAAGAACTCGACGGTGAGCACGTAGTCCGAGATCCTGTCGGCCGAGCTGACGATCTCGATGTTCACCGTGTTCGGATCGACCCGCGCACACCCGGCGATGTCTGCGAGCGCGCCCGGGTCGGCCGCGATCGTGGTCGTCGGGAGCTCGCTCTGACGTCCGTCCTCGGTCGTGGGTGACGCGGTGCCGGGGGTCGCCGTCGTGGGCGGCTCGGTCGGGTCGGCCGAGTCGACCACGGTCGTGGTGCCATCGGCGATCACGTCGTCGGGGTCGCCCCGGGTGAGGAAGAAGGCGATGCTGCCGAGCAACACGAGGAACGCGGCGCCGACCACACCGCCGAGCACGAGCAGCGACCGGTCGTCACCGCTCGCCTGTGCGGTCGCCTGGGCGGCCAGGTCGTGGTGGACGGGTGCCGAGTCGGGCAACAGCGCCGTGGGCGCCGACGTCGGCGGCGAGGTCGGGGGACCGTCGGCGACCGGTGGCGGGACGGGCTGATGCCATGCCGCCGTCGAAGCCTCGCTGGCCGGCGGCGGGGTCGGCGGGGAGACCGCCGGCGGCGGTGCGGGCGCCGAGATGCGCGGCGGGCTCCACCGGCCGTCCGGGCCCAGGACGAAGCCCGGCGGGGGCGAACCCGGATGGGGTGTGCCGTCCGCGTCGATCCAGCTGGCGTCGGTCATGCCACTCCCATCGGTCGCTCGGGACCCTGCTTGACGCCTAGGTTGGCCGACATGTGGCCGATCCAACCACCCGATCACGTCGATGCGGTGGACTACATCGCGCAGACCCGTGACTCCTATGCCCAGCTCGGCTACGACGCCTACCGCTGGGCGGAGCATCCCGATGCGCCGGCGTTGAACGCACCCGTCGAGCTGGCAGGGGCACGGGTCGGGCTCGTCGCCTCCGGCGGCATCTATCAGATCGGCCAAGTCGCCTTCCACCACGCCGACGACACCGGACATCGGCTGATCCCGACCGACGTCGATGTCGCCGACCTCCGCATCAGCCACTTCGCCTATGACACGACCGACGCGAAGGCGGATCCGAACGTCGTGTTCCCGATCGACGCGCTTCGCACGCTCGAGGCCGAGGGGGTCATCGGCGAGCTCGCTCCCCGGGCCGTCACCTTCATGGGCGGCATCTACTCGCAGCGCCGTGTGCGGGAGGAGCTGATCCCGGCCGTCGAAGCCGAGATGCGGGAGATGGAGGTCGACGTCGTCCTCCTCGTGCCGGTGTGACCCGTCTGTCATCAGACCGTGGGTCTGATCGCACGTCATCTCGAGTCGATCGGGTTCGTCACGACGAGCCTCAGCTCGGCGTGGTCGATCACGGCATCGGCCAACCCGCCGAGGGCCGCGTTCCACGATGCGCCACTCGGCCACACCAGCGGGCCGCCGCACACACCGGCGGCACAACTCGCCATCACACGAGCGGCCCTCGGGCTCGTCGAGGTTCCGACGGACCGCCCGGTGATCCTGCCTCTTCGTCAGGCGTGGCCGCTGGCCCCCGAACACGTCTGGAAGGCCGAGGCCCGGGCCCTCGCCGATCACCGCACGCCCCGCCACGACACACCGCAGTACGAGCGGCCGGGCGACGCCGAGCGCACCGACTGAGTCGACTCCGATGATGGCCGCGCCCGAGGCGCCGTTCCTCGAGCGGGTGCGGCTCTCTCCGCAGGAGAACGACGCCGACGCCGACATCGACCGTGCCGTCTCGGGAGCGGGGGACGACGAACGCCTCGATCCCCACGAGTTCCCCGCGTGGTATCGGGAGAAGGTGGTCGAGCCGGAGGACTCCGCAAGCGACGAGGACGCCGAGGAGGCGGTCGGTCCGGACGCCTATCTCGACGACCTGCCGGCCGTCCGGGATCTCGACACCCTCGAGTTCGGTGCTGTCACCGTGCTGGCCGGTGACAACGGGTCGGGCAAGTCCACACTCGTCGAGGCGATCGCAGTGGCGGCGGGGTTCAACGCCGAGGGTGGCAGCCGGAATCTCGACTTCTCGACGTTCGACACCCACTCCGGTCTCCACGATCGGCTGGTCCTGCGGTGGAACCGCCGACCCCGGTGGGGTTGGTTTCTGCGGGCCGAGACGTTCTACGGCATGGCGAGCCACATCACCGCCGACGACGATCCGTTCGGTGGCCTGAAGCACATCTTCCCCGATCTGCACGGCCAGTCCCACGGTGAGACCTTCCTGGCACTGGCCGAGAGCCGCTTCACCGGCGCGGGGCTCTACTTCTTCGACGAACCGGAGTCCGCACTGTCGATCCAGGGGCAGATGCGACTGTTGGCGATCGTCCGTCGGTCGCTGCGTGCGGGGTCCCAGTTCGTGATCGCCACGCACTCCCCGGTGTTCCAGTCGATTCCGGGCGCGAAGGTCTGGCACGTCGACCGGGACGAGGGGCTCCGATCGACGTCGTTCGAGGACCTCACCTCGACGCTGCTGTGGCGCAGGTTCCTCGCCGACCCCTCCTCGTTCCATGAGCGGTTGATCGGCGAGGCCACCACGACGAAGCGACCGGATCGGTGATGATCCGGCCGCTTCGTTGATGCAGTGCATCCCGAGGGAGCGGGCTGCACCTGGTGGTGGCGGACCGCCGGGCTTCGAAACCAGCGGGCCGCCGGGTGGGCTCCCTCTCTCTACGGCAACTCGGGTACCCGTGCTGTAGCCCGCGACATCAAGAGTCCCTCAAGAAGGTGGCGGGTCACTGCTGCTGTTGTTGCTGCGCGGTCTGGGCGTCGGGCACCTCGGGGAGTGGCGGCGGAACGAGGGGGCCGCGCCGCCGGGGCCGATCCGACATGACCCGGTCGATCTGCTCCATCCGGCGGATCTCGACGATCGAGTCGACCTCCGGCACGGCGCTGCCGACATAGACCCCGCGCACGGGAGCGACGTCGTCGTAGTCCCGACCGTGACCGATGACGACGTGGCGTTCGCCGACCGGTTGGGCGTTGGTCGGGTCGACGGGCATCCAGCCGCATCCCGGCACGGCGGCGTCGACCCAGGCATGGGTCTGCACCCGGACCGGCACATCCGAGTGCCCGATGGCGGTCTCGTCGGCGGCGAAGAGGTACCCCGACACATACCGGGACGGGATGCCGACCGATCGGAGCATGCCGATCATCAGGTGGGCGAAGTCCTGGCAGACGCCGGCTCGTCCGGCCACCAGCTCGTCGAGCGGAATGCCGATCCGGGTCGAGTTCTTCTCGTACCGGAGGATCTCGCGCGTCTCGTTCAGCATGCGCCGGACGGCGTCCTGCGCCGACGTCGCCAGACGCACGACGTTGTGAGCCCGTTCGGCCAGCTCCGGGTCCCACTGCACATGGGTCGATGGCGAGAGCCATTCGATGTGGTCCTGGAAGAACCGCGGGTCGGTGAAGGCGTCCATCCCGACGTCGCCGAGCGGCTCGGCCGGCCGGGTCTCGACGGCGGCCTCGGCGATGATCTCGAACTCGCGATGGGCGCCGATGTAGCCGAAGTGCTCGACGGTGGTGCCGTGGTAGTCGGTGAAGGCCAGCACCCGGCAGATCGGGTCGGTGGTGAGCCGATGGTCGAGCAACCGCTGGGTCGGCAGGTCACGTGGTCGGACCCGGATCTCGTTGTGGGCCTCGCTGATCGGCTCGGGGTACCGGAACGTCATGTGATACCGGATGTCGAGTCTCATGCCTCCTCCCCGGTGCCCGGGCGGACGAAGGTGGTCTGGAGGCCGACACCCTGGGCGGGGTCGAAGGCCTGGTCGGCCATGACCCGGCCGAGCCGGAGGAGGTCGGCTTCGATGCCCAGCAACACGTCGACACCCCGAGTCTCGAGATCGGCCGGGATGTCGCCGTACTGGAGGTCCGAGCGGAGCCGCCCGGCCAATCGTCTGGCCACGACGATGCCGCGGGAGGATGTGCCGAGGTCGTCGAGTCGGTGCTCGGCCCGCTCGACGCACGTCAACACCGAGCGGGGCATCTTCGGCTCGCCGAGCAGGTAGGCGGCGATGCTGACGCGGTCGGCGACGTAGCCCGCGTGGCGGCGGTAGGCCTGGAGCGCCGCCACCGAGCGGAGGAGCGTGGCCGGATCGTCCTCCCGGTCCCAGGAGAATCGCAGCGCCCGGGTGCACCAGGTGGCTCGTTCGAGGTTGCGGCCGATCACGAGGAAGGCATGGCCTTCGTCGCGGGGCATGGCCTCCTCGACGACCCCGCTGATCGCCTGGCAGTGTCGTCGGACCGTTGCGTGGATCTCGGGGTCCTGGGCGACGACCGGATGCACGTACTGCCGGTTCGCGAAGGTGAGATGCAGCCGATTGACCTCTTCCCACAACTCGACCGGGAGTCGGTCCCGGGCGGTCCGGACGTTCTCGCGCAGCTGGCCGACGACGGAGCAGACCGACCCGGGATTCTCGGGATCGTCGAACAGGAAGTCCGTCACGCTGACCGCGTCCGTCACGGCGTAGTGCTCGTCGAAGGCCTGGTCGAGGCCCACGAGTTCGACGAGGTGACGCCACTCGGTGGCCACCTCACCGAGTGAGTGGTGCATGGCGTTGCGGCCGGTCAGGTCGACGAGGCGCGCCGTGGACTCGATCCGCTCGAGCTGCCGGCCGGCCCAGAACAGGGACTCGGCGTACCGTGCGAGGATCATGATCGGAGCCTCGAGGTGGTCGCGGCGCTCATGATCGGGTCTCGCTGAGCACCCAGGTGTCCTTGGAGCCGCCACCCTGCGACGAGTTCACGACCATCGAACCCTCCCGCATCGCGACCCGCGTGAGCCCGCCCGGGAAGATCCTGGTCCGTTCACCGGTCAGGACGAACGGGCGCAGGTCGAGTCGGCGTGGTGCGAACTCGGCGCCCGTCCAGGAGGGGAGTGTCGAGAGCGACACCATCTCCTGCACGATCCATCCCCGGTGGTCGGACTCGATCTTGCGGGCGACCTCGGCGAGCTCGGCGTCGGTGGCATGGGGGCCGATCACGATTCCGTAGCCACCGGATTCGGCGACCGGCTTGATCACGAGCTGGTCGAGGCGGGCGAGACACTCGGCTCGCTGATCGTTGTCCCACATGACGTAGGTCTGCACGTTGTCCAACCTCGGCTCCTCGCTCAGGTAGTAGCGGATGAGGTCGGGCACGTACGGGTACACGGCCTTGTCGTCGGCGACGCCATTGCCGATCGCGTTGCACAGCGTCACCGTGCCGGCGCGGGCGGTGGAGAGCAGGCCGGCGACGCCGAGTGTGGAGTCGGGCCGGAACGACACGGGGTCGAGGAACGCGTCGTCGATGCGCCGATAGACGACGTCGATCGGCGACAGGCCGTCGACGGTACGGGCGTAGAGCACCTGGTCGTCGACGACCAGATCCCGTCCCTCCACCAGCTCGACGCCCATGGCCCGGGCGAGGAACGCGTGCTCGAAGTAGGCGCTGTTGTACACGCCGGGTGTGAGGATCACGATGTTCGGGCGGTCACCGGCCGAGGCCGGTGCCACTTCCTCGAGTGTGGCGCGGAGGTACCGGCCGTAGTCGTCGACGGGCCGGATCGATCCGGCGTCGAAGGCGTTGGGGAACGCCTTCGCCATCGCCGCCCGGTTCTCGATGACGTAGGAGATGCCGGACGGGTTGCGGAGGTTGTCCTCGAGCACCTTGTAGCGGCCGTCGTCGCCGCGGACCACGTCGACACCGGCGATCATGCAGCGGGCACCGTGCGGGACCTGGATGCCGACGGCGTTGCGTTCGAACCCGGACGACGAGGTGACGAGCCAGCGGGGGATCACCCCGTCCTGGATGGCCGCCTGTTCGCCGACGTACAGATCCTCGAGGAAGCGGTTGAGCGCCGAGACGCGCTGCGCGAGTCCGGCTTCGAGCTCGGTCCATTCGGCGGCGTCGATGATCCGTGGAAACGGATCCATCGGCCACGTGCGCTCGGTGCCGCGGTCGTCGTCGTAGACGGTGAACGTGATGCCCTGTCGCCGGAACTCCTCGGCGACGAGTGATTCGACCCGTTCGATGGCCGCGTGATCGAGACCGGCGATCCGGTCCAGGAAGCGACGGTAGGCGGCGCGGGGCGTGCCGTCGCGCTCGATCGCCTCGTCCCAGGCCTCCGATGCGTCGTAGTGCTCGAGGAGGCCACTCATCGGTTCAACCGTAGGGGGCGGGGCAGTCGAGTCTGGTTGCACAGCGTCATCTTCGCGTCACGATCGTGTGAACGGGGGTGCCGGGGGTGGATACCTCGCGAGCCGGCCTGTCGGGAGACGGCCGATCGGGCCTCTCGGTGGTCGAGACGTGGCCGATGGCACCCTCTACGGGGGAGTGGCGGCACCTGATCCGGAACTTTTCCCGGTGCGAGTCCCCGATCGGGGTGGGTCCGGGCGATCATCGTCATGCGGCTTCGCCCGAGCCTCTCCAACTCGTTGCTCCGGGCGCCGTGGTGATGACGAGGTGGAGGTGGTGGCATGAACGACGAAGCTGCGATCGAGCGGCCGACCGAGGTCGCCGAGCTCGCGGACGATCAGGCGAGGTTGCTGGATCTGTTGCACGACTCGCTGGGCCGCGTGCACCCCGAGCGGCCTCGTGTCCGCGGTCCGTTCGACGGGAAGCTGGATCAGCTCGACCCGGCGCTGCTCGAGATCGCGACGGACCTGACGCGATCGACCGAAGGGCTCGACTGACTCGACCCCCGGCCGACCGCGCTCGCAGATCGGACCGCGCCCGCAGATCGGACGGACGGGCCCCCGGTTGAGGGGTTTGGGCAGGATCTTGGTTCAGGCCGCCGGCGACATCGACGATCTCGTTGGTGTGGGCATGTCGACGATCGGGATCTGGAAGCTGCTGATGGCCATGGCGGTGGCGGCCCAGCTGGCTGTCATCGAGTCCGGCATCGGGATGATCTCGGCCCGTTCGTGGATGCTCGGCGGTGTGACCGTCGTGGTGCTCGGGTGGGTCGGCGTGATCGCGACCTGCGCGGCGATGGCCTACGTCGACCGTTGGCCCGAGCAGATCGCCGTCGGCAGTCTCATGATCCCGGCAGTGGCGAGCTTCGGCGCCGCCGGTCGGTTGCTCGGGCTCGTCGATCTCGGATTCGCCCCACTCGCGATCGTCGTGGTGGTGCTGTCGGCGCTGTGGGTCGTCGTCGTTCGGGACTCGACCACGTGGCCCCGGTCGCCCGGTGCCGTGCTCAGGCTCGACCCGCCGCGCTGACCACACCTTCGGGGCGGAGGTGCCGGCGGGCCATCACCGCGATCGCGACGGGAAGCGCCGCGAACAGCACCAGCCCGCCCAGGCTGATGACCAGGTCCGAGGTCGCCCAGCCGTCGGTCGTGGTGGCGTGATACACGAGATGCGGCACCCCCCAGGCGAGGCTGGCACCGCAGGCTGCGGCGACGACGTCTCGGCTCAACGAGACCATCGCCCAGGCGAGGACGACCGTCAGAGCCAGATTCAGCGCGCCGACGTCGCGGACGAGATGTTCGTTGTAGGGGCCGTCGAGGCTCATCCATGTCCGCCCGAGACCGGGGAAGCCGTCGTAGAAGCTGCGCGGTGCGAACGTCGCCCAGAATCCGATGTTGATGGACTGCACGAGTTGGTACGCGAGGGCGAGGCGGATCCATCGGGTTGGCGTCATGTCGCGAACGTAGGGCGAGACCGGTCTGGTTGGTCAGTCCACTTCGTCACTAGTTTCTCAGACCAATGCGTGATCTTCTGCTCGATCTCGACCCGGCGTTGGGGCGTCGCCGTGCGATCGAAGTCGCACTGCGCGCTCGGATCCGGTCCGGAGCACTGCCCGCCGGTTCGCCGCTGCCGTCGTCGAGGGCACTGGCGGCGGACCTCGGGTTGGCTCGGGCGACGGTCGTCGCGGCCTACGAACAGCTCGCCATCGAGGGCTACGTGGTGAGTCGGCGGGGATCCGGTACGGCCGTGGCGGCCGGCGTGCCGATGGGGCGCCGTCCATCGGCGGTCGATCCCGTGGACGGCGACCTCCGGGGTCGGAGCCGGTCGCTGATCACCGCGGACTTCCGACCGGGGGAGCCCGACGGGTCCCAGTTCCCCCGGAGTGCATGGCTCGCGTCGACGCGCCGTGTGCTTCGCGAGCTGAGCGACGCTCGGCTGGGCTACGGACATCCCTGGGGGGAACCCGAGTTGCGATCGTCGCTCTCGGCCTATCTCGGCCGGTCGAGGATGGTCGAGGCAGAGGCCGACCACGTGCGGGTGTCGCTCGGCTTCGGCGCGGCGCTCGCGACGATCTGTCCGGTGCTCGCGTCGATCGGAATCGATCGGGTGGCCATCGAGGATCCGGCGTTGTTCCTCTCCCGAACCACGATCGAACGGTCGGGTTCGACGCCCGTGCCGATCCCGGTCGACGACGAGGGCATCGACGTGGAGGTGCTGCGACACAGCGGTGTCCGGGCGGTCGTGGTGACCCCAGCCCATCAGTACCCCCTCGGTGTGACGATGTCGCCGGCTCGGCGCTCGGACCTCCTCACCTGGGCGGCGGAGGTCGGCGGGTGGATCGTGGAGGACGACTACGACGGTGAGTTCCGTTACGACCGCCATCCCGTCGGCGCACTCCAGGGACGGGATCCCGATCGGGTGATCTATGTCGGCACGGTCTCGAAGATGCTGGTCCCCGCCGTCCGCCTCGGCTGGATCGTGGCCCCGGCGGCGTTGCGGCCCCGTCTCGACGCCGCACGGGCGCTGCTCGGCACCGGGTCCGTGATCGAACAGCTCGCCCTGGCCGACCTGCTGGAACGTGGGGAGGTCGAGCGCCACCTGCGGCGGGTGCGAGCCGCCTACCGGTCGCGGCGACGTCGGCTCGTCGACGCGTTGGGTCGACTCGACGGGCTGAGGTTGCCCGCCGCCGACGCCGGACTGCATCTTCTGGTCGGTCTCGCCGAGGAGGCCGACGAACGTGCCGTCATCGGCCGTGCGGAGTCAGCCGGCGTGGCGCTGCTCGGGCTCGGCCCCCACTGGGCAGAGCCGATCGGTCGTCCGCCGGCGCTGGTGCTCGGCTCGACGCGTGTGCCCGAGCACGGCTTCGACGAGGCGCTCGAGCGCCTCGTCGAGGTACTCCGCCGTTGAGAGGAACGATGATCCCCAAAGCTGGGTGGTGTACACCGCTAGAGATTGCTCGGGCTGCGGGTGCCTTCTAGAGAAGTCGGTGGCGTGGAATCCCGGTGGGTCGAGGATGACATCGGCGAGGCAACCGAATGAACGTGGCGACGTTGCAGAGTGAGATCGGCTTGGTTGCCCGGCGCATTCGACGGTTCGCGGAGTCGATCGCCCAGGGGCACGAGTTCGGCATCCGCCCCGGCCCGGCCGGCGACCTGACGACCGATGCGTTCCAGGATCTGGCGGTCGAGGTCTACCGCGAGTCGCTGCCTTGGTCGTACCTGGTCGGGTTGAGTCGCGTGTTCGCCGAGCGAGCGGTGATGATCGACGAGAACCTGCCGGACTGTGCCGACGCGGCGGTGCTGGCTGCCTATCTCCGATCGGTGTCCGGTGCGATCGTGCGTGCGGCTCCGACCGAGGAGTTGCTGGCTCCGGCGCCCGACGTGATCGCCGACCGGACTCCACCCGTGATGCCGTTCCACCGGCTGGCGGAGCTCGTGACCGTCGACGCGGCCCGGCGATTGCGTGACACGGCTCGGAGCGTCGAGGATCATCTCGCCGACCAGGACAGTTGCCCGCTCACGAACGAGGAGCTCACCTGGCTCCGGCGCATGCGGGCCGGTGATCGGGTCATCGACATCGCACGGGACCACGGCCTGGCCGAACGCACGCTGTACCGCGGACTCCGTCAGGTGTGGGCCACCTTGGGGGTGTCGAACCGCATCGACGGCATCAGCACCGCGGTCGCGAACGGCTGGCTCGACGACTGACGGTCAGCGGCCCTGCGGGGCCATGCGGCCGATCGCCGCGTGGAAGCGCATCCAGACGCGTTGAGGGTCGTGCTCGGCCGGCGTGTCGCCGGCGAGGTCGCCGAGGCGGCGGTACACGGCGTCGAAGAGCGGAAGGTCCCGCTCAGGGCCGGCTGGCGTCACGGTGAGGATCGCGTCGAGATCGCTGCGGAGGACGGCCGCCCACCGCGTGGCGTGATCGTCGGTCGTCGTGATCACGAGTGGTCGCCCGGCTGCGGTCGTGCGGGCGGCGCGGTCGACGGCGGCCAGTGCATCGGTGGCGGTCGCGGTGGCGTCGTCTGCGATCGCACGGAGTTCGACGACGAGTTGGTCGTCGAGGCGGGGGCGGACCTGATCGCCGAGCCCGTACTGGAGGTGGGCGATCAGCTCGATGGTCGGCGTCGGACGGTCCGAGTGCGCATCAACGTCGGGCATCGCCGACGAGGTTGATGGATTCGGCTGGCAGGCGTCTGACAGATCCGGTCGGGTCGCCCCGGCGCCGCGGTCGCGGCACCGGAGCGATCGAGGCGCCCGGCGCCGGCGCTCAGGCCAGCTCGATGGACAGGGGTACGGCTCGGCTCAGCGTGTGGCCGACCGGTGAGGTGCCGGTGACGGTCTGATGGAGCTCCCGGAGTTGGTCGGGGGTGGCGTCGCTGTCGAGATGGACCCGGACCCGCAGCTGTTCGTAGCCCGCGTTGCCGTCGGGATCGAGGCCGAGGAAGGTGTGGAGGTTCAGGTCGCCCTCGAGGTCGATGCGGAGATCTTCGATGGTGATGCCGGCCGCCGTCGCGTTGGCTGCGTAGCCGACGGCCAGGCAGTTGCCGAGCGCGCCGAGGAGCTGTTCGACGGGGTTCGGTCCGGTGTCGGTGCCACCGAGGCTCGCGGGTTCGTCGGAGGTGATCGGAGCGAAATCCCGGATGTCGGCGTGGGACCGGAAGCCCCGGTCCCAGGTGACCTGGGCACGCCAGGTGGTCTCGGCGACGGTGGGCTCCTCCTGGATCTTGCCGGCGAGGCCGGCGACGGCCTGGATGTCGACGTCGTTGGCGGGTGCTGTCGTGGTGGTCATGGTCGCCTCCTTGGCGAAAGTCGTAATAACCGATCAAGTTAGTCGGGTATTGCGGGTTCGCGAAAGCGGGTTCCTGCGGCCCGCCTCGATGCACCTCCGGTGCCTGGGTCAGTTGCCGGGGGTGCAGTCGATCACGCTGCCGCGGTCGATCTCGCACGTCAGGCGGAGGCCGGGCGCCAGGAGGTAGGTCGCGATGTCGCCGTCGAGGGTGCCCTCCACGTCGGTGAGGTGCCCGGGTTTGGCCTGGTTGGGTCGGCCGTCGTGGCCCTGCCAGTCGTCGGCGGCCAGGGCCTCGGCGGTGGCCACCGTGGCGGCGAGCTCGCGATCGCCCCTGCCGAGCGCGGTCAGGAAGGTCTCGAACGCGTGCAGGTCGGCCTCGGTGTCGCGGTCCTCGTTCGTGGCGGCGGGCGCTCCGGTCGTTCCGGCGGGCTTGTCGTGCGTGGCGTCGGTCGGGCGCTCCGCTGCGGTTGATCCGCACGACGCGATCGCGAACGGGACGATGAGCAGCAGGCGTGCAGCGCGCATGTTCTGAGCTTGGCCCACCCCGGCGGACCCGGGTGACCGCCGCCGCCGGTGTTTCGCTCGGATTCACCAGCGACGGCGATCGCTCGAGCACACCTGGGCGAATGAACGGTGCGCTCGAGCCGGCCGGGGTCCACCACCCAGGGGCGATTCGAGCACAGCTCGGCCCGGCCGACCCGAGATGCTACGTCGGCAGGACCGTGACGTGCGGGAACACTGTTCACCAGCGGTCGCGACCCCCCGTAACAGGGGTCGTGGGAGCGCGTCGAGCAGTCCCGGCCCGCACGCGGCGAAGCGGCCGGCTCCTTCGAGGAGCTCGGCCGCTTCGCGGTGCGGGTTGTCGGACCACGGTCATCGGTTCCGGATCGTGCCTGACCGGACACCCAGACCGAACCCGGTGGGCGATGGCCGGGTCCGAGTTCTGTGTCGCCGTTGCGGGTGGGTGGCGACGTGGGTTGGGTCAGGCGTTGCGGTTGCTGACTCGGATGAGTCCGCGGCCGGCGGCCATGAGGATGGAGCCGAGGCCGGCGAAGACGATGGTCTCCGAGCCCGTCTCGGGCAGAGCGCCACGGGTCTGGGTGGCGCCGGCGACCTCGGTGTCGGGGGCGGCGGCCTTCGGGGCCGGATCGGCGACGACCGGGGTGGTGTCGGCCGGTGCGGTCACCTGCGGGGTGGCCTCCTCCTCCGCCGGGGCGGCGGGGGCGGGCTCGAGCTCGGCGTCGGGGATCACGATCTGCTCGGCCGGGGTCTCGGGCTCACCCTCGGCGCCCTGACCGGCGACCTCGGTCTCGGGCTCTTCGGCGGGGGTCTC
>JAHDCV010000072.1:1931-20950 GCA_020629695.1 Acidimicrobiales bacterium | reverse complement strand
GGCGGAGCCGGCGAGACCGCACCGGGGATCGAACCGCTCGACGTCGACGAGCTTCCGGCGGGGCCGACCGATCGACTGCGCGGTCTGTGGTCGCCGTGGCGTTTCGCCCACGGGCCCGGCTTCGGATCGGACGGCCTGCCGCACGCCGACCTCCCGCCCGACGAGCGGACGATGTTCGAGCGCATCGTCGAGTCGGAGGTCCCCGAGTCGGAGACCTACATCGTGCATCGGGGCGAGCATTGCTTCGTGCTGCTCAACGTCTTCCCCTACACGGTCGGCCACACCATGGTGCTGCCCAATCGTGGGGTGCCGTCGATCGCCGAACTCGACGACGACGAGTACGCCGAGTTGTGGTCGCTCGTGCGGGACACGTCGGCGGCGCTCCGGTCGGCGCTGCGACCGCATGGGCTCAACATCGGGATCAACGAGGGTGAGGCCGGTGGTGGGTCGGTTCCCGATCACCTGCACGTGCACGTGGTGCCCCGATGGAACGCCGACACGAATTTCATGACCACGGTGGCCGGTGTGCGGATCCTGCCGATGTCACTCGGTGATCTCTGGACCCGACTGCGCGATGCCTGGCCTCGGTAGCGTGGCGGCGTGAGCGACGATGTGAACGTCCCCGACGAACTCGCCGAGGGCGACCTCTCCGAGGCCTACCGCGACGAGCTGCCGGAAGATCTCCAGCCGGACCTCGTCGACGTCGGCGAGTACATCTTCCCGAACAACAATCGTCGCCGGATCCCGGCGATGATGTACCTCGGGCTCGCCGTGCTGCTCGTGCTGCTCGTGCTGTGGCGTGGCTCGGACGCCGTGCTGGTGAACAACGGCATGTACTTCGCCGCGGCGATCCTCGTGGTCGTCGGCGTCTACTCGTGGATCTCGGGCTACGACACGGCCGTCGACGAACAGGACGCGCTCGTCGCAGCGATCAAACACATCGGCTTCCCCGTCGGCCATGCATCGGCGCAGATGGGTTGGCGTGGCCTGCTCAGCCGGCCGATGTGGAAGATCCTGCTCTACTCGGCCGAGGAGCCGCCGCAGCACCGCGGGTTCGTCATGGTCGACGCCGTCGACGGTTCGATCCTCGAGGACCTCATCGAGGACAACCCCGAAGACTGGTCCGACGTCACGGGGGCCGCAGCCTGAGCCCTAGGCCTGATGAGGCTGGTGTTCGGAGCGCTGCTCGCCACCGTCAGCCGGGTCGGCGATGCTCGACGTTCACGCCCGGGCCAACGTGCGACACGCACGCCGGAGGCTTGGGTTCAGAAACGACTCCGAGGGAGAACTGCTCGTGCTCACGCTGATCATCTTGTTCGTCGGCATGGTGCTCGTTCTTGTCTGCCCCTGGCCTTGGATGCTGTGGGCCCGGGCGCACGCCGATCTGCATCGACCCGAAATCACACGCGAACCTCCGGAACGCGCGGAACGCCGCAAGTCGACGGCACAGCGACGCGTCGAGCGGTACCGATTCTGGGGCCCGGCCTGCCTGCTCCTGTTCTGTATCGGTTGCGCACTCCTGCTCTTGGGCGTCGAACTGTCCGAGCGCTAGTGCTCGCGGAGAGGACTGCTTGAGCGCAGCGTTGGACTTCGTAGAGGAGGGTGGTGATCCTGTGATGCAACTGGTGGAGGCCATCGTTGGAGCGACGTCGATCGGGAACATATGACCGGACTGCAGATCTGGCTGGTCTACGGCGTCGGCTTCATCCTCATCTACCACCAGACCGACTCTCTCTCCGAGGAGGCGCGCGCCATCAGCCTGATGAGCGCAGCTTCCTGATCAGCGGGACGCTCTGTGTTGTTGCGGCTGTTGTCGGAGTCCTGAGGGTGTCCGGGTAGGAGCTTCCGCGGGCCCGAGGCTGGCCTGGCGCTCACCACCCGCATGCGGGCGTGCGGGTGCGACTCGGGCTGTTCTGAAGCTGTCTCCTCGAACCTGGCCCGCTCGAGCGTTCGTCCGCTGCACATCGCATCCGCTGGGTTCGAACTTCTCGGTGTCAGGAGTTGTCTATCGAACGTGTGTTCGATAGTGTGTGGTTTGTGGCGGTGGATGTGATGCAGGTGGTGGGGGAGGCAACCCGGGTGTTGCGCTCTCTCGACGTGTCCGTCTTGCCGTATGCGTCTCGGGTCGGGTTGATGCACGCCCTGGCTGATTTGGCTGACGTGGTTGACGTCGTCAAGACGCGTGTGGCGTTGGTGGATCGGGATGATCTGTCGGTGTCGGACGGTGTGGATGGCCAGCTGGTTGGCGGTCGGGTGTCCGGTCGTGACGCCCGCCGGGTGCATCGCCGGTTGGACGTGGCCGAGGCGTTGCCTACGGTCGCTGCCGCGTTCGATGAAGGCGCTGTGCCGGCGGCTGCGGTTGATGTGATCGCGTCGGCGTTGGGTCGGTGCGACGACGACCAGCGTGAAGCGCTGGTGGAGCTGCAGTCTGAGATCGTCGAAGCGGCTGCCGGGTTGCCGGTGGAGGTGTTCCGCCGACGCCTGTCGGATCTGGTCCGTGCGGTCACACCCGACCGGGGTGTGCATGAGCTGCAAACCCAGATCGAGGCGTCGTCGTTGGAGCAGTGGATCGACCCGGACTCCGGGATGGGGATCACGAAGCTGACGTTGGATCCGATCCGGCACGAAGAACTGTCCACGCAGATCCGGCGGGAGCTGGACCGGATCGTCCAGACCGACAAGCTCGACTACACGGCCAACACCAGGGCCGCGGCGTTGTTGTCGCTGATCAACCCGGGCGGCACGGCAGGTGTTCGGCCGGAGGTGGTGGTGATCGTCGATGCGGACACGATCCGCACCGGCCCCCACGACGAGTCGGTGTGCGAAACCATGGATGGTGTTCCGGTCCCGCCGTCGGTGCTCGACCGCTACCTCTGTGACGCCGACCTCTCCGCCGTCGTTCGACAGCCGGACGGGACGATCGATCGGATCTCCAAGACCCATCGGGTCGCGACCTCGAACCAGCGCCGGATTTTGGCTGCGAGGTATCGGACGTGTGCCCATGACGGGTGCGATGTCCCATTCTCGGCCTGCCAGATCCATCACCTGGCGGAGTGGGACGGTTCGAACACGACCCTCGACAACCTGCTGCCGTTGTGCAGTCGTCACCATCACGGGGTGCATGACCACGGCTGGAGCCACGAACTCCTTCCCGACAGGACCGTGATCATCCGACGACCCGACGGCCAGACGCATCGGGCCGGACAACCACCCGACCGACGACCCCAACCTCACAAGCCAGAAACCCGAGAACCGATCGTGGATCCGCCACGACTCTGGCCGGTCACACACGAGAACACATCGACAGCCACGGCTGTCCCACCCGCCCGAGCCGCCTGACCCGACCCGTCACGCAGCCAACGAGCGGACGCCCCTTGACAACTCCATCAGCGGCGGTTGACCACCAGCTCCTCGGCTCGCCGCTCGACCAGGCGGAGGCCGCTGATGGCGGTGCGGGCTGCCTCTCGGCCGATGTCGATCGTGGAGGCCGTACCTCCGCCAGCGACGCGGGCGATGCGTCGGATTGCCGAACTCGATGCGCCCTCGATCGTCTCGGCGATGGCCTCGACGGCCTCCTCGATCGCCGCCCGAGCGGTGTCGAACGACGGCGGGGGACCCCCGGCACCAGCCGGTTCCCGTTCGGCGGCATCCAGCACGCCAGCGGGTACGACCGGGTCCTCGGCCTCGGCGCAGATCCCGAGCGCCCGCTCGAGCATCGGCAGCTCGAGCGCGAGTCGTTCGACCGTCTCGGAGATCGACGGCGTCGATCCGGACGGAGCGCCGAGCAGGCTGCGCAGCGCGTCGTCCTCGACGACGGGGCGCACCGCGTCATCGAGGCGGCGGCGGAGCGAGCGGAGCGTGATGGCGACGTCACGCGGAGCGAGAGAACTGAACTGGTCGGTCATGTCGCCAGTCTCGCGCTAATCTTTGCAAGCAGTTGGTTGTCGGCCGCACTCGCCCGTGCCGCCACAGGAGGACCACCCATGTTCGACGGAAACTTCCGCACCACGGTCGACAAGGCCACCGCCCCCATCGGTCAGGGTCTCGCCCGTGCCGGTGTCTCGCCCGATGCCATCACCCTCGTGGGGGTCGCGATGGCGGGTGCCTGCGGTTTTGCGATCGCGGCGGGCCAGTTCCCGCTCGCCGTGCTCCTGCTCGCACTCACCGGCCTGCCCGATGCCCTCGACGGCGCCGTGGCGAAGGCGAAGGGATCCGCCGGCCCACGCGGTGCCTACTTCGACTCCGTGAGCGACCGGCTCTCCGACGCCCTGCTGTTCTTCGGGTGCGCGTGGTACCTGGGCGGCACCGACTCACCCCGCCTCGCGATGCTGCCGTTCGCGCTCTACGTCGCCGCCTCGCTCGTCTCGTACCAGCGGGCCAAGGCCGAGTCCCTCGGCTTCGAGGCCAAGGGTGGGCTGATGGAGCGGGCCGAACGCTTCCTGGCTCTCGGCTTCGGTCTGCTGTTCTCGCCGCTGTTCACCATCACACTGTGGGTGATGCTGGCGTTGACCGTCATCACCGCACTCACCCGGTTCCGCAAGGTCTGGCTCCAGGCATCGGGCCTCGAGGTGGCACCTCCCCGCATCGACGCGTGGCGCCAGCGTGCCGACGCCAACCGCCGCCGTCGACGGGCGTCCCGGACGTCCGCCGGCGCGCCCCGCCGGACCACCGCTCGCCGCCGCCAGCGCCCCTGATCGCCTCGGAGCCGTTCGCTCGGCTCCCGTTCGATGGCGTTCCGACCGAGTCCACTGGCGCTGCTGCAGCGTGCGCAGGCACTGGCCCCGCTCGCGCCGCTGCGGACCACGGCATCGCTGCTCGAGTCGTCGGGCCCCATCGCCGGTCGACTCGTGCCGGACGGACGCGAGATGCTCGCACGACATCTGGGGCGGGTCGATCCCGCGCTCTCGGACAGGGAGCGTTCCCGTCTCGCGTCCGCCGGCATCGCGAGCTACGCCCGCTACTGGTTCGAGTCGTTCCGGCTCCCGACCCTCGATGACGAGACCCTCGACCGGAACTTCACCTTCAGCGGCTTCGACCGCATCCAGCACATCCGGGCCTCCGGGGTCGGCCCGATCATGGTGCTGCCACATCTGGGCGGCTGGGAGTGGGCCGCGGCCTGGTTGACGCGGATCGCCGGTGTGCCCGTGACGGCGGTCGTCGAGCGACTGGAGCCGCCGGAGGTCTTCGACTGGTTCATCGGGCTGCGGGAGTCGTACGGCATCGACGTCGTCGCCCTCGGGCCGGACGCCGCCGCACGGATCAGTCAGGCCATCCGCAACGGCCACGTCGTCTGCCTGCTCTGTGATCGCGACATCAACGGCACCGGGATCGAGACCCCGTTCTTCGGCGAGCAGACCACGCTGCCGGCCGGCCCTGCGACGCTCGCACTGCGCAGCGGCGCTCCGATCCTGCCGACCTCGGTCGTCTTCGACGGACCGTTGCGGCACTGTTCGGTCGGTCAGCCCTTCGTCGCCGAACGCCGGGGCCGGTTCCGGGCCGACGTGAGCAGGGTCACCGGGGAGATCGCTGCCGCCCTCGAGGCCGAGATCCGACGAGAGCCGGCGCAGTGGCATCTGCTCGGACCGAACTGGCCGTCGGATCGTCCGGCGGGTCACGCCGCCGAAGCATCCGGTTAGGGTCGCGCCATGCGTGTCGGGATGATCTGTCCCTACAGCCTCGGGGTCTGGGGAGGCGTCCAGGCTCAGGTACTCGGTCTGGCCCGCCAGATGCGCTCGGCCGGCGTGCGGGTGCAGGTCCTCGCTCCCTGCGACGGACTCCCGCCGGAGCCGTGGGTGACGCCGCTCGGCAACTCGATGCCCTACGCACAGAACGGTTCGATCGCCCCCATCGCTCCCGACGCCGCGGCCCAGCTCCGAACCCTCGCCGCCTGCTGGGACGAACGATTCGACGTCCTGCACCTGCATGAACCGCTCGCACCGGGGCCGACGATGACGGCATTGCTCGTGAAGCCCGTGCCGCTCGTCGGGACGTTCCACGCCGCCGGCTCGATCGCGAGCTATCGCTGGGGACGCCCCGTGGTTCGTCGGATGGCCGGTCGGCTCGACCTGCGGGTCGCGGTGTCGGCCGAGGCGGCGGGTCTGGCCCGACACTCCCTCGGCGGGCGCTACGACATCCTCTTCAACGGCATCGATGTCGAGGCGTTCGCATCCCCACCGCCGGAGCACGAGATCGAGACCGACGGGCCGACGGTGTTCTTCCTCGGGCGCCACGAACCCAGAAAGGGGCTCGAGGTCCTGCTCGACTCGCTCTCGCGTCTGCCGCCCGACATACGGATCTGGGTGGGTTCGGATGGGCCCGACACCGAGCGCCTCCGGTCGCTCCATGACGATGACCGCATCGAATGGCTCGGTCGTATGCCCGAGCACGAGAAGATCGCCCGGTTGCGGGCGGCCGACGTGTTCTGTGTGCCGGCACTCGGCGGCGAGAGTTTCGGCATCGTGCTCCTCGAGGCCATGGCCGCGGGCACACCGGTGGTCGCGTCGGATCTCGAGGCCTTCCGGCTGGTGGCCCGGGACGGACGTGACGCGACGCTGTTCCCGACGGGGGACGCCGACGCGTTGGCCAAGGCGTTGTTGGCGGCGATCGACCGGTCCGAGCAGGTGGAGGAGCGGGTCGCTTCCGGTCGGGAGCGGGCGAGCGGCTTCGGTCTCGACGCCCTCGCCGAGGCGTACTTGGCCAGATACGAACGGGTGCTGGCCTGAACCCCGGCTGCGCTGTCTAGTCTTCGGGCGTGCCCGCCGACCGTCGCCGACCGCTCCTGCTCGCCGCCACCGTCGCATTGACGTTGCCGATCCTCGTCGTCGCCATCGTCCTCGCCGCCGTCGTACCCGGGATCCCGTGGTGGATCGGCCTGTTGGCGGTGGTGATCGGCCCCGTCCTGGTGTGGCTGCGGCTCCGCAAAGCCGACCGGATCGTGCTCGCCGAGTGTGGCGGCGCCGATGCGGAGCTGGAGAACGAAGCCCGGCTCGCCAACCTCGTGGAGGAGCTCTCGCTGCGCACCGGTGCGGCGACCCCCTCGTTGTCGGTGGTTCCGACCTCGGCCATCAACGCCGCCGCCGTCTCGGGTGTCGCCGGGGACACGATCGTGGCCACCCGTGGTCTGCTCGAGTCCGCCGATCGCATGGAGCTCGAAGCGGTGACCGCCGAGTTGCTCGTGCGATTCCGCGACGGCGATGCCCTGGCCGCCACCGAGGCCGAGGCATTGCTCGGCTGGCTCTGGATCCCGATGCTGGCCCCGCTGACGCGGTGGGCCCGTGGTCGGGTGTTGCCCTCCGGTCTCGATCTTCGATCCGACGCCGCCGCTGTCGGCCTCACGCGCTACCCGCCCGCGCTCGAGGCATTGATGCGGCGAGCCGCCTCGACCGGAACCACGGTCGAGCAGTCGGATGTCGGAGCCGTCTGGCTCCTCCCATCGGGCGGTCAGACCGGCCGGACGCCACTCGACGTCCGCATCGACGTGCTCGCGGAGTTCTCATGACCCTCAACCGTTCGACCTCCCGCCGCGGCGCGCCCCGGTTCGCCACGGTGCTCGTCTCGTGTCTGCTCGTGCTGGGCGCCTGCTCCGGATCCGACTCCGACGGTGTCGCCATCGACGTCACCACGACGACCGCGTCGAACGACACGACCACGACGACCGCCCAGACCACGACGACCGACACCTCGGCGCCCGAGACGACCGTGCAGCAAACGGTGAGCGGTCCGCGCTTCCCGCTGAGCGGCCTGCCCATCGTCGAGGGAGATGACGTCGCGGCACGGCCGGCGTTGATGGTCAAGATCGACAACCATCCGAGCGCTCGCCCCCAGACCGGGATCGATCTCGCCGACATCGTGTTCGAGTACCGCGCCGAGGGCGTCACCCGATTCGCCGCGGTCTTCCATTCGCAGACCCCCGAGGTCATCGGCCCGGTCCGGTCGTCGCGCACGGCCGACTTCGACCTGCTGCGCGGTCTGAACACGCCGCTCTATGCGTCGTCCGGAGCGAACGACAACGTGGCCGCCGGCCTGCGCGAACTGCCCATCTACTCCGTGACGGCGATGAGTGAGTCGCTCTACTTCCGCAACGGGTCCCGGCCGGCACCGCACAACCTGTATGCCGAGGGGGAGCGACTGTTCGGGCTCGCCCCCGCCGATGCGGAGGCGCCGTTCGCATGGTTCCGGTATCGCGCGGAGGACCAGGAGCTCCCGGCTGCCGCGGTGCCGCTCACCGACGCCGTGACGATTCGCTACCGCGACGCGCCGCTGGTCACCCACACCTGGGACGACACCGCCGGCGGGTGGAGCCGGACGCAGGACTCCCAGCCCCACACCAATGCCGACGGCGTGCAACTGACGCCGGAGAACGTCGTGATCATGGTGTCGACCTACGTGCGTTCGGCGGCCGACGCGAACTCCCCGGAGCTCGTGTCGGTCGGTTCGGGCGACCTGATGGTGCTCACCGACGGTCACCTGATCGAAGGCACCTGGCAGCGGCTGGCCGCGGATCAGGCCCCGATCCTGACCGACTCGTCGGGAGCCGAGATCCTGCTGACGCCGGGTCGCACGTGGGTGTTGTGGCCCGAGGCCGGCAACGTGACGCTTCCCGCCGGCTGATCGATCGAGTGCTCGGCCTCCCGGTCTGCGAAAAGCAGACCAACGGGGTCGGAATTGACTCGTCCTCTGTCGGGCCTCTCGTCATACACTCCCGTCCATGACCGAATCGACCGCCGCCGAGTCCAGCATCGGCACCGTTCGGGTCAAGCGTGGCTTGGCCGAGATGTTGAAGGGCGGCGTCATCATGGACGTCGTCAATGCCGAGCAGGCGAAGGTCGCCGAGGACGCCGGCGCCGTCGCCGTGATGGCGCTCGAGCGTGTTCCGGCCGACATCCGCGCCGACGGCGGCGTCGCCCGGATGAGCGATCCGGCGATGATCGAGGGCATCCAGGCCGCCGTCACGATTCCGGTGATGGCGAAGGCCCGGATCGGCCACTTCGTCGAGGCGCAGATCCTCGAGGCGCTCGGCGTCGACTACATCGACGAGTCCGAGGTTCTCACCCCGGCCGACGAGACCCATCACATCGACAAGTTCGCGTTCACCGTGCCGTTCGTGTGCGGTGCGACGAACCTCGGCGAGGCACTGCGTCGGATCTCCGAGGGTGCATGCATGATCCGCTCGAAGGGCGAGGCCGGCACCGGCAACGTCGTCGAGGCCGTGCGGCATCTCCGCAACATCCTCGGCGACATCCGCAAGATCACGCAGGCCGACCAGGCCGAGCTGTTCGAGTGGGCCAAGCAGCTTCGGGCCCCGCTTCCGCTCGTCCAGGAGATCGCCGAGACGGGGAAGCTCCAGGTGCCGCTGTTCTGCGCCGGTGGTCTCGCGACCCCGGCGGATGCCGCACTCGCCATGCAGCTCGGTGCCGAGGCCGTCTTCGTCGGCTCCGGCATCTTCAAGTCCGACGATCCCGCGCCGCGTGCGAAGGCGATCGTCGAGGCGACGACGAACTACAACGACGCGCAGATCCTCGCCAAGGTGTCGCGTGGTCTCGGAGCGCCGATGACCGGAATCGGCATGGACGAGATCAACGTCGCCTTCGCCGATCGCGGCTGGTGACGCTGCCCGACGCCGGGAGATCCTCATGATCGGTGTGCTGGCCCTCCAGGGCGGGTTCGCCGCGCACGCGACGGCGATCCGAGCGTGCGGGGTCGAGACCATCGAGGTCCGGACGCCGGACCAGCTCGAGCGGGTCGACGCGCTCGTGATGCCGGGCGGTGAATCGACGACCATGTGGAAGCTGCTCGGGTTCCAGGAACTCGAGCGGCCCCTGCGGGCGCGACTCGACGCCGGCATGCCCGTGTTCGGCACGTGTGCCGGCATGATCCTGCTGTCGGCCTCGATCTCGGACGGTCGCCCCGATCAGTCGTCCTTCGCTGCGCTCGACATCGACGTACGCCGGAACGGCTACGGGCGACAGGTCGACTCGTTCGAGTCCGACCTCGTCGTCGAGGGGCTCGACGCGTCGTATCGGGCGGTTTTCATCCGAGCCCCCGTGATCGAACGCCTCGGTGACGCAGTCGAAGTGCTGGCCTCGGTGGACGACCACCCCGTGCTCGTCCGCCAAGGCGTGCGGCTCGCGGCGTCGTTCCATCCGGAGTTGACCGACGACGTGCGCCTCCACCAATGGTGGCTCGACGAGATCGATGGAGTGATCTCCTAGACTCGCCGGGTGTCTCCGACGTCGGTCGGGGGCAGCGTCAGCGAGTCGAGGAGCCATCGTGTCCGGGCATTCCAAATGGGCGACCATCAAGCACAAGAAGGGCGCGGCCGACGCCAAGCGGGGCAAGCTCTTCGCCAAGCTGATCAAGCAGGTCGAGGTCGCCGCCCGAGCCGGCGGTGGTGACCCCGAATCCAACCCGACTCTGCGGACCATGTTCCAGAAAGCCCGGGACAACTCGGTGCCGCTCGACACGATCGAGCGAGCGGTCAAGCGGGGCACGGGCGAGCTCGAGGGTGTCAACTACGAGCCGATCACCTACGAGGGCTACGCCCCGGGCGGTGTGGCGTTGTTCATCGAGACGTTGTCGGACAACCGGAACCGCACCGGATCCGAGATCCGCTCGCTCCTGTCGAAGAACGGCGGATCGATGGCCGAACCCGGGGCGGTGTCGTGGCAGTTCGAACGCAAGGGCGTCGTGAAAGTCGACCGGTCTGCCGACGAGGACGAGCTGATGATGGTCGGCCTCGACCACGGCGCGGAGGACGTGCAGGATCTCGGCGCGCTCTGGCAGGTCATCTGTGAGGCGACCGATGTGGTCGCCCTCCGTGCGGCGCTGGAGGAAGCCGGGCTGCCGGTGACCGAGTCGGACGTGACCTTCCTGCCGAGCAACCTCGTTCCCGTGACCGACCAGGCCGGCGTCGACGCCGTCATGCGCCTGATCGATCTGCTGGACGATCACGAGGACGTGCAGGACATCCACTCCAACGTCGACATCCCCGACGAACTCTTCGCCTGAAATTTCAGTGCTCGAGCAGACAGGGTCTGCTCGGTTGGCGCAAGAACGACGAAAACGGCGCTAGCGCCGCAAGAACAAGCTGGAGCGGACGCTCCTCAGCAGCTCGTCGGGTTCGTTGCGCCACATCGACCACGACACGTTGAGGACGCGCCATCCCGCCACCTCGAGTCGATTCCGACGTCGACGGTCGGCGGTGAAGGACTCGCGATCGTGGTGCCACCGGACCGAGTCGAGTTCGACGGCGAGGCGCTGCTGGGGCCAGGCGAGATCGACGATGCCGAGCAGTCGGCCGCTCTCGTCCACGACCCTGAACTCGAGCTTCGGCTCCGGCACACCGCCGCGGACGAGAAACGCCGCCGCTGATCGACTCCACGCGCTGAGCGCAGGGAGGTCCTCGCCGATCGAGCGCTCGACTGCTCGCCGAAAGAGCTGCACCCCGTTCCGTCCACGCCGTGCGTGGCGTTTCGTCGTTCGGTCGAGCTGCGCCCAACTCGTGAGATCCCGACGGCGAGCGGCGTCGATGGTGGCCATGAGCTTCGAGGGGGACGCGACCGCCGCGACGTCGAGCAGCGTCCGATTCAGTCCGGTCACGAGCAGTCCGTCGATCTCGACCTGGTCGATGCGGTCCCACTGTGTCGACTCGTGGACGATTAGACCGTCGACCGGGCGGTGCCGGCCGCGCGGCACGGTCACCTCGGGTGTCGGAAGCCGGTCCCAGGGTTCGAGCCCGTGCAGATGCGCTGCGAGGCGGTGACTTGCCACCGCCGACCGTGCGAGCTGCGCGGTCATCACGACCGCGAGCGGACCGTCGTCGCCCAGCGGATGTCGATACACACCCCTGGCCACCGGAGCGAGCTGCTCGTCGGCGAGCAGCCGTCCGATGGTATGGCGGCTGATGCCGAGGGCGATCAGTTGTTGTCGGTGGATCTGGCCACGTTGCGCACGCAACACCCGAATCGCACCGATCGGAAGGTTCGCCACCGGGCTCCCCAGTCGTCGAGGACGAGCGGGGGAAGCCATCAAAGGCTACGGCGTGGCGGTCACCTCGCCGACGAACCGGTTGTTCTTGCAGCGCTGGAGCAGCGTCGCCGCTTCTCGCAGCGCACGAGCAGACCCGGTCTGCTCCTCTACTGAAATTTCGGGGGAGGCGTCAGGCGCCGGCGGCGAGGCCGAGCAGGCGGGAGCGGTCGACGGAGCGGATGCCCCGGCTGAGGCTGAATCCGGCGACGACCCAGGCGACACCACCGACGATGATCGGCATGTAGCCGGCGCCGAAGAGCACGCCGGTGGCCTGTGAATAGGCGACCATGATCAGCGGCAGCGAGATCAGGCCCGAGGCCTGCTGCGCCGCCGCGGTGGAGGACACCTTGGCCGACAGCCGGAGCACCAGCGAGAGGCAGATCGCCAGGAACGGCGGCAGGACCCAGAGGATCATGAGCCACCACTCGGGTGTGGGGAAGAACCAGTACCCGATCTCGTTGCCGACGGTCAGGTTCACGATGAGTGAGTAGGCGGAGAAGCCGACGACCACCGTCAGATAGCCCGGCACCAGCGACGCGATCAGCTTGCCGAGGTAGATCTCGCGAACACCGGCGGGGGAGTGCGCGAGGAACTCGCCGGTGCCACGTTCACGCTCGCCGACGATGGTCGCGGCGCCGACGGCGGTCGAGATCGTGAGTGGCACGACCACGGCGACGGGGGCGAAGAGGAACACGGCGAGCGCATAGCCCGTCCGGCCCTCCGGCGAGTCACCCTGGATCTGCTCCTGCGCCGACGGCGGGAGGACCTGAAGTGTCTCGCTGACCTGGGCGACGATGTCGTTGCGGCCGATCTGTGTGATCGACAGCAGCAGGATCAGCGGGATGATGACGAAGAAGAAGCCGCCGAGCAGCGTCATCGGGACCCAGAAGTCCCGGGCCTGGATCAGCTGCTTGAGGTCGGTGCGGGCGACGGTGCGCACCCGCTCCCAATCCATGCGACCGTTGGTGGGGAGGGAGTTGTCGGACATCGTGACTCCTCAGCGGGCCATGTCGGCCACGGCGGAGCGCCGGGCACGGGCGGATGGTTCGGTCGACTTGGCCACCAGGGGCGGCGGGCTGTGGGTGCCGTCGGCCGGGTCGCCGGGATTGGCCCGGGTCCGGCGGACGGCGAAGTACAGGTCTTCGAGGGTCGGATCGAACGGCACGACGGCGGCGACGGGAACACCGGCTCCGACCAGGCGTGCCACGAGCGCAGGCGTGCGTTCGGTTCGGTCGACCTCGACCGTCGCGACCACCGGTGCATCCGGGTCCGCGGTCTGGGCGGCATCGTCGAGCTCGACCGACAGCACGCCGTCGGCGTCGGCGAGCGCGTGCAACGCCGTGCCATCGCTGGAGCTGATCCGCACCGTCGGGCTCGGCCAGTACTGCCGCGCCAACTCGTCCGGGGCGCCCCAGACGAGCGAGGTGCCGTGCTCCATGACCACGACCTGGTCAGCCAGACCCTCGGCCTCGAGCAGGAGGTGGGTGCACATCAACACGGTGCGCCCGTCGTCGGTCATCTGCCGGATCATCTCGAGCACGGCGACCGCCGACTCGGGGTCGAGACCCGACGTCGGCTCGTCGAGCAGCAGGAGATCGGGCTGATGGAGAACCGACCTCGCCAGCGCGAGTCGGGTCTTCATGCCGGTCGAGAAGCCACCGACCATCTGGTCCATGGCGGCCTCGATGCCGAACCGGGCGGCGGCTTCGCGGATGCGACGGTCCACGTCGGCCCCGCGGCCGAGGCCGTAGAGCTCGGCGGAATACCGCATGTTGTCCCAGCCGTCGAGGCGGTCGTAGAGCGAGGGCTTGGCCGACACCACGCCGCAGCGCCGACGCACGGCGAGGCCGTCCGGGCCGGAGGGGTCGGTGCCGAAGACCTCGACGCTGCCGCTGTCCGGTCCGAGCGCACCGGTGATCATGCGGATCGCGGTGGTCTTGCCCGCCCCGTTGGGGCCGAGCAGCACGGTGATCGCGCCGGTGGGGACCTCGATGGTGAGGTCGGTGAGTGCATGGACTTCGCCGAACCGCCGGCTGACCTGGCGGACGGCGACGGTGAGGTCGCGTGTCATCGATGATGACATCGGTGCGCTTTCGGCCTCCCTGAAGTGCAATCAGGCACAGATCGCGTGCTGGGCAGCCGGCGGGTCGAGCGACCCGCCGGCGGGCATCCGTGGCCGTCCGGCTCCTCGCCGCTAGCTTCGTACACGTGTTCGTTCTCGGCGTCGATCCCGGTCTGTCGCGTTGTGGGTACGCGGTCATCGAAGCCCGTCGCGTCGGCGGTCGTGTCGTGTCGGTCGGGGTGATCCGGACCGATCCGTCAGAGCCGACGGTGGACCGATTGGTCGAGATCCAGCGTGAGATCGGGGAGATCCTCGACGAGTTCCGGCCCGACGAGGTCGCCGTCGAGCGGATCTTCGTGCAGAACAATCTCCAGTCGGCGATCCGGGTGGCGCAGGTGTCGGGCGTCGTCCTCGCCGAGGCCGGCCGCCGGGGATGCGGCGTGTCGATGTACTCCCCGAACGAGATGAAGGCAGCGGTCACCGGCGACGGTCGGGCCGACAAGGCCCAGGTCGGAACGATGATCACCCACCTCCTCGGCCTCTCGTCCATGCCGTCGCCCGCCGACGCCGCCGACGCCGCGGGTCTGGCACTCTGTCATCTGGCCCACTCCGGCGGGGCCGCTCGACTGGCGAGGAGCGTCCGATGATCATCGGTTCCCTGCGAGGCACCGTCTTCGATCGCGATCCCACCGGTGAACTCATCGTCGAGGTGTCCGGGGTCGGCTATCGGGTGACGGCGACCCGTGACGTGCTCGCCAGGTCCGTCGTGGGCGACGACGTGACGTTGTGGGTGCACCATCACATCACCGATGCGACCCAGAAGCTGTTCGGGTTCTCGACGCGTGAGGGTCGCGATGCGTTCGAAGGTCTGCGGAAGGTGCACGGCGTCGGGCCGTCGCTCGCGCTCGCCGTGATGGACACCCATCCTCCCGAGCGGCTCCAGCAGATCCTGGCCAACGACGATCTGGCCGCACTCTGCGAGGTGCCGGGCGTCGGCAAGAAGACCGCCCAACGTCTGCTGGTCGAGCTGCGCTCGGTCCTGGTCGTCGACGATCCGTCGCCGGACGGTGCGAGCTCCGCCCCGGTGTCGGGCGATGGTGGCCTGTCGGGCCGGCTCGGGGCCGAAGCGGACGTGCGGGCCGCGCTGGTGAACCTCGGCTATTCCGCCGATGAGGTGCGGCTCGCGCTCGCCGCACTGCCGGACGACCCGGATCTCGAGGCGGGAACCCTGTTGAAGCAGGCGCTCCGGGCGCTGTCCGGACGTTGATCGAGCGACGCTGATGCCACGAGACGAGTGGGTCGACCCGAACCCGATGGAGGCGGAGCACGTGCGGCCGCCCGTCGGGCGACACGGCGCCGACGAGGATGCCGACCCGCAGGATCAGGAGGCGCGCCTGCGGCCTCGGTCGCTGGCGGAGTTCGTCGGTCAGGCCGAGCTGAAGGACCGCCTCGGCATCATCCTCGACGCCGCGGCCCGGCGGTCGGAGCCTCCCGACCACCTGTTGTTCGCCGGACCACCCGGTCTCGGCAAGACGACCCTCGCCGGCATCGTGGCCGCCGAGCTCGGCTCGTACCTGCATGTGACGTCAGGGCCAGCGCTCGAACGCGCCGGCGATCTCGCCTCGATGCTGACGAACCTCCAACAGGGCGACGTGCTGTTCATCGACGAGATCCACCGTCTGCCCCGGGCGGTGGAGGAGATCCTCTATCCGGCGATGGAGGATCTCCAGATCGATGTGGTGCTCGGGAAGGGCCCGTCGGCGCGGTCGATCCGGTTCGACGTCGAACCCTTCACACTCGTCGCCGCGACCACGAGGACCGGCCTGATCACCGGGCCGTTGCGTGACCGTTTCGGTTTCGACTTCCGTCTGGAGCACTACTCGACGGCGGACCTCCAGGCGATCGTGGAACGCTCGGCGACCATCTTCGACGTCGACATCACCCCGGACGGCGCGTCGGAGATCGCCGGACGGAGCCGTGGCACACCTCGGATCGCGATCCGGCTGCTCAAACGCGTGCGCGACTACGCGGAGATGCGTGCCGCGGGTGTCGTGGACCACGCGGCAGCGAGCGCCGGGCTCGAGATGTTCGGGATCGACGTCCTCGGGCTGGATCGCATCGACAACCAGTTGCTCGACAACCTCTGTCGTCGTTTCGCCGGCGGGCCGGTGGGACTGTCGACGCTGGCGATCAGTGTCGGCGAACCGACCGACACGATCGAGGAAGTGATCGAGCCCTTCTTGATCCAGCAGGGTCTGCTCGTGCGGACGCCCCGCGGTCGGATGGCGACCGGCGCCGCCTGGTCCCATGTCGGGTTGACGCCACCGGCGGAGACGGATGACCCGGGCCCGATCGGGTTGTTCGGCGACGACTGAACATCGGCGGTACGTCGGATGCAACCCCGGTCCGAGTGGGCGACCCGGGGTTGCGATGTCGTTGCACGTCCGCATCGCCCGTGGCGATGGCGCATCGGCCGACCGCCACGTGGTGGTGTCGCCCGACCGCCGATCGCGGTCATTGTCGTCGAATTTGACAAGAATCGTCAAAATAATGAAACCTAATGACCCAGGCAGACGTCTGAGCAACTGACGCAAGCCCGCCGGTGGTTCCTCTCCGCCGCCGGCGGATCGTGCGTCTTGAGCGAACGGGTCCGGCCATAGCCTCCCCTTCATGGCCGGACCCGAGTCGCTCGCATTCTTCGACTACGAGCTGCCGGCCGATCGGATCGCCCAGATCCCTGCCGAGCCTCGTGATTCGGCCCGTCTTCTGATCGATCGCGGACCTGGGGCTGCGCCCGACGATGCGCGGATTCCGGCGCTGCTCGACGAACTCGGTCCGGGTGACGTCGTCGTCGTGAACGACACCCGGGTGTTGCCCGCCCGACTCTCTCTCCACAAGCCGACCGGAGGTGCCGTCGAGGTGCTCCTGCTCGAGCCCGTCGGCGCGGTCGATGCGTCCGGTGCGTCGGAGTGGTTCGCTCTGGTGAAGCCCGGGAAGCGCGTGAAGGGGGGTCAGATCCTCGAGGCAGACGGCCGCCCGGTGGTGGAGGTCGTCGCCGTTGCCGAGGACGGCCGTCGTCATGTGCGGCTGCTCGACCCGGCGATCATGAACTCCATCGGTGAGACACCACTCCCGCCCTACATCACCCAGCCACTCGACGACGCCGAGCGGTACCAGACGGTCTATGCCGACCGGCCCGGGTCGGTCGCCGCGCCGACCGCCGGCCTGCACCTGACCGACGAGCTGATCGCGGAGATCCAGCGTCGGGGTGTCGGGTTCGAGCGGGTCGAGCTCCGGGTCGGGCTCGGCACGTTCCGCCCCGTCGAGGCCGAGGCCATCGCCGACCACCGGATGCACGCCGAGACCTACCGGGTCGAGGCCGATGCCTGGGAGCGGATCCAGGCGGCGGAGCGAGTCGTCGCCGTCGGGACGACCAGTGTTCGCACCCTCGAGTCCGTGGCGGCGACGGGGCGGCTCGAGGGCTCGACCGAGCTGTTCATCCGGCGAGGGTTCGACTGGCAGGTCGTCGACCTCCTGCTCACGAACTTCCATGTGCCGAAGTCGAGCCTGCTCGTCATGATCGACGCCTTCTGCGGGGACGACCGATGGCGTGGGCTCTACGCCCACGCCATCGACCACGACTATCGCTTCCTGTCTCTCGGCGACGCCATGTTGCTCCGCCGGGGGAACGGCTGACTCAGGCGGCCGCCGAGACCTGCGCCTGCTTCGGCGCTCGCAACGTCAGCGTCCACATGGCCACGAGAGCGGCGGCAGCGGCGACGTCGACGCCGCCACCGGCGGAGACCCAGACCTTCACGAGCGCCGACATCACGGCGGCCACGGCCACCATCGAGGTGATCCCACCGTGCCACGGCTGCTTCGGGGCGAGCAGTGCGGCCTGTTCGGTCTTCACGACGAGCTTGACGATGCCGGCGAGCACAACAACCGAGGCGGCGAGCATGGGGACCTTGGTGACCCAGTAGCCGGTGCTGCCCGGGGCGACCTCGGGCACCAGGCCGGTCGCCTCGGCGATGGCCATCACGATGACGGCGGCGGTCATGTGCCAGAGGTAGACCGACATGGCGACGCCGTTGGCGGCGATCACGGCCGTCCACGCGGTGCGGTTGCGCTCGAGGAACGCCGTCACCCGGGGAGCGAGGGCGGCGGCGGCGAAGCTCGTGGCCGTGCCGTAGGCGATGAGGGCCAGCGTCGGCGGATGGGTCGGCGAGAGCCCGACGACTCCGTCGAAGTGGACCATCGTGACGGCGTAGGGGCCGAAGGTGACGAGGGCGACGGCAGCGGCACCGGCGGCGACGGCGAGGCAGAACAGTCGGCGGGGCGAGGGCAGGTACCCGAGGTACCAGGCGAAGCCGGCGACCTGGAAGCCGAGCCAGCCGATGATCCAGTTGATGTGGGGGAGGAGCGGCACACCGGCGAGGTTCAGGGCTTCGGCCGTGGCGAACGCGCCGAGCAGGGCGGCGGTGACCTTCTTCGGCGAACGCTGGAAGGCCGGGAAGAGGAAGGGGGCGGCGACGAGGTCGATCACGTAGTTCGAGAGGAACCACAGCGGGATGGCGGCGGCACCGAAGCCGGCGAGGGCGAGGCCGCCGACCCCGGCGAGTGTGGCGACCACGATCGCGACGACCCACGTGGCCGCCAGCACGACCGCCGGGGCGAGCATGCGGCGGAGCCGGGCGGCGATCCAGTCCTGCGGGCGACCCTCGAACGACACGAGCGATGCGGCCGATGCGAAGCCGCCGACGAAGAAGAACAGCGGCATGACCTGCAGCAGCCACGACAGCCAGGAGAGGCCGGGGCGGAACTCGAGCACGTTGCCGGTGACGAGCTCACCGTCGTCGGACACGACGACCATGGCCAGCCAGTGACCGAAGGCGACGGCCAGCATGGCGATCGCCCGATAGGCGTCGAC
>JAHDCV010000072.1:0-1831 GCA_020629695.1 Acidimicrobiales bacterium | reverse complement strand
CGCGTGGGGGATCCCCCATTTCGCCCCGGAAGACCGGTCGAACCGGTGTCGAACTGCCAGGATCGAGCCGATGGAGGAGCGATGACCGCAGCGACTCGAACGAACACCGCACCCGGCGCCACGCCGCTGCTGCGTGTCGTCGCGACCGGCCTCGGCGTGTTCCGGCTCACCATGTGGGCCTGGGCGACGACGCTGGTGATCGTCGAGCGCGATGCGCTCATCCGGGCGACGCCGGCGTGGGCGCTGCTCGCCGCCGCCGGTGCGCTGTCCCTCGGTTTGCTCTGGGCGGCCCGACGTCGCATCGCTGCCGCCCTCGCTCCCGTGGCGGTGCTGGCCGAGTTGCTCGTGGGTGGCCTGATCCTCGCGGCCGACCCCAACGTGATGGAACGCGACACCATCCACACCTTCGGTTCCGCCTGGCCCGTGACCGGGACACTCGCCGCCGGGCTCGTGCGCGGGCCGGCTGCGGGCGGTCTCGCCGGTCTGTGGTTGACCATCGCTCGGGCGATCGGCGCCGGCGTCGACCCGAGCGTGGCCGGCTTCCTCGGGGCCCTCGCCTCGGGTTCGTTGTTCGTGCTGACCGGCATCGCCGGGGGATGGATGTTCCGGCGCCTGCAGGAGTCGGAGGACGCCATCGCCGAGGCGAAGGTCCGCGAGTCGCTGGCGCGGGAACTCCACGATGGTGTGCTCCAGACCCTCGCCGTGATCCAACGCCGTTCCGGTGACCCCGAGCTGGTCGGGTTGGCCCGTGATCAGGAGAAGGATCTCCGCGCCCTCGTCGGCCTCACCGGGGCCGCCCGACCCGAACAGGACCCCGCCGACGTCCTCAGACGCCACGCCGACCGTGCGGCGCTCCGTTGGGACCTCGACCTGCAGTGGGCCGTCGTCACCCCGCCGGAGCTGACGCTCGAGGCCGCCGAGCTCGTCGGCGGCGCACTCGGTGAGATCGTCAACAACGCCGGGAAACACGGCGACGCCGGCCGAGTCACGGTCTTCATCGACGAGACGGCGGACGGCGGCATCCAGATCGAGGTCGCCGACGACGGCGCCGGCTTCGACCCGTCCGCCACCGACGAGCGCGGGCTCACGCGATCGGTCCGACAGCCCGTCGCCGAGGCCGGCGGAAGCGTCGCCGTCGACGCGGCCCCCGGCCAGGGCACCACCGTCATCCTCACCGTCCCCACCGCCGTTCCAGGAGGACCGTCATGACCGACTCGAGCAGGATCCGCGTGGTGATCGCCGACGACCACCGCATCTGGCGGTCGGGCATCCGGGCAGACCTGGGTGAGCGCTTCGAGGTGGTCGGCGAAGCCGAGGACGCACCGGGAGCGATCGCTGCGATCGACGAGCACTCGCCCGACGTGGTGCTGTGCGACCTCAACATGCCTGGCGGTGGCATCGCCGTCGCGGCGTCACGAGGTGAGCAGGTGCCGATCGTGATGGTCACGGTGTCGGAGGCCGAGCGGGACGTGCTCGACGCCGTGTCGGCCGGCGCGTCGGGCTATCTGGTGAAGTCGGTCGGGGTCGACGAGCTCCGGGAGGCCGTCGCCAACGCGGCGGCCGGCCAGGCGGTCTTCACACCGGGGCTCGCCGCGCTGGTGCTGGGGGAGTTCCGCCGGATGTCGTCGAAGGAGGCGCCGGGTGCGGCGCTGACCGACCGTGAGCGGGAGGTGCTCGGTCTCGTCGCCCGCGGCTCGACGTACAAGGTGATCGGCGAACAGCTCTACATCTCGCCGAAGACGGTCGAGAACCACGTGCGCAAGATCCTGGACAAGCTGCATCTCTCACGCCGGGACGAGCTGATCCGCTACGCCGCCGACCACGGCCTGAC
>JAHDCV010000071.1 GCA_020629695.1 Acidimicrobiales bacterium | reverse complement strand
AGAGCTCGACGGCGACACCCAGGTCGCCGGTCAGGGCGCCGAGGGTGAGCCCGAGGCACCGGCCGTCATCGACGACGAGCCGGCCGAGGAACCCCAGGCCGCCGCCCCGGTCGCCGAGGCCGCCCCGGTCGTGGCCGATCCGGCCCCGAAGGCCGACACCTCGCCGACCGCCGCCCCCGACACCGAGGTCGCCGCAGCGGCGTCCGATCGTGGCGCTCTGCCCGAGACGGGCTCGGAGACCATCGTCTTCGCCGGCCTCGGCTCCATCCTCATGGCCGCCGGCCGCGGACTCATCCGAGTCAGCAACCGCAACGCCTGACCCAACCCACGTCGCCACCCACCCGCAACGGCGACACAGAACTCGGACCCGGCCATCGCCCACCGGGTTCGGTCTGGGTGTCCGGTCAGGCAGACTCGGCAACCGATGACCGTGGTCCGACAACTCATGAATCCCCTCGCTGATCGCACCGGACCGGTGCTGTCGGTCCCAGGGGGCCCGCACGTCGAAGCGGCCGAGCTCGTCGAACGAGCCGGCCGCTTCGCCGCGTCACTGACCGAACTGGGCGTGACACCCGGCGATCGGGTCGCCGTGCAGATCGCGACCTCCATCGATGCCGTCGCGCTGCACCTCGGCATCCTGTCCGCGGGGGCGGTGACGGTGCCGCTCAATCCGGCGTTCACCGCCCATGAACTCGAGCACTACCTCGGCGACGCCGAGCCGCGGGTGTTCGTGGTCGCACCCGATCGCCACGACGAGGTGGTCGAGGTCGCCCGGCGGCATCGTGTCGACCACATCGAGACCCTCGGCAGCACCGGAGACGGCACCCTCGCCGACCGGGTGGCGGCGGCGACCGCCGCACCGATCCTCGACCGCGCCGACGACGACCTGGCGGCGCTGCTCTACACCTCCGGAACGACCGGGCGACCGAAGGGGGCGATGTTGACCCACGGTGGCCTCGCGGCCAACGGCCACGCACTCGTCGACGTGTGGGGATTGTCCGCCGACGACGTGCTGCTCCACTGCCTGCCGCTGTTCCACGTCCACGGTCTGTTCATCGCCCTGCACACCATGTTCCTCGCCGGAGGGCGGACGATCCTGCTGCCGCGCTTCAGCGTGGAGGGGGTGCGCGATGCGTTGCCCCAGGCGTCGGTCTTCATGGCGGTCCCCGCCATCTGGCGGCGTCTGCTCGACGATGACGCCTTCGGCGACGATGCACGCCACCTGCGCCTCGCCACCTCGGGATCGGCACCGCTGTCCGAGCTCGTGTTCGCCGAGATCGAACGTCGCACCGGCCACCGTCCGGTCGAGCGCTACGGCATGTCGGAGGCCGGCATCATCACCTCGAACCCGCTCGAGGGCGAGCGCCTGCCGGGGTCGGTCGGCCATCCACTCCCGGGCTACGACCTCCGTGTCGCCGGGACGGCCGACCCGAGCCCGAACGACGATCCGGGGAACACCGTGGGTGAGGTGCAGATTCGTGGTCGCCACCTGTTCGCCGGCTATTGGAAGCGGCCCGACGCCACCGCATCAGCGTTCACTCACGACGGCTGGTTCCGGACCGGAGACCTCGGCTCGATCGAACACGACGGCCGGCTCCGCCTGCGCGGACGAAGCAGCGACATGATCATCTCGGGCGGGGAGAACGTGTATCCGAAGGAGATCGAGCTGGTGCTCGACGCCGTCGACGGCATCGTCGAGTCGGCCGTGGTCGGCCTCCCCGACCCGGCATTCGGCGAGGCCGTGACCGCGTTCGTGGTGCTCGAGCCGGGTGCCGCCGGCATTCCGACCGATGCGATCGATGCCGCCTGCCGCGCCAAGCTCGCCCGGTTCAAACACCCGAAGTCGATCCGGGTGGTCGACGAACTTCCCAGGAACGCGATGGGCAAGGTCACGAAGGCGACGCTGCGATCGAGCACCGACTGAGACCGGGACCGCTCGGCGGAGCGAGAATCAGACCGTGCCGGGCCAGTCGAGGGCGAGTCGGTCGTCGTCGGTCCGCAGGCGAATGCCGGACGACGACCGGGCGAACCGCTCCAGACCGAGTCGGTCGAGCAGCCGGCTGACCGAGCGGCGCCGCGGCTCCGCGAGCAGTTCGGTCGCGGCGATCGCGGCGCGCCGCCGCAGCTCCCCGTTCGAGCGCCAGCGCAGTTCCTCGCCGCTCACGGTGGACGCATGGAGCGACCGGAGCCGCAGTTGCACGACCTCGGGGTCGGCGCCCTCGTCGGCCGCCTCGGAGAAGTGTTTGTAGCCCGACGCCGCCAACGCCTCGACCAACTCGCCGTGGGTGGTGGCGTCCAGCATCATCGCCGACACGTCGATGATCGCTCGACCGGCGTCGGTCTTGTCCCGGTCTCGCCCGGTGACCGCTTCGTGGAGCAGGGCCGCGATCTGGGTGGGTTCCGGCTCGAACTCGGCGAGCCAGTGCCACAGGGTGATCCGACGCCGCAGCGCGGACCGGATCAACAACTGCTCGGCTTCGTCGTCGATCGAGAGGGCCTCGCGGGCGAGGAAGATGAGGAGGAGGTCCCGACTCGCCAGGAGGTCGTCCCGATCGGAGCGGAAGCGACGGATGCCCTGCGTGAGGGCGAGCGACGGCTCGTCCTGACCCGGGCCGTCGCCGACCGTGACCGTCAGTTCGGCGCCCTCGGGCAACCCGGCGACCAGCGCGAGGCGGCTGCGCCAGCGCTGTCGCTCGCTGCGGACCGCTTCATCGATCCACGCGAGGTGGTTCGCACGATCGGCGAGCCCGATGTCGGCTCCGTCGCGGACGAGCACGGCATGCGCCGGGAACTCGTCGCAGGCCTCGGCGAGAACCAGCGGCGGGCGCGGTGCCGACGCCACCTGGATGTGCAGATCCGCGCCGACCCGGCGCAGGTGTGCGTCGACCCGGTCGGGCTCGGCCACGGTGCCCAGACCGTCGACGAGCCCCGGGAGCAACGCGGCGCCACCAGCGACATGCAGCGATCCGCCGCCCGAGTTGGCGGTGGCCACGACGGCGCACAACACGTGTTCGAGATCGCCGCTTCCTGTCGCCTCGAGGCCCCACATCGGGCCGACACTACCGGCCCCGTCACACGGCGTGTCCACCACAACCGGGCTCGACGTCGTGCGATCCCGGCCGGACATCGCATCATCGCTGCGTCCCGCGGCAGGCTCGCGGCATGAGCTTCCGCACCGACACCGCCGTGACCGGCGAGGGCAACACCTGGGCCGCGACGATCCACGACGGCTGGGACATCCTGGGTAACGCGAATGGCGGCTACGTCGCGGCGATCGCCGCACGCGCCTTCTGCGAGGCCGTCGGCAGACCGGACCCGATCAGCGTGACGACCCACTATCTCGCTCCCGGCCGCCCCGGATCGGTCGAGCTCGAGGTGCGGATCGTCAAGGAAGGCCGGCGTTTCACGACCGGCGGTGTCACCATGCGGTCAGCCGACGGCACCCCGGTGGTCGAGGTGCTGATGAACGCCGGGGACCTCGCGGCCACGACCGACGAACCCGACCACCTGGTCGACGCTGCTCCGCCGCCACTCCCGCCGTTCGAGGGGCTCGCGCCCCGGGGCGAGCATCCCGTGGACGGCTCCCCGTCGCTGTTCCGTCGACTCGACGTACGGATCCATCCCGACGACGCGGGCTTCGGCGAGGGGCGGCCGAGCGGAAACGCTCTGGTGCGGTCCTGGTTCGCCCTCGCCGACGCCGAACCGATCGACGCGATCGGTCTCGTGTTCGCCGCGGACGCCATGCCGCCGACCGTGTTCAACGCGGCGCTCCCACTCGGGTGGGTTCCCACCGTCGAGATGACCACCCAGGTCCGTCGCCGTCCGGCACCGGGGCCCCTCCGATGCGAGTTCACCACCCGGTTCATCACCGGCGGCTTCCTCGAGGAGGACGGTGTGCTCTGGGACAGCGGCGGTGCCCTCGTGGCCCAGTCCCGCCAGCTCGCGCTCGTTCCCCGACCATCGACCTGAGCGCCGTGGTCCGGCTCGCTCAGCCTCCCGTGTGGGCGACGACCGCCGCAGCGAACACCTCGGATCGGTGTCGATAGTCGCGGTACCGATCGAAGCTCGGCGCCGCGGGGGACAACACGACCGCACCACGGCGACCGACGTGCTCCGCTCCCACGGCGACCGCCTCGACCAGGTCGGCCACACGTCGGTGCGGCACTCCGGCCCGGGCGCAGGCAGCGGCCATCCGGGGCCCGGTCTCCGACGCCACCACGACGACGAGCACGTCGTCCCGATCGGCGAGCCCGAGTCCCAGTGGTTCGTAGTCGACGCCGCGGTCCTGCCCACCGACGATGAGCGCCACGGCGCGGTCGGGGAACGACTCGGCCGCAGCCAGGGCCGGCAGGACGTTCGTCGACAACCCGTCGTCGACGAACACGACCTCGCCTGTGCGGGCCACCGGGGTCAGACGAGCTTCCGGCGGCTCGAACCCGGCGGCCGCGGCCGCGAGCGCCGACGGATCGACCGAACCCATCACCACGTGCACCGCCGATCGGGCCAGCAGCGCGTTCCGGCGATTGTGCTCGCCCAGCAGTCCGAGCGCATCGAGCCATCCGGCATCGGCGTCGGTCTCGTCGCCCAGCCCGACGAACGTCGCGTCGGCCAGTTCCGGTCGGCTCCGCAGCAGCTCGCTGTCCCCGTTGGCGATCACGCGAGCCACCCGTGGCCGGGTCGCCAAGGCCAGCTTGTCGGCGTAGTAGGTCTCGATCCGACCTCCGTGCCAGGGCAGGTGATCGGGAGCGAGGCTCGTGACGACGACCGTTCCCGGCCCGGCATCGATCGAGGTCGCCTGGTAGCTCGACACCTCGATCACCCAGCGTGTGTCGGTCCCGGCCTCGTCCGGGTCGAACGGGCATCGCCCCACGTTGCCGCCGACCTCGACCCGATCGCCGAGTCCGGCGAGGAGATGGCCGAGCACGAGTGCCGTCGTCGACTTGCCCTTCGTGCCCGTCACCGCGATCACCCGATCGGGATCGGTCTCGGCCATCCACAGGCCGAGACCTCCGACCACGGGCACACCTTCGGCCTCGAGCCGCCGCACACCGGCTCCGTGACGGGAGATCCCCGGGGAGGCGATGACGACGTCGCAGGCGGCCAACGCCTCGAGCCCGTCGGGCTGCTCCGCGAGGCGCGGCGCGCCACCGTCGGGAGCGCCGAGGTCATCCGGAAGGTCCCGGTCGACGATGACCGTCGGCTCGGCGCCGTCCGCTGCGAGACGTCGGAGCGCCGCTCGTCCTTCGACCCCGAGACCCCAGATGCCGACCGAACGGCCGGCGAGATCAGTCCAGCCCAGCGGCACGTCGATACCCCTCCGGCACGAGGTCGGGTCCGAGTGCGCCGCGCAGGCGCTCGGGGTCGTCCGCGGCATCCGGCGGGCCGAGCTCGGCGGCCAGCTCGTGGAGGAGCACATCGGCGGCCCGGTCCGGCCGTGCCGCCGCGAGCCTGAGGGCGGCTCGACACTCCGCGACGTCACCGACACACTCGAACGGCTTGTCGAGGGGCGACGTGCCGACCAGGCGGCGGATCTCCTCGGCCACCTCGGGACGGCGCAACGGTTCACCGGCGACGTCGAAGATCGCACCGAGTGCGTCGGGCGACAGCACCGGCGACAGGATCAGATCGATGAACGCACACTTCGGGCATTCGCCGCACCAGTGGTCGAGGCGACGGGCCGGATCGGCGTGGAACGCCCGGTTACAGGAGTGCACGACCGGATGGAACGACGTGAGCGCCGCGAAGCGTTCGGCGATCCAGAGCTCGGTGCGCGGGCGCAGGATCGAGAAGTAGTGGAGATCGGAGGCCACCCGGCGGTGGACCAGGTCGTGGAATGCCGACTCGAACGCCCACGACTTCGAGTACTGGTGGTTGACCATCACCCCATCGACCTCGAGCGTGCCCGAGGAGGCGGACCACTCGTTCGACATGACCAGCGCATCGTGGCCCCCGAGCGCGGCGGCCAACACCCCGATGGCCGAGATCACCCCGGTGATCGGCACGTGTCCGTTCAGGAATCCGGTCGTCGAGGTCGGACGGAGGACCTGCGGGTCGAGTGAGCGCTCGGCCCGGATCATCGGGAGGTCGGTCACCGACGCCGCGGTGTCGATGGCGGCATACGCCATACCGGGGCGCCCGACGACGAACAGGGTCGGGTCGGCGTCGTCGGGCAGGAGTGACAACGAGACGATCGAGTCGAGCCCACCGCCGAAGGGCATGAGCGGGCGACGACCGATACCGACACGACCAGGTGCGGCTCCCGGCTCGGGTTCGTCGGCGGCGACGAGTTGCACGTCGGAGAGATCGAAGCCGTTGACGTAGGCGAACTCGCCGAGCCCGTCGAGGAAGAACGACGTCAGCCAGCGACGCTCCGACGGTGCGAGCCCATGGGGCCCGAGATCGATCGTCGGCGGGGCGAAGGCCTTGTAGTAGCTGACGGCGGCGACGAGATGGAGCAGCCGGATGGCGCCGTCCACCCCGACGGCCGACCAGTCGCCGCCACTCGGGAAGTGCACGATCTCGGCGAAGTCGGTCGTCGCGCCATCGGTTGCCTCGTGGCGATAGCGGAGCTCGACGCGGTCGGCGGTGGGGTCGACGACGGGGTCGAGGTAGATGAATCGTCCGGTGCTTCGTTCGGTCATCGGGGCTCCTCGACCTCACGGCGCGCATCGAGTGCGGCGATCAGCGCGAACCGTCCGACCGGCGCGCCGACCCGGTGCGAGCACAACATCGGATCGTCGCTGCCCAACGGGGAGCACTCGATGCCATCGGGGTCGACCCCGGCGTCGCGCAGATGGAGCAGATTCGCTCCGTGGAGATCGAACCGGTGGTGTCCCGGTGTGTCGGGTGTGAGCACGGCGGTGTCGGCGCCGAACACGGCACGGGCGGGAGCGGCGACCACGTCGTCGACCTGATAGGTCTCGAATCGCATGCAGGGGCCGAGCGCCCCGACGATGCGATCGGGTTCCGCGCCGAGCTGGTGCATCACGTCCACCGTCCGTGCCGCGACGCCACCGATCGTGCCCTTCCAACCCGCGTGGAACACCCCGAGCACACCAGCCACGGGATCGACCAGGACCCCCGGCACACAGTCGGCGACCATGATGGCGAGTGCGAGATCCGGGGTCGTGGTCACCAGCGCATCGGTGGCGGGAATCGCCGGGCGATCGGTTCCAGCGCCCGCATCGGCGTCGTCCACGATCGTCACGGACTCGCCGTGGACCTGCTCGGCGAACACGGCGCGGTCGGGTCCGAGACCGACGAGACCGACCGCACGGCGGCGATTCTCCATGACCGCGGCCGGATCGTCTCCGACGTGGGTGCCGAGGTTCAACGAAGCGAACGGGGGGTTCGACACTCCACCGGCCCGGCCGGTGATGACGACACGAGCCGGCGTCGACGACGACCGGAGTGGCCTCGCGACGGCCTCCATGCCGAGCGTCGTTGGATCGGGTCGCACCGGCCGAGGATACCGACCACGGGCCGGTCGCCGGAGGAGCCCCGGCCGTGGAAGCGAGCTGGGCCCCCGACCTGGAGTGTGGGAGGCTCGTCCCATGATCAGCGACACCCCGGCCCTCGACGAACTCGACCTCGAGCACGTCCTCGTGGCGCGCGCCGGCGACCACGTGACCGTCACGATGAACCGCCCCGACCGCCGCAACGCGTTGTCGCTCGCTCACATGCAGGAACTGATCCGAGCGCTGACCGCGATCGCCGCCAGCGACGCGACGGGTGTCGTGATCGCCGGGAACGGACCGGTGTTCTCCGCGGGCCACGACTTCGCCGACATGGCAGGTGCCGACCTCGGCTTCATGCGCGATCTGCTGACGACCTGCACCGAACTCATGCTGCTCGTGCAACGGATGCCGCAGGTGGTGCTCGCCCGTGTCCACGGGCTCGCCACCGCGGCCGGCTGCCAGCTCGTGTCCTCGTGCGACCTCGCGGTCTCGGCCGACACCGCCGGCTTCGCCGCCCCCGGCGGTAAAGGGGGCTGGTTCTGCCACACACCGATGGTGGGAATCAGTCGGAACATCGGACGCAAGCGGGCCATGGAGCTGAGCCTCACCGGCGACACGATCGACCCGCAGACCGCCATGGCGTGGGGGTTGCTCAACCGGGTCGTGCCCGCCGACGAGCTCGACGACGCGGTGGCCGATCTGCTCGGACGGGCCACCCGCGGCTCCCGATTCTCCAAGGGTCTCGGGAAGCAGACCCTGTACGCCCATCTCGACCTCGACATCGAGTCGGCCTATCGCCACGCCCTCGAGGTCATGGCCTCGGCCAGCCAGACCCATGATGCCCAGGAAGGCATGGCGTCGTTCCTCGAGAAGCGACGCCCCGACTTCCAGAATCGCTAGGCGACGTCGGTCAACGCCGGTCGCCGTCCACGTAGACCCAACGACCGGCGTCCCGGCGGAATCGGCTCCGCTCGTGGAGCCTGCCCGGCATCCCGTCGACGGTGTAGGCGGCGACGAACTCGACCTCACCGCTCTGGTCGAGGGGGCCGCCGGCGACCGCATCGAGCACCTCGAGGCCGACCCACACCTGCCCGACGGCGGGGCTCATGTCGATCGGCCGGGTCGCCGCGTCCCAGGTCCGGACGAGATGATCGATCGCCCCCAGGACGAACGCGGTGTAGCGCGACCGCATCAGCGCCTCGGCGGTCGGTGCGGCACGCTCCCCCCGCACGATCGGCCCGCAACAACGCTCGGTCGAGGCGCCGGAGCCGCACAGGCACCCCCGATCAGTCGTCCCAGACACGATGGGCCCCCTCGAGCCAGGAGACGATCTCGGGAGGAAGGCGGAGGGCGAGGTCGCCTCGCCGCAGCCGGGACACGAACGCCATCTCGGCACCCCCGCCGACGAGCGCCTCGACCCAGTCGGCCGGCGCGGTGGAGGTGTCGACCAACCACCGTCCCGGCGACAGCAGGACGGCCCCGCCGTCAGCGGATCGCACGTGGCGCTCGAGTTCGGCGAGATCGTCGGCTCTCGGAGTCGAGAACGAGATGTCCAACAGCACGATCGTGGGCCCTTCTTCCGGCTGCCGGGGCGACAGCGAGCCGATGCGCAGTGGTCGTTACCGGCGAGTATGGCCGACGAGTGCCGGCCGGCCACCATCCGGATCCGTACCATCGGGAGGGTGACGAGGAAGATCCCACGCCGGTGACGCCGACGTTCGAGCCCGACGCGCTGGTGCTGGTCGTGGGTGCGGCGGGATCCGGCAAGTCGACCTGGGCGTCGTCGTTCGACAACGGGGTCGTCTCCACCGATGCGTGCCGTGCCCTGGTCGGTGAGAACCAACGCGACATGCGGGCCTCCGCAGCGGCGTTCGAACTCGTCGCGGCCGCCGTCGCGAGCCGGCTCGGCCGTGGCCTGTTCACCCTGGTCGACTCGACCGGACTCGACATCGAACAACGCGAGCGATGGCTGTCGCTCGCCCGTGAGCACGGTCGGCCGATCCATCTCGCGATGTTCGACGTGCCCGCCGCGGTCTGCCGCGAGCGGAATCGGAACCGTCCGGACCCCGTGCCCCGGCGTGTCGTGGACACCCAGGTGGCGGCGGTGCGGGACCTGCTCGCCGATCCCGCCTCGATCGCTCCGGATGCCCATGTCACGGTGCTCCGGACCCGACCCGAGCGGGCCACCGTCGCGGCCTCGGCCACGCCGACCTCGGATCCATCGTTCGAACGACCGGCCCACGCGGTTGATCGGCCGCTCCGGATCGGGCTCCATCTCTCCGACATCCGCCGGGCCGAGCGCGATGGATCGTTCGGCGACGTCGTCGAGTGGGCTCGCCTCGCCGAGGAGGTCGGCGTCGATGCGGTGTGGCTGATGGATCACCTGGTCCAGATCCCCCAGGTCGGTAGGCGCTGGGACCCGATCCTCGAGCCGACGACGACACTCGCCGCGATCTCGACCGTGACCCGGTCGCTCGGCCTGGGGGTGCTGGTCTCTCCCGTCACCTTCCACGAGCCCGCGACCCTCGCGAAGCGCCTGACGACACTCGACGTGGTGAGTGGTGGTCGTGTGAGCGCCGGGCTCGGCCTCGGATGGTTCGAAGCCGAGCACGACGGTGCCGGCCTCCGCTTCGGCCCGCCCGCAGCACGACGGCAACGCCTCCGGGACATGATCGGCGCACTCCGGGCGCTCTGGGGACCGGGCTCGAAGCCGTTCGAGTCGACGAGCTTCTCACTCCCCGACACCACCTCGTATCCACGACCCGTCCGGGGTTCGATGCCGATCGTGGTCGGCGGCAACGGTTCCCGGACACTCCGGATCGCCGCGGAACTCGCCGACGGAGCGAACCTCACGGCGAAGACGGCGGACCTGCCGGAGCGGATCGCCGTCTTCGAGCGCCACCTCGCCGACCTCGGGGTCGAGCGCCGTGACCGCACGGTGTCCCACCTCTCGACCGTGCTCGCCGCGGACGACGCCGGCCGCCTCGATCACGCGCTCGATCGCATCACGCCGCCACGCCGGAGCCGAGCCACGATCGCCGCGGCCGTCAATGCCGCCACGACCGACCAACACGTCGCTCGTCTCCAGCACCTCCACTCGATCGGCGTCGACGAGGTGATGCTCGCCGTTGCCGACCTCGGCGAGCCGGGCTCGATCGAACGGCTCGGCGCCGTCGTGGCCGCCTACCGCGCGAGTGAGGGCTGAGCCACGGCGCCAACCGTCGAGCGCCAACCGTCGAGCGCCGTCCGGGGTTTCAGCCGCCCGGCGTCATCCGCTGCACGATGAGTTCGTCGACGTTGGTGTCGGGGCACGGGCCGAGCCCGTAGGCGGCGACACCGCCGTAGTGCACCTTCACGCAGTCGGCGATGCGTTCGATCGGATCCGGCCAATCGGCCACCGCATACCCGACCGATCCCATCACGACCGGCTGCCAGAGATGCGCGACCTCGTGGGCGATCGACCAGTCGTAGTCGCCGGGGTTCACGGTGTCGACACAGGCGAACCGCCAGAAGTACTCGCCATCGGGGGACGTGAGTGCGAGGTCGCCGGGCGAGGTGAACCCCTCGATCGAGTTCAACCAGACGTTGGCGACACCACCGACGTCCACGCCGGTGTTCGGGTGGAAGCAGTCGCCGCCGTAGACCGCCGTGTAGGGCGGCAGTTCGTACTCGGGCACCTCGAGTCGGACGAACGTGCCGGGGTTGTTGTCGATCCGGATGGTCTCGGGCCAGTCGAACGCTGCGGTCCCGAGGGTGTTGGAGTACCGGAAGGGCAGATCGGTGACCGGGAACGAGGTCGGCCCCTGGTTTCGCATCCTGCGGAGGTTCTCGTCCGACTCGAGGAAGAGCCCGACGACGTCGGCGACCGGCGTGAACTCGAGGGTCGCGAGCCAGTAGTCGTAGCCGTCCTGATCGGGCTGGCGGCCGAGAGTGTTCAGATACAGATTTCGAACCACCGCCGCCCGCTCCGTCCCGAATCGGATCCGGAACTCCTCCGACTCGATGAATTCGTCGACGATGCGGCCACGGGTCGTCGTGCCGGTGTCGAGCAGCGAAACCCAGTAGGCCCAGCCGACGTCATCGGGTGGCCGGAGAAGCAGACCCGCGTACAGCCGGTGGATGAAATCGGCGTGGCCGGGCCCGTTGGGCACGTAGGTCGAGCGCTCGTCGAGCAGCACCTCTGCGTGTGGGAACGTGATCGTGTCACCCGGCGCGGCTGCGGCGGCCGGCGCGACCGCGAAGCCGGCGAGCACGAGCACCACGGCGAGGAGCAGGCGCCGCCACGGGGCGCCGGAGTGCTGGGCGATCACCGCTTCATTCAACCATGCTGGCGCCGTGTCGGTGGCCCGTCGTAGCGTCGGCCGGGATGGATCTGACCGCACACACCGCCGCCGATCTCGCCGAGTCGATCGCGAGCGGAGAACACTCGTGCCGCGAGGTGGTCGATGCCCACCTCGACCGCATCGCCGTCGTCAACCCCGAGCTGAACGCCATCGTGTCGATGCGCGACCGCGACGACATCCTCGCCGAGGCCGACCGCCACGACCGGACCCAGGCCGAGAGCGGTGTGATCGGCCCGCTCCACGGCCTGCCGATGGCCGTGAAGGACCTCCAGGACGTCGCGGGCTTCCCGACGCGGCACGGCAGCGTGATCACCCCGACGCGACCCGCCCGGTCCGACGGGTTGCTCGCCTCCCGGTTGCGAGCCGCGGGTGCGATCATCATCGGCAAGACGAACACGCCCGAGTTCGGCACCGGTTCACACACCTTCAACGAGGTGTTCGGGGTGACCCGCAACCCGCATGACGCGACCCGTTCGGCGGGGGGCTCGAGCGGCGGCGCCGCTGCGGCGCTCGCCTCCCACATGCTCCCGCTCGCCGACGGGTCGGATCTCGGCGGCTCGCTGCGGAATCCGGCGGCGTTCTGCGGCGTGGTGGGGCTCCGCCCCGGTGTCGGTCGTGTTCCGAGCCCGTCGGAGATCTCGACCCACGTGATGGTGCTCGGTGTCGAGGGGCCGATGGGTCGGAACGTGCAGGACGTCGCGTTGTTGCTCTCCGTCCTCGCCGGGCCCGATCCGCTCGACCCGCTGAGCCGATCTGAGCCGGGTTCGAGCTTCGCCCCGCCACTGTCCCATCGGGCCGGTCTCCGGATCGGCTGGGGCGGTGACCTCGGCCGATTCCGGTGCGAGCCCGAGCTCCTGGCGGTCTGTCGCGCCGCTGTCAGTCGGCTGGCCGACGCCGGACACCACGTCGACGAGGATCACCCGGATCTCGGCCGGTCGATGGACGTGTTCCGTGTCCTGCGGGGCATCGCCTACCGCAGCCTCGGTGGAGCCCTCCCCGACGATCAGCTGGCGCGTACCAAGGCCACCGTCCGTGAGAACGTCGAGTTCGGACGTGGCCTCGGCATCGACGATCTCCTCCGGGCCGAGGCGTCGCGGGTGGTGATCCACCGCGAGATGCTGCACTTCTTCGAGACCCACGACGTCCTCGCGATGCCGACGACCCAGGTCCGACCGTTCCCGGTCGAGGTCGAATTCCCGACCGAGATCGATGGCCACGAGATGGCGGACTATCTCGAGTGGATGACGTCGTGTTGCATCATCACCCCGACGGGATGCCCGGCGATCTCCATCCCGTGCGGGACGACGTCGGACGGTCTTCCGGTGGGGCTGCAGCTCGTGGCCCCGATCGGCGAGGAGCGACGCCTCCTGGAGATCGCCGCGACCGCGGAAGCCGTCTTCACGACCTGAACGACGTTCGCCCGGTCGGGCGGCTCAGCTCGACTTGCGCTTCTGGATGTTCGCCCACTCGTCGCGCAGGCCGACCGTGCGATGGAACGTGGCGGGGTCGTCGAGGTCGGCCGCGAAATATCCCAGACGCTCGAACTGCACCACCTCCCCCGGCGCCACCTCGGCGAGCGCCGGCTCCACCTTGGCTGCGGTCGTCGAGCGACTCTCGGGGTTGAGGTCATCGAGTGGTTCGCCGGTCGATGTCCCCGGCACGGCGGCGGTGAAGAGCCGTTCGTAGCGGTGCACGGTCGCGTCGGCGGCATGGGGGCGCGACACCCAGTGCATCGTCGACTTCACCTTGCGGCCGTCGGGTGCGTTGCCACCGAGCGTCTCGGGGTCGTAGGTGGCGAGCACTTCGATCACGTTGCCGTCGTCGTCGGTGATCGCCTCGGTCGCCGTCACGAAGAAGGCGTTGCGCAACCGCACCTCCCGGCCCGGGGTCAGCCGGAAGTACTTCGGCGGTGGGTCGAGCCGGAAGTCGTCCTGCTCGATCCAGAGCTCACCGGTGAACGGCACCGATCGTGTGCCGGCCTCGGGGTCCTCGGGGTTGTTGACCACGTCCATCCACTCGACGTGGCCCTCCGGCCAGTTCGTGATCGTGAGTTTCAGCGGATCGAGCACCGCCATCCGCCGGAGTGCCCTGGCGTTGTGGTGGGTCCGGATGAAGGACTCGAGCAGTTCGATCTCGATCGTCGAGTTCGTCTTCGCCACCGAGATGTGATCGGTGAAGGCGCGGAGGGCCGATGCGGGGAAGCCCCGGCGTCGCATACCCCGAACGGTCGGCATACGGGCGTCGTCCCAGCCGTCGACGTGGCCCTGGTCGACGAGGGTCTTCAGGATGCGCTTGGACATCACGAGGTGCGTGACGTTGAGACGCGCGAACTCGGTCTGCTGCGGCTGATCGAACGGCAGGTCGAGCTGGTCGAGACACCAGTCGTAGAGCGCTCGATGGTCGGAGAACTCGAGTGTGCAGATCGAGTGGGTGACCCCCTCGATCGCGTCGGACTGGCCGTGGGCCCAGTCGTAGGTCGGATAGATGACCCACGCGTCCTCGGTGCGATGATGCGGCACCCGACGGATGCGGTACAGCACCGGATCACGAAGCCACATGTTGTCGGCCTGCATGTCGATCTTGGCCCGAAGCGAAAGCTCGCCGTCGGCGAACACCCCGTCCCGCATCTGGCGGAACAACCCGAGGCTCTCCTCCGCCGGCCGGTTCCGACAGCCACTCTCGACACCTGGCTGACCGAACCCACCACGCTGTTCGGAGATGGTCTCGGCGTCGGTGTCGTCGACGTAGGCCTTCCCGGCTCGGATCAGGTCCTCGGCCCAGGTGTACAGCTGGTCGAAGTAGTCGGAGGCGAACCGGACCTCGTCGGGCTGGACGCCGAGCCAGGCCAGGTCCTCCTGGATGGCGGCGACGAAGGAGATGTCCTCGGTCTCGGGATTGGTGTCGTCGAACCGCAGGAAGCAGGTCCCACCGAACTCCTCGGCGATTCCGAAGTTCAGGAAGATCGACTTCACGTGGCCCAGGTGCAGGAACCCGTTCGGCTCGGGCGGGAACCGGGTCTGGACCCGCCCGCCGAACGTGCCCGCCGCGTTGTCGTCGACGACCTTCTGTCGCACGAAGTCGAGCGACGGCGTCGCAGTGTCGTCAGCGGCGGGATCGACGGGCTCCGGACTCATCCCGACACGCTATCCAGCTGCCTCCGGTCGCCCCGGGTTCGCCGCGGCAGAACTGGACAGCGACGTGGCCGGGCCTCAGTGCGTGGCCAGGCCCTGGGTGTCGAGGTAGGCGCGCATGTGCGGCCGGGACTCCTTGCCGAGCAGCGCCGACATGTCGCTCGACCAGGTGCGGTCGAGCTTCCCGCCGGTCCGCTCGAGGTAGTACGCCCGCATCTGCTCGTCGTACGCGGCGATGCCCTCGTCGTCGCCCGAGCTGTCGTAGCGCTCCTCTTTCAGGGTGACCGAAAGCGGCAGGCGCGGCTTGCGCGCCGGGTCCTGATCCGGCCAACCGAGGCAGAGACCGAACAACGGCATCACCTGCTCGGGCAGGCCGAGCAGCTCGGTGATGCGGGCCGGATCGTTCCGGATCCCGCCGATGTAGCAGATCCCGAGCCCCTGGGCCTCGGCCGCGATCACAGCGTTCTGAGCCGCCAGTGCACAGTCGACCGCAGCGATCAGGAAGTGCTCCGTCGCACCCTCGTGGAACTCGCCGCCTCCGATCCCGCAGGCGCGGGCCGAACGGGCGAGATCGGCGCACCACACCATGAAGGCGCCGGCTTGTTCGACCCAGACCTGACCACCGGCGACCTCGGCGATGGCCGCTCGGGTCCCGGCGTCGCGGATCCGGATGACCGTCGTGCCCTGGAGGTTCGACGACGTCGCGGCGGCCAAGCCCGCCTGCACGACGTCGGCGACCATCTCGTCGGTCACGGGTTGCTCGGTGAACTTCCGGATCGACCGGTGAGCCATCTGGAGCTGGAGGACGTCGGCGCCGAGAGTCATGGCCCGGAGCGTAGGAAGCCGACGCCGATCGAGCGAACCGGTCGGGCATGGCGGCACCCGCGCCGGTACCGTGCCCGTCATGACCGACGTGTTCGAGAAGCCGACCGTGACCGTGCCCGCTGGTGATCCGCCGGCCGAGCTCCTCGTCGAGGACGTCGTCGTCGGTGACGGCCCCGAGGCGACCCCGGGTGTCACCGTGAACGTCGACTACGTCGGCGTGTCCTGGTCGACCGGCAACGAGTTCGACGCATCGTGGAACCGCGGCCAGGTACTCAGTTTCGACCTCGGCGCCGGCATGGTCATCACTGGCTGGGACCAGGGTGTCGCCGGCATGAAGGTCGGCGGCCGCCGCAAGCTCACCATCCCGCCGGACATGGGCTACGGCGCCCGCGGCGCCGGTGGTGTGATCGCCCCGAACGAGACCCTCATCTTCGTCGTCGACCTCCGTTCGATCGGCTGACGAGCCGGCTGTTCGGGTCGATCGGCTCAGCCGCACCGATCCGATCGGCTGGCAGGCAAGGGTGAGACGGCTGCTCGCCGAAGACCAGCCGTACACCCTAAGGTTGGTACCCGAGGCGGACAGAACAAGGGTGACCGGTGACGAATTCGACCCGGGGCCGCACGGGTGCGGCCAACGAGACACGACAGATGTTGCTCGACGCAGGTGCGGACATCCTGCTCGAGCGAGGTCTTCCGGGTGGGCTCAACATCAAGATCGCCGACGCCTGCCGGCGGATCGGTCGGACCAGCGGGTCGGCCTACCAGGTCTGGCCATCGCAGGCCGACTACCAGCGGGATCTCGCCATCCACGTGGCCCGGAGCGTCGACTACGCCGGCGCCGAGACGCTCGAGTCCGCCGTGTCGAAGGCGCTCGCGCTGCATGACAACGAACTCGACATGGTCCGGGAGATCGGCACGAGCTATTTCCGGAACCTGGTCGGGAACGAGTTCTTCTACCTCTCCATGGCGTTCTGGGCCGAGCGGCTCGACACCGAAGACGACATCGCCCTCGCGATCCGGGCCGGCTACGACGAGATCCAGACCCAGTTCGAGGGGTTCTTCGGCGCCTTCCTGGACACGTTCGGCCGCTCCCTCCGGACGCCCTGGACGATCCGGGCCATGACCATGGCGTCGACCGGCATCACCGAAGGTCTCGCCCTCCGGCATCGGGTCGCGGTCGGTGAGGCCGAGAAGGCCGAGATCGTCCGGCTCTACGGCGACCTCATCGTCTCGCTCACCGAACAGATGGCGCCCCGCAGCTGAGCCACCCCGATCCGGAATCCGCTCGCATCGAACGTCCTGTCGCATGAGACTTCATCGGTGATCCGTCTCGAGGTGCCCTGGCCCGACGTGCCCGAGCTGGTCGCCGTCTACGACGTCGAGTGCGCCGGCCGCTGGGACCACGACTTCTATCTGGCGCTCGCCGAACGGCTCGACGCCGACACCGTCGTCGATGTCGGTTGCGGAACGGGGGTGTTCTGCGTCGATCTCGCTCGCCGTGGACACCGAGCGATCGGGACCGACCCCGCTGCCGCCGTGCTCGACGTCGCTCGCCGACGCGACGGTGGCGATCAGGTCGAGTGGGTGCGGGGTGGTCCGGAGGATCTGCCGGACGAGTCGGCGGATCTCGTCGTGATGATGGGCCACGTCGCTCAGTACTTCCTGACCGATGATGACTGGGACGAGCTCCTCCGGTCGTGTCACCGGGCACTGCGACCGGGCGGCCACCTCACGTTCGAGACCCGGATGCCCACCATCGACTGGGCGGCCCGTTGGTCCCGTGCGGCGAGCGAGGCAACGCTGCCCCACCCCGACGGCGGGACCTTCACCTCGTGGGTCGAGATGGTCGAGTGCGATCCCGTCGGTGACGGCATCGTCGACATCCACGAGGGCCACACGGTGCTGCCCGATGGCCGACATCTGGTCGTCCGCGAGACGCTGCGGTTCCGCTCCGAGCACGAGATCCGGGACACGCTGACGGCTGCCGGGTTCGATGTGGCCGACACCTGGGGCGACTGGGACGGTCGCCCCTTCTCCCCCGGCTGTGACGAGCTGATCGTGCTCGCTCGGCGGGTCTGAGGTTCGATGGGCGCCGGAGGCACCGACCGGCCCGCCGTGGTCGCGTGGCTCGACGAGCACGCGGAGGTCGGCGATCTCGCCATGACGGCATGTGCGGACTGGGTGTCGTGGCTCATCCGTCGGGGCACCGGCGGCGACGTGAGCCACGTCGCCGTGGTCATCGGTGGACGGCGTCTGGTGGAGGCCTACGACAAGAACTCGACACTGCCCGACGATGACGAAGGGGTCTACAGCATCACCTTCGAGGAGTTCGCCGGGCGAGGAGCCCTCCGGCGCGTGACCCTGCTCCGACCGACGTCAGTCGAGTTCGATCAGAAGGAGCTCATGCACCTCGCCCGCCACGTGTTGCACCACTCCCCGACCTTCGCGTCGTTCTCGTCAGTCGTGCAGGCCGCGTTGGGGTTGACCGCGACGAGGCAACGGAGCCTGCTGCCCGGCCCCCTCGAACGATGGGCGACCGCGCAGCTCGCGGTCGCCGGCGACGGGGCCGAACGCGTGCATTGCGCCGAGCTCGCCACCCGCCTCTACACCCAGAGTGGGGCGCCACCGAGGTTCGATCGACCTCGTCTCGCGACGTTCATCGAACGTGTCGAGCACCGCCCGATCGCACCGCTGGGTGGTGGCTCGCCGCGTGTGGCGCGCTCGGTCGACCCCGCCGAGACCGTCCGGATCATCGGTGCCGTCGTCCGCTGGGCGGCACTGGCCCGCTGGGCGTCGAGGACCGCCCGTCTGCGTCGGCGCACCGACCGGACCGACACCGCCGACCTGATCCACCCGGTCGATTTCCAGCGATCCCCGTCGTTCTCCCACGTCGCCACGCTCGATGTCGAGTCCTGAGCGCACCGACGCGTGGCGCCCCACGACCGGCAGCGCACGACGTCCGTGGCGTCGACACCTGCGGGCCATGATCACCCTGTCCGCCCTCCTCGCCGTGCTCTCCCCGGCCGTCACGGGACGTGACTCGTTTCCGTTGTCCACGTATCCGATGTACGCCCACCATCGGGGCGAGACGGCGATCTTCCGGACGGCTGAGGGCCTGGACGAATCCGGGGAGCTCCACCGGCTCTCACTCCGGCTGATCGCTGACAGCGACGACCCGCTCGTCGCCCAGGGGCTCCTGATCGACACGATCCGCCGGGGCGACGGTGCCGCGCTCTGTACCGAGATCGCTCGACGGGTCGGCGGTCACGAGGTCCGGATCGTCCGGGTCGAGCTCGTCGAGCTGACGCTCCGCCTCGATTCGGGTGAGGAACTCCGCCGACGGGTGCACGACCGATGCGTGGTCGGGTGATGTTCGATCGGATCGTGGCCTTCCTGGCACCCGAGGCTTCCGCCGAACGGCTCGCACTCTGGCGCATCGCCGTCGCGGGGTTCGTCGCGGTCTACGCAACGGCCCGCTCTCCGGTGTTCGTGGCGCTGACCCGACGGTCGGCCGCAGAACTCGACCCGGTCGGCCCCTGGTTCTTCCTCGACAACCCGCTGGCCGACGGCCCGGTCATCGGTCTGCTGGTCGTCACGGTGGCCGGCGCCGCGCTCGTCGCCGGCGGCGTCGCCCATCGGGTGACGGGCCCGATGTTCGGGCTCGCGACCCTCGGGCTGCTGGCCTACCGGTCGTGCTTCGGGCAGATCCTCTGGTTCGAGCATCTGATCGCCCTCCACGCGCTGGTGGTCGGGTTCAGCCCTGCCGCTGACGCCTGGCGGGCCGGCCGCTGGACGACCGGCCCGAGCGAGCCGTCGACCCGCTACGGGCAGCCCCTTCGCCTGGGTGCCCTCCTCACCCTCGCCACCTACTGGCTGGCCGGGCTGGCCAAACTCCGCATCGGCGGCTCCGAATGGTTCGCCGGGGAGACCCTCGCCAACCACATCGGCTTCTCGGCCCGCCGGCTCGAGGTCTTCGGCGAGCGAGGTCCGCTGCTCGCCGGCGAAGCGGTGGCGCTCGGCCCATGGCTCGCGATCGCCGCCGCTGGTGCGGTGCTGCTCGAACTGCTGGCGCCGGTCGCGATGTTCGGCGGGCGATGGCGGACCGCCTGGATCGTCGGCATCGTGCTGATGCATGCGGGGATCGCACTGACGATGTCGGTCGTGTTCCCCTATCACCTCACGGCGATCGGCCTGGTCCCGCTCGTCGAGGCGGCGCCGTCCCGCTGGCGGTGGTGGCCCGGGCGCGGATCATCCGGCGCAGCTCGGCTTCACGCGGTGATCTCGTAGGCCATCGAGCGGAACTCGTGGCTGAACGGATGCCAGAAGCCGGGCATCACCTGGGTGAAGCAGAGCCCGCTCAATCCGGTCGGCGACATCCAGCTGTGGGTGCCGGCCATGCCGCCCCAGAAGTACTCGCCGAGGCTCGCACCGGGCGATCCCTCCGAGATCTCCTGCCGCACTCCGAAGCCGAGACCGAACACGGTGCCGGGCATCGACCACATCGGGAAGTTGACGACCACGCCCGGTGCGCACTGGTTGGTGCGCATCAGCTGGAGCGTCTCGGGCTGCACGATGCGGGCGCCGTTCCACTCGCCACCGTTGACGATCATCCGGATGAACGTCACGTAATCACCCATCGTCGAGGCGAGGCCGCCGCCACCCGACTCGAACGTCACATCGTCGTCGTAGCTCCCTCCCATGCCCCCGGCGTGCGGGGTGAGGCCGGGGACCGTCGGGTCGAACAGGTCGGCGGGGTCGTACATCGTGACGAAACGGTCGCGCTTGTCGGCCGGCACCGAGAACGACGTGTCGACCATGCCGAGCGGCCCGAAGATCTCATCGGCGAGGAACGTGGAGAACCGCTTGCCCGACACGACCTCGATCAGGTGGGCCGTCACGTCGGTCGCCACGCTGTACCGCCAGAACTCGCCGGGGTGGTACACGAGTGGGAGCGAGGCGGCCTTCTTGGACAGCTCCTCGAGCGTCGCCGAGCCACGGAGCACCCCGGCGGCCATGTAGGCCTGGTCGATCACCGACAGCGGCTCGATGAAGCCGTAGGAGAGACCGGCCGTGTGGCTGAGCACGTGGCGCACGAGGATCGGGCTGCGGGCCGGTTCGACGTCGTCGATCGAGGTGGCGTCCGGACGGAGCACCTGCATGTCGGCGAACTCGGAGAGATGGGTCGACAGCTCGTCGTCCAACCCGATCAGGCCCCGCTCGACGAGCATCATCGCCGCGATCGAGGTGATGATCTTCGTGTTCGAGAAGATCCGGAAGATGGCGTCGTCTCGAAGCGCAGTTCCGGCGTCGAGGTCCATCACGCCGTGGGTCGAGCGGTGCACGACCTCGGTTCCGTCGAGGATGACGGTGTCGATACACGG
>JAHDCV010000070.1:3121-21427 GCA_020629695.1 Acidimicrobiales bacterium | reverse complement strand
CACCGCATAGGCGACGCCGCCCGGCAAGGTCCCGATCAGCAACATCAGGACACCCAGCGCAGCGCCACCGTATGCAACACGAAGCAGCGACCGGGATCCGAACCGGTCGACCAGCGGTGTCAGACCGACCCTGCCGAAGATCTGGCAGAACCCGCGGAGACCGCCGATGGATCCGGCCAGTGCCAACGACAGGCCGGCGCCGGTGAGGATCGGGACCTGGTAGACGAGCACGGACGAGAACGCGAGCCCACCGAGCACGTAGACGAGCAGCATCCGGCGGATCACGGGTCGTCGAACCGCGGAGCGAATCGCCGCAATGGGGTCGGCCGACGGTCGGGTCGACGTCGCCGACCGGGCGCCCCGAGCCACGACCGACGCGAGCAGTGCTGCAGCGGCAGAGGTCGCCCCGAGGATCTGGACCGTCGTGCGCCAATCCGACACGGTCACGAGCCATGCCGTCGCCGGCAGGTAGATCGGGGACGCGAACGCGCCCCAGATGGTCAGACGGGCGATCGCCCGATCCGGGGCTTCGGGATGCAGCCGCCCCGCCGCGGCGGTGGTGACGTTGTAGAAGCCGGTTCCGCCGATGATGCCCGCGCCGAGGGCATAGGTGAGACCGAACGACCACGACTCGGTCGCGAAGCTCGACGCGATCATCGCACCGGAACCGCCGACGGCTTGGAGGAGGAACGGGCCACGCACATCGAACCGATCGAGGAGGCGACCACCGACGAAGCTGCCGAGCCCGGACAGGACCTGGGCCACGCCGTAGGTCACGCCCAGGACGGTCGTCGACCAACCGGTCTCGGTTGTGATCGGCTCGAGCAACACTCCGAACGCGTAGAACCATGACCCGTACGCCGTGATGGTGAGGAGCCCCAGGGCACCGACGGCGGTCCACCCCCGGGTGGACTCAGACGGGACGGTCACCCTTGACGGTGATCCGCCGCATCACGCGGCGCTTGCCGACGTAGTCGAACAACGCGTGATGCATCACGCTGCGGTTGTCCCACATCGCCACCGAGCCGGGTCGCCAGCGGAATCGACAGGTGAATCGCTCGTGCGTCGCGTGACGGTAGAGGAACTGGAGCAACGCGCGAGACTCGTCACGTCGGAGACCGTCGATCCCGGTGGTGAACGCGGGGTTGGCGTAGAGCGCCGGCCGGCCCGACTCCGGATGCCTCCGGATGAGCGGGTGGACCACCGATGCGTGCGAGGCTTCCTGGTTGCGAGTCGTCATCGCTTTCGACTTCGTCGAGTACCCACCGTCGCCGTACTGCGGACCGGCCGAGTGGGTGCAGGTCAGACCGTCGAGCATGCCCTTCATCGTCTCGCTGAGCGCGTCGTAGGCGGCGTGGAGGTCGGCGAACAACGTGTCGCCGCCAGCGTCGGGTACCTCGATGGCGTAGAGGATCGAGGCCATGTCGGGTTCGGGCAGAAAGGTGACGTCGATGTGCCAGCCACCGCCGAAGTTCGCTCGGTCGTCGGGTTCGGTGATCACGTCGAGCACCTCGGGATGCCTGGCGTTGCCCTCGACGAACGGATGCGTGTCGAGCTCGCCGAAGCGTCGACCGAACGCCATCTGGGCCTCCGGCGAGAGGTCCTGGTCGCGGAAGAACACGACGTGGTGTTCGACCAGGGCGGCACGGATCGTCGCGATGGTCTCGTCGTTCATGTCGGCGGCGAGGTCGACGCCTGCGATCTCGGCGCCGAGAACCCCGGAGATCGGTTCGATGGTGAGGAAGTCGGCCACGAGCGGATGGTAGGTGGGTGGACCGGAGCAGAACAGCCAGGGCGTTCGCCGATGGTCGACCAGACTGCTCGCATGCTCCGACTCGGAACGATCGTGATGGGTGCTGCGGAGGTCGAGCGAGGGGTGGCGTTCTGGTCAGCCGCGCTCGGTTATCGCGTGCACCGCTTCCCCGACAGCGACAACGACTTCACCATCCTCGTGCCGCCCGACGGTGAGGGCACGAGGGTCGCCCTCCAGCGGGCGGACGGCGAGGCTGACCCGCACCCCCGACTCCACGTGGACCTCGTCGTCGACTCGGCTGCGGAGCAGTCAGCCGAGGTCGAACGACTGCTCGAGCTCGGGGCGACGCAGGTCGACTGGGACTCGTACCCCGACAACCCGGACTTCGTCGTGCTCGCCGATCCCGAGGGCAACGCGTTCTGCATCGTGAACGCCGGCCATGGGTGACGGGCTCACCGCGCTTCGAGCAGCTCGACCACTCCGGAGATCGGCTGCGCCGAGCCGTCTCGGAATCGGCGACGGATCGCACAGCCGCTGACCCGGCCGCGGGCCTGGGTCAGACCGGCACGGTGAACAGCACATCGTCGGGGTCGCTCGACGTGACCACGAACGAGTCGAGGTCGTCCGGAGTGAGCGGCGTCCCGCCGGTCACCCGGGCGAATCCCCCAGGCGACGAGGGCCAGCCGACGACCGGCGACTGCTCACCGTTCTCGTCGATCGCCCAGAGCTGGTAGGTGTCCGCACCGGGCAGCCCGGCCAGATCGAGCGTGATCGCCGTGCCCCAGTCCTTCGGCTCGAGCACGACCGACCCCGTCGTGGTGGGATCGTCGAACGCGAGGTCGATCCGATCGTCACCGCGTCCGAGCCCGATCGCGAGTGCGCCGACGACCAGCACCACCGCGGCCGCAGCGGCGAGCCAAATCGGGGCTCGACCTCGTCGAGCCCGCACCTCATCCAGCGACACGGCCGAGGCGGTCTGCGCAGATGCCGATCCCGCGCCTCCGCCGGTGACCGGCTCGACGACCGGCGAGGCGTCGGGTCGTCGGTTGGCCGCATCGGCATCGGCGCGGGATACAGCCGCGGCGGTGGCGCGATCGATCAACGCCTGATCGGCGGCATCGAGCGGGCCGACGTCGATCTCACCTAGCGACAGGCCGTCGATCAGCCCACCCGCCTCGAGCAACTCCGACACGGCGTCGGTGCATTCGCCGCACTCGATCATGTGGAGCTCGAACGCTTCGGACTCGGCGTCGGACAGCGACCCCAGCACGTAGGCCGCGGCCTGCTCGACGAGGGCATCGTGATCGTTCGACATCAGGTCACCCCCTCGGCGCGGGTCAGATGATCGCGCATCGTCTTCAGTCCGTAGAACAGCCGGGACTTCACGGTCCCCGGGGGGATGCCCTCCCGTTCGGCGATCTCCGCGACGGTCAGTCCCTGGAAGTACGCCCCGACCACCGCGACCTGCTGGTCGGGGTTGAGCACGTCGAGCGCACTCCGGACGCCGCTGCGCTCGACGAGCTGCTCGAGCGAGGTGTCCTCGGCGCCGGGCTCGGCGACCGCATCGAGGTCGACGGCTCCGTCGTGCCGGCGACGCCGACGGTGGTGGTCGATCGCCGCATTCCGGGCGATGCCGAAGAGCCAGGCCCGGCTCGGACCCTTGTCGGGGTCGTACTGGTCGGCGTGCTTCCAGGCCCGATAGAGCGTGTCGGCCAGGATCTCCTCGGCGTCGCGATCATCGGTGGTCCGACGTCGGATCCAGGCCAGGAGGATCGCCCCGTGCTCACGGCTCAGGCGCTCGATCGCGAGCTGCTGGTCGGATGCCGTCACCCACCCAGTGTGGCCCGGCCCGCGACGCCTCGGCGCATCTCGCTCGAGGGTCGCGGTGCCGGGCCCACACATCACTCGACCGTGACCGACACCGGGACCACGGCGACGTCGTCATCGGCGGTGAGCGCCGGGCCGTCCACCGGCTCGTCGGCGGTGAAGAGATACGCACCATCACCGTCGGCATCGAGATGCGGCATGAACCAGATCACCGACGACTCCGTCAACGGCTCCGAGAGCTCCACCACGACGTCGTTGTGCTCGCCGGCCGGCAGCAGCGTCGGGTTGAAGCCGATGATCGGACCCGGCGCACCATCCGCATCCGCATGCACCGTCAGGAACCCCGGCGCACCGAGCGTCACCGAATCGGCCACCAACGTCACACCATCCGACGACTGATCCGACGCCGACACCGACGACGGACCGGGCTCGACCTCGGCGGGTTCCGGCTCGGGCTCCGCCTCCGTGTCGGTCGTGGTGGGGGCCTCGGTCGTGGCCGTCGCCTCCGTGGTGGCGGCGACCGTGTCGTCGGGGTCGTCGGAGCCGCAGGCGGCAACGACGAGTGCGAGCGCCGTGAGGGCGGCGATCAGGCGGCGAGAAGAGGGCTGAGACATGTCGAGATTCCTTCGTGTTGATCGACAGGGGATTGCCCTCCCCTACGCAGCCCGACCCGCCCGGGTTCAACGGGTTCGAAGATTTTCTCGACCGCGCTCCGACACCGAGCCGCCACGCAGCGAGGTGTCGCGTTCCGGATTGCCAGAAAGCCATCAGATTCGCGGGCGCGTCGTTCGCCGCACCGTTACTGTCCGGCGACGTGACTGAGCGCCGATCGTTCGCCGATCTTCCCGCCCCGCTGCGATCCGCCGCCGTCGTGGCGTTGATCTACCTCTTCCTCGTCGGCGTCTCCTCCCTCGAGAAGGGCATCAAGATCATGGGAGAGGACACCCAGGAGCGCTTGTTCTCCGCGGCCGACAATCCACTGGCGGCGCTGAGTATCGGCATCCTCGGCACCGTGCTCGTGCAGTCATCATCCGCGTCCACGTCGGTGATCGTCGGCCTCGTCGCATCGGGCGCTCTCGGCGTCGACGACGCCGTCCCGATGGTGATGGGTGCCAACATCGGCACGACCGTCACCAACACCCTGGTGTCGCTCGGCCATCTGCGGCAGTCGGGCGAATTCCGGCGAGCATTCGCCGCCGCGACAGTGCACGACTTCTTCAACGTGCTGGCGGTCGCCATCCTCCTCCCGGTCGAACTCCTGACGGGGGTCATCTCGAGCATCGCCCAAGGCATCAGCGAACGACTCGTGGGGTCGTCGGGATCGGAATGGAAGAGTCCGGTCAAAGCCTGGGTCAAGGAACCCGTTGGCTGGCTTCAGGACCTCTGGGGCAGCGTCGGGTTGGATGGCAATCCGCAGGGTGTGTTCATGGTGCTCTCGGGCCTGGTGATCGTCCTGCTCGCCCTGACATTCATCACGAAGACCATGCGTACCCTCGTCGCCGATCGGGTCGAGCGGTCGATCAACGCCATGTTGAGCCGAGGCGGCGGCCTGGTCGCCCTGATGCTCGGCATCGTGATCACCATCGCCGTGCAGTCCTCGAGCATCACGACCTCGATCCTCATCCCACTCGCCGGCGCCGGCGTGATCACCCTCCGCAACGCCTACCCCGTGACACTCGGCGCCAATGTCGGCACCACGATCACGGCCCTGCTGGCCTCGCTCGCAGCGTCGAGCCCCGACTCGCTCACCGTCGCCCTCGCCCACACCACGTTCAACGTCATGGGCATCTTCGTGTTGTACGTCATCCCCCTCGCCCGCGACGTGCCGATCCGCGCCGCCGAGCGGATGGCCGACATCGCCGTCGAACGACGAACGACCGCGATCGGTTACGTCGCCTTCCTGTTCATCGCACTGCCGCTGATCGGCGTGGCACTACTCGGCTGAGGAGTCGCACCATGGTTCTCGCGTTCTTTCGTGGAAGTTCGGACGACGGCGGCTTCGATCAGATCGTCGCCAAGGCCGTGTCGATGTTGAGCGATGCACGGCATTCGTTCGACCTCGCGACCCTCGCACTCCTGACCGATGCCGACGCATCGACGGTCGCCGGCGACGTCCGGGACACCGATCACCGGATCAACCAGATCGAGCTGGAGCTCCGGTCCGATCTCGTGGTGCACGTGAGTGTCCAGGGCACTGCCGACATCGGCTCGGTGCTCGGCTTCACACTCCTGCTCAAGAAAATCGAGCGCGTCGGCGATCAGGCCAAGAACATCCTCGAGCTCGCGGAGAACGGCGTCGATCTCGCCGGCCGACCCGAGACCGAGCGACTGCTCGAGGAGCGGAACATCGTCTCGCAGCTCTTCGTGCGGACGGCGGAGCTGATGAGCGATGCGGCCGCCGACGAGGCCGCGATCGACGCCTTCGCCGACGAGGTCACGGCGAAGGCCGACGGCCTCCAGGAACGCATCGACGGCTTCATGACCTCGGATCGGCCCGGCCGCGACGTGGTGCCGCTCGCCATCTACGACCGGTACGTACGCCGAATCCTGGCCAACCTGGTGGGGATCGTCCGAGCGTCGTCAGAACCCGTGCCGAGCGCTGCGGACCTCTCGCCGGGCGACGACATCGACGACTGACCGGTTTCCGGTCTCAGCAGTCGAGGCCGGCCACGGGATCGATCGCCACGTGCACGGCGACGTTGTCTTCGCCCTTCAGACCCAGACGCTTCCGTAGCTTCACCAACTCGTCCAGATCGGTGCCCTGGATGGCGAGCGTCTGGAGCTCCTCACCCGTCTCGGTGATGGTGATGTCGGTGACCTCGGCCTTCACGCCACCGAACTGGTAGCGCTGTCGCTGCTTGGTGACGAACACTGGTCGGGCTGGCTGTTCCTCGGTGAGACCGTCAACCGCCTTCTCGATCGAGAACGACTTCCCCCTGGACACACGATCGAGGTGCAGGTCGTCGAAGAGCTGGTCGAACGGTTCCGGAACGGCGTCGACGTGGCGGTGCTTCTCCGAGGCCCACAGCTCGAAACCCCGCTCCTCGCCGATCAGGTGCTTGACCTTCAACGTGCTGTTGCGGACCTTCGCGTTCCAGTCGGGGTCATCACCGAGGAAGTAGCAGTCCTCGATCGTCTCCCCCGCCGTCGACTCGGCCAGCTCCCGGAGCAGCTTTCGCGCCTTCGAGTGGCGACCCCACACGCGGTACTCGTAGTGAGCGCCGTCGGGTGCGTCGGTGTCGGGATCGGTCTTGGCCATGGTCGAGTGCCGACCGAATGAGAAAATGGGCCGACAGAACAAGGTACTCCGATCACGGGGTCCACGCTGAGATCGACCTCGGCCGCATCGTCACGGACGGCCGTGCAACTCCTGATCGACCGATGCACGGCGGCGGCGAGTGCTGTCGACGAGCCCGGCATCCGCGTGGCGTAGCGTCGGTCCATGGCTCTCTACCATCGTGCCACCATCACCCCGAGCAAGCCCGAGGTCGTGGCGTCCTGGGCGGCGACACGATCCTGGTGTTCGGCCGAGGCCGACGACATCGAGGTGATCGGCGCCTTCCGCTTCGACGATCCCGAGGGTTCGGTCGGCATGGAGACCTTCGTGGCACATGCCGCCGACACTCACCTGCTGGTGCCGCTCACCTACCGGGACGCGCCGTCGGCCGAGGCCGCAGCGGCGTTCATCGGCACAGTCGAACACACCGTGCTCGGCACCCGGTGGGTCTACGACGGCCTCGGGGACCCGACCTATGTCCGCATGCTTGCAGCGGTGTCGGTGACCGGCCAGGGAGAAGCGCTCGGCATGGTGGAGGTCGACGGCCGTTGGGTGATGGCCCCGACGAACGTCCGGATCCGGGGAGGCGACGGTTGGGGCGTGGAGCGGGTGCCGATCGACGGCTTCGAGCCGGTCGGCGTCGATGGACCGACGCAGCACTTCCGCAATGACGGCTTCGATCTCACCGTCCACCGGCACCTGTCGCCCGGGCCGCAGCCGACGCTCGGCCTCACCGGGACGTGGCCCGGAGCCGTCGCCCCGGTCGTGATCAGCAGCGTCGCCCGCCGCTGAGCTTTCGATCTCGGTCGCCCGCGCCGGCCAGCACGACCGGGGTCGTCGATCAGCGAGGACACCTAGACTGCCCAACCGTCGGGATCCGGAGCCGCCGGAGGAGGATCGTTGCTGCGAGTGCGCGCCATGGGAGGCTTGTCGCTCGCCGTCGACGGCGTCTCGATCGACGGTCGTGTCCCCGACAAGGCCGCACTCGCCGCCGTGTATCTCGCCGATGTCGGCGTGCCCGTCCGTCGCAGCCGCCTGGCCGGACTGCTGTGGTCCGACATGGACGAGTCGAAGGCCCGAGCCAATCTCCGGGTCACACTGAGCCGGTTCCGTACGGTCGCCGGCACCCACATCCACGCCGACCGGGACCACCTCTGGCTGGCCGACGACGTCGACTACGACGGGAGTCGGGTTGCCGCGGGTGACCTCGAGACGATGCTCGCGGGCCCGCCCGGCGACCTCCTCCAGGGCATCGACGTCGACGAAGCGTCGCTCTTCATGGACTGGGTTCACGCTCGCCGGCAGAGCCTTCGGACGACCACGTTGCTCGTGCTCGCCGAGCATCTCGGCGTCGCTCGTCGCGACCACGACTGGGATCGGGTCACCGAACTCGCCGGCCGGATCACCGATGTCGAGCCATGGAACGAACCGGCACACCGGGCGTTGATCGAAGCGGCCGACGCGAGGTCAGGGCGGGCGGCGGCGATCCGTCGTTACGACCGATGTGTCGATGCGCTTCGCGAGCACCTCGGCCTGGAGCCCGAGCACGACACGACGGCACTGATCGATCAGATCCGGACCGGCGATTCCCGCCGATCCGATCGGGCGCCGACGCCGAGCACCGCCACGAGCGTGATCCCGCTCCAGCTCACACCGTTCCTCGGCCGCGAAGTCGAGGTCGCCCAGCTCGCGGAGCGCCTCCGGGATCGGAGCTACCGCCTGCTCACCCTGGCCGGGCCAGGAGGAGTCGGCAAGACCCGGCTCGCGTCGGAGGTCGCGGCGCAACTCGAAGCCGCGGATCCAGGTGGCGTGATCTGGGCTTCGCTGGCGTCGATCGAGACCCCCGAGGAATTCGCCAGACATCTCGCCGACCTCCTCGTCACCGACGCCGTGCTTCGTGTCGCCGACCCGCTCACTCAGTTGACCGCCGCCATCGGCGATCGTTCCCTGTGTCTCGTTCTGGACAACTTCGAGCACCTCGTCGACAACACCGGGCCGCTGCTGCTCGAGATGTTGCGCCGATGCCGGGACATCACGTTGTTGGTGACCTCGCGCCGCCCGCTCGGGGCCGGAGCGGAGGACGTCTTCGACCTCGCCGGTCTCCCCACCCCGCCGACGGACGCGGACGACCTGGGCTCGTTCGCGTCGGTCCGACTCTTCGTGGAGCGTGCGTACCGGGTCGACAAGTCGTTCTCGCTCACGCCCGACAACGCGGCGAAGGTCGCCGAGCTGTGCCGACACGTCGAGGGAGTGCCGCTCCATCTCGAGCTGGCGGCGGCTCGGGTTCCCCGACGGACCATCGCCGAACTCATCGAGCATCTCGACCGGGAGGGTGAGCTGCCCGACGCCCCACCCCTCGACGCGCCCGACCGCCACAAGACCTTCGACGCGGTGTTCCAACAATCATGGGACCTGCTGGATGAGGACGAGCAACGGGCGCTGTGTCGTCTGAGCGTGACCCGGGGTGGGTTCGATCACAGCACGGCGAAGGTCCTCCTCGGCTCGGACCGGAGCGAGCCGAGTCGATTGACGCGGTCGTCGCTGCTCGTCGAAGAGCGCGGCGGGCGATTCCGCTTCCACGAGCTGGTCCGTCAGTCCGCCAGCTCGAAGTTGTCACCCGACGACCGCGAGGACGCCGAACGAACTCATGCCACCTGGTTCCTCGACCGCATCGTCGAAGCCGAGCCGACGCTCCGCTCGAGGAAGGGCCGACGCGTCGCGGGCGAGCTGCTGGCGGATGTCGAGAACATCCGACAGGCCTGGACGGTCGCGCTCAACGCTGGCATGACCGACGTCCTCGGTCGCGCGGCCACCGGGTTGTCCCACCTCCTCGAGTTGGCCGGCCGCGGCACCGAGAGTGAGGTCCTGCTCGGGGCGGCGGCCGAGGCCTGTCGAAGTCGCGATCTCGACGCCTCCGACACCCACGACGAAGCCTTCTTCCTCCGGGTCCAAGCCGGCCAGCGCGCGACCTGGGCGATGGACGAATCGACCGAGCACCTCTGCCTCCAGGTCGAGCAGCTCCTCGCCGATCGTCCGGATCGGGCGCTCGACCTGGCCTGGTCGCGGCTCCACCACGCGCAGGCGACCTACCATCTCGGCGACCTGCCCGGAGCCGAGGCCCTGCTGTCCAGATCGATCGAGCTGAACGGGTCAGCGCCCGACGATCCACGACTGCGCGGGTGGCAGCTCCTCCAACACGGCCGGCTGATCTCGGCGAGAGGTGACTTCGACCACGCACTCGAGGTCTTCGACGAGGCACTCGGGCTCTTCGAGTCGGTCGACGACATCCGGGGCATCGGGCAGACCCTCAGTTATCGCGGTGTGACCTTCGCCGATCAGAATCAGATCTGGCGCGCCTATGAGGCGGATCTCCAGGCTTTCGAGCTCTGCAGGGACTCCGGCAATCGCATGATCCTGAGCGGTCGGCACGAGAATCTGGCCGCCTCGCTCCTGCTGCTCGGCGACTACGAAGCGGCCGAGCACCACACGGCGCGAGCGCTCGCGATGTACCGCCGCAACGCCGAGGACGACATGGAGAGCTACGTCCTCGCCCAACACGGTGAGTGCCTGCTCGGTCTGGGCGACGCGGAGAACGGCGAACGGGAGATGGCCCAGGGCATCGCGATGATGCGCGACGAACGATTCTCGTTCGGCCTGCTCTACAACCTCCCTCCCTGGATCCGACACCTCCAACGCCACGGACGCCACACCCAGGCGATCCTGGCCGCCGAAGAGCTGGTCGACATCGCCCTCGAGCGTGATGCCGAGCACTACGTGTTGACCGGTCGGGCGATGCTCGCCCGCTCACTGGCCGCCAGCGGACGACACGATCCGGCGGCGGCGCTGGCGGGTGAGACCTGGGATCGGTTGTGCAGCGAGGACGCACCCCGGATCCCCTGGCCGGTCGCCACTCGCCTCGACATCGCCGCGGCGTTCGCCGCGATCGGCGACGCTCGCCAGCACGCCGCGCTCGATACGGCTCGGGCGGGACATCTGGACACGGTGCGGTCGATCGCGGACCCGACCTTGCGCGACACGTTCCTGACCCGGCATCACACGAGCATCGAGCTGGCGTCGTTCATGACGAGCTGAGACCACCCGGGTGAGCGACGTGGGCCGGACCGATCCGGCACGACCTGCCGGTCAGGCCGACGGTTCGGGCAATCCCATGGGGTTCGGGAAACGGAGCACCGATGCCGCCGCTTCGGCCGGTCCGGCCAGCTCGGCGATCAACTCGGCGACCTCCTCGACCGTGAGCGAATCGGTGAGGGGGACGGCCGCGAGTTCGTCCGTGCGTGCTTCGATCTCGCCGTGCACGGCACGCCCGAGATCGGTCAATGCGCCGCCGCTGAGCAGGCCACGGGCCTCGAGTCGATCGATCGCCGTGCGCCAATCGTCGTCGGTCCACCCGCGGCTCTCCTGGAAGACACGCCCCGGGACGTCGTTTGCCGCTGCCATGACGATGTGGGTCTCACACCCGCCGATCCCCGCACGGGCGAGACAGGCGACGTGACCATCTCCTCGGTGTTCCCGAAGCGTCGTGCACCGTTGCCAGAGATCGACCACCGGATCGTCGAACGAGGCGATGCCGCGATTGGCGGCGAAGAGCGGCCGGCCGAGTCCGTCTGCGGCGGCGATGATCCGGTCGAGTCTGGGATTCACACGGTCGGCGACCCCGTCGATGCCGTCGATGAGCCCACGGAGGACCTCGGCGGCGGCCCTCGCCCGCACCTCGACCAGCACCTCGGGCGCTGCGTGGGACCATGCATCGGGGATGGCCCGCCGCACCATGTGCGGGGCGAAGTTCGCGAACGTGGCCTCGATCACGCCCGGAGCGACCGGCCCCATCGGTGCGGCACGGCACCCGAAGTACACCATCCAGAAGCCTCGCAGGCCGGTGGCCTTCGCGGCGTCGATGGCCTCAGGGGCGAAGTAGGTGACGGCGTGCAGCGGCTCGAGTGCGTGCCACAACGCCCGGGCGGGATGCGGATCGGTCATGGGAGTCCTCCGACGTCGATGCTCCCACGGTGGCTCAGGGCTCGCCGATGTCTTCGTTCCACAGCTCGGGCCGCTCGGCGATGAAGTTCTCCACGACCACGACGGAGACGCCACGCGATCCCGACAGCCCACTCAACGGCGAGTTCGCCACGACCGGCGGCTCGTCGATCGACCTCGGCGACCTCCAGGGCAAGGACGTCGTCCTGTGGTTCTGGGCGCCCTGGTGACCGCATTGACGTGCCGAAGCCCCCACGGTCGTGGAGGTGCAGCAGCAGTACGGCGATCAGGTCACCTTCGTCGGTGTGCCCGGGCTCGCCTCGGTGTCGGAGATGGAGACGTTCGTCGCGCAGCGCGGCGTCGACGGCTTCAACCACATCATCGACGACGGTGAGATCTGGGATCGTTTCGGCGTGTTCGAGCAGCGGGTCTACATCTTCATCGACGACGACGGCACGACCCGGCTGGCCACCTATGGCCAGCTCGAGTCGGACGTGCAGGACCTGATCGACTCCTGAGCCAGACGGCGTCGCTCACTCCCCCTCGGCCTCGTCGCTCCAGAAGTAGAGCGTGTCGCCGCTGAGCGTTCCGGCGGTCCACGCCTGGAAGTCGTCCGGCGTCATCTCGGCCCACGGCGGGGTGTGCTCGACCTGGTCCCGGCCGATGCGGCGCCCGAGATCGACGAGGCGGCGGCCTTCGGCGGTCCGGTCTTCGTCGTAGGCGGCGAGCAGCGGTGCCCACGTGGTGTGGCTCCGACCGAGCTCCTCGAGCAGGCGGGCGTCCTGAATCGCCTTCGTCGCACCCGAGCCGGTGTGGGGTCGGGACAACGTGGCCGCGTCACCGGCGAGCACGACGCGCCCGCGCACGTAGGTGTCGACGAGTTCGTCGTAGATGGGCTGGATCGACAGCTCCTCGTGTGGGGAGTCGAAGACCTCCCGGACGGCCGGCGGCATCGACTCGTCGAGCAGCGTGCGAAACGCCGCATCGCACGCATCGCTGACCGCACCGGGTGCGATCGACGAGGGACCGTCGATCTCGAGCGCCTCGGGCCGAGACGCATAGATCGCCCAGTTGACCCGTAGGTCGCCCCCTTGTTCGGCGCCGAAGTCCGGGATCGGGTACATCACGCCGTGCCCGCCCTCGAAGCCGACCGAGAGCCACTCGCCGCTCGCCACGACCGCGTCCCAGATCGAGCGATCGACGAGCCGGTCGGACGGGAAGTTGCCCCGCCACAACACGTAGCCGGCGTAGGTGGGCGAGCTCTCGGGGTGCAGGTGCGTGCGGGCCACGGAGCGGTACCCGTCAGCGCCCACGACGACATCGAACCGGTGGTTCACGCCGGCCGAGGTGGTGATCACGATGCCGTCGGCCGACTCCTCGAGCCCGACGACCTCGGCCCCCTCGCAGTACCGGACCGTCGGAGGCAGATTCGAGCGGAGCGCTCGCCAGAGCTCTCCCCAGTTGTTGGTGACCATCGGACCGGGCTGGGTCCAGCGATGGTCGCCGTCGGTCGAGCCGTCGGCGACCAACCACCGACGAGCGGTGGCGGGCCACACGGCGTAGTCGCTCGGCAGGTAGCCGGCGTCGATCAGGTCGTCACGCAGGGCGATCGGGATGGCGATGCCCGAGCCACGGTCCTTCAGCCCGGTACTCGAGCGCTCGAGCACCGTGACCTCGCACCCGAGCCGGCTCAACGCGATGGCCGTGGCACAGCCCGCGATGCTTCCCCCGATCACGCCGACCGAGCTCCCCCGAATCACCTCGTGCCCCATGTGCCTCACCTTTGCTCATCGCCGGACCCCCGGCTTCTGTACGTCGTACAGTTATTTATACACGATACAGTTCAGACGTCAAGCGAGCGTCAGGAGTGGCGGTGAACACCCAGCGGCGAGCCAAGCGCGATCTCACGATCGAGGAAGTGGTCGACCGGGCGATGGAGATCGCCCAGACCGACGGTGAGCGCGGGCTCACCATGCGACGGGTCGCCGAGGCGTGCGGTGTGACGACGATGGCGATCTATCACCACGTCGCCGACAAGGAAGCGCTGCTCACTGCCGTCGTGGACCGGGTCGTCGCCGAGGCGATCGCCGACTTCGGCGCCGCCGACCGGCCCTGGCGGGATGACCTCGTCGAGTTCCTCTGCCGCTATCGGGCCGGCTTCCTCGAGCACCCGACGGCGGCGCAGGTCTATCTGCGGCGGCCGGTCATCAGCGCCTCACTCGCCCGGTGCACCGAGCTCATGTTCGAGGCGTTCGAGAACGCCGGGCTGGAGGGCCGCCGGGTCACCGACGCCACCGATGCCGTCGTCCTGCTTCTCATGGGGGCCATCGGCAACGACCTCACCCGACCGCCTGCGGTCCGCCACGAGCTCACCCAGGCGCTGCCGGCCGAGGCGGCACCGCGCCTGAATCGCGACATCGACGCGTACAGCCACCGCGACCCGGAAGCCCGGTTCCGAGAGTCGCTGGACTGGCTCCTCGACGGCCTCCTCGCCGCGGACTGACGACCGCTCGAGTCGCCGCTCAGGCCTGCGGCTCGATGATCACCTTGATGGCGCCGGCCTCGCGATCGGCGGCGGTCTCGAACGCCTCGGCGGCGCGCTCGAGTGGGAACCGGTGCGTGATGAGGGCGTCCGGCAGGTCGGGAACCTCGGCGAGCAGCGCGGCGGCCAACTCGGTCTCCCGCACGCCGTGGTGGTGGCCGTAGAAGATCGACGGGATCAGCCGGATCTCCTTCATCGACCAGGTCATGCCGGGGAGCTTCGCGTCGTCCCAGTAGATCGCGGGAACGACGACCGACGCAGCCGGGCGGGCGATGGCGAGGGCCTCGGCGAGGGAGGCGTCGGTCCCGGCGGCGTCGAAGACGACGTCGTACTTCTTGCCGAGGCCGACCGCCAGTCCGAGCCGCTCGGCGGCGGCTGTCTGAGCGGGATACTTCGCGGAGATCGCGACGTCGGCGCCCTGCTGTCGGGCGGCGACGGCGGTGGCGACGCCGATCGGTCCGGCCCCGATGACGGCGACGCGCATGCCGGGCTCGATCGAGGCGAGGTTCACCGCGTGAACACCCACGGCGATCGGTTCGACCAGCGCTGCCGCGGTCGCGTCGATGCCGTCAGGCAGTTCGACGATGCACCCGGGTTCGACGAGCAGCGACTCGGCCATGCCCCCGTCGAGCGTGATCCCGTGGCCGTTGCGGGTGCCCACGCAGAAGTGGGCTCGGCTGGCCATGCAGGCCTCGCACTCGCCGCAGAACGCGAACGGCTGGATGGCCACCGGTCGTCCGTCGACGATGCCGCCGATCTCGTGCCCGAGTGTGACACCCCGCAGGCCGTTGGCGATCATGTGGGCATCAGAGCCACAGATGCCGGCGGCGTGCGGGGTGACGAGAACACCGTCGCCGTCGGGATCGGCCACCTCGACGATCCTGATGCCTTCGTCGGTGCTTCGTACGGCTCTCATGAGGCGAGCCTCTCGCGTGCCGGCGCCCGGCGCACGTCGATCGTGCAACAGCGCAGAACGCTCGGTTGTCGGCGAACCGGTCTCAGCGTGTCGCGTCAGGCCCGAGGATCGGCAGCAGCTCGGGGTGACCGTGGTGGGTGGCCCACGCGGCGGCATCGGCATCGACGAGGCCGTCCCGGATCGACGGATCGGCGCCCAGTGCGCACAACCACGCCACGAGTTCGGCGTCGCCTCGCCAGCAGGCGGCATGGAGCGCGGTGCCGTGCCAGTGGTAGCCCGGCGGCATGGCGTTGACCTCGGCGCCGAGGCCGAGCAGAAACTCGGCCGCCGCCTGATGACCACCGTTCACGGCCATCACGAACGCGTGGTCGAGGATGGACTGCGGATCATCGGCCAGTGCCGCCGGCACGGTGTCGGCGAACGGTGAGCCGATGGGGCCGGCCGAGTCGACGAGGCGACCGTCTTCGACGAACGTCTCGAGCCGGGTGACCTCGCCGAGGCCGGCGGCGGTACTGAGCGCCCGGACCGCGGCTCCCCTTGCCAGGAGATGCTCGGCCATCTCGCGGTTGCCCCAGTAGAGCGCCTCGTCGAGTGCGGTCCAGTGTGTGCCGGTGTCGATGTCGGCGCCACGATCGAGCAGGAGGTCGACGACACCCGCCGAGTTACAGCCGGCGGCGGCGATGAGGGGGCCGTCGAGCGGCGCGCCGGCATCGGCGAGCACCCCGGCGGCGCCGACCGGATCGGGGAGATTCGCGGCCTCACATGCCACGAGCTGGAGCAGCGTGGGGTGCCCGACGGAGGACCGCTTGGCGGCGAGCTCGGGATCGTCGCGGAGCAGGGACCGGAGACCGTCGAGATCGGCGGTGATGATCGCCATCGCCGGAGCTTCGAACGAGGGATCCATCGGTCCGACCGTAGTGCCCGGCCCTCGGTGCCGCCTCAGACGTCGAGGTCGACGACGAGGATGCCGTCCGCTCCGCCGACGGCGTTGGCGACGAGCCGGGCACCGAGCTCCCGGTGGCGTGGATGGTCGGCGTAGACGGCGAGGTCGTCCGGGCCGTCGAAGTCGATCACGAACCCGTGGTGGTATCCGCGCTCCATCGCCTCGGGGCTGTCGGAGCGGCCACCGATGAAGCCACCAGCGCCGGGCAGGTCATCGACCAGCGCCGCCAGTCCGTCGTAGATCTCGCGGATCGTCGACTCGTCGACGTCGGGGCGGAAGGTCGTCAACACGATGTGGCGGATCACGGGACCAGTCTCGACGATCGCGTGGCGCGTACGCTCGTCGGGGCATGTACGACCCGGTGAAAGACGGCCTCGAGAAGTCGGTGCAGGGGGTCGAGTACCTCGAGGTCACACCGCCGACCACGCTGCGCGACCTCGTGCACTGCTTCTGGGAGATGCGCACCGACGGTGTGTTGGATGACGACGTCACCCTCCACGCGATGCCCGATGCCTGCGTCAATGTGTTGCTCGATCAACTCGACACCCGCATCGCCGGCATCACCCAGCTCCAGACCTCCTACGTCGCGCTTCCGCTCGGGTCGACCTTCCACTACGCCGGCATCCAGTTCTTCCCCGGTGTCTGGCGGGGCGATCCTGACCAGACCGTGGATCACTACGTCGGCGAGCCCTACGAGGGTGACCTGCCGCTCGTGGCGTTGAGCCGGGCGACGGCGACGCTCCCGCTGGCGGAGAAAGCGCCGCTGTTCGCCGGCTTCGTCGAGCGCCTCGCCGCCGAGGGTGTGGTCTCCCCCAATCCGTTGACGGCAGCCATCCTGACCCATCTCGACGACATCCAGAGCGTGGCCGACATGGCCGCGGTGGCGCACCTGTCGGCCCGCCAGCTCCAACGCACACTGAAGGCCACCACCGGGTTCTCCCCGCACGACCTGCTGAAGGTGCTGCGGATCCAGCAGTCGTTCCGACGGGACTACCAGCTCACCTTCGCCGACCAGTCACACTTCACGCACTCGTTCAAGAAGGTCACGGGCTTCACGCCGGGGGCGTTCGCGAGGACGTTCGAGGTCTGAGCGAACCGCTGCGGCGACGATGTCCGATTCCTACAATCCCGCTGCGTCGATCTCCGTTTGAGTGGTTCTCGAAGGCACACCGCTTTCACGAACGAGAGGACACTCCCATGCGCAAGATCGGTTTCTTCGACATCTACGTGGACGACATGGATCGGGCCCAGGCCTTCTACGAGACCGTGCTCGACACCACGCTCCAGTCCATGGACGATCCCAACGACCCGTCGGTCCAGATGCGGGCCTTCGGCGACGACTTCACCTCGCACGGCGCCGGTGGTGCGCTCGTGAAGCTCGAGTTCGCCTCACCCGGACCGGGTGGCTCGATGGTCTACTTCGCCTGCGAGGACTGCGAGGTCGAGCAGGGTCGGGTCGAGGCCGCCGGCGGCTCGATCGTGCGGCCGAAGTACGCGATCGGCGAGCACGGCTTCGTGTCGATCTTCACCGACACCGAGGGCAACATGGTCGGCCTGCACTCGGTCACCTGAGGGGTCGGGTCAGAGGTTGGCGAGCAACACGGCGGCGGCTCCGCCGAAGCCGACCGTCGCCGGGATGAATCCGACGAGCGTGGCCCAGGTCTCGAACCCGGGCTTCGGGCCACGCTCGGTCCGGGTGGCGAGGATGACGAACCCGAGGGGGTTGTAAACCGCGCCGACCACCATCATCCAGCGGAGCCAGGTGGCGTAGGTGACGTCCTGCCGGTCGCCGAGCAGCACGAACACGCCGAGCAGCATCGCCATGAGCAGGTAGTCGATGTGGGCCCGCACCAGTTGGAACGCCGAGGGGAACACCTTCACCAGCGCAGGGATCTTCAGGTACAGCGTCAACGACGCGACCCATGCGAGTGCGAGTGACACGATCACCAGGATCGCGGCAACGGTGATGAGCAGATCCATGACGACTCCCTCCGACGTTCGGTTCGCCGGGAGTCTGGTCGGAGCCGACCCGACCCGCCAGTGCGCACGCTGC
>JAHDCV010000070.1:0-3021 GCA_020629695.1 Acidimicrobiales bacterium | reverse complement strand
TCGGTTCGCCGGGAGTCTGGTCGGAGCCGACCCGACCCGCCAGTGCGCACGCTGCGGTGAGGACGGGCACCTCGGGAATCACCGGGCGGGTGTGGGCTCGCCCGGCAGCGCCAGGCTGCAGCAGCGGGAGTACATCTGCAGCATCGGCACCACCTGGTTTCGACCACGACCGTCTCGGCATCGGAGCGCTGCAACGGTCGAGAAACGCTCGCCGATGCAACGTCATCCCGCACCGCAGCGGCGGTGTCCATCGCAGCTGCGATTGGCTCGACGACGGGAGAACGACGATGACGACCCACAAGCAGGGCAAACGGCGATCGGTGGTGGCGGTGCTGGCGCTCGCGACCATGCTCGCACTCACAGCCGCACCCACAGGTGCCCAGGCGGGATCCAACCCCGGCCAACCGATGGTGACGGTGTGCCACACCGATGACGAGGGCGAGGTCAAGCCGCTCACGGTTGCAGACCGTGGTGCCCAGGCCTTGCTCCGACAGGGCGCCGCGCTTCCTGGTGACGACGTACCCGGCAGCGATGGCGATGTGTACGACCGTGACTGTCGAGTGGTCTTCCCGTACGCACAGATCGCCGTCGACACGGTCAACGCCGTGCGGCTCGGCATCGATCCGGCCTGCGACCCGACGGCCCCGGCGACGCCCTGTGGCCCCGAGAACGGTGGCGTGCTCGCCCCGGTCGTCTGGGATCAGGGCCTCGCCGACCTGGCGGTCGCCGTGGCAGACGCGTGCCCCGTGTTCATTCCCCCGGCCGACGCGGTCATCGACGGAATGGCTCAGAGCATCTACCTGCATTGGAGCCCCGAGCCGGTGACCGACATCGAGCTGGCGCAGCTCGCCATCGAGAACTGGGCGGAGAAGCAGATCCAGTACGACCCGCTGACCGGTGACGCGATCCGGAACGGCGATCAGAGCCATCTCAGCTTCAAGAATCTGATCTCCGCGACCCGCGTGGGCATGGCCGTCAGGTCCGACTGCCCCAACAACCGCGGCGTCGCCTACATGATCCTCGACCCCGCCCCCGCCGACGGACCCGTCTATCCGCCGTTGATCGTGCCGGAGGGCTGAGCCGAGCCAAACGGCGTCTCCATCGCTCGACAGCGATGGAGACGCCGACCAGGCTCGGGGTCACCTCCCGGCGTTCGGGGGCCGACGAGCGGAGCAGCAATGGCACATCCGAAGATGTTCGACCACGACGACCCGATGCTTGCTCGTGTGCGAGCGATTGCGCTCGATCTGCCGGAGGCGGCGGAGAAGGTGAGCCACGGCCGGCCGGCGTTCTACACGAAGAAGATCTTCGCCATGTTCGGGGCGTCGTTGAAGAATGCGGCGGGTGAGTGGGTGCAGCACCCGCAGTCGATCGTCGTGCTGTCCGACGAGGACGAACGCCACGCACTCCTCGAGGACGAGCGCACGTTCGTGCCGGCCTACTGGGGCCCGTACGGCTGGATCGGCCTCGACCTCGACGACGACACCGATTGGGACGAGGTCGCCGAACTTCTCGAGGACAGCTTCCGAGCCACGGCGCTCAAGCGGGCGATCAAGGCGCTGGACGAGCGCACGGGCTGAGCCTCACTCGATCACTCGACGGCCAGATGTCGATGACGTGGACGATGAGGCCGCCTGCGACCTCCGACCATGGGTCGAGCCTCGGCTTCTGACTCGGCGAGGGCATGGGTCGGAGATCTGTCTCCCGGGTCAGCCGCGCTCCGTGCGCTGCTTGAACATCTCGCGGTTCGCCTGGAGGTGCTCGTTGGTCGTCGCCAGGAACGCCATCGCCGCGTCAGGGTCCGGCACCGTCTCGAGCGCCTTCACGACCTTCTCCGTCATCCACTTCCGCTGATCGAAACGAGGACGTTCGGCGTCGACGTCGGGCGTCGAGGTCAGCACCGGATCGACGGGCACTGTCACGCTGAGTCGAGTCGAGGTGGGCAGCCGGCAGGCCTCGTCGTCACAGGCCTGGTAGGCGACGTCGAGCTCGATCGTCGCGGTCTTCGTCCCGTCGTCGGCGGTCTCGGAGACGGCGTCGCTCGACGCCCAGATCGGGATCACGAAGTCGACCGTTCCGCTCCACACCTGGAGCTCCCCGACACCCGGCAGGTCGAGCGGTTCGGTCGGCGGCGCCTCGACCGGCTCGATCTGGAAGCCGTCGGGACCGACCAGCGTGAACGTCGTCGCCTGCATGCCAGTGGGCACGGGCTCGTCGTAGATGTGGAGGCCGTCGGGCAGATCCGCCCGGACGACGAGGTGTCGGATCTGCCCGACCCGGCTCACGCCGCCGCCGCCCCGGTAGGCCATCGAGAACGAGATGCCCGATCCGTCGGCCTCGTTCGCCGTCGACGGCTCACTCCCCCGAAGCAGGACCTCGCCGAGGGCAGCGTCGATCAACCCCTCCGGGCTCTCCCGTTGGGCGAGGTGCCGGTGGAAGGCCTTTGCCGTGATGACCCCGTCCTCGTCGACGAGGTAGGTGCCGGGGAACGGGATGCCGTGGAAGGGCACCTCCGTCTCGGGGATGTGGTGGTTGAGGATCCCGAACTCGCGGATCGTCGCCGAGCCCTCGTCCGAGAGCAGGTCGAAGGTGATGCCTCGGGCTTCGGCGAAGGCCTCGAGCGCGGCAACGTCGTCGTAGGAGATCGCGTAGAGCTTGATGCCTGCGTCAGCGAAGAGGGGCAGTGCGTTCTGCAGCTCGACCAGCTGCGTCATACACGGCGGTCACCACACGGCCGACCGGTAGAAGACAACGGCCGCCTTCGAGTCGCCCCGGTCCTCGTGGAACGAGACGGTGCGACCGAGCGAGCTCGGCAGCGTGAAGTCGGGCAGGCGGGTGCCGATCTCGGGCCCGGTCGGGTCGTCCTCACCGAGCGGGATGCGCTGACCGTCGGTCGCCGGCAGCGGCCCGGTGATCCCGAAGTCGTCGGTGAATCCCCGGACACTCGTCTGCTGGGCCATGGGCCAACGCTAGTTCTGGTGTGCGGGGTGCTGTCCAGAAACAGGAGCGATCGGCGATGCG
>JAHDCV010000069.1 GCA_020629695.1 Acidimicrobiales bacterium | reverse complement strand
CGGATTCGGGCTCCGCTCCGACGGACCGAGCCTCTCGATCCTGCGCCTGGCCTGAGCGCCTCGATCCACCGAGGTCGGATCGGAGCTGCGATCCTGTCGGCGTGCCGACCCCGGATCACCAAGCGAACGGGGCGCGCCCGGATCTCGCCGCCCTCGCCGAGGCGGCGTTGCTGGCCGATCTCGCCGTGGTCGTCGCCGTCGGGTTCCGGCTGACGCCTGTGCCCGCCCTGGGCCACATCATCGCTGCCATCCCGATGGCGGTCCTCGCCGCGCGGCGCGGGATCCGTGCGCTGTCGATCGGCGGGTTCGTGGCCATCGCCCTCACCTTCCTCTTCGCCGGCCTCGGGCAGGCAGGGACGGCGCTGGTCTCGGCGCTGTGGGGTGGGGTGACCGGCGTGGCGTTCCGGGACCGTCGCTCGACATCGTGGTCGGTCATGGCCTCGATCGTCTTTGGATGGACGGTTGTGGCAGCCCTGACGCTGGCGTGGTTCTCGATCTTCGCCGACCTGCGTGAGGTTGCGTTCGAATCGGCCCGCACGCAGTGGCGTGGAGTGGCGTCCCTGCTCCGCTGGGCGGGCGTGGCACCGGTCGCCGACGCCGGCGATGACGCCGTCGGCTGGTCGATCACCAACTGGTACGTCGCGGTCCCCGCGATCCAGTTGCTGTTCTCGGCGCTGCTGACGATCATCGTCCGGCGTCTCGCTGCGCCCGTGTTGCTCCGGATCGACCGGTCGTTCGGAACGCCGACCGCAGGCGACGAGGGCGATTCGGTGCTGCGTCCGCCGACCGACGGCTCCGATCCCGCCGTGATCGTCCAGCTACGAAGCGCCGGTGTCGCGGGGCGGATGGTGCCGCTCGACCTGGACGTGCGGTGTGGGGAAGTGCTGCTCATCACCGGGCCCAACGGCGCGGGCAAGTCGACACTCCTCGCGCTGCTCGGTGGTTGGACCGGTGCGTCGACGGGAGTGGTCCGTGCCGACCCGACGGCGTCCGAGGTCGCCGTGATCGGCCAACGCCCCGATGCCGCCGTCCTGGGTGCCACGGTCGAGGCCGATCTCGGCTGGGGGCTCGGCCAGGAGCGTCGGACGGCCGCCGAGCTGGTCTCGGTTGTGGAGGAGTTCGATCTGCCGGCACTGGAGCGGGAGACGAGCGGACTGTCCGGTGGAGAGCTCCAACGGCTCGTCGTCGCCGGTGCCGTCCTGCAGCGTGCGTCGCTGGTGTTGTCGGACGAGTCGACCGCGATGATCGACGCCGAGGGTCGGCATCAGGTCCGGCGCACGCTCCGCGAGCTCGCCGACCGTGGCGCCGCCGTGGTCCACGTGTCCCACCTGGACGACGATCGGTCGATCGCCGACCGGGTCGTCGAGCTCGGCGCCGCTCGACGGGGGAGTGCTGGATGAGCCTCGTGCTCGACCGGGTCTGCGTCGTTCGCGACGCCGGGACGCCGTGGGAGGCCGCGGCGCTCGATGACGTCACGCTTCGGGCCACACCCGGGGATCGCCTCGTCGTCGTCGGTGGCAACGGCGCCGGCAAGTCCACGCTCGCCTGGGTTCTCGCTGGCGCGCTCGCTCCCACATCGGGGACCTCGACGCTCGATGGTCGGCCGCTGGTCGATCGTCAGGATGAGATCGGGTTCGTCGTGCAGCACGCCCGCTTGCAGCTCCAGCGGCCGACCATCGTCGCCGAGCTCGCTCGATACGGCGTGCGGGGCGATGCCGCGGCTGCGGCGCTCGATCGTGTGGGCCTGCGCCGGGCACTGCTGCGGTCCCGGGTCGAGGAGCTGTCCGTCGGCCAGCAGCGGCGGGTCGCCCTCGCCGTGGCGCTCGCCCGGGCGGTTCCGCTGTTGGTGCTCGACGAACCGTTGGCCGGACTCGACCGACCCGGGGTGGCCGCAATCGAACACGCACTGGCATCGGTGGGTCGCGACACGGTCGTCGTGGTCGTCAGCCATGAACCGGGCACCGTCGACCGCCTCGGCGGTCATGCCATCCGACTCGTCGACGGGCGCATCGTCGGGACCGGATGACATCGGCCGCCGGCGGGCTCACGTTGCTCCGGGTCGTTCCCCGCGAGGGTGCGCTGCATCGGCTCGACCCTCGCACGAAGATCGCTGCGCTCGTGGTGCTGATCCTGACCGTGTCGTTCCGACCGAGTTGGGCCGGACTCGGTGCCATCGCCGCGACGATCGTGTTCGCCGGCGTGATCGGGGGCATTCCGTGGTCGGCTCGACCCCGACTTCCTCGGGTGTTCCTCATCGGCATCGGCGTGAGTCTCGGACTCTCGGTGATCGCCGGCGGCGATCCGGTGCTGGCATCCGTCGGGTCGTGGGACTTCGGGGCCGGCGGACTCCTCGCCCAGCTCCGGTTCCTGGCCGTGACCGTCGTGATCCTGGCTCTGACCCATCTGCTCGGCTGGACCACGTCGATGACGGCGCTGCCGCCGGCCGCGGCCTGGTTCCTCCGGCCGCTCCGCGTCGTACGGTTGCCCGTGGACGAGCTCGCCACGGCGCTGGCCCTGGCGGTTCGAGCCTTGCCGCTCCTCCTCGACGAGATGTCGATCGCCGCCATGGTGTGGCGCCGGCGGCCGCGGGTGGTGCACCGCGGCGGCCGCCGTCGGGTCCGTGCGCTTGCGGTGGAGATCGTCGATGTGATGGGCACGGTGACGTCGTCGACGGTGCGCCGATCGATGGACCTCGGCGACACGCTCGAACGTCGAGGGCTCGACGCGCCTCGGGCGATGGGCGGCTTCGGGCGTCGAGACCTGGTGGCCGCCTCCATCGTCGGTGCGACCGTCGTTGTGATCGCGTTGCTTCCGCCGGCCTGAACCCCAAGACTGCACGACCAGGTATGGAACGTTGACTCCTCGACCACCGACGCTGCGGCGGCGACTCCTGGTCTGCTCGATCGTCGCCCTCAGCGCAGGCGTCGTGGCCAGCCGTGCGGCTGCTCAGGAGTCGTCCACGACGACCGTCGAGGACGGACCGTCGACGGCCGAGGTCAGCACCGAAAGCGGCGGGTCGACGACGTCGGACTCGGGTGTGACGTCGAGTACCGAGCAGAACACCACTTCCTCGGTGACGGCCACCGCGTCGACACCAACGGAGGTGACCTCGACGACGACCGCGGCGGTGACGACCTCGAGCTTGGCGACGACGAGCTCGGCGACGACCCCGAGCACCACGACGTCGTCGGGTTCGACCACGTCGACGGTGATCGCCGACACGACGCTGGCGACCGTCGCCACGACCGAGCGACCGCCCGGATCGATTCTCACGAGCACGACCTCGCCGCCGTCGACGATCGCAGCGACATCGACCTCGGGGTCGTCGAGTTCGTCCACCACGGCCACGGTCGCCGCGGTCTCGTCGTCGGCGCCGCCGTCCGGCCCGGCCACGTCCTCGGCCACGGTCGCTGCGACCGAGGCCGACGGGGTCGTCTCGACGACCTCCGGTGTGTCGTCGGTGTCTTCCAGCGCCGAGGTCGGTGCAGGGAGCGGTTCGTCCTCGTCGAGCATCACGACGACGCCCGACGTCAGCGTCGCCGGCGTGCAGCAAGTCCGCGTGCCGACCCCGCCGTCCGGTTCGGACGTCGGGGGCGTCAGCGGGCCGTCGCTGCAGCTCGTCGTGATGGTCGTCGTGGTCACCGTGGTCGTCGGGCTGGTCGTCGGTGTACGGCGCGGTGGTGAGATCGAGCCCGAGTGAGCAGCGCGGTCGGCCTAGGGTGTTGACCCGAGCCCGGGTGGCGGAACTGGCAGACGCAGAGGGCTTAAACCCCTCGGACCGGCAACGGTCGTGCGGGTTCGAACCCCGCCCCGGGCACGTCGCGATCGGTGATTCTGGCGGTTCGGTGCACAGAAGATGCACGAGTCGCCGGTGATGTCGTTGTCCGGGGAGATGGCAGTGCGACGTCCGTGACGCGACCGCTCTGGTAGACGCCGAACTCGACGAGGATCGGATGGTCGTCCGTCTCGCCGACGTCGGATCGCCGATCGACGGATCCGGGCTCCCGGACTGGACCCGATTGCGCTCGTCGACAACGTCGTGGCCGCGCTCGCGGAACGGTTGGCGCGGACAGCGGGGATCCAGCCGCCTCGGTGGGCCCGGGCGATCAACCCGCTCGCGAAGCCGTGGTATCCGGCGGGCACACCGAGTCGCCGGTCGAGGTTCGTCGCAGAGACTTCGCCCGAGTTCTCGGCTCGCAACGTTCTTCTGCCGTCTGCGGTGGTGCAGGCGTTCTACGAGGCGTTCCCAGCCGAGCTCGAGGATGAGTATCTCGGCGATCTCGTCGTCTCGGAGTTGGCGAAGGACGGAGTCGACCTGCCAGCGAGGTGACAGGCTGCGGGATCCCCGAGAGGTGCACAGGACCTGCACGTACACGGCGGTCGCTGCGGGACGTGCCTGCATTTGTTAGCGCTGTTCGTTCTCGTCGCCGGGTGCTGCACGCCCCCTCGTGCCGCGCCGACCGGATGTACATGATCTGCGGACCATCGAATGCGCGTGGCGCCTCCCTCGTGGAGTACGCCCTGATCATCGCCCTCATCGCGATCCTGTCGGTCGCCGTGCTGAGCGCGGTCGGTGGCCGGGTGTCGTTCGGGCTCGACGAGACGGCGCTCGTCCTGGTGGACGACGGCATGCCGACGTGCTCCAGCGATGAGCGGACCGCGTGGCGCGCGGCGTGGAATCGACTCGTCGAGCAGCGCGACGAGCTCCAGGCCCGCAACCAGTGGTTGGGTGCCGCCAATCGGGCAACCCGCGTCGCGTGGATCGCGGATCGCGACACGCTCCGGGAGATCCAGGCCCGATTCGGCTGTTAGGAGGCCGAGGCGGCGTCGAGAACGTCGAACAGGTCGTCGACCCTGGTGCCGAACAACGCCGTGTGGAGCACACTCGAGAGCCGCACGGTTTCATCCCACCGTTCCGGCTCGAGGTGACGGTTTCTGAAGCGACGGACGAAGGGGCCGAGCATCAACGACAGGTGCTGCTCGTCGGTGATGTCCGGTAGTTGGAGAAGGCCACGGTGCCGAGCTTCGGTCACACCCGCCTTCACGAACGCCTCCAGAGGGCCCTCGTCCGGTGATGCCCGCTTGGACACATAACTGAAGAGCTCCGGCTCCCCGTGGCCGTAGACGACGAGTTTGTGCATGGTGGCGAGCACCGTTTCGAGCACGTGATCACGGATCTCGAGGAACGCTGCACCGAGGCGGTCGTCGAGCAGGGCCCGTAGCTCCTCGTGGTTCCCGACCCGATAGATCTCGGGCGGCGTCAACCCGCTGCGAGCGGTGAGCCCGCGTGTCGTGAAGGTGCCCGACTCGAGGACCTGGTCGAGCATGGCTCCGAGGAGCGCTCGACGCCGGTGGTCGGGCTCGTCGTCGATCACCTCCTCGGTCACGGACCGGAAGTCGGACGCCGAAGGCACCTCGGGGACGAACGAGTCGGCGCGTGCGAGGCGTTGCGCGACGTTCGCGAACACCCCGACGATCAGTCGCAACTCGTCGGCGTCGAACGGCGGCAACGAACGCGCTCGCCGGTGGCCGCAGACGGCGAGCACGTCGTCGAGCACACCTGAAGCCAGCCCGACATCGAGACCGGTCAGCCGTGCGGCGAAGTGGGCGGGCCAGCGTGCGTGTTGCCGCTCGAACCCGAGAAGCGCCTCGCCGAGTCCGTCGTCGTGGTGCAGTTCCCAGATCAGACGCGCCAGATCGTCCGGGCCGACCCGCCGTCGGATCTCGGCGACGGCGAGGCGTTCGACCGAAAGGGTGAGGTCCTCGACATCGTCGAAGTGGTGATAGATCCCGGTCGCCGAGATGGGCGTGGCGCGGGCCACTTCGCGGAGGCCGAGACCCGACGCCCCATCCAGAAACACACCGAGGCCGGCGCGTCGAATCGCTGATCTCGTCGAACGCATCGACCGGAGCATGGCCGATCCGAGCGGCTCCGACCTCACTCTGGGGGGATAGCGGTGTTCGGTTTGATCGCCGCCCCCGTCCGTCCGGAGCCCGGTCATGCCGATGGGGCGGCCCTCGTGAGAGCCGCCCCATCGATTGATGTCAGACACAGCGTTGTCTCTCGCTGTAGTTCACCGAGGGGTGTGGCCCCTTGGTCCTGCTCCTTCGGCCCTCCGACCTCGCGCCCGCGGGTAGCGGTGTTCGGAACCTCGACAGCTGTCGACGGTGCCCGGCCTTCGGTAGTGTCGCCGAGCGTCTCGATCGCCCCGATCGCAGGCCCCGGACGGAGTCCACACGTGAAACGCATCCTGGGCTACCAGACCGAGGCGATCGAGATCGAGGGGGTCGACACCCTCGCCGTGCATCGGCGGACCCTGCACGTCCTGCGGCTGTCCTCGACGTTCAGCCGTGGCGCCTTCTCGGCCGCGTTTCCGGTGTCGGTGTTGGCCATCAAGGATCTGCTGGGGTCGGAGACCTGGGCGGGGTTGTCGACCGGGTTCAGCACGTTGGGTTCCGCCCTCGCGGCAGGCTGGTTGGCTGCATTCATGCAGCGGCGGGGGCGTACGCCCGGCCTGACCCTCGGGCTCGCCGTGGCCGCGGTCGGCGCCGGGGTCTGCATCGTGGCCATCCAGGCCGGTCTGCTCGTGTTGTTCCTCCTGGGCATGGCACTGATCGGTGTGGGGTCGGGCACGTCGAACATGTCGCGCTATGCCGCCGCCGACCTCGCCGCGGACTCGACTCGGAGCCGCGACATCGGCTCGGTGGTGTTCTTCGCGACCTTCGGTGCGGTGCTGGCGCCGCTGACGATCGGTGGGTTGGCGACATTCGCCGAGTCGCTCGGGCTCGACGGCAACGCCGGCGGGTTCCTGCTCGCGGCAGCGCTGTCGATCACTTCGGCGGCGGTGATCTGGTTCTTCATGCGGCCCGATCCGTTGGTGGTCAACGGCGGGATCAAGAAGGTGTCGTCGTCCTCGGATCGTGCGTCCGCCGAAGCGCCGGTCTCCTTCCGGGAGGCCGTGGCGATCGTGTGGGCCAACCCGTTGGCCCGGCTCGCGTTCGCCGGTCTCGTGGTGTCGCAGGCCGTGATGGTGATGGTCATGGCGATGACGCCGCTCCACATGGAGGACCACGGCCACAGCAAGGGCTGGATCGGTGCGGTCATCTCGGCCCACACGGCCGGGATGTTCGCCTTCGCCCCGTTGGCGGGGCGACTGTCCGATGGTGTCGGCCGCGTTCCCACGGTGCTGATCGGTGGTGTGACGCTGCTGATCGCCACGGCGTTCACGGCACTCGCCGGCGATGCACCCCGGATGCTGTTGTTCCCCGGGTTGTTCCTGCTCGGGCTCGGCTGGAGCCTCGGGATCGTGGCCTCGAGCGCGCTGTTGACCGAGTCGGTGGCGGAGTCGCGGCGTGTGGCCGTGCAGGGCGCGGCCGACCTGGCGACGAACGTCGCCAGCGGCGTGGGCGCCTTGACGGCCGGCATCGTCGTGAGCGGTGCGGGCTACCACATCCTGTCGATGATGGGCATGGCCGCCGCCGGCGGCCTGATGATCCACTCATGGGTCCAGAACCGCCTGGCCGTCGTCCGGGTGGCGTGACGGAGCGTAGAGCGCCCGGCTCGCGGCGGCTCCTCGGGCGTCAGCGGCATGTGGATCCTGCTCGTCAGCCTCGCCGCATGGGGGACTGACCGGTTGTCACGGGATCTTTCCGCATCAGGTCCTCCTCATCTCGGGATGATCGCGGAGTACGGGGTCAAGGCGTGCCACCGGGAGCTTCCTCGCATCCGGCCGGAAGGACCCCGAACTCCGGGCGGCGATCACCGAGTCACTGAATGGCTACAACCAGGACTTGTTTGGCACCGTTGGCACGGACCCCACGGCGGGGTCGGGCGTCGACTCCGAACGTCGCCGTCGTGGGGCGACGGCCCGGTGCTTCGTTGCCGGCCCGAGCGGAGGGGACGCCCGGGCCAGCGGGTTCCGCCCGGGGGGCAGCCGGGGCGGGGACGAGGGCCACTGGGTCAGCTGGCGGCGATGGCGTCGAGCACCGGTCGCCGGGCGGCGCTGCGTGCGGGGAGGGCGGCGGCGAGGGTGCCGGCGGCGATGGCGCCGAGCACGATGGCGAGGATCGTCGACGCCGGGACGGTGGGCGTGCCCCAACCGTCATCGGCCAGCGTCGAGATCACCGCCGCGGTGAACCCGAGGCCCATCGTCCCCCGACCCTGCCGGCTGAAACGTCGCGACTGGCGTGACCGCCGACGGCGCGCCCGATCAGCGGGTCGCCTCGTCCTCCACGATCGAGATCGTGTCGTTCTCCACGATCGAGATCGTGTCGTTCTCCACGATCGAGATCGCGTCGGCCTCCGGGCTCTCGTCGGCGTTGCCGGCCGACGCCGCCAGCCCACCGGTCTCGTCCTCGATCAACCCGGGGCCGGTGGCCCGGTCGGGTCGCCGCTCGGCGTGGCGCCGAGCCTCCCGGCGCCGCAGGTCGTCGGGTGCGACGGATCCGTCTGCCCGAAAGGCGGTGTCCTCCGCACCGAGGCTGCGTTCCGGGGGGTCGTAGGTTGCGTCGTCGTCGCCGCCGAGCACCCGGCGGTCGGTCGCTTCGTCGGGCTGCAGTGTGTGGTCCGTGGGGATGTTCATGGAGCTCGCCGTACCCCGCGAACCGATGGGGAAACGGGGACGGAGACCGCCCGGCGGCTCGCGGACGCGTTCGACCCGCAACGCGCCGATCCGTTTCAACCCTGGCGGATGCGGGAACTGCGGTCGCATGAAGAACCGAACCCTCGTCCCCATCGCCATCGCCGTGATGGCCCTCGCGGCCTGCTCGACCGACGACGCCGGTCCATCGCCGACCACGGCCGACCCCGACGCCATCCCCACGACCGTCGACACCGTGCCCGGCGCCGCCGACGGTGTCTCGGACCTGTCCGAGGGTGGCGTGGATCTCGACAACGGCAACGTTCCCGGTTCGGACGCCGACCAGCAGGCAGAGGACTTCGAGTTCGACAACGAGGTCGACACCGATGACTGATGACCTGGGTCTCCCTCGGGTCCCGAGTGCGGATCGCCCGACATGACCACCGACTCCGTCCCGCACCTCCTCGCGACGCCGAACGGTCCGTTCGTCACCACCACGCCCGTCGTTCTCCGGACGGCGACAGAAGTGATGTCCGAGCACGGCGAACCGATGACGTGGTCGTTCGGGCCACCGACCCGGGTCGACGTCGACACGGCCCTGTGTCGTTGCGGTCGATCCGATGAGAAGCCCTTCTGCGACGGCACGCACGCCGAGGCCGACTGGCGCTCGACCGACACCGTGTCGTCGGCGTCGGCCGACGAGCGCACGTTGCGCCTCGCCGGCACCGGGGTCACGCTGCTCGACGACGAATCACTCTGCATGCACGCCGGGCTGTGCGGTACCGCTCGCACCTCGGTCTGGTCGATGCTGGAGGAGACCGACGACTCCGAGGTGCGAGGATCGATGATCCGCATGACATTGGGCTGTCCTTCCGGCCGACTGACGGCCGAGGTGGACGGCGCACGGATCGAACCGGCTCTGCCGGCCGAGGTCCACGTGGTGCCCGGAGGTCCGCTCTGGCTCACAGGTGGGGTCGCGGTCACGGTCGAAGGGCACGACACGCTCGAGGCGGCCAACCGACGCACGCTGTGCCGGTGCGGTGCCAGCGGTTCGATGCCGCTGTGTGACGGCACACACGGCGAGATCGACTTCGACGCCGGCGGACTCGGCCGCTGAGGTCGGCTGGCGACGGGTTCGAACGTCGCTCCGCTGGTGCGCCACTCAGATGACGGATCACTCGGATCGTCCGACGGGAGCGGACGCGTCGCCACGACCTGATCGTCGCTGTTCAACGGTTCCCGGTGACCTGGTCGACGGACGAGGGTTGGACTCGTGCGCCGGGTGGCCTGGTCCGTGCTGTCGCCCCGGTGCTCGCCAGCCGAGGCGGCGCGACCGCCTGGCTGGGGCTGCTCTCGTCGGGCGCTCCGACGCCGCCCACACGACTCGTCGACACCGAGCTGTTCATCGAACGGATCGGACCCCGGCTCGAGCGGAACGCGCTCGAGGGCTTCGCGAACCGCACGCTCTGGCCCGCGCTGTATGGCCTCACCGGTCTCGTCGAACACCTGGATGATTGGTGGACCGGCCATCTCCGTCTCTCGGAGGCTGTGGCGCAACGCCTCGCATCGGCCCTCGCTGTCGGCGGGACGGTCTGGTTGCACGACGACCACCTCATCGGAGCCGTGGGTGGGCTGCGGCGCCGACGGGACGACGTCCGGATCGTCTGGACCGCCCACACGCCGATCGATCGCGTCGGCGTCGGATCGCCCGTGCACACGCGGCATCTCCTCGGTGCGCTGTCTGGCGCCGCCGACTCCGTCTCCGTACGGACGGAGCGCGATGCCGAGGAGCTGCAACGCCTCCTTCGGTCGGTCGACATCGAGCGCCCGGGCCCACCGATCGCCGCCCGCCCGGTCGGGTTCGACCCGTCGTGGTGGGAGCGGGCGCGGACAACGCGACCGTCGCATGCCGCCTGGGTCGAACCAGCACATGGCGCGGCCGCCAACCTGTTCATTCGCCGAACGCCTCGAGGTGCTGACGAACGACCACACCCTCGCCCGGTTCATCGCTCACGAGACCGCCGAACATGGGCGCTCCATCGCCGAACCGGCCGTGCTGCGCCTGGTCGCCGGAACGTGTCGAGTGGTGGGCGTCGGACAATCTGCTCGAGCGGATGATCGAGCTCACGCGTGCGGGACTCGCCGGAGCCGCTCCCGATCTCGGATCGTCGAGCAGCATCGAGGTCCCGGCGACCCATGCGGCATGTCGATGGTGACGCCGAGATCTGACGCCGGCGGGTACGAAACGGGTCGGCATTCGAGACCCGACGATTGATCGTGGCTCTGGCGGGAACAGTCCGAGGGACGCCCGGTTGCGTCGCATCCCCCTCATGAAAGGCAGCCCCCATGGCTCTCACCGACTCCCGCCCCACCGCTCCGCAGCGTGACCCCTACAGCGATCCCGACGGCGGCGGTTCCAAGTTCCCGTGGCTGTTGGCGATCGTCGCGATCGCGGCGCTCGTCATCGCCGGCTTCTTCCTCCTCGGCGGCGATGCCGACGTGGACGTCGACGGCGGTGACATCGACGTGGACGCTCCTTCGCTCGACGCCGACGTGGATGCCCCGGACATCGACGTCGAGACGCCCGAGACCGACATCGAGCTCCCGAGCGTCGACGTCGACCCTGGCTCGATCGACTCCGAGGGCTCGTTCGACGTCGACGTCAACGAGGCCGACGCTGAAGCGGACGCCGGCTGATGGGTCGCCTCGTTCGCGCTGCTGTCCCGATGCTCGCCGGCTTGGCGTGGAAGAACCGTGACCGGCTGATCGCCGCGTGGGGTGAGCATCGATCCGACACGGATGATCCCGCCACCGCACCCCGCCCGCCCGAGACCACGATCCGAGCGGACGCCGCCTGACCCCTCCACTCGTCGTCGGAGCCCACCGCATCGTCGGTGGGCTCCGACGCGTTCGAATCGAGATCGCCTCCGACTGGGGCGAGGTCGGTCAGTCGAACCTCCCAGCCCGCCGCTGCCACCGTTTCGCCGTTTCGATGACGCCGCCGTCAATTCGGCCACGACCGGCCCCTCGATTCGCAGATGCAGATCCCGCCAGTTCTGCGGCTGGCGGCCGTCGCCCTTCCATTCGTCGGCGAAGCTGTCAGCGACATCCCCGGCCTACACGTAGGTGAGGAAGTCGACCGACCGGGTCGCTGTGTCGGTGTCCTCAAGTATCGAGGGGAAGATCTGGTCGCCGTTCCCGATCAGCTCGATGCGATGGCCCGACCGGGGCGACACACCACCCTGCGTGGTAGGGCGACGGCGAGCGCCCGGGACGACCGGGTTTCGGTTCGCTCGGAATGGGAAGGCCTCCATGGTGATGGACCATGCGGTGACCACCGCCGGTGCCGAGCGGGAGACCCCGAGGACCCCCGAAGCCCGGCAGACAGCGGGCAGCGCACGCGGGTGCCCCCGGGGGGTCGGGCCATGAAGCGAGCCGATCCGATCCCGGTGACGGCCGACGAGACGACCGAGGAGCTCGTCGAGGGGGCGGAAGGCCTCTGGCAGACATTCCTCGGGATGTTGCCCCGCTTCGGCGTGGCGCTGGGCCTGCTCGTGGTCGGGTATCTCCTCTCCCGGCTCCTGCGCAGCGGGCTGGGCCGGTGGTTCCGATTCCGGGGCGAGTCCCGCAGCTTCGCCACCGTCATGAGCAAGCTCGCCGGATGGGTGTTGCTCTTCGCCGTCGCTCTGGCATCCACGGCCGTCGCCTTCCCGTCGGTGCAGCCGGTCGACCTCCTCGCCGGCCTCGGCTTCTTCTCGCTGGCGGTCGGATTCGCCTTCCAGGACATCCTCGAGAACACGCTCTCCGGCGTTCTGCTGCTGTTCCGGCAGCCGTTTGCCTCGGGTGACCAGGTGGAGGTCCACGGGCAGACGGGAACGGTCGAGGCGATCACCATCCGGGAGACGAGGCTCCGGACGTTCGACGGACAGCTCGTCGTCATTCCGAATCGGGACGTCTACAAGAACGTGATTCGCGTCCAGACCCACTACGACGACCGACGCGTGTCGTTTGTCGTGGGGATCGCCTACGAGAACGACCCCCGGGAGGCGTGCGAGGTGATCCGGGACGCCCTCGCGGCGGTCTCGGGTGTGGCAGCCGATCCGCCGCCGGATGCGATCGTCGTCGGACTCGGTGTCTCGACCGTCGACATCGAGGCCGGCTTCTGGGCACAGCCTTCGCAACGCACCGCCCGTCTCGTCCTCGACGAGGCCATCAAGGCGGTGAAGGAGGCGCTCGAGTCACACGACATCGAGATGCCGGCCGACATCGTGGCACTCCAGGCCACCCCCAGCTTCCGGGCTGCGCTGCAGGGTGACGCCGACGTCACCCCGGGCGGCGGCGTCCGCTTGTTGGCGACGGACGACGGCGTCTGACACCGGTACCGCACGACGACGGTGCGGCTCGATCGTCAGCGTTCGCGCCATTCGTCGATGTCGTCTTTCCGATCGAGTGCCGCCGTCGTGAACGGCCGGAGTTTGCCGATGACGTCACGCTCGGCGAACCCTTGGTCGTGGAGTCCGAAGCACCAGCCGACGTTGGCGTAGGAGTTGGGGTCGCGGCCGTCCAGGAAGTGGCGGTTGTTCAACCGTAGGAGGGTGCGGTGGGCGTGTTCGGGTGTGTTGGTCCACCGCACGATCTGCTTGCCCCAGTACATGCGGAGTTGGTTGTGGATCCAGCCCTCCTCGCGAACGCGTCGCATCGCCTCGTTCCAGATCTCGTCATGGGTCCGGCCCGCCTCGAGCTCCGCCGCGGTGTAGACGTGCTCGCGCTCGTCGTCGCGGTGTTCATCGAGGCTCTCGCGTGCCCACGCCGGAAGGGCGGAGTAGGAGTCGTACTCCGGATGGCGGGCGACGAAGTTCATGGCGAGCTCGCGTCGTACGACCAGCTCGTCGATGAATGCATCGGCGCCCTCCCCGCCTCGTCGACGGACGGCGGTGGCGACCGCGACCGGCGAGATCTGCCCGAAGTGCAGATACGGCGAGAGGCTCGACGTGCTGTCCGGATCGGCGAAGCGGTTCCGATCCTCGTGGTAGGTGTCGAGCCGCTCGAGCAGTCGTCGGAGGGTCGATCTGGCGGCCGACGTGCCCGGCGTGAACCCGTCGACCGGACCCGGATCGGAGGGAACACCGAGGTCGACGAGCCACTCGGCGATGGACGAGGCGCCATCCATCGTGTCGAGGTCGACGTCGGACGTCGTGCCCTCCGGGGTGGTGCGATCCTCGATGGCGGTCGTATGCAGATCGACGAGGAAGCGGTCCAGATGTCGCTCGATCTTCGGTCGGATCGTCCGGGCGGCGTACTCCACCTCGTCGGACACGAGGTCGATGGGGACGACGACGTCGCCCTCGACCTGGGTGATCCGGAGCGGGACCCGGCGTGGCAGTTCGCGGTACCACGCTCGCTGGTGTCGGAGATAGCCCCGATCGACGACGAGTTCGACGGCGTCGGCGGCGAGTTCGGCGACGATGTCGGCCGGGGCCCCGACACGGACGCAGGAGCGGATTCCCCGACGACTCAGCGCCCGGACGGTGCGCTGCATCCCACCGACGGCGAAGGCGAGGTGACGCACGGACGCGTCGGGATCGTCCGGCATCACGACCATCACGACGACCAGCGGGCAGCCGGTCTCGTTGGCTCGCTGCACGGCGAACTCGAGCGCGGGGTTGTGCTCGGCGCGCTGCGAGGCCTGCATCCAGTACAGGACGAAGCGAGCACCGGGGTCGGGTTCGCCATTGCCGAGCGTTCGGATTCGCTCGGGATCGATGGTGCTCGTCACGGACGGACTCCCGCGGAGCGACGCCCGCTCACGTGGCGCGAACCACGGCGACCTTCCCGGCCGGGCCGGTGCCGGCGGCGGCGTCGGGAATCATCGTGACCGGGACGCCGATGAGCAGCGCTCGGTGGACGGCGTCGTCGACGAGTCGGGAGCCGATGTCGCCGTCAGCCCGGGGGTCGACGTCGTCTGGGAGTGGGGCGGGATCCGACGGCTCCGAACCCGTTCGCGAACGTCTGGTGCGACGGCGAGCCGGGGTGCCAGCTGGTCGACGGATGAGAGCGACGTCACGTGGCTCAGTGGTCGCGGCGGGCGGTGATGTCGGCGTGATCGAGCTCGTCGACGCTCACGGTGACGCGAGCGTGGTCGGCGGCAGCGGCGGCGTCGATGTCGTGCGTCATCGTGAGGCGGGCATAGAGGCCGACGCAGAAACCCAGCGCCGCACCGACGAGAGCGGTGACCATGACGGCGGGGAGCATCGCGGCGCCAGTGGCGATGGCGATGGCGAGTCCGGCGAAGCCACCGAGGACGAATCCGCCAACGAGTCCGCCGGCAGCGGTTGCGGCGGCTTCACCGACCTGTTCCTGACCTGCCTGCTCGATGTCCTGTGTGGACACGGTCTCGACCGGTCCGGCGGTGATCGCCGACGCGTCGACGCCGCTGCGCTCGATCGAACGGATCTGGTCGCGGACCTCGTCCCCCCGCACATCGATGACCACGGTGTCATGGTCCTCAGCGGTCGTGGGGTGGTCGTGATCGGAGGGGAACTTCATGCCGAGAGTGTTCCCGGGTGTGGCGTCGTCAAACCTCCGAGTGGGCGTCGGGGTACGGGCCCACGTGATCGTCCAGCCACTCCACGAGCCGGCGTCGTTCTGGGTCGGGCGGTGTCGGTGACGGGGAGGTACGGCTCGGGTGCAGTTCAGTCCCGAACGTCGAGCCGATCGGCGGCGCGGTCGATCGCCACCTCGATGACTTGGGCGAGCGTCGGGAACGCCACGGGTTGGTCTCGGAGTCGGGCGACGGACTGTCCGCCATGGACATGCGCTGTGACGATCGCGATCAGATCGTCCATCCGCTCGCCGACCCCCGATCCGCCGAGCACACGGCCGGTCGAGCGGTCGATCACCAGGGTCAGGGCGCCGTCGTCGAGCTCGTCGGTGGTCGTACGCGCGACGTCGCCGTATCGGGCCGTGACCTCCACGGCATCCACGCCGTCGGCGAGGGCGGCGTCGAGATTCGGCCCGACGGCGGCATAGGGCGGATCGGTGAAGATCGCGTGCGGCGTCGGGCCGGGATCACCCGTGACGGCTCTTCCCAGGAGTCCGGCGACGCAGCGGCGTGCCTCGAGGTTGGCGCCATGCGTCCACGGTCGTTGCCCGTTGACGTCGCCGAGAACATGGAGTCCGGGAGCGCCACCGAGCGATCCGTCCGGCTCGACGGCGTCGACGTCCAGGCCGAGGCGGTCCAGACCGACCTCGGATCGTCGGGGCACGGTCCCGGTCGCGACGATCAGGCGGTCGGCCTCGAGTGTCCGACCGTCGTCGAGATCGAGCTCGAACCCGTCATCGCGGTGGCGGACAGCGGTCGGCTCGACGCCCAGCTCCACCACGATCCCACGGTCGTCGAGCAGCCGGTGATGGATGTCCGCCACGGTGGCCGAACCGCCGGGGTGGAGCCGCTCGGACGGCTCGACGACGGTCACGCTGCGATCGAAGCCGGCGGCGATCGTCGCCAGCTCGAGGCCGATCGCGCCGCCGCCGAGGACAATCGCCGACTGTGGCAGCTCGTCGGCCGTGAGTGCCTCCACGGACGTCCAGATCCGCTCTCGCTCGATCCCTGCGATGTCGGGAACCCGCGGTGCGCTGCCGGTGGCCACGACGAGCTCGTCGGCCACCCAGCGGTGCCCGGTCTCGTCCCGCACACACCACGGTCGGCCCGGGGCGTCGGTCGCCTCGATGATCGCCGCCCGCCGGACGATCTCGACACCCTCGCCACGGAGTCCGTCGGCATGTTCGCTGTCGTCGAGGTGGTCGACGACAGCGTCGCGGAAGGCGATCGCGTCGGTCCAGGCGCGTTCGGTGGCGTCGTGGTGTGTCGTCGCACGGTGGAGCAGCGCCTTCGACGGCATGCACGCGACGAACGGGCACTCGCCGCCGACGCGACCGGGCTCGAACCCGACGACCCGCCAGCCCGCCCGTGCGAGCTGGCGCGCCGTTGCCTCGCCGGCGGACCCGAGGCCGACGACGAGCACACCCGGTGTGCCACTCGCTCGGAGGTCGGTGGTGCCCCCCGAGAGTCTGAGGTCGGTCGGCGTGGTCTCGGACATGGGTCTCGCTCCGGGTCGATGGCGGCGCCGGTCGCCGCAATGGCTCGGTTCCCTCCCTCGGGTGGTCGCAAACCTCAGGTCCTCAGGCCGGCGCTGCCGACGGCGATGTGTCGTCACCAGGTGGGGTGGGTACAGCGACGCCAAACGACCGAGAGGAACCCGACCATGCCCGGAACCACGTTCAAGAAGACCCAGCTCATCGGCGAATCGAGCGAGAGCATCGAAGACGCCATCCAGACAGCGGTCTCGACCTCCGCCCGGAAAGTCCGCGGTCAGACGTGGCTCGAGGTGCTCGACATCCGGGCGAACCTGGGCGAGGGCGGCACCATCGATCGCTGGCAGGTCGCGGTCGACATCGCATTCGAGGTGCAGGAGGACTGATGACGCGACGACCGGCCGCCGCCCAGGACGCCGGGTCGCTCCCGAGGCGACCTCCTGAGATGCATCGATGGGAAGTCGTCATCCCGACCGGACAGCCGAATGGGAGGAGCTCCGGCGTCGCCACCTGATGGCGGACGGCGTCCGGCCCGAGTCCAGCGCTCGTGGTGTGCATCACGTCGCGCTGCTGTCACTCGACGTGAGCGGACGATCCGCTTCTACCAGGAGCTGCTCGAGTTTCCCTTGACCGAACTCTTCGAGAACCGGGACGACGAGGGCTCCACCCACTTCTTCTTCGACATCGGGAACGGCAACACCGTGGCGTTCTTCGACTTCCCGGGTCTCGACCTCGGGAGCTACGCCGAGGTGCTCGGCGGGCCGCACCACTTGGCGATCTCCGTCGAGCCCGATCGATGGTCCCACCTCAAAGCCAAGCTGCACGACGCCGGCATCGAGTGCGACCATGTCGACGGGTCGTCGCTCTACTTCCGCGGCCCCGACGGCGAGCGGCTGGAACTGATCTCGGACCCCCTTGGCGAGATAGACGGAGAGACCGTGCTCTGAGGAAGGTCGTCGTCCTCCGTCGACGGGCGCGGTCCGGCGTGCCGCCTCAGTGCACGACCAACACACCCTCGGCGACGTGGGGCAGCGAGATCGCCTTCGGGCCGCCGTCGTCGAAGAGGATCGTCGCGACGTCGCCGTCGATCGTGGCGATCCGGCCGTCGCCGAAGACGCCGTGGCTGACTCGTCGACCCACGCGGTCGTCGGCGTTCGCCGCCACGCCGTCGCCGCCCGACCCCGGGTCGGTCGCACCGAGGCTCCGCTGACAGCGATCGCAGTGTCCGCAGGGCGTCACGACCTCGCCGAGGGCGGCGCCGATCTGTTGCCAGCGGCAGGTGCCACCGGCCGCGTAGCGGTCGACGGCCGCTCGCTGGGAGCGTTGGAACTCGTCGAGCCGGGTCGCCGCCGCATGGAGCTCGGCGACGTCGGCCTCGTCGAGGAGCACCGACGGCGACGGTCGGAGTCCGACGACACCCGCCTCCTCGAGCGTCGACAACGCCCGCGACACGGCGCTCAGGGAGGTGTCGAGCGCCTCGGCGATCGCCCGCCGGCTCGTCGCACCATCGACCAGGGCCCGGTGTGCGGCGACGCACAGCCCGAGGTCGGTCTCGGCACCGCCACCGGTGAAGGCCCGGCGTGACGACGTCGAGCCGGTGACGACGGCGACCGCTGTCGCCGGGCGCCCGTCCCGGCCGGCCCGTCCGATCTCCTGGTAGTAGTCGACGAGCGACGGCGGGAGGTCGAGGTGCACCACACCCCGAACGTCCGGCAGGTCGATGCCCATGCCGAACGCCGTCGTGGCCGCCACCACCATCCGGTCGCATCTACCGATCCGCTCGATGGCATCGGCTCGCTCGGCCCGGTCGAGCCCACCGTGGTAGGTCGTGGCGGGGCGACCCTGGTCGGCCACGGCGTCTCGGACCTCCTCGGCCAGCGCCCGGGTCGGCACGTACACGATCGTCCGGCCGTGGACGGCGAGGGCCGACTCGACCACGGCCGCCAGAGCCCGCCGATGGTCGTCGACCACCACGAGGTCGAGCGAGAGGTTGTCCCGCACGATCGACCCGACGACCGTGGCCGGCTCCGCGAGGCCGAGCACGGCGGCGATGTCACGACGCATCCGAGGATCGGCCGAGGCGGTGAGCGCCAGCGTCGCCGGACCGCCGAGACGCCGACGGGCTTCGCCGAGGGCCAGAAACGCCGGTCGGTAGCCGTGGCCCCAGGTGACGATGCAGTGAGCCTCGTCGACGACGAGCAGTGAGACGTCGACGGCGCTCAGGGCGCCGTCGTCGAGCAGCGACAGCAGGCGTTCCGGGGTCACGAAGAGGAACTCGATCGCGCCACGCTCGGCCCGGTCGATGGCGTCTTCGACGGCCTCGGCCGGGGTGGACCCGTCGATGCGTACGGCGTCGGGCAGGTCGCTCGCCTCGATCGATCGGAGCTGGTCGTCCTGGAGTGCCAGCAGCGGTGACACGACGATCGTCACGCCGGGCACCATCGAGCCGGCGATCTGGTAGATCGCCGACTTGCCGGCCCCGGTCGGGAGCACGGCGACGACGTCGCGTCCGGCGAGCACCTCGATCACCGCCCGGCCCTGGTCGGGATGCAGCCGGCCGAGACCGAGTTGGCCGACGTGGTCGCTGATGCCGGCGAGGTCGATCTCACGAGCGGTCGTCACCGGCTCACCCTCCCGTGTGGGCGCGGCCGTCCGCCCATCGCCGATCGCACCGAATCGTTCGAGCGGTGTGGTCGTGGGGCGCGACGTGACCGACACGGTGATGTGCCGGCCCTCGACGGGTTCACCGACGTCAGCGTGTCCCGGCGATGATCGTGGCGTCGCCGATGTCCTTCGTGTCGGAGGCGTCGGGCCGGCTGTCGGCGGCCTCGGTCGGGAATGGCGCGGGCATCGGGGCGTCGTCGTCGTGTGTCGTGTCTCGCCGGTCGTCGTGCTCGTTCGTCATGACCAGCCACTACCCGGGTCTGGGCGGAGCGAAACCGACCGGCTCGCGGCGGCGACTACCGTGCCTTCATGCCTGAGGATCGTGTCGTCATCCCGTTTCCCGTCCGGGCGGAGGCGGAGGAGCCCGAGTCGACGCCGCTGCTGAGGGAAGTCCTCGGTGACGTGCTGCGTGAGGAACGCGTCGACCAGGGCCGCACGCTCCGCGAGGTCGCCGAGGAGGCACACGTCTCGATCGCTCACCTGTCCGAGCTCGAGCGGGGTTTGAAGGAAGGGTCGTCGGAGGTGTTCGAGTCGATCACCCGCAGCCTCGACGTCGACGTCGCCGACCTGCTGGAGCGGGCCGCCGAGCGGCTACGTGGTCCGGTCTGCCGTGGGATGGGCGGCTCGGGTCCGGTCCTGTCGCTGGCTGCCTGAGGCGCTCGCCACGATCTGGTCGACCAGGCCGTACTCGACGGCGTCGGGGGCCCGCAGCACGAGCGCCCGGTCGGTGTCGTCCCGGACCTGTGCGGGCGTGCGCCCGGTGTGGTGGGCGAGCAGCTCCTCCGACTCCGACCGCACCCGGGCGAGCTCCTCGGCCTCGAGGGCGAGGTCGCTGAGCGACCCGCGCCGGGCGTCGGTGTGCGGCTGGTGCAGCAGCATGCGGGCGTGGGGGAGCGCCGACCGTTTCCCCGGCGCCCCTGCTGCCAAGAGCATCGCGGCGGTCGACGCTGCCTGGCCGACGCAGAGGGTCGCGACGTCGGCGTCGACGTATTGGATCGTGTCGTAGATGGCGAGGAACGAGCTGAACGAGCCGCCGGGTGAGTTGAGGTAGAGCTGGATGTCGGCCTCGGGTCGGACCGAGGCGAGGTGGAGGATCTGCGCCACGACGACGTTGGCGACGCCGTCGTCGATCGGGGTGCCGACGAACACGATGCGCTCGCCGAGGAGGTGGCTGTAGATGTCGGTGATGCGGTCGCCGCGTGGCGTCTCCCGGACGACGGTGGGGATCGTGTAGCTGCTCATCGCACACCTCCGACGAGGCCGACCCGCCGGGTCGGTGGGGCGGGCACGATCTCGTCGATCGAGCTGACGACGTGGTCGACGAAGCCGTAGTCACGGGCCTGCTCGGCGTCGAACCACCGGTCCCGTCCGACGTCGGCGACGACCTGGTCGAGATCGTTGCTGGTGTGGCGGGCGATGATCCGCCGCAGCCGGTCGAGTGTGGTGACGAGGTTGTCGGCCTGGATCTGCACGTCGGCGGCCGACCCGCCGAGCCCGGCCGAGCCCTCGTGCATCACGACCTGGGCGTGGGGCAGTGCGTAGCGCTTGCCCGGTGCGCCGGCGCAGAGCAGCACCTGCCCCATGCTCGCAGCGAAGCCGACGGCGACGGTGGCGACGTCGTTCGGGATGAGCTGCATCGTGTCGTAGATCGCCAGCCCCGCCATCACCGACCCGCCGGGTGAGTTGACGTAGAGGCAGATGTCGCTCTCGGGATCGGCGGCGGAGAGGAGGAGCAGACCGGTCACGATCCGGTTGGCGCTCTCGTCACTCACCTCCTCGCCGAGGAAGAGGATGCGGCGTTCGAGGAGACGGTCGGTCGGTGTCGGTTGCACACCATGAGCATCGGTCGCCAGGGCGGCCGTCGTCGGCCGTTTCGCTGACCGCGAAATCGGTGGCGGTCGATGTGATGCAGGTGGTGGGGGGCGACCCGGGTGTTGGGGTCTCTCGATGTGTCCGGTCTGCCGTATGCGTCTCGGGTCGGGATGACCCATCGGTGTCGGTTGGTGTGGATGGCCAGTTGGTGGGTGGCCGGGTGCCGGGTCGTGACGCTCACGCCCGAGCCGCCTGACCCACCCGGTCACGCAGCCGACGAGCGAACGCCAGATGACAACTGAAGAGCGGGGGCGGTGCCGGTTGTGAGAGCCCTGACCGGAGCCGGCGGGGTGGCTCCGGTCAGGACCTCG
>JAHDCV010000068.1 GCA_020629695.1 Acidimicrobiales bacterium | reverse complement strand
CGTTGCCGTTGTCGTTGCCGACGGTCGGCGTGTCCTCCTCGGGGAGCTCGGCCGCGAGTGCAGCCGGCCGTTCCGGTGGGAGCAACACCGAGGCAGCTCGAGCCCGCTCCTCGTCGGTGGGGGGCGGCGAGACGAAGCCGACCCACAGGGTCAGCGCGACCATCGCCGCGCCGACCGAAGCGGTGATCTTCTGATGGAGGTCGAGGTTCTGCACGTCGTCGAGGATCCGGACCTCCCACCACGGTGGTGGGACGTCTCAATAATCATCGGCTCGTGCCGTAGGAACTGGAGTGGTACCCGGCCTCGCTCGTTTCCGTCCCCATCGGGACCAGGAGTCCGATGCCGACGCGCCCGGATCACCCGGATCGGCCCGGTCCGAGACGTTCGACCCGCCTCCGATGATCGACGACGGAAGCGGCACGACCACTCCCGAATGGGCCCGCCGTGCGATTGCCGTCGCGACCGGTGGACTGGTCGTCGGGTATCTGCTCTGGCGGACGACCACGGTGCCCCTCGCGTCGCCCATCGGGTGGCTCTTCTACCTGCTCGAGCTGCACGCCGCCCTCAGCCTCGGCCTCTTCCTGTTCTCGACCTGGTCGATCGATGATCGTCCCACCCCCAGGGAGAGCGTGCGCACGCCGACCGTCGCCCTGTGCATCACCACCTACGACGAGGACGAGCACATCCTGTTGCCGACCGTCGCCGCGGCGGTGGCGCTGCGCCCGGCCCACGAGACCTGGGTACTCGACGACGGTCGCCGACCGTGGGTGAAGGAGATGGCGGAACAGATCGGTGCTCGCTATCTGACCCGATCGACCAACGCACACGCGAAGGCCGGCAACCTCAACCACGCCCTCGCCGCCATCAAGACCGACCTGATCGCCGTCCTCGATGCCGATCACGTGCCATCGGCGGAGTTCCTCACGGCCACGATCCCGTACTTCGATGATCCGCGGATCGCGGTCGTCCAGACCCCGCAGGACTTCTACAACCTCGATTCGTTCGAGCACGTCGGTGCCTTCTCCGAAGAAGGGCTGTTCTACCGGGTCCTCCAACCCGGCAAGAATCGTTGGGACGCGGCGTTCTGGTGCGGGACATCGGCCGTGCTGCGGACGAGGGCGCTCCGGACGATCAACGGTGTCGCCACCGACTCGGTCACCGAAGACCTGCTCACGACCATCCGTCTGCTGGATCGCGGCTGGGGCACGACGTTCCACAACGAGGTGCTCGCCCGTGGTCAGGCGCCGGCCACCTATCGGCAGTACCTGATCCAGCGTCGGCGGTGGGCCACCGGTGCGATGCAGGTGCTGCGCGGCCCGGACAATCCGTGGCGGACGAAGAATCTGACGACGCCGCAGAAGATCGCCTTCACGGCGTCGCTCGCCGGCTGGTTCGAGGGTCTCCGCACGCTCGGCTATCTCGGCGTCGCCGTGTGGACCGTGCTCCTGGGGTCGCTACCGGTCTCGGCCGATCCGTGGACCTTCGCGATCGCCCACGTACTCGTCTTCGTCGCCGGCCAGGCCTCGATGCACGTGATCGGGGGCCGTCACCATCGCCTGGTCCCGGCGCTGATCTTCGAGTTCCTGCGGATTCCGGTCGCGTTGTCGGCCGCCAAGCAGCTGGTGCTCGGAACCGAGCGCGGCTTCGCCGTGACCCCGAAGGGTCGGACCGGCGACGACCGCGTCAGCGGTGATGTCCCTCCCGCCCTCGCGGTCGTGCTGGTCATGGCGCTCGGCGCCTGGCTCCTGTTCGTGTTCCGCGGGATCGGCATCATGACGGGCCCCACGGGGCCGGCGGTCGGCCTGGGCGCGCTGGCGCTGCTGGCCAACCTCGGCATCGTGTTGGCTGCGATCAACCGGATCCGAGCAGAGGACTTCGCCGACGAGCGCCGGCGCACGCGGCGCTTCGGACGCTCGCTTCGTGCACGCATCACCGAGCGGGAACTCATCCTCGAACGTCCGAGTCTCGCCGGCGCCGTGGTGTCGCAGCCGGTCGCACTCGGTGCCGACGTCGCCGTCGTGATGACCCGCGAGGGTCCGCTCGCGCTGCGCGGCAAGATCGAGCTCACCGAGAACGAGGACCAGGTCTTCGCCTTCGCGAGCGGACAGTGGGCGGCGAAGGCCGTGCTCGCACGCACCCTGTTCTCCGAGGACATCGACACTGCGATTCCAGCGACCACACCGAAGGTCCGGGTCCATCAGGTACCCGAGCCGAACGAGATGCCCGAGCGCGTGGTCCATCACCGGCGCTCCGAGGACGTCGCCCCACCGGTGCCGTGGCTCCCGCCGACACCGGAACCGGTCGACGTGTCCACCGGCGGTACACCCGCGCTGGCCTGGTTGGCCGACGCACTGCCCGCTCCGGCAGCGTCCGGCGCCGCCGGGGCCGTGGGCGTCGCCCCGGCCCCTTCGTCGCCTCCGCCAACGGCGACCCCTCCCCCGGCCGCCCCGCCCATCCCGCCGGCACCGGCGAGCGGACCCGCCCCCGGGACGCCCGCTCGACCGGCGCCGCGTCGGACCCGACCCGCGCCACCGACGCACCGCGGTCCCGGGGGGCCGGCTGGCCCGGCCACGCCGGCACCGAATGCCGTGTCGGGGGTCGACCGTCCCGCTCCGCGGAACCGACCGGCCCCACCACAACGCCGTTCCGATCGCCCACCGCCGCCGCCGCCACCAGCGAGCTGAGCGGATGAGTAGGGTCCGACCGTGGACTCTCAGCACGCACCACTGTCCGATTCGCAGGTCCAACGGCTTCGGGCCGAGACGCCGGGCACGGGTTCCGTCGTCCACCTGAATCACGCCGGCTCGTCGCTGCCGCCGACCTCGGTGCTCGACGCCCACATCGGTCACCTGCGGGCCGAGGCTGAACTCGGTGGGTACGAAGCCGCTGACGCCGCGGCCGCCGAGATCGATGCGGTGTACACCGAACTCGCGACCCTCGTCGGCGGGGCGTCGGACGAGATCGCCCGATTCGAACACGCGACGGCGGCGTGGAACGCTCTGTTCTGGTCGCTGCCGATGCGCCCCGGCCAGCGTGTGCTCACCAACGAGGTCGTCTACGGCTCGGACCTGGTCGGCATGCTCCTCGCGGCCGAGCGACGCGGTGTCGAGATCGTGGTGGTGCCGAGCGGCGAGGACGGCCGGATGGACCTCGATGCGCTCGAGCGACATCTGGAGGACGATGTCGCCGTGGTGTGCGCCACTCATGTGCCGACCAACGGAGGCGTCGTCAATCCCGCAGCGGCGATCGGGGCACGGACTCGGGCCGCCGGTGTGCCGTTCCTGCTCGATGCGTGTCAGAGCGTCGGGCAGCTCCACATCGACGTCGCCGAGATCGGATGCGACCTGCTGAGCACGACGGGACGGAAGTACCTGCGGGGCCCACGGGGAACCGGGTTCGCCTGGATCAGCAGCAGCATCCTCGATCGGCTGCAGCCCCATCAGCCGGACTTCTTCGGCGCCGAGCTCCGCTCGTCGCAGGCCTTCGAGTACCGCCCCGACGCCCGCCGGTTCGAGTACTGGGAGCACGCATACGCGGCGTGGCTCGGATTGGGCGCCGCCGCGCGACTGGCCAACGAGCTGGGTGGCCCTGCCATCGAGGCAACGGTGCGGCGTCAGGGAGAAGCGCTGCGTTCACGCCTCCGCGACATCGGCGTCACGGTGCACGATCTCGGCCCCGACCCATGCGGGATCGTCACGGCCTCGGTCCCCGGTGTCGACGCCGTCGACGTCAAGGCGGCACTCGCCGCCGCCGGGATCAACGTGACCACGACGAATCCGGACGGTGCGTTCCACGACTTCGAACGTCGGGCGCTCTCGCCGATGGTCCGTCTGTCGGTGCACTACCTCACGACCGACGCGGAGTTGGACCGGGCCACCGCGGTGCTTGCTGCTCTCTGAGCGACGCCGACGCGTCGAGGCCCGCCCCCTTCCGGGAACGGGCCTCGACGAACAGCTCAGGACATCACACGGGACCGGCCGATGCCGGCCCTGATCACTTGGCGTACATCGCGTCGATCGCGCTCTCGAACGTCTTGTGGATCCCCCGACGCTTGAGCTTCGACGTGGGCGTGAGCACCTCGGAGTCCGGCATCCACTCGTCACCGAGCACGGTCACCTTCTTCACGGCCTCCGCGTTGTTGAACTCCGCCATCGCGGTCGCGAGCCCGGCGTCGACCTCGGCGATCACCTCGGGGTTCTCGGCGAGTGCCTGTGGGGTCGCCGCGTCACCGTCGAGACCGTGCTTGGCAGCCCACGCAGCGGCGGCGTCGGGGTCGAGCACGACCAGGGCCGAGATGAAGGGCTTCTGGTCGCCGATGGCGCAGGCCTGGCCGACCAGCGGAATCATCTTGAGCGCTGCTTCGAGGTTCGCCGGCGACACGTTCTTGCCGCCCGCGGTGATGATGAGTTCCTTCTTGCGGTCGACGATCTTCAGGTAGCCGTCCTCGTCGATCTCACCGATGTCGCCGGTGTGGACGAAGCCTTCGTCATCGAGGGTCTCGGCCGTCTTCTCCGGCTCGTCGAGATACCCGGTGAACATGTTGCCACCGCGCACCAGCACCTCACCGTCCTCGCCGAGCTTGAGCTCGACGCCGGGTGCGGGCCGCCCGACGAAACCGGCCTTCGCCGCGTTGGCCCACGTGCACATGGCCGTCGTCTCCGACATGCCGTATCCCTCGGTCAACGGGACACCGATGGAGCGGAACCAGGTGAGGATCTCGGGCGGGATCGGCGCGGCTCCGGTCACCGCCCACTGGACCTCGGACATGCCGATCAGCGGGCGGACCTGGCTGAAGGCCACGGCGTCGAGGAACTCGAACGTCTCGATCTCCTCGGCGGTCGCCGTGCCGGCGGTCATCTTCTCGACGATCGGCTGGGCCGCGGCGACGGCGTCGTTGAACTGACCCGCTCGCTCGGGGTCGCCGGCGAGCGCCCCGTGCACCCCTGCGTACAGCTTCTCCCAGACCCGAGGCACCCCGATGAAGAGGTGAGGCTGGATCTCGCCGAGATACGCGGCGATCTGCGAGGTGTCGGGACAGCAACTGACCGTCATGGCGTGGTCGATCATCATGTAGTGGCCGACGAGCCGCTCGAAGATGTGTGCCATCGGGAGGTAGGAGATGTGCCGCTTGCCCTGGAGCGATCCGATGTCGGTCTCGTTCTCGAGGACCTCGTTGGTCGAGCTGAGCGTCCAGCACACGTTGCGATGCGTGAGCATCACACCCTTCGGGTTCCCGGTCGTGCCGGACGTGTAGATCAGCGTCGCGAGATCGTCCAGCTCCGCCCGGTTCGAGAGCTCGTCGAGATCGGCCGGTTCATGCGCTGCGAGATCGGCGTACCGCACGACGTCGTCGCCGCATCCGTCGGCGTCGATCACCGCGATGTGCTCGAGTGTCGGGAGCTTGTCGCGCACGGCCTCGAACTTCGCGAGATAGTCGGCGTCGTTGACGATCGCCACCTTGGCCTTCGCGTGGTTCACGAGATAGTCGATCTGTTCCGGTGCGGACGAGTTGTAGATCGACACCGGTGTGGCGCCGAGGAACAGTGCGGCGAGGTCGAGCGGGTAGAACTCCATGCGGTTGGCGACCATGATCATCACCCGGTCGCCGGGTCCGACGCCGAGATCGGCGAGACCGCTCGCGACACGTGCCGTCGTCTCTGCGAGCTCCGAGGCCGTGACGGCCTCCCACTCCCCCGCTCCGTTCTTCCACCGAACGACCTCGGTGTCACCACATTCGGCGACGGTGGCGAGGAATCGCTTCGGAACGTTCTGTCCTTCGATCTGAGCCTGGATCTCGGCGTTTGTCGTCATGCCACCAGTGTGGCGTGTCGAACGACACAGCGCAGCGTCGCGGCGCAGAAACCCTCAGTCGGGGTCCGAGGTGGCGTCGTCCGCGTGGTCCGCGTCGTCGTCGCTGTCGTCGCTGTCGTCGGTGTCGGACTCGTCGTCCATCAGGAGTTCGGGAACGGGCGCGGGTTCGGGGAGCGGTTCGGGTTCGGAATCCAGGTCGGCCGCAGCGGCCAGCGCCGTCGCCAGACCGACCGAGCCTCGGTAGACGGCGTCGAAGAACCGCTCGGCGGTCTGCTCCTGGCCCTGCAGCGGCGGCCGTCCGAGGGAGCGGACCAGCGCGTCGGGCTCGTGCGAGGTCGCGACGGGTTGGCGACCGCGTGGTACGGCCTCGGGGTCGCCCCAGAAGACGAGCGGGTCGACCCGCTTCTTCTTTCGGCGGTTGCGGTTCCGGTTTCGGTTCCGGTTCGCGGGCTTCTTCTTCGACTCACTCACGACGTCGCCACCTCCGGTGTGACCGCCTCGACCACCGTGGCATCGTCTCCGGACACCGGGGTGTCGTCGATGAGGAGCGCCGAGGTGTCGATCCCGAGCGCCACCTGCAGCTGATCGGCGTCGAGGTCCGCCACCGTCGAGGACTTCGGCAGGACCATGTCGGCGATCTGACGTTTGCCGGCGACGACCTCCTCGACCCGCTCGTCGACCGTTCCCGGGCAGACGAGCCGATGACAGATCACCGTCTTCTCCTGACCGATGCGCCAGACGCGGTCGCGGGCCTGGTCCTCCACGGCGGGGTTCCACCAGCGGTCGTAGAGCACGACGTGGGAAGCGGCGGTGAGGTTGAGGCCGGTGCCGCCGGCCTTCAACGACAGCACCATCGCGCCCGGCCCCTGCTCGGTCTGGAAGCGGTCGACCATCCGGTCGCGGGCACCACGAGCCAGGCCGCCGTGGTAGCAGTCGATGTCGAGCCCGGTTCGCTCGGACAGGTGCTCGGCGAGGCGCTCGCCCCACGAAGCGAAGTGGGTGAAGATGAGCATGCGTTCGCCGCTCGCGAAGACGCTGTCGACGATCTCCTCGAGCCGGTTGAGCTTGCCGGACCGCCCGGCGAGGGGACCCTCGTCCTCTTCTCCACCGAGCGCGGCGGGATGGTTGCAGATCTGCTTGAGCTTGGTGATCGCCGCCAACACGGCACCCTTGCGCTCCCCGCCGGTCTCGGTCTGGGTCTGGTTGACGAGATCGTCGAGGACCGCCTGGTAGAGCCCGATCTGTTCGGGCGTCATCGCGCAACGGTCGAGCTCGTCGATGCGATCCGGCAACTCGGCCGCGATCGCCGGTTCGGACTTGGTCCGGCGGAACACGAGAATGCCGTTGAGAGCACGCAGCGCTCCCTCCCCGCGGCTCGATCGGTCGGTGGTCGCGCCGAGCTGCGCGACGAAGCTCGCCCGGTCACCGACGAGGCCGGGGTTGCAGAAGTCCAGGATCGCCCAGAGATCGCCGAGGCCGTTCTCGATCGGCGTACCCGTCAGGCAGATCTTGGAGTGGGCTCGCAGCTTCCGGAGCTGGAGGGCCGTCTCCGATGTCGGGTTCTTGATCGCCTGCGCCTCGTCGAGCACGACGTCGACCCACTCGATGCCCTCGAGATCGTCGATGTCTCGGACGGCCGTGCCGTAGGTGGTGATGACGACGTCCGTGCGTTCGATCCGGTCGAGGAGTGCAGCGCCGGCCAGCCGGTTCGCTCCATGGTGCACATGCACCCGGACGTCCGAGGTGAACGTCGCCGCCTCCGACGCCCAGTTGCCGACGACGGCCGGTGGGGCGATCACCAGCGACGGACCCTGCTCGGCGATCGTCGCCAGATGGGCCAGGGTGGTCGGCGTCTTGCCGAGACCCATGTCGAGTGCGAGGCAGCCGCCGAGCCCGGCCCGGTGGAGGAAGCTCAGCCAGGTGAACGCCTCCGACTGGTAGCTGCGGAGTTCGCCGGAGAATCCGGTCGGCGTGGTCGGAAGCTCCGTCGGGATGTCCTGGGCGCTCTGGAGCAGCTCGGTGGCCCAGCCCTGCCCGGCCAGCGAGACGCCGCCGAACGGATTCCCCTCGAGCCCGAGTGCATGCCGGAGCATCTCGGCCCCGGTCATCTTCTTCTGGTCCTCGCGCTCGGCGAGCGCCTCGGCTGCGGCGACGAGGTCCGCGTGGTCGAGTTCGATCCATTCGCCGCGGCTCTGGACGAGCGGACGAGCCTCCGCGGCGAGTGCCCGGATCTCGTCGGCGGAGAGTTCGAGGTCGTCGAAGACGACCGACCAACGCACGTCGGCCAGCTGCTGGGCACCGACCACGGAGTCGGCGGCGCCGTCGGCGGTGAGCCGAAGCGACGGCGACGGCTTGCGCTTCGACAGGTTCGGCACGCGGACGTCGAACCCGGCCGAGGCCAGGGTCTCGCCCACCTCGCCCATCAGGCGCCAGGCTTCGTCCTGGGACAGGATCACCTGACCACGTTTGGTGCTCGAGCTGCGGAGCATCGCCGGATAGATCCGGTCGAGACGGGCCAGATGTTCGTTCAGTTCCTTGAAGCGGGCCTGGTCCGCACGCTCCATGGCGGTCGACACGGCCACGAGTCCGCTGTCGGGATCAGTCGCCTGGACCTTCAAGAGCCAGCCGCCGAGGTCGTCGGGGGCGTCGAGGGTGAGCACGAGGGTCGGTTCGACCGGCCCGGCGACCGCGCGCGACCACTGGTTGAGCCGGCGGCCGAGCTCGGAACCGGCGCGAGCCGGTGCATCGAAGGTGGTGCCGTCGAGGCGCGCCAGGAACGTGGCGGCCACGTCGAAGCGTGATCTCGGGTCGTGGCGCGGCGGTGGCACCTCGAGTCGAGCGGCCGCAGCGCGCCCGATCGCGTCCAGCACGTCGCCGATCACACTGAGCACGACCGTCTCGGGATCGCGTCGGGTCTCGTTGGCCGTCACCGAGCCGGGGAGGCTCGCGGCGAGCGCGCGGAGCATCGTCGGGTCCACCATGGCCGGGGACCAACGGACCTCGAACAGTCCGTGATCGGCACGGGACGGTGTTCCGGCGGCGCCGCCCGACGAACGCTTCCGCAGCCCGGGGACCATGCGGCCCCGAGCGGCGAGCAGGACGGCCTCGGCGGTGACGCGGCCGATCCAGCGGGCGCTGGGCCCGAGCGACGGGTCGGCGGAGTTGCCGAGCGCTGCGAGCAGCCCGAGCACCTGGGTGATCGGCGCGGAGACGGTCGGGGCCTTGGAGCCGTCGGGAAGTCGGATGCTCTCCCCGGGGGTCCAGACATCCGGCGACAGCCCGGCGGAGCCGAGGTGGGACACCACGGCGTCGGTGTCGGCGGTCTCGGCGCCGTGTCCCGCCATCCAGGCGATGATGCGTCCCGGGCTCCACGAGAGCTGGAGCAGGGCGACGCCGGCGGCGGGCACGTCGACGACCGGAGCGGGCGTCGGAGCTCCGCCACGGTTGGGCGGGCCGATCAGTCGGGTGATGACCTCGTCGATCGCCGCACGCTCCGCGTCGAGGTCGGCGAGCACCAGGCCGCGCTCCCAGCCCTTGAGGGATCGATTGGCGTCTTCGGCGCGTTCGCCGACGTCGTCGTACAGACGGAGCAGGGCCGCGAGCCACGCGGCGGGGTGCGCCTCGAGGAGAGCGGCCTCTCGCACACTCGCCAGCCCGTCCACGTGGCGCTGCACGATCGTCTCGATCGTTCCGGGTTCGCGGATGCTCGCGAGTTCGGTGTCGGTGAAGTCGGGTGTGTCGTCGGACGGGCCGGTGGCGGCGTCGGCGGACGCCTGCTGCTCGTCGTCTCCGAGAATCGTCGTGATGGTGATGTCCCTCATCGTCGGGAGCCGGGTGCTTCGATCGACGGCGGCGAGCCGAAGCGAACACACGGCGGTTCCACGTGGTGACCCGACCGGAGTCGGGCCCTGCAGTCGGCGATGCGGAGCAACGGCCGACCGGCGCTTCGGGGCGATTCGACCGCGCCTGGCGGCGAAGGCACCCGGGTGCACCGACACCCTACCGCCCCATCGGCGGCTCCCACCGATCGTTGAGCGACGTCCGATTCAGGTCCGAGTGTCGGGCTCCTCGGCGCGTCGCCGGAGCTGATCGAACGGGAAGATGCCGGCGGAGTGCCCGTCGTTCCATGTGAGCGCCAGGCCCCACGCACCGTGCAGCGAGGCGTCGCTGATCGACAGCGGAATGGGACTCCCGGGTCGAGGCCAGGTGTCTTCGCCACGCTGGCGAAGTCCGCGGCATTCCGCGCACGGGCAGCTGAGCCGCAGCGACACGAGATCGATCTCGATCTCGAGTCCGTCGGGCCAGCCGAGCCGGATGCCGACCGCCCGATCCACGTCGATCGTCGAGGGTTGGGCGTCGCCGTCGGGGTCGGTCACACCACGAGTCAACCGGTGCGCTCAGTCCGATGCGACCTTTGGCCGATGGAGAGCTGTGCATCCCGGCTCCCGACGCGCTTCGACGTGGCATCGATCGATGCCGGAGTTCGCCGCGGCGGCCGACGGCGTGTCGCTGCTCATGCCCGCCGTCGAGCCGTATGTCGCGAAGGCGGTCCGGGCCGCCCTCGTCGACGGCGCCGTGCCGGCGTCGCTGCGGGCGGACGCGGAACGGTACGTGCGCGAAGAGCTCGCGCATCAGCGCGACCACCACCGCCACAACGCCCGTGTCATCGACGCGACGCCGTCGCTCGCCCGAGTCGATCGGGTGGCCCGCCGCTCCTACCGATGGCTCGCCGGCCGCCCCCTCCGAACGGGGCTGGCCCATGCCGCGGCGTTCGAGGCGGTCGCGTTCTGCGGCGCCCGCTGGACGGAGCCGAGGATCGGGCCGTTCTTCGGCGCCGACGCCGATCCCGACGTCGCCGGACTGTACGTCTGGCACCTCGCCGAGGAAGTCGAGCACTCCACCGTGGCGTGGGACGTGTTCCGTGCGACGGGTGGCCGGCGGCGATCGTTCCTGCTCCATCTCCTGGTCGTCCTCGTCGTGCTGGGCGCGTTCACGACCTGGGCCGCGGTGCTCGGTGTGATCGGCAACGGTGCATGGAGACGACCCGTCGCCTGGCTCCGACTGCTGGGCTGGGCCGTCGGTTTCGCATTCACCGCACTCCCCCTCCTCGCCCAGATGCTCACGCCCGGTCACCATCCGACCGATCTCCGTCACCCCGACGGACACCGTGTCTGGTTGGACCGGCGAGCCCAGGACGCCGTCGTCGACAGCAGATCGTGAGTTCGGGCGCATGACGCCGTCTTCGGTGCCATGATCTCCTGACCCGGGGGACGGGAAGGGCAGCACGCCAGTCCGCCGGCAATCCAGATTGCGACAGGAGCAACTCATGCACGAATCCCGCTCGGCGCGCCTCCGGCGCGCCATCATCGCCGTCGCGGCGTGTCTCGGTGTGGCCACGATGGTCGCCCCGGTCGCTGCGTCCGCGACGGAGCCGCCGACGTTGACCAACGAGACGACCAGCTTCGCCGCTCTGGCCGAGTCGACGCCGGTCGCCGATGCCATGAAGCGTCTCTACATCACGGTGTTCGATCGTGAAGCCGACGCCGTCGGCCTGAAGTACTGGCTCGAGCAGATCGCCTCGGGCGCCGCCACCTACGAAGACGCCGTCTGGGCGTTCCAGCAGTCCACCGAGTGGCAGAACACCTACGGAGGCACCGTCGATGACGGTGCGTTCCTCGACCTGCTGTATCAGAACGTGCTCGACCGCGCCGCGGACGACGTGGGCAAGAGCTACTGGCTCGAGCTGCTGTCGAGTGGCGAGCTGAGCCGCACCGAGGTGCTCGCGTTCTTCTCCGAGTCGAACGAGCAGATCGCCCGAACCCCGATCGAGGCCGAGTTCTCCCTCGACATCCTCCACATCAACGACCATCACAGCCACGTCGAAGAGGACGACCTGGATCTCCAGCTCGGCGAGCTCGAAGCCGAGGTCACCGTCGGCGGGTTCCCGCGGGTCGTGACGGCGATCGACGAGCTGTCGGCCGCGTCCACGGCCGACGGTGTCGCCAAGATCCACGCCGGCGACGCCATCACCGGCACGCTCTTCTACTCGCTGTTCAAGGGCGAGGTCGACGCTGCGCTGATGAACGAGGTCTGCTTCGACGTGTTCGCCCTGGGCAACCACGAGTTCGACGACTCCGATGCCGGTCTCGCGAACTTCCTCGACGACCTCAACGCCGACCCCGACTGTGACACGGTCACCGTCGCGGCGAACGTCGTGCCCGAGGTCGGAACGCCGCTGGCTCCCAACGCCGCCGGCGACTACATCCAGCCCTACTCGATCGAGACCTACGGCGACGAGCAGGTCGCCTTCGTCGGGATCGACATCGCCCAGAAGACCCAGGTGTCGTCGAGCCCGCTCGACAGCACCCAGTTCCTCGACGAGGTCGCGACCGCCCAGGCGCAGATCGACGAACTCACGGGGATGGGCATCGACAAGATCGTGCTCGTCACCCACCAGGGCTACGGCAACGACCAGGCGATGGCTTCGATGCTCAGCGGTGTCGACGTGATCGTCGGTGGCGACTCGCACTCGCTGCTCGGAGACTTCTCGGCCCTCGGGCTGAACTCCCAGGGCGAGTACCCGACCCGCACGGTGGACAAGACGGGTCTGCCCGTCTGCATCGTGCAGGCCTGGGAGTACGCACTCGTCGTCGGCGAACTGAGTGTGTCGTTCGACTCCTACGGCCACGTCGACTCCTGCGACGGCACGCCGCATCTGCTGATCGGTGACACGTTCATCGACGAGCGTGGCGAATCCGACGTGCCCTACGCCGGAGCGGAACTCGCCTCGATCCTCGAGGTCGTGGCGAGCACCGACGAGCTCCGTTCGACCGCACCCGACGCGGACGCGACGACCGTGCTGTCCGGCTTCGACGGCCAGGTCGCCGTGCTCAACGAGACGGTGATCGGAACGGCGTCGGAGGCGCTCTGTGTCGGGCGCATCCCGAACGACGGCCGGTCGGGCATCTGCTCCGACACCGAGACCCCGCAGGGTGGCGACATCCAGCAGCTCGTGACCTACGCCTTCGCCGACCGGGCCTTCGACGCCGACATCGCGCTCCAGAACTCCGGCGGTGTGCGCATCGACATCCCGGCTGGTGACGTCACCATCGGCGACGCCTACACCCTCCTGCCGTTCGCGAACACCATCGTGAACCTCGAGATGACGGGCGCCGAGGTGAAGCAGGCCCTCGAGGACGGGGTGGCCAACATCCTGGACAACGGTGGCTCGTCCGGTGCGTACCCGTATGCCGCCTACCTCCGGTGGGACATGGACTTCACCGCGGCCGCCGGCGAGCGGGTCACGAACCTCGAGTACCGGGCCAAGGGCACCGACACCTGGGTGGCGTTCGACCTGACGGCGACCTACACCGTCGCTTCCAACAGCTTCATGGCGAACGGTGGCGACGGCTACGAGACGCTGGCGGCGGTCGTCGCCGACGGACGCTCGGTCGACACGTTCATCGACTACGCCCAGGGCTTCATCGACTACCTGGAGCAGGACCTCGAGGGCACGCTCTCGAAGGTCCCGGCGTCGGACTACTCGACGAAGTCGTTCACCCCCGCCGCAGGCTGACGACCGGCCATTCGGCCGGACCGACGTCCCCGACCCGCGGTCGGCGCACTTGCGCCGACCGCGGTGTCGCGTCAGCGTGGCCCATGGCATCGCTGCGGTCTTCGCTGCTCGACGGCGTGCTCGTCGCCGAGATCGACACGAACGAGGTCAACCTCTTCACCGTCGAGCTCGTCCGTGAGCTCCACGAGCTCGCGACCCGGGTCGACGCGGACGACGAGGTCCGGGTGGTCGTGTTCCGCTCGGCGAACCCGGACTTCTTCATCGCCCACTTCGACATCGAGGTCATCATCGCCTCGGCCTCGTCGACGGCGAGCGCACCCGCTCGCGTCAACGGGTTCCAGCGGTTGTGCGAGCGTTGGCGGACGCTGTCGACCCCCTCGATCGCCGAGATCGACGGACGTGTCGGCGGTGGCGGCGCCGAGTTCTGCGCCTCGCTCGACATCCGGATCGGTTCGCTCGAGCGCTGCGTGATCAATCAGATGGAGGTGCCCCTCGGCATCCTCCCGGGCGGATCCGGAACGCAGCGGCTCCCTCGCCTCCTGGGGCGGGGTCGTGCGCTCGAGCTGATCCTGGGCGCCGATGATCTGGACGCGGCCACCGCGGAACGGTGGGGGTGGCTGAATCGTGCCGTGCCGGCCGCCGAGCTGTCGGCGGTGGTGGACCGCCTCGCGCGCCGGATCTCGTCCTGGCCGGCCGCGGCGGTGGCCGAGGCGAAGGCGGCCGTGCTGCACGCTGATGGGCCGTTCGAGGAAGGTCTCGAGGCGGAATCGGCAGGATTTGCGCGACTCGTCGCCGATTCGGATGTCGTCGATCGGCTCCGCGAGTCGCTCGTCCGGGGCGCGCAGACTCCCTTGATGGAGGGGCGAATCGCCGATCTCTTCGCCCCGGTCGTCCGGTCGGCCGACCCCGAAGGTGACGGCTGACCGGAGAACCTGGGCAGATCCGTCCGTCGGATGCGTTATGTTCCATGCTGTCCGGCACGTCGTCGGGCACGAAAGAGAAAGTCGAGTCCCTCGTGGCTCAGGGCAAGGTCAAGTTCTTCAATTCCGAGAAGGGGTATGGGTTCATCACCCAGGAAGATGGCTCCGACATCTTCGTCCACTACTCGAACATCGCCGGTGACGGCTACCGCAACCTCGAGGAGGGTCAGAGCGTCGAGTTCGAGACCGCTCCCGGCCGCAAGGGCCCCGAGGCGGTGAACGTCACCGTCGCCTGACGACCCGACGTTCCCAGCGGTCACGTTCGGTGACCAGTACGAGATCGAGCGCCGCCCGACGGGCGGCGCTCGTCCGTTTTCCGGGACAGGCGCACCGGTGGCGCTGCTCGGTTCTGTCGGATGACCGGATCGCACCATGAGTTTCAGCCTGCCCACCGGCGTGGCCGCCGCCGTGCGGCCGTCCGCCTCGCCTGCGCTGCTCGGCGCCTCCGCCGCGATCGCCTTCAGCTTCGCTGCGACACCCTTCATCGTTCCACGGGCCGTCAGCGACCTCGGTGTCGGTCTCGGCGCGGCCGGGTTGCTCTCGACCGCACAAGTGGCCGGCTTCACCCTGGTGAACGTCATCGCCGGCCGCCGCCTGACCCCCGACCGGGCCTTCATCCGCTGGGCGCTCGTCGTGCTCGCGATCGTCAACGTCTCGTCGATCGCGGCGCCGGACTTCTCGATCCTCGTCATCACGCGGCTCCTCGCCGGCGGAGCGATGGGCCTGCTCACCTGGATCGCCTGGGTCGACTCGGCCGCGGATGCACGTCGGAAGGGCGAGATCGCTTCGATCGGACCCATCACGACCCTCGTCGCCGCCCCTGTCGTGTGGTGGCTCGACCGCTGGGCGGGCCTCGACGGGATCTACCTGGGTGCGGCCGCGGTGACGGTGGCGTGCCTACCGCTCCGGCGGTCGGTGGATCCGTTGGCGGTCCGCCCCGGGCGGCGCCCGATCGAGACACCAGGCGTCCGGCCGACCCTCGTGGCGCTCGGCGGGTTGACGCTGTTCGCCAGCAGCGTGTTCGTCTTCGCCGGGGCCTTCACGAGCGCCGCCGGCGTGGGTGGGCTGGGCCTCACGCTCGGCTTGATGCTGAACAGCGCACTCGGGATCATTCCGGCCCGCCGATCCCGTCGCCGTGTGCACCCCGGGCTGCCGGTCGTCGGGATGGCGCTCTGCGTGGTGGGTCTGACCGCCGGGCCGACCGACTGGATCGTCGTCGGCTCGATCGCGTTGTGGGGCGCGATGTTCTGGCTCGTGATCCCGTCGGTGTTCTCGAGTCTGTCCGAACGCTCGACGCATCCGGGTGACCGGGTCGGTGACGCCCAGGGCGTGATGGCGCTCGGACGTGTGCTCGGACCGAGCCTGGGCGGTCTGGTACTCACGTCGGCCGACACGACGGTGCTCACCATGGTCGCGGTGGTCGGACTCCTCGCGGTCGCGACCACCCTCGAAGTCGTCGAGGTGGGCGCACCCGCGCGAGGCTGATCGCACCGGTCCGGACCAAGGAAGCCAGATGCACGACCTCGTGATCCGCAATGCCGCACTCGTCGACGGGACCGGCTCGCCGGTGCGCGAGGGTGTCGACATCGGCATCGACGGTCATCTGGTCGGCGAGATCGGCGCTGGTCTGGGGCCCGGCCGTCGAGAGATCGACGCCGACGGGCGCCTCGTCACGCCCGGCTTCGTCGACATCCACACCCACTACGACGGGCAGGCGACCTGGGATCCGTGGCTCGAGCCCTCGAGCCCGCACGGCGTGACCACCGTCGTCATGGGGAACTGCGGTGTGGGCTTCGCTCCCGTCCGGCCCGATCACCACGACTTCCTGATCGAGTTGATGGAAGGCGTGGAGGACATTCCCGGCGCCGCCCTCAGCGAGGGCCTGACGTGGGGCTGGGAGACCTTCGGCCAGTACCTGGATGTCCTCGATCGGCGGGAGTTCGCCGTCGACGTCGGTGCCATGATCGCCCACGGACCGCTTCGGGCCTATGTGATGGGCCAACGCGGCGCCGACAACGAGGCGGCGTCGTCCGACGACATCGCCGCCATGGCCCGCCTCGTGGGCGAAGCGGTCGCCGCGGGTGCGATGGGGTTCTCGACGAGTCGCACGATCACCCACACGGCCATGAACGGCGAACCGGTGCCGGGCACCTTCGCCGCGGAGGACGAGCTGTTCACGATCGGTCGTGCCCTCGGGCGAGCCGGGAAGGGTGTGTTCGAGGTCGCGCCGGCCGGTGTTGCGGGTGAAGACCTCGTCGCTCCGAAGAACGAAGTGGACTGGGTCTGTCGACTGGCCGCCGACATCGGTCGGCCGGTGACCTGGCTGATGCTCCAGAACAACTTCGCACCGCACGACTGGAAGGAGCTGATGGCGCGCTCCGCAGCAGCGCAGGAGGCCGGGCATCGTGTGGTCCCCCAGGTCGCCGGACGCCCCTTCGGTGTCCTGTTGGGCCTGCAGACGGGCCGACACCGTTTCGCCGACTGTCCGAGCTTCGCGCCGCTGCGAGAGCGTGACCCCGCCGCCATCGCCCGGGCCATGGGCGACCCCGACCTGAAGACACGTCTGCTCGCGGAGTCGCGACAGCAGGTCGCCCGCCTGGCCGAGTCGAATCCGCTCGCAGCCCACGTCGCCGATGCCTTCGATCGCACCTACGTCCTCGGCGACCCGGTCGACTACGAACCGACCGAGGCCGACTCCATCGCCGGCCGAGCCGGTGCCCGGGGTGTCGATCCGCTCGACGAGTACTACGAGCGTCTGCGTGATCGCGACGGGATGGCGATGCTCCTGATGCCGTTCCTCGGCTACGCCGAGGGCAACGGGAACGCCCTGCACGAGATGTTGACCCATCCCGCCGCCGTGCTCGGTCTGGCCGACGGTGGCGCCCATGCGAACTTCATCTGCGACGCGTCGACCCCGACGTGGATGCTCACCCACTGGGTGCGTGACCGCACGCGGGGACCGCGCCTCGGGCTGCCCGACGTGGTCGCCAAGATGACGTCGCAGACCGCCTCGTTGTTCGGCCTCACCGACCGCGGCGTGGTGGCGCCGGGCCGTCGGGCGGACCTGAACCTGATCGACCTCGACCGACTGCGGCTCCGCTCCCCTCGCCTGGTGGCCGATCTGCCCGCCGGTGGAACCCGGCTGCTCCAGGACGCCGAGGGCTACGTGGCCACGGTCGTGGCCGGACAGGTGACCCGCGAGCACGACGAGTTCACCGGCGTGACACCAGGCCGGCTCGTCCGGAGCTGACCGCATCGATTCGCTCGACGCGATCGGTCCGGGCAGGATCGACGCATGGAGACCGCCGACGCCATCGACCAGCGCTTCACCGCCCGGGAGTTCCTCGAGACCCCGGTCGAGCCCGAGACGATCCGGGAGTTGCTGACCCTCGCCTCTCGTGCGCCGTCGGGCGGCAACGTGCAGCCCTGGCTGATCGACGTCGTCGCCGGGGATGCCATGGTCCGATTCCGCTCGTTCCTGGCCGAGCGGCCGATGGAGGCCGCCGGCTACGAGATCTACCCGGCGGAGCTGTGGGAGCCACACCGATCGAGTCGCTTCGAGGTCGGCATGCAGCTCTACGACTCGCTCGGCATCGCCCGAGACGACAGAGCGGCCCGGGGCGAGCAGATGATGCGCAACTACGACTTCTTCGGTGCCCCGGCGACGATCTTCTGCTTCGTCGACCGGCGGATGGGTCCACCCCAGTGGTCCGACCTGGGCATGTTCCTCCAGACCTTCATGCTCGCCGCTACCGACGCGGGGTTGGCGACCTGTCCCCAGGAAGCCTGGGCCACCTACTCGGGTGCGGTCGCAGAGTTCTGCGGCCGGGGTGACGACGTCATGTTGTTCTGCGGTGTGGCCATCGGCCATTCGGACCCCGAGGCGCCGGTGAACGGTTGGCGCAGCCGACGCCGGCCCGTCGAGGACTTCGCTGTGTTCCACTGACCCGGGGTCCGGCGAGCGGGAATGAGGATCCGGACCGGAGGGTTCGAGCCTCACATGACCGACCCACGCGTGCCCACGCCGATCGACGCCGACGTGATCTTCTACTTCGATCCCGTCTGTCCCTTCGCCTGGATCACGAGCCGGTGGTTCGAGAAGGTCCGGGCGCAGCGCGGCTACACGGTCGACTATCGCTTCATCTCGCTCCGCCAACTCAACGCCCACATCGACTACGACACCCACTTCCCTCCCGAATACGAGGAAGGGCACAACGCCGGTCTGCGGATGCTCCGGCTCGCGGCGGCGGTGCGGGACGCTGCTGGTCGGGCCGCGATGGGCGACCTCTATGCCGCTCTGTCGACCACGGTGTTCGACGTGCCACGAGGTGGAGATGACGTCGCCGAGGCGGGACGACGGGCCGCGCTCGGAACGCCGGATCACGTCGCGCCGATCCTGCAGGCGTTGGGTCACGATCCGGCGTTGGCCGACGCGCTGTACGACGAGTCCTGGGACGCGATCGTGCAGGCGGAGACCGACGAGGCGCTCGCACGGACCGGCAAGGACGTGGGGACGCCGATCATCTCGTTCCAGCCGCCCGACGGCCCCAGCTTCTTCGGTCCGGTCATCTCCCGGATCCCCTCGGACGAGGAGGCCGTCGAGCTCTGGGATGCCGCCGTCACACTGGCTCGCTTCCCCGGCTTCGCCGAGATGAAACGATCACTGCGCGAGCGGCCGCAACTCCGGTCGTTCGGTGTCGAGCCGGGTGAAACGGGCGCCGAGGAAGACTGGCACGGCGGCTCGCGCCGCCAGAAGAAGTAGCGGCTCGCGCCGCCAGAAGAAGTAGCGGCTCGCGCCGCCAGAAGAAGTAGCGGCTCGCGCCGCCAGAAGACGTCGCCGCGAGCGCGGCGACGCCGGCGTCAGCCGGGGAGATCGATCGTCGCCTCGTCCCCGCCGAGCAGGACACGGAGCTCGCGACGCACGGCGTTCGCCTCGGTGACCAGCCGATCCAGCGTCTGTCTGTCGCCCGACTGGGTACTCGTGATGTCGTGATTCAGCTCGAAGAGCCGACTTCTGAGTTCGGTCTCACGGTTCATGGTCCACCAACCCGATGGAGGTGTTCTTACGGCCCCGACTACCCCGCCTCGGGACCTTCGTCCCGGATGCTACTCCCGGTTGCTTGTCTGATTCAAGCTTTTTCGACTGTCGGACCACGACATGCCCTTTTCGACGTTGATGTCGCGGGGCAGACCGAGCACGTGCTCGGCGACGATGTTGCGCTGCACGGCGAAGGTGCCGCCCCCCAGGGTCAACGCCGGACTGAACAGGAAGCCGTAGTGCCAGATCCGATCGATCGTGGTCTCGGGGTCGGTCTCGAAGTTCACTTCGGTCGCCCCCGTCTGGGAGGAGTCCGGAAGTGCACCCCTGGGACCGGAGCCCTCGAGCATCCCGGCCGCACCCGACCAGTCCTTCGCGAGCGACATGACCCGCTGCCCGTGTTCGTCGGCCAGGAACTTCTGGATCGAGGCCTCGGGGCCGGGCGTGCGGCCGTGCAGCCGTGACGACAGCGTCCGAAGCCGGGTCAGTCGGAGGACCTCGGACTCGATGTGCACCCGGGCGGCCTCGTCACGGAAGACCGGGTCGGCTCTCTTGGCCAGTCCCTCGGGTGTCTCGTCGTTCCGGACGAGATCGAAGAACTCCTCCGCTGTCGGTCCTGCGCCCCACAGGACACCGCCGCGCGACAGCGAGACACGCTCGTTGGCGAGGGTGACCTTGGCCAGTCGCCAGCCGTCGTTCTCCTGGCCGACCAGGAGGTCGGCGGGCAGGCGGACATCGTCGAAGAAGACCTGGTTGAACGAGTGCGCGGTCGTCATGTCGACGATCGGCGTCATCGTGATGCCCGGCAGGTCCATCGGGCAGATGAAGTACGAGATGCCCTTGTGCTTGCTGACGTCGGGATCGGTCCGGGCGATCAGGATCCCGTACTGGGAGTGATGCCCGCCGGAGGTCCAGATCTTGGAGCCGTTGACGACGTACTCGTCGCCGTCGCGGACCGCCCGGGTCGCGAGGCTCGCGAGATCGGAGCCGGCGTCCGGCTCGGAGAACAGCTGGCACCACATCTCCTCGCCCGACAGGCAGGGCAGGAGGAAGCGTTCCTTCTGCTCGTCGGTGCCGGCGGCGATGATGGTCGGGGTCGCCCAGCCGATCCCGATGTCGTTGCGTGGGCGCTTCACCCGCGCCTTCGAGAGCTCATCGTCGATGATGAGCTGATGCATCGGGTCGGCGTCGAGGCCCCAGGGCCGTGGCAGGTGTGGCGCCACCAGGCCGGCCTCGGCGAGCTGGCGGCCGCTGGGGTTCGGGTTGGCCTCGAGCCACGCACGGAGCTCGATCCGTCGGGGATCGTCGGCGGGCGGCATGTCGAATTCCACGGCCGCATCTTGGCCGAGCGGCTCGACCGACGCACGTCGAGGTGTCAGCTCCGCAGCTGGTCGACGACGTCGATGTAGAACTGCGTGGTCAACGCGAGGGAGTCGATGTCGATGCGTTCGTCGTTGCCGTGGAACCGGGCACCGAATTCGGCGGCGGACACGTGTGGAGACAGCAGCCCGGTTCCGTACGCCACCGCGCCGAGCTCCCGGTGCACACGGGCGTCGGTGAAGCCGACCACGAGGCCGGGGTCCATGCGTGCGTCGGGGAAACGACGCTGGGTCGCCCGTTCGATCGCATCCCAGAGCGGCGTGTGCATCGGCGACATCGACGCCCGATCGTTCATCAGCGGGGTGACCTCGACCGACTCGTAGAGGTCACCGAGGGCCGTGCGGAGATGGGTGTCGACCTCGTCGGGCCCCTCCCCGGGCAACGTCCGGACATCGACGTCGATGTCGACGATGTCGGGCACGGTGTTCGTCTTGGTCTGGCTCACCGCGACGTTCGGTGAGAACGTCGTGTGGGTGCAGGCATGGAGGAAGCCGGCCGTCTTCGGGTGCGGCACCGCATCGAGGTAGGTGTCGATGCGATCCGGGTCGAGCAACATGGCGCGGGTGTCGTCGTCGACGTTCATGCCGTCGACCTGGCTCCGCCACAGCTCGTGGAACCGGGCGGGTGGTCGGTAGTCGCCGATCCGTTGCACGACACGAGCCGCGGTCATGAGTGCGTTGTCGGAGCGGAACGGCTGTGAGCCGTGGCCGGGCACCCCGCGCACCCGGAGGCGCCGCCACGCCACACCCTTCTCCCCCACGTTGATCCGCACGGTCCGATCGTCCGGTCGGCCGCCGTGGAGTCCGCCGTTCTCGGTCATCACGTCGTCGGCGGCGATGGCGTCGGCGTGGTGCTCGGCCATGAACCGGGCGCCATAGGCGCTCCCCGACTCCTCGTCGGCACACCCGAAGAAGACGAGATCGCCGGCCGGTCGCTTGCTGTCGTCACGTGCGGTCTCGGCGGCGATGTGCCCGAACGCGATCGCCATGGAGGAGGTCAGATTCAGCATGTCGACACACCCCCGACCCCAGACCTCACCGTCGATGATCTCGCCGGCGAACGGATCCTCCCGCCATCCCTCGGGGGTGACGGGCACGACGTCGGTGTGACCGTTCCAGAGCAGGGTGCGGGCCTCGGGATCACGCCCCGGGAGGCGGGCGACGA
>JAHDCV010000067.1:6361-22844 GCA_020629695.1 Acidimicrobiales bacterium | reverse complement strand
CCGGCGGCAACGACCCCGCCCCCGGCTGGCGCCATGCCCCCGCCCTCGGCGGCGCCGAGCCCCACCCCGGCGCCGACGTTGTCGAGTGCCCCACCGCCCGCGGCCGCACCACCACCGCCGGCCGGCTGGGACGTCCCCGCCGAGACGCCGCCGCCTCCGCCTCCTGCGTCGGCGCCACCCGCTGGCTGGGACGTGCCCACCGAGACCCCGCCTCCACCCGCGGGATTCGGCACGCCGGCGCCGTCGTCCACACCCCCACCACCGGCCGGTTTCGGAACTCCACCGCCGTCCACGACCCCGCCACCACCGGCCGGGTTCGGCGCGCCGGCTCCGGACTTCGATCCCTTGCCCCGTTCGTCCAGCCCCGACGTCGCCCCCTCGCCGTTCGCTCGGGACCACTCGACGACGAGCACGGCAGGAGCGCTGGCGGGCGGGATCGGCTCGGCGGCCGACGGCGCCATCGATCCGTTGCGCGGCCTGGCCGACGACGCCACCGACTCGGCGGCCGACACCGTCGGGAACGCTGCGGACGCCGTCGACGACTCGGTCGGCGATCGCCTCGACGCCGCGCTGACCGCGAGCCCGATCGACATCCCGCCCCTGCCCGACATGCCACCGGCGCCGTCGTTCGACCCGGAGCCGTTCACCCCGACGGACTCTCCGTTCGGTGACGACGACGCCCACAAGCGGGATCTTCCGCCGCCGCCGTTCTCGAGCTGAGGAACTAGTCGAGCCAGTCGACGTCGGGGGTCGTGCCACCGACTTCGGCGGCACGATGCCGATCGGCGGCTCGACGAGCAACGGCGCGCAGCGCCTGCTCCGCGTCCAGACCAGCGACGCGCGCGTCGTCGACGATCGCGAGCAGACGGCGGCCGAGGGCCTCCTCGGCATCCCCGACGATCGACCCGAGCCGATCGCGGTCGATCGGGGTGCCCGAACGATCAGCCTTCTTGAGGACCTTCTCGGCGAAGGCGAGCGCCGGCAGTGCCGCCGGAATGCCGTCCATCACCGAGGCTCGCTGCTTCTCGTCGCGTTTGATGGCCTCCCAGTTCATGAGCACGTCCCGTGACGACTCGACCTCGATCTCGCCGAAGACGTGGGGATGCCGACTCACGAGCTTGTCGTGCACGGTCCGAGCGACGTCGGCGATGGTGAACTGACCGGCTTCCGCGGCGAGCTTCGCGTGGAACAGGAGTTGGAACCAGACGTCGCCCAGCTCCTCCTCCAGGTCCTCGTACCCCGTGCCGGCCTCGACATCGAGCCCGTCGAGTGCGTCGAGCACCTCGTAGGACTCCTCGATGAGATAGCGCCGCAGCGAGTCGTGTGTCTGCTCGGCGTCCCAAGGGCAGTCGGCTCGGAGACGGTCCATCAGTTCGACGGTCCGCACGAGTTCGGCACCGACCGGCGCGGCGAGTTCGGGGATGTAGAGCGTCGTGAGATGGTCGGCCTCGATCGTGCGATCGAGATCCGCCCAATCGCAGGTCACGATGCGCTCATCCGGGGTACCGACCGCCTGCAGCAACGTCACGGGTTCGTCCGGCCCGTCCTCCATCGCGAGCTTGATGTCGGACAGGACCCAGTTCGCATGACAGTGGGCCACCAGCAGTGGGCCACGCTCGCCGGCGGCGGACGTCGCGAACGTGTGACCGTCGATCAGACGGACCGAGGCCTCCACCGGATCGACGCCGAGGCGGGACCAGCAGAGATCGAGGAACGACATCGCCGGGAGCAGCTCGACCTCGACGTCGTCGCGCTCGCGGAGCCTCGCCACCGATCGTTCGAGGACGAGCGGCGAACCGGGAACCAGGTAGAGCACCTCACCGTGGGTGGAGGCGAGCCCGACCAGGTCGTCGGCGATCTCGTCGTAGACGTCGGCGAAGGTGTCCGCACGCTCGTAGACGTGGTCGTACGTGCCGAGGGCGCCATCGGGTGCGGCGGCGATCGCCGCACTCGGATGCACACCCGTACGCAGGCGTACCGGCGTGCCGGCTTCGTGAGCGGCGGCGATCCGACGGCGGACCTCATCGGTCAGATGATCGTCGCCGCCGGGTCCGAGCCCGCCGATGACGATCGTCGCGGTCACTGGCCGGGCGGGATGATCTCGCCGAACGAGGGATCCCACCTGCCGTAGCGGTCCGGGTTCGTGATCTCGACCTCGATCGAGTCGATCACGGCGAAGTAGGTGTCCTGGGCGACGCCGGCGGCCTGGAGCTCGTAGTCGGTCACCTCGAGCACGTGGAAGCCGAATTGGGTCTGCACCGGACCGACCGGCGTGTTCAGCTCGGCCTCGTCGACCGCGACCATGAACTCGGGCACGTAGCTGGCGCTGTCGGCGCAGCCGAGTTCACCGCCGGCCGGGCCGGACGGTCCGGTCGACAACTCGATGGCCAGTGCCGCGAAGTCCTCGCCATCGGCGAGGCGGTCGAGGATGGCGTTCGCCTCGTCCTCGGTGGTGACGAGGATGTGCCGCACACAGGGCACACCGTCGGTCGCCGGATCGAGATCCTCGGCGAGCAGGCGCTCGAAGGCGAGCTGATGGGCCCGGGTGTCGACGAGCACGCTCAGGAACTCGTCGAGCTCGGCGGCCGCCGCGTCGGCTTCTTCCTGCGTGCCGTAGAAGCCGGCGAGCTGTGCGAGCAGGTCGGTTCGGGCCTCGTCCACCTCGGTGTCGGCAACGGACCCGCCGCGTGCGTCGATCTCGTGCCGGAGGATCTCGATCAGGAGCAGCTGGTTCGCCATCTCCGTGGCGTAGGTCGGCGGCAGGGGCACGCCCTGGTTGAGCTCGAGCAGAGCGGCGGAGGCGACGTTCGCCTCGTACACGTCCTCGATCGGGCCGGTCAGGATCTCGCCGACCTCACCGTCGGTGTAGGTGACCCGGATCGCGACCTCGTCGTCGCCGCCCGCATCCGCGACCACGATGGCCTCGGTCGTCGGCGTGGTCTCCTCGAGCCCGTCGGCGAGGGTGGTCACCGTCTCCTCGATCGGCTCGGCCACCTCCCGCGACTGGCCGCACGCCGCGGCGAGGGTCGCCAGTGCGACGAGGAGCAGAGCGGAACGACGAGTCAGGCTGAGCACCGGGGCAGGCTACCTGCGGGCTCTCCGCCGGTGACGTACCCCGGGTCCAGCCGACCTAGTCGACGGTCCAGGTGGCTCCGGACCGCAGCAGTGCGCCGAGGTCACCCGGCCCCTGTTCGGCGTTCGCGGCCACGAGCTGGTCGTTCACCGCACCCACGTACTCCGGGGCCTCCACCGACCGGAACACCCCGACCGGTGTCGCCCCGGCGGCCTCCTCGGTCAATCGGCCGATCGCGAACGACACCGTCGGTTCGGGCCGGGTCTCGTCGTGCACGAGCAGCGCGTCGGTGCCGACGTCGGCGATCTGCACGACCGTCGCCTCGCCGTCGACGAGCATGATCCCCTTCTCCCGCTCGGCCCCGAACACGATCGGTTCGCCGTGGACGAGGTCGATCAACCTGTCGTCCCGGACGTCTCGTTTGAGGATGTTGTCGTACGCGCCGTCGTTGAACACGTTGCAGTTCTGATAGATCTCGACCAGCGCGGCTCCGCGGTGCTCGTGCGCCCGCCTGAAGGTCGCCATCATGTGCTTGCGGTCCAGGTCGTGGGTCCGGGCGACGAAGGTCGCCCCGGCACCGAGCGCGACCGAGATCGGGTTGAACGGCTGGTCGATCGAGCCCATCGGGGTCGACTTCGTGACCTTGCCGACCTCCGACGTCGGCGAGTACTGCCCCTTCGTGAGACCGTAGATCCGGTTGTTGAACAGCAGGATCGTCATGTTCACGTTCCGGCGCAGCGCATGGATCAGATGGTTGCCGCCGATCGACAGCATGTCGCCGTCTCCGCCGACGACCCACACGTGCAGATCCGGGCGGGCCACCGCGAGGCCCGTGGCGATGGCCGGGGCCCGTCCGTGGATCGAGTGCATGCCGTAGGTCGACATGTAATAGGGGAAGCGGGCCGCACACCCGATGCCGGAGACGAACACGGTGTCCTCACGCTTCACGTCGAGGTCGGTGTGCATCATCTGCATCGCGGCGAGGATCCCGTAGTCGCCGCAACCCGGGCACCAACGCACGTCCTGGTCCGAGGTCCAGTAGCCGCGCTTGGTCGGGTCGAGGATCACTTCGGTCGAGGTCATGCCTGGGCTCCGTTCGTGAGATCGAGTGTGGCGTTCGTCGGTGTCGTGCCAGCTGCCGCCGCGGTGATCGCCGCGACCAGCTCGGAGGCGGTGAACGGCAGGCCGATCACCTTCGAGATGGGCTGGGCGTCGACCAGGAACTCGGCCCGGAGGACCTTGACCAGTTGCCCCTTGTTCAGCTCCGGTACGAGGATCGTGTCGTAGCCGGCCAGCAGGTCACCCAGTCCGGCATGCAGCGGTGCCAGGTGGGTGAGGTGGATCCGGTCCACGGCGAGCCCGGCCGTTCGACATCGCTCGACCGCCGAGGTGATCGCTCCGAGCGTCGACCCCCAGCCGACCACGGCGACCCGAGCGCCGTCGACGAGATCGGTGATCGGACCGGCGATGTCGGCGGCGACACCGGCGACCTTGGCCTCACGCAGATCGGTCATGTGGCCGTGATTCGCCGGGTCGTAGCTGACGTCGCCGGTGCCGTCCGCCTTCTCCAGGCCACCGATCCGGTGCTCCAGGCCGGGGGTGCCGGGAATGGCCCACGGCCGGGCCAGGGTCTCCGCATCGCGGAGGAACGGCCAGAACTCGGCGTTGCCGTCGGCGTCGAGATGGTTCGGGCCCGTCGCGAACTCGACGCTGATGTCGGGCAGGTCGGCCACGTCGGGCAGCTTCCACGGTTCGGAGCCGGTGGCCAGGTATCCGTCGGTCATCAACAGCACCGGCGTGCGGTACTTGAGGGCGATCCGGCTGGCCTCGATCGCGGCGAAGAAGCAGTCGCTGGGCGAGTGGGCGGCCACGACGGGCATGGGCGCCTCACCGTGCCGGCCGTACAACGCGAGCATCAGGTCCGACGCCTCGGTCTTGGTCGGCAGTCCCGTGGACGGTCCACCCCGCTGCACGTCGATGATCACCATGGGCAGCTCCATCGACACCGCGAGTCCGATCGTCTCGCCCTTGAGTGCGATGCCCGGTCCGGACGACGTGGTGAACGCGAGGTGTCCGCCGAACGCGGCACCGACAGCCGAGCCGGCCGCCGCGATCTCGTCCTCGGCCTGGAAGGTCCGGACACCGAAGTTCTTGTGGTTCGACAGCTCGTGGAGGATGTCGGACGCCGGCGTGATCGGATACGAACCGAGGAACACCGGGAGCTTCGCGAGCTGTCCGGCGGCGACCATGCCCCACGCCAGCGCCTGATTGCCCATCACGTTGGTGTAGGTCCCCGGCTCCTGCGGCGCCGCCTCGACCTTCTTCGGATTGCCGAAGACCTCGGCGGTCTCGCCGTAGGCGTGCCCGGCCTTGAAGGCGGCCGTGTTGGCGGCCGCGACGGCGGGCCGCTTGCCGAACTTCTCCTCGATCCAGTCGAGGGTCGGCTCGAGCGGACGGGAGAACATCCACGACACGAGCCCCAGGGCGAAGAAGTTCTTGGAGCGCTCGGCGTCGCGCTTCTTCACGTCGAGCTCGGCGGTGGCCCCGACCGTGAGCGACGTCATCGGCACGTCGTGCACTCGATATCCGTCGAGTGTGCCGTCCCCGCGGGGGTCGGCCTCGTAGCCGCACTTCGTGAGGTTCCGCTCGTCGAAGGCGTCGCCGTTGAGGATGACCGTGCCGCCCATCGGGAGCCGGTCGAGCTGCGACTTCAGCGCGGCGGGGTTCATCGCGACCAGCACGTCGGGGGCGTCGCCGGGCGTGTGGATGTCGTGATCGGAGATGTGCACCTGAAAAGCGGAGACCCCGGCGAGGGTGCCCTGCGGCGCCCGGATCTCGGCCGGGAACTCGGGCAGCGTCGCCAGGTCGTTTCCGGCGAGGGCCGAGGCCGAGGTGAATCGATCCCCCGTCAGCTGCATGCCGTCGCCGGAGTCGCCGGCGAATCGGATCACGACCCGGTCGAGCACATCGGGCTCGACCGGCCGCGCGGCGGTGTCGGTCATCAGGTCCCCCTTCGGCCACCACCGCACCCGAGAGGTCCCCACCTCGAACGGCGCCGTCGCGACTCGTGGATGTTCGGTTGTGCCGACCCACGGCGTGGACCGGAGTTCCGGCCCATGGGATGGGCCGTCGCCGACCGTAGGGGGCCGGTCGCGGCGGCACAAGAACAGTCGTACCCGGTTCGATCGGGGCGCACGTCCCCCGACGCCGGTCGACCGGGCCGAGACGTCACGAGCGCATCTAGGGTCGACGCTGTGACGACCTCTCCTCATGTGAGCGCGAAACTCGCCTCGTTCGGCACGACGGTGTTCGCCCAGATGTCGGCCCTCGCCGCACAGACCGGCGCGATCAACCTCGGCCAGGGCTTCCCCGACACCGACGGCCCGACCGAGGTGTCCGACGCCGCCGTGGAGGCGATCCGCGCCGGGCACAACCAGTACCCGCCACTCCCCGGCGTGCCGGCGTTGCGCGCCGCCGTCGCCGAGCACCAGGCCCGGTTCTGGGGTCAGACGCTCGACCCCGACACCGAGGTGCTGATCACGGCGGGCGCCACCGAAGCGCTGACCGCCGCGATGCTCGGTCTGTGTGACACCGGGGCCGAGGTCGTCGCCTTCGAACCGACCTACGACTCCTACGCCGCCGCCGTCGCCATGGCCGGGGCGAAGCTCCGACCGGTGGTGCTCCGACCCGAGAGCGACGGCGTCTTCCGGTTCGACGAGGCCGACCTGCGCGCGGCGATCCGTCCGTCGACGCGCCTGCTGCTGCTCAACACCCCGCACAACCCGACCGGCAAGGTCTTCGACGACGCCGAGCTCGCCCTCATCGCCGAGTTGTGTGTCACCAACGACGTGATCGCCGTGACCGACGAGGTCTACGAACACCTCGTGTTCGACGGCACGCACCGGCAGCTCGCCTCGTTTCCCGGTATGGCCGAGCGCACGGTCACGATCTCGTCGGCGGGCAAGACGTTCTCGTTCACCGGCTGGAAGGTCGGCTGGGCCTGCGGGCCGAGCGAGCTGCTCCGGCCGATCATGACCGCCAAGCAGTTCATGACCTTCGTCAACGCCGCACCCTTCCAGCACGCCATCGCGGTCGGCCTCGCCCTCGGCGACGACTTCTACTCGAACTACACCGCATCCCATCTGGGCAAGCGGGACCTGCTGGGGGCGTACCTGCGAGCGGCCGGATTCCGCGAGCACGCCGTCCAGGGCACCTACTTCTCGACCGTCGACATCCGACCCATCGTCGAGCGGCATCCTCACCTGCCGGGCGACGGTGTGGCGTTCTGCCTCGCCCTGCCCGAGGTCGCCGGCGTGGTCGCCGTGCCGACCCAGGTCTTCCACGACGATCCCCGCCACGGGACCGGCATCATCCGATTCTGTTTCGCCAAGACCGACGACACCCTGACCAGCGCCGGCGAGCGGCTGGTGGAGGCTTTCGCATGACCGCTGACCCGACCGACCAATCCGACGCCGACGAGACCGTCGACGACGAGAGCCCCGAGACCGACGCCGACGGCGCGGCCGACGTGCCGCCACCGAGCGGGCGCCTTCGGGTGGCCGCGATCCAGCACGACATCGTGTGGGAGGACGCCGAGGCGACCCGTGAGCGTCTGGTCCCGAAGGTGACCGACGCGGTCGCGGCGGGTGCCGGGCTGGTGGTGCTGGCCGAGATGTTCCCGACCGGCTTCTCGATGGACACCGCAACCGTCTGCGAACCGCCCGAGGGCCCGTCGACGGCCTGGATGTCGACCCTCGCCGAGATCCACGGGGTACACCTCGCCGGCTCGATCCCGACCGCCGACCCCGAGCTCGAGATGCCCGTGAATCGGCTGGTGGTCGCGAGCCCCGACGGCACCGTCGCCACCTACGACAAGATCCACCCGTTCTCCTACGGCACCGAGGGTGAGCACTACCAGGGCGGCGACACCTTCCTGGTCACCGAGATCGACGGCGTCCGACTCGCCTGGTTCGTCTGTTACGACCTCCGCTTCGCCGACGAGTTCTGGACGCTCGGTCCCGAGGTGGACGGTTTCGTCATCCCGGCGAACTGGCCCCGCCAGCGTCGGGAGCACTGGACCTCGTTGCTGCGGGCCCGGGCGATCGAGAATCTCGCGTACGTGGTCGGGGTGAACCGGGTGGGCAAGGACGGCAACGGCCTCGACCACGCCGGCGACTCGATGATCATCGACCCGTTCGGTGAGGTGATCGGCGCCGCCGCCGGCGTCGAGACGATGCTGCTCGCCGATCTCTCGGCCGCACGGGTCGCTCAGGTCCGCGAGCGGTACCCGTTCCTCGACGACCGCTCGTGAGCCCGTCGTGAACCAGATCAGCTGGCGGGGCGCGGCCACCGACATCGAGATCGAGACCCTGCACGGCCGAGCGTTCGACCACGGCGGCACGGACGGTGTGGCGTGGAACGCGAGGATGGAGCGGTACAGCCTGGGCTGGGTCACCGCCCGCGATCAGGACGATGCGCTCGTCGGGTTCTGCAACGTCGTGACCGACGGCGGCGAACACGCCTGGTTGCAGGACGTCGTCGTCGATCCCTCGCAGCAGCGCACCGGGATCGGGCGGGACATGATCCTGCTCGCGAACGCCCAGGCGGCTGCCGCCGGGACCACCTGGATGCACGTCGACTTCGCTCCGGAGCACCGCGAGTTCTACCTCGACGCCTGCGGGTTCGAGCCCACCGACGCCGGCCTTCGACGCCTCGACTGATCCGCCGCGCGGCGATCGATCTAGCGCTCCGCCTGCTCGCGTGCGTCCTGCGCGCGTGAGCGGAAGCGCTGCGCGGCGCCGAGCTCACCGACGTTGGCCGTGAAGAGCACACCTGCGCCGACCACCAGCGCCGCGCCGAGCGCGTAGCGCGACACCGTGATCGCTCCCGCCAGGAACACGAGCCACACCGCCGCCAGGGCGGCGAACAACAGACCGAGCCGGAGTGTGGCCTGGAAGTGGCGGCGCACCAGCTGTTCGAGCAACGTCGCGACCATCGCACCCAACACGAACACGGTGACGAGGGTGGCCGACTCGAGCACGAGCACGGCGGCGATCGCGAGGAGGATCAGGGGGATCGACGCCGCGGCCCAGATCGCCAGCAACCAGCCGGTCTCCTTCGGCGCCGGGAGCGGGATCGCCGGATGGGTGAGGTGACCGCGCATCGCGACGTCCCGGGGTTCGGCGTCTCCCCGCTCGTAGCGACGTCGCAGGTCCTCGAGCTCCGCCTTCTGGCGGAGCAGCTCGGTCATCCGGTCGGACTCCTCCTCCATCTCGTCCGGATCCCCCGTCTGGCTGGCCAGCGGGAGCAACCGGCCTCGACGGCTGATCTCGAACTGGAGGTCGTCGAGAACCTGATCGAGCTTGGCGATGCTCAGCCGCACGTCGCGGGCCGACGGCGGCGGCGAGCCGTGGAGATCGACGAAGCCGATCGGGTCGGCCCACGAGGTCCGGATCTCGCCGTTCCGGGAGAACTTCGGGCCGGACGGACCACGCTCGCCCCCGGTCGGGTCGCCGGTGTCGAGGCCCCACAACCCGCGATACGAACCGACCCACGGCTGTGATTCGTCGAGGAGTCGGACGTCCCAGTCGGTGACGACACGGCCGTCGCCGGTCGCGGCGTCGACGAACGGTGCACCGAGCGCGGGACCGAGCCCCCGGTCGGCGGCGTCGTCGCGAATCCGCAGGGCTCGCCGCACCCATCGCTGCGCCCGCAGCAACGGGCGGACGGCGGCGACGTCGATGCGGGTCACGTAGTCACCGGGACGCATGTACAGCGCGTGGGAACCGGCTCCGGGGAACAGCGTGACATGGCCGTCGGTCCACACGAGTTCCGGGTCGTCCCAGTGGCGACGGAGGTCACCGCCGTCGTGATCGTGGGACGACGCCGCGATCCAGATCGGGCGTTCGTCGGCCGGATCGACGTAGACCCAGGCCATCTCCCAGTCGCCCTCGTGATCGTTCACCCCGCGATAGCCCGAGCGCCAGTCGTTCATGACGTAGAAGTAGGCGTAGTGGCAGACGAGCCACTCCCCCTCACGCAGGACCCGGCCGTAGGCCACCGGACGGTCGCCGCTCAATCCGAGACGTTCGGCCTTGAGTGCGGCGGCGACCGTGGTCCGCCGCGGGGTGACCGGCCGCACGAGCAGGGAGACGAGGAAGATCGCATCGAGGATGCGACCGAAGATGCCGACGCGGCCGAGTCGGGGCGACAGCAGTTTGCGCGCCAGTCGCCTCGCTTCGTCCTTGACCACCGCTCGTCGGTCGTCGTCGGAGACGAATCGGAGGTGCGCGCCGATGCCGAACCGGTCGTCGAGGTCGTCGAGGTCGATCGCACCCGGGCCGCACAGCTCGAGCTCGCCATGGCACAGCGCCGCGTGTTCGGCGAAACCGTCCACCTCGGTGGGGTGGAAGAGCTCACGTTCGTCGAACGCGAGCGTCGGCGCGAATCGACGGAGCAGCTCGAGTTGACGCTCCGCCGGGATGACGTCATCGGACACGCCGCGCATCGTACGGACTTCCCCGGCCAACGGTGCCCGACTACGTTGCCACCGAGCCCAGGGGGAACGTGCATGTCGAAGATCTGGCCCGCCGATGACACACCGAGCGAGAAGTGGCCGCTGTACACACGTGGCAACGTCGGAGAGGTCTTTCCCGAAGTCGTGCTGCCCCTCACCTGGGACAGCTACGGCTACGAGGCCGAGATGGGATGGCGCGATGCCTACGAGCGCTTCGGGATCGTCGCTCCCGGCGACTTCGGCGACGAGGAGATGGTCATCCTCGGTGTGTTCGGCGGCTACTGCTACATCAACGCGAGCTACGTCCGGATGGTCGGCGTGCGTGCGCCGGGCGGCTCGGTCGCCCAGATCGACGCCCAGTTCTTCGGCGAATCCGATGCACCGGCCTATGTGCCACGCAAGGGCGACAAGAACCTCAAGGCGACGCTCCGCCTCGGCAAGAAGGTGTTCCAGCTCCTCGGCATGACCGAGCCGCTTTCCGAGCTCGAGGACGACAAGCGCCGGGTGCAGGCGTGGATCGACTCGATGCCGGACCTCGCGACCGCCTCCGAAGACGAGCTCTTCGAACTGCCCCAGAGGTTCAAGCCCCTCTTCCGGGACCTGTTCAGCCGACACATCGAAGTGACCTTCGCCGTGGCGCTGGTGTCGGGCCTGCTCTCGGATCTGTGCATCAAGGCCGGCAAGGCCGATCAACTGGTCTCGATCCTCGGCGGCATCGGTGAGGTCGAGTCGGCGGCACCGTCGTCCGCGATGTGGGCGCTCGCTCGTTCCGCCCACGAAGCGCCGTCGCTGCGCGGCGTGTTCGACACCGGAATCGACGGCGTGCTCGCGTCGATCGACAATCTCGCCAACGGCGGCGACGCGGCGGCCGCCGGGTGGAAGGCGGCCTTCGCCGACTTCATCGCCGAGTTCGGCTCGCGCGGGCCGAACGAGTGGGACGCCGGCGCCGACCCGTGGGAGCTCCGTCCCGAACTCGCGCTCGCGGCGATCGATCGCATGCGCTACGCCGACGAGTCGCACGCACCGGCGGCACAGCGGGAACGTCTCGCCACCGAGCGAGCCGCCGCCGTCGAGGACGTGCGCGACGCCCTGAATCCGATCGACCGCTGGCAGTTCGACAAGGCGCTGCGTTCGACCCAGATCCTGTCGCAGTGTCGCGAACGTTCGAAGACGACGGTCATCCGGGCCGTGCACACCGTCCGCCTCTCCGGTCGCGAGCTGGGCCGACGGGTCGCCGAACGGGGTGGACCGGCCAACGGGGTCGATCTGGCGCTGCTCAACACCGAGGAACTCGCCGCATGCCGGGAGAACCCGGCCGAGTGGCTGGAGACGATCGAGGCCCGCAAAGCCCTGCGAGCAGAGCTGTCGACCAAGATCCCACCCTTCATCTTCGAAGGCGAGATCCCCTCGGTCGACACCTGGGAATCGACCGATGCAGAGGTCGCCGCATCCGGTGCCGGCGACACACTCCAAGGCATCGCCGGCTGTCCCGGCGTGGCCCGGGGTACGGCTCGGATCGTGCTCGATCCGGCGGAGCCCGGCGACCTCGGGCCGGGCGATGTCTTGATCGCGCCGATCACCGATCCGTCCTGGACGCCGCTGTTCCTGGCCGCGGAGGCCGTCGTGGTCGACGTCGGCGCGACGATGAGCCACGCGGTGATCGTGAGCCGGGAACTCGGTATCCCGTGCGTGGTGTCCGCTGTCGGGGCGACCCGGTCGATCCCCGACGGTGCGATCATCGAGGTCGACGGCAACTCCGGCACCGTCACCGTCATCGAACTCCCATGAGCGACACGACTCGTGTCGCCGTGGTGGCCAATGCCGGGTTCTACGTGGGTCCTGCGCTGGCTCGGGTGCTGGCGGCTCGTGGACACGACCTCGTGGTGGGCGATCCCGAGGCCGGACTCGTCGAGGAGCTCGAGGCCACCGGCGCGGCGGTCGAGGTCGTCACCGGAGTGGCCGACCTCGGTGATCCCGAGGTGTCCGGCCGCCTCGTGTCGACAGCGCACGACCGCTTCGGACGGCTCGACGCGGCCGTCATGTTCTCGGGTCAGATCATCCAGGGGCGCCTACTCCAGGCATCGCTCGAGGACCTGCAGGCGGTGACCCGCGGCAACGTCGAGGCGCCGTTCCACTTCCTCCAGGCCGTGCTCCCACCGATGGTCGAGGCCGGCGGCGGTCAGGTGCTGATCATCAGCTCGGCGTCCGGGCTCCGCCCCACCTGGGGCGCCCCGCTCTACTCCTCGACCCGCGCCGCGGCGAACATGCTCGTGAAGAACGCTGCCATGGAGGTCAGCCGATCGGGCGTGCAGGTCAACTCCGTCGGTACGAACTTCATGGACTTCCCGGCCTTCCGGGCGGCGTCCGGTGCGGACGACCCCGGGGTCCGAGCGAAGATCGAGGGTCAGGTGCCGATGCGGCGTCTCGGCTCGATGGAGGAGTTCGCCGCGTTCTGTGCGGTCTTCCTCGATGGCTCGAGCGGCTTCACGACGGGCCAGAACGTCGGCTACGCCGGCGGCTGGGACAGCCTCTGAGCGGACGACCGATTTGCGTGTTTTCACTGAGGACCGGCCGGGCGTGACCGTCGTAGCGTCGGCCGCGTGGGTCCCGAGATCGCCAGTGGCACGTACACGATCATGTTCACCGACATGGTCGACTCGACCCGGGTCCGGGTGTCGATCGGTGAGACCGCGGCCGACGAGCTGCGGCGGGTGCACGACGATCTGCTGACCGAGGCCATCGAGGCCCAGGACGGGCGGGTCGTCAAGACGGCCGGCGACGGCGTGATGGCGGCATTCCGGACGTGCCACCAGAGCATCGACGCCGCCGTCGGCATCCAGCAGGCGGTGGCCCGATATCGACGGCGCCCCGACGCGCTCGCACCGATCCAGATCCGGATCGGGCTCAGCGTGGGCGACGTGTCGGTGGAGGACGGTGACCTGTTCGGCACGCCGGTCGTCGAGGCCGCCCGGCTCGAGAGCCTCGCGTCGGCCGGTTCGATCCTCTGCAGCGACCTCGTCCGCCTGCTCGCCGGCGGTCGCACCGACGCCGACTTCGTCGACCGCGGCAGCGTCGAACTCAAGGGTCTGCCCGACCCGGTCCATCACTGCGAGATCGCCTGGGTGCCCGACGACGGCCCCTCCGCCGCCGTGCCGCTGCCGGCCCACCTCGAGCAACGGTCGGGTTGGCCGATGGTCGGCCGAGCACAGGAGCTCGGCGTGCTCGAGTCGGCCTGGAAGTCGGTGCGAGCCGAACCCCCGAGACGGCGGGTGGCGATGATCGCCGGCGAACCCGGGATCGGGAAGACCCGGCTGTCGTCGGAGTTCGCGCAGCAGGTGGCGGACGACGGCGGCATCGTCCTCTTCGGCCGCTGCAGCGAGGGGTTCGCCGACCCCTATCAACCGTTCGCCGAGGCGCTTCGTCCGGCCCCCGTGCTCGAGCTGCTGCGGTCCGCCGACCCGACCGACCTCGCCGATCTGCGGGCCCTCCTTCCGGAACTCGGCGGCGACCGTTCGTCGGCCGCCGCCACACCGTCGGACGCCGACCGACCCCGACTGTTCCGGTCGGTGTTGTCCGCCCTCGATCACCTCGCCGCCCCCGCCGGGCTGGTGCTCGTGCTCGACGACCTCCAGTGGGCCGAAGCCTCGACCCTCGCCCTGCTCCGGCGGGTCTGCGACGATTCGCTCGAGTCGCGACTGGTCGTGCTCGGCACCTATCGCGACTCCGAGGTCGTGCGGGGCGAGGCGTTGGCCAACCTGCTCGCCGATCTCCGCCGGACCGAGGGGTTCGACCGCATCAAGCTCAACGGGCTGGCCGACACCGATGTGCTCGACCTCGCTCGGGCCCGGGGCGCGACGGAGCTCGACGATGCGGCCGTCGAGCTGATCCACTCGATCCGCCACGAAGCCAACGGCAGCCCGCTGTACGTCACCGAGATGTTCCGAAGCCTCGCCGAGACGGGGGTGATCGAGCTGCGTGAGGGCCGGTGGGTCGCGACGGCCGCTCTCGAGGACATCGAGCTGCCCGAGAACGTGCGCGACGTGATCGACCGGCGCGTGGCCCGACTCGATCCCGACGTGGTCGACACCCTCACGATCGCGTCGGTCGCCGGTCAACACTTCGATCTCGAGGTCCTGAGTGCGGTGTCGCGGCTCGACGGCGACACCATCCTCGACCGCCTCGAGGAGGCCATCGCCGCACGGATCGTGACCGAGTCGGGCGGCTCCGGCACGTTCTCGTTCACCCATGCCCTCGTCCAGCGGTCGCTCTACGAGAACCTCTCGGTGACCCGGCGGGGCCGCATGCACGACCAGGTCCGCGAGGCACTCGCCGCCCGCTCGTCGTCGGTGCAGGAACAGGCCCACCACGCGTATCTCGCCCACACCTCGATCGACCAGGTGGGCACAGCGGAACTGCTGCTGCAGTCGGGCGAGGCCGACGAGCGTGCACTCGCCTGGGAAGCCGGGTCGATCAAGTACGGACGGGGGCTCGACGTGTTGGCGAGTGTGGCGGGCGACCACCTCGATCTGCTCGCCCGCCTCCACCTCGGCATGGCCCGCACCCTGCGGCGGTCCGAGACCGCCGACCCCCGACCCCACCTCGTCGCCGGTGCCGACGCGGCACGGCGGGCCGGCCGCACCGATCTCCTCGCCGAGTTCGCGACGGCGACCCTCCGACCCGGTTGGTGGTTCCCCGAGGCCGGCGTCGTCGATCGAGATCATGTCGCGCTCTGTGAGGAGGTGCTGGATGCGCTGCCGGCCGACGACCCCCGCCGGTGCCAGGTGCTCGGCACACTCGCCTCGGCCCTCTCGTTCGACCCCGACCGGGACCGACGCGTCGGACTGCTCGACGAGGCAGACGCGATCGCCCGCGAAGCGGACGACCCCGCATTGCGACACGTGATCATGTCCAATCGCTGGGTGGCCCTCTGGGATCCGCGCTCGACGATCGACCGCCTCCCTCTGGCCGAGCAACTCTGGGCGTCCGCACGGGAGCGGGACAACATCGAAGGCCAGGCGCAGGCTGCGATCTGCCGGCTGCACTGCCTGCTCGAACTCGGGCGGGCGAACGAGTTCCGCCACCACCTCACCGAGATCGGCGGCCTACTCGATCGAGCGCAGATCCCGTACTTCACCTGGATCGTGCAGATGATGCACGACGTGCTCGGCGTGCTCGAAGATCGACCCGGCATCGACGACGAACTCGCAACGACGCTGGCCTCCGCCGGCGGCTCCCACGCCGATGCGGAACAGGCCTACGGCGGCGCGCTCTTCGGCCTCTACTACGCACGAGAGGAGACGGCGGCGCTCGAGCCGTTCCTCGAGATCCAGGCCAACTCGCAACCCGACTTCGTGGTGTGGCGGGCGGGGTGGGGCGCCAGCCTCGCAGCCGCCGGCCGTCTCGACGAAGCGCTCACGGTGTACGACGAGTTCCGCGCAGTCGACTTCGAGGTCCCGATGAACTTCGTGTGGACCATCGGGATGTTCGCGATCATCGACATGGCCGTTGCACTCGGCGACAGCGACGGCGCGAGGGCCGGCTATCGGCAGCTCCTCCCGTTCTCCGGTCGGCTGGAGTGCGGGGCCGGCGTGCTCACGCTCGGACCCATCGACCTCGCCCTCGCACGTGCTGCGCTCGCGCTTGACAACCGTGACGCCGCCGAGATGCATGCCCTGGCCGGGCGCGAGCTCGCCGAGTCGTTCCGGGCCCGCCACTACGTCGCCCGGGCCGATCGCATCCTCGGCGAGCTCAGCTGACCGCTTCGCCAGCACCGGGCGAACGCTCGGACCTACGATCCGGACGGTCTGATGGGCGCTTCACCGACACTCCACGGGCGCCGGGACGAGCTGGCGACCGCCGCACGCGTGCTCGACTCGGTCGCAGCGGGCGACGGT
>JAHDCV010000067.1:0-6261 GCA_020629695.1 Acidimicrobiales bacterium | reverse complement strand
GGACGAGCTGGCGACCGCCGCACGCGTGCTCGACTCGGTCGCAGCGGGCGACGGTGCCTGCGTCGTCGTTCGTGGCGAGGCCGGGGTCGGCAAGTCGGCGCTGCTCGACCGGCTCGCCGTCATGGCCCTCGACCACGACCACCGGGTCTGGCACGTGAAAGCCGACGAGGTCGCCTCGGCGCGGAGCTTCGATCCGTGGTTGCGAATCGGGACGCTCGGTCCCGGCGAGCGGCCGATCGGACGCGTCGACGACGGCCCGACGCACGACCGGGTCATCGAGCTGGCGCAGGCCGCCGCGGCGACGGCGCCGCTCACGATCGTCCTCGACGACCTCCAGTGGGCCGATCCCGACACTGCCCGGACCCTGCCGCTCATCGTCCGGGATCTCGTGGACCATCGGGTCGTCGTGGCGATCGGCGTTCGGCCCTGGCCGCACGAACCCCACGTCGACGAGATGTTGCGTCGGCTCGACGGGCTCGGCGCGACCGCGTTGGAGCTCGGCCCGCTCGACATCGCCGACCTCGTCGATCTCGCCGAGGAACGGCTCGGTGCGGCGCCCGACCGCGACCTCGTGGTCGCCCTGGCCGGAGCCGGGGGCAACCCGTTCCTCGCCGGCACGATCGTCGATCTCTCGACTCGACCCGACGACTCCGGCGCCGACGCCCACCGGTCGGCGGTCGACCGACTGGTGGCCGCGCTCCCCGCCGACACGGTCGAGGTGCTCGGACACGCCGCCGTTTTCGGAGCGTCGTTCGGTCTCGCCTCGGTGGCGGCGTTGGCGGGCCGACCCGTCGAGGAGGTCTGGACCGCCACCGAGCCCGCGCGGACCGCCGGGGTCCTGCGCCCCGTGGGCGATCACCATGCGTTCTCGCACGACCTCGTCCGCGCATCGCTCTACGACGACCTGCCGATCGACGTGCGAGCGGCCCGGCATCGTCGGGCTGCCGGCCTGCTCCTCGACCGGGGAGCCGAGCCGTCCACGGTCGTCCGACACCTGGTCATCGCTCTGGAGGGTGGGGTCGACGACACCGTGCCCCTTTTGATCGAGACCGCCGAGCGGATCCGGTTCGACTCCCCGGAGTCGGCGGTCGAGATGATGCGGCGGCTGCGGACTTCCCGGCGGCTCGACGAGCCGCAACGCCTTCGGGTCGACGAACTGCTCGCCGAGGGCTGCGTCTTCTCCGGCCGGCTGGGTGAGGCCGAGGCCATCGCCCGGGCTCGCCTGATCGAAACCACACCCGAGCCGGCCCGGAGTCGGTTCGGGTTCACCCTGGCCTCGACACTGTTCCTGAGCGGCAAGCTCCAGGAGTCCGCCGATCGCTTCACCGAGCTCTACCGCAACGGCGATCCGCGCGGGGTCGATCGTGGTGTCGCCGGCGTCGATGCCGCCCTGGCCCGCCTGACGGCCAGCGACCTCGCCACGGCGACCGACCTCTGCGAGGTGGTTCTCGACGGCGCCTCCAGTGCGGCGGCGCTCGCCTATGCCCATGGGGTGCGGGGCCTGCTCCACGCACTCGATGGCGACACGGCCACCGGCGTCGAGACGGCCACCCGCGGGGTCGCCATCGCCGAGGCGGTCGACGACCCGGAGGTGTTCCGCAACACCCCGCACTACTTCCTCGCGCAGGTCCAGGTGTGGGCGGATCAGCACGACGCCGCCCGGGCGACGGTCGTGGCCGGGCGTGAACGCTCCGCGTTGTTGGGGCTCGGTTGGCACGAGCCGATGTTCCACCTCGCCCATGCGGAGTCGATGCTGCGGTGCGCCGACGTCGACGCGGCCCGGGCCTTGGCCGAGGCCGGGCTGCGCTACAGCGACGATCACGGCGCACACATCGAAGACGCCCGGCTGCACTCGATCGTCGCCGAGGCGGCGCTGTTGCAGGGCGACCTCGAGACGGCCGAGGCCCACCTCGACCAGTGTGATCGGCGGCAGCGGGCGAACGGAGGGCATGGCGCCGACCGCCTCTTCTCGGTGCGATCACAGCTCGACCGGCGACACGGCGACGACGCCGCGGCGCTGGCCGGCCTCGACCTGCTCTGGCAGAGCCTCGACGCGCTCGGGGCCCACCTCCCCATGTGGGAGATCGCCCCGATGCTCGTCGAGGTGCTGGTCGCTGAGGGTCAGGACGACGCGGCGATGGCGATCGTCGGCCGGTTGGAGGTGCTCCGGCACCAGCCTCGGCCGTGGGTCCTGACGTGGTGTCGGGCACTGGTCGGCGCCGACACGACCGTGCTGCGACGTGTGCGCGACGAGCGGGACCGCGCCAGTGGTGGCGACCTCGACGCACGACACCTCGACCATCAGCTGGCCGCGTTGGACGGCACGGTCGAGATCGCCGAGGCATCGACGGCGAGGTCGTGGCGGGACCTGCTCACACCCACCGAGATCCGCGTGGTCGAGGGGGTCGCCGCGGGCTCGACCAACGCGCAGATCGCCGAGGCGCTCTTCGTCTCACGACGAACCGTGGAGAGCCACCTCTACCGGACCTACCAGAAGCTCCACGTCCGCAATCGTGTCGAGCTGACGATCCTCGCCTCGAAATAGTCACCGAGCTTGACGCCGAGCGTCACGAGGTCGCGCAAGTTCCTGCAAGCGTGGCGGTCAGCCGAGCGAGCGACCGCCGTCCACGAGCAGCCGCTGACCGGTGATGAAGCGCGCCTCGTCGGAGGCGAAGAAGGCGACCGCCGCGGCGACATCGGCGGCGGTGCCCATGGCGCCCATGGGCACCGTGGAGCGATAGGCCTCACGGTGCACCTCGGCCACGTTGTCGTGACGTTCCACCGGCACGAAGCCCGGTGCGACGGAGTTGACCGTGATGCCCTCAGGCGCCAGCTCGACCGCCCAGCTCCGGGCGAGCCCGACCTGCGCCGCCTTCGCCGTCGTGTAGGCGACCCGGTTGGCCGGGGTCTTCGAGACGACCTCGGAGTCGATGTGGACGATGCGTCCGTGGCCGGCTGCCCGCATGCCCGGCAGCACGGCCGTGCCGACGATGAGCGGTGAGCGCACGAAGAAGTCGAGCTCGTCGAGCGTCTCGGGCCAGCCCGTGCCGTCGACGTCACCGTCGGGCTGGGGCCCGGTGGCGTTGAGCACGAGGCAGGTGACCGGACCGAGAGTGGAGGTGATGTCGTCGACCATCGCCGTGACCGCGGCTTCGTCGGTCACGTCGGCGATGAATGGGGCAGCCGAACCTCCGGCGTCGACGATCGAGTGCGCGACGGCGGTCGTCTCGTCGGCGACGATGCCGTTGACGGCGACCGTCCATCCGTCGACGGCGAGGCGGTGGGCGATCGCCGCCCCGAGACCTCGGGAGGCGCCGGTGACGAGAGCGATGTGAGGCGGTTCGTCGGCCATGGATCGCAGTGTCACCCGATGTCGATCCAGTACCACCGCTGCGGGATCCCGTCGTGTGGCTCCTCCTTCAGGAGCACACCACCGTGGTGTTCGATCGTGCGCCACGACGCGACGTTGCCGGTGTCGGCGGTCAGGAGCGCTCGGTCGACACCGAGCCGTTGACACTCGGCGAGCGCCCCGCCGAGCATCGACGTGGCCACGCCGCGACCGCGGTGATCGGGCGCCACGGAGTACCCGATGTGGCCACCGACCTGTTCGAGCTGCGGCGAGAGGTGGTGACGGATGTTGATCACACCGGCGAGCGCGCCGTCGTCCTCCCAGAAGAGGGTCGTGCACGGGACCCACCCGTCGGGCAACCCGTCACCGGACTCCCACGCGGCCAACTCGGCGACGGCCCGCTCGATCGAGGCGTCCCGGTCGCAGAAGTAGCCGTGCAGCTCGTCTTCTCGACCGTCGAAGCCGGCGAGGAAGACCTCGAGCGCGTCGGCGTGGCGGAGATCGAGTCGGGTCAGCATCCGCTGATCGTGACACCGACCGGATCGACACGCTGGGGATTCGGACTCGTGGCCGTAGCGGTGTGCGATCCTCACCGCCATGGCGCTGCGCATCGGCGGGTTGTTCCTCGTCTTCATCGGGCTCGTCCTGGCCCTCGGCGGGCCCTTCAGTGCCGCGCTCGAGATGCGCACGGTCATCGACGAGATCGCCACCCTGGACGAGATCGAGGTCGTCGAGCGGGACCAACGCTGGTTGTCGTTGTTCTGGAACGGCTCGGCCGACCTCGCGGAGATCACCCTCCGGGACGGGATCAGCGACGCCGACGTCGTGTCGGCGCTCAACGGGATCGGGTTCTCGGCGACGCCCGAACCGACGCCCTTCCACGAGCACGACTACCACCAGCGCTCCCGGGCGCCGGGCCTCGACGCTGACCTCTATCGATTCCTCGAACCGACCGAGGCCGGAGCCGTCCGACTCGGCCTCACCTTCTGGGACACCGACGTCGTGCGGTTCGCCCCGGTCGGTCTCGTCGGTGGGCTGCTCTTCATCGCACCCGGCGTGTGGATGTTCCGTCAGGGCGGCCGAGGCCGAACACCGCAGGATCTCGTCGACCAGCTCATCACCGGCTGAGTGTCCGAGCGCATCAACGCGTGCAACCATCCCAGCATGGCTTCGGAGCGCCAGGGAACGAGGGCGGGCATGGGATGGCTCAGAGGCGACTACGGGATCATCTGCCCGAAGGGCGGTGGCGCGATGGTCTTCGCAGCACTCGCCGCTTGGATCAGCGACTGCGTACTGGTCCCTCGAGACGTCACAAGCCGCTCCACGGATGTGTTCGAGGTTCGATTGTCAACGAAGTCCTCCCCGGATATTCGACTGGAACTCGTTGCCGCCGCGGCGGCGAGTGACGACCTCGATGCACGTTGCCTGGTCGAAGCTGCCCAGCACGTACTCGAGGACCACGGCATCGCCGAGGGCTTCTCGTGGATCATGGCCGCCGACTGCATCGTCCTCAGCCACGGAATCGGTGACTACTTCTTTCCAGGAGCGGTTGGCTGGATCGCTCGAACACTCGGATCTTCCGAGGCGCTCTTCGTCGACTCCAACGGAGCAGAGCGAGTGATTCTCCCCGATGGTCGGAGCCTTTGGGGTTGAGCCACAGGCTGACCTCGAGCTGAGAACCGGCGAAGGCCCACGCTCTACGCTCGCCCGGTGGCGCCAGTGGCACGGTCGAGAGTGACGTTTGGTGTCGTAGGGATCTGCCTGCACAAAATGAACCACGGGTCACGCCGACTCGGCGTGACTAGCTTGCGAGCCCATGGGTTCTGACTGGGCGCCGGACGTCGAGGGCATCACCACACTCACCGACTTCGTCGACTTCCTCGACGAACTCCGGAGGCAAGCAGAGCTCGGCAGGATCGAGAACCATCGACTGGAGGTCTTCCTCGAAGCCCTCTGGGGTTGGACCGACGACATGTCCGGCCGCACCAGTGGAGCCGAGAGCCGCTTGCCGCACCATCCGTCGTGGGCCGTCGTTGCCCAGATGCTGCTCGCTGCGACGGTGTACGACTAGATACGCGGGAGCTCACGCACCGATCTGCTGGCAGCGGCGACGCTCGCCCGGACACGACTTCTGTCGAGGGCGATACCGGCTCGAACCGCATCATCGCCTGGAGCACGTCGCCCTGCCGATCAGCGGAAGCGGGCGGACATGGCGGCTCGGGCCTCGGTGAGGTGCTCGACGAGGGCCGCCTCGGCGACGTCGGCGACACCGGAGGCGAGCGCGTCGACGATCGCCCGGTGGGCGCCCATGGGGCCCTGGATGTCGGGCGCCACCGACGGCAGGGTCGCCATCATCAGCAACGTCTGGTCGGCCAGGGCCTCCCAGGCCTCGAGCAACCGCTGGTGCCCGGCCGCCGCCACGACGGCCCGGTGGAGCGCCATGTCGGCGAGGGCGATCGCATGCGACCCGCCGCCACCGGCATGGGCCACGGCCAGCGCCTCCAACAGCTCCGACCCGATCGCATCACCCCGTCCGGCCTCGACGGCGAGACGGATCGCCATCGACTCGAGGGTGATGCGCAGGCTGTAGACCTCGTCGACGTCGGTGGCGGTCAGCGTCCGGACGAACGATCCCTTGCGGGGCCTGAGCTCGACGAGCCCCGTCCGCTCCAACTCGGCGAGGGCATCCCGGATGGGGCCACGACTCGTGCCGAACTGCTCGGCGAGGTCGGTCTCGACCAGCCGCTCCCCCGCCTCGAATCGGCCCGCGACGATGGCGTCGCGCAGCGCCGTGGTGACGGCGGAGCCGAGGTCGGTGTGCGCCAGCGAGAGGTTCACGTCGACAACCATAGCACTCGATGTTGACTGTTAACAGTTGACCACATAGTGTCGGAACCATGAGCGAGCAACCA
>JAHDCV010000066.1 GCA_020629695.1 Acidimicrobiales bacterium | reverse complement strand
ATCGTCCCAACGTTCACATGCGGCTTCGTCCGCTCGAACTTTTCCTTAGCCATGATTTTTCTGCTTTCGCTTATCCAGGGTTCGGGGTCTACTCGCCCCGGATCCGCTTGACGATTTCTTCCTGCACGTTGCCGGGCGTCTGCTTGTAGCTGTCGAACTGCATCGTGTACGTCGCCCGGCCCTGCGTCTTGGAACGCAGGTCGGTCGAGTACCCGAACATCTCTGACAGTGGCACGTTGGCCGAGACGACCTGATTGTTGCCTCGCGCTTCCATCTGGCCGACCTGGCCACGACGGGAGTTGAGGTCACCGATCACGTCACCCATGTAATCCTCGGGGGTGACGACCTCGACGGCCATGGTGGGCTCGAGGAGGATCGGCTTCGCCTGTCGGGCTGCCTCTTTGAAGGCCATGTTCCCGGCGATCTTGAACGCCATCTCCGAAGAGTCGACGTCGTGGTACTTGCCATCGGTGAGCGTGACGCGCACGTCGACGGTCTGGAAGCCGGCGAGCACACCGCTCGTCATCGACTCCTCGACGCCGTTGCCGACCGAGGGGATGTATTCCTTGGGCACGCGGCCGCCGCTGATCTTGTCGACGAACTCGAAGCCACCGCCGGGGCCCGTGGGCTCCAGCATGATCGTGACCTCGGCGTACTGACCCGAACCACCGGTCTGCTTCTTGTGCGTGTAGGTGTGCTTCTCGACCGTGCTCGACACGGTCTCGCGATAGGCCACCTGCGGCTTGCCGACGGTCGCGTCCACCTTGAACTCGCGGAGCATGCGGTCGACGAGCACCTCGAGGTGCAGCTCGCCCATGCCGGAGATCACGGTCTGACCGGTCTCCTCGTCGGTCCGGACCTGGAAGGTCGGGTCCTCCTCGGAGAGCGACTGGAGGGCCTTGGCCATCTTGTCCTGGTCGGCCTTCGTCTTCGGCTCGACGGCAACGTGGATCACGGGATCCGGGAAGTCGAGCGACTCGAGAATGATGGCGTTCGCCTGATCGGTCAGTGTGTCGCCGGTCCGGACGTTCTTGAGGCCGATGGCCGCCATGATGTCGCCGGTCATCGCGACGTCGCGATCTTCCTGCTTGTTGGCGTGCATCTCCAGCAGGCGGCCCATGCGCTCGCGCTGACCGGTGCGGGAGTTCATCACCTGGCCGCCCTTCTCCATCGTCCCGGAGTAGCAGCGGAAGTAGGCGAGCTTGCCGACGTTCGGCGCGGTCATGATCTTGAACGCGAGCGCCGAGAAGGGCTCGGAGTCGTCGGCCTTCCGGGTGTCCGGATCGCCGCCCTTGACCTTCGTGCCCTCGACGGGCGGAAGATCGAGCGGCGAGGGCAGGTAGTCGATCACGGCGTCGAGCAGGGGCTGGACGCCCTTGTTCTTGAAGGCGGTTCCGCAGAGGATCGGCACGAGCTTGTTGTCGATCGTGGCGGTCCGCAGCGCGGCCTTGAGCTCTGCTTCGGTGATCTCTTCGTCCTCGAAGAACTTCTCCATGAGCGCGTCGTCGGTCGAGGCGATCGCCTCGACGAGCGCCATGCGGTATTCCTCGGCCTTGTCCGCGTACTCCGCCGGGATCTCGACCTCTTCGTAGGTCGCGCCGAGGTCCTTCTCGTCGGTGGTCGCCGGCCACACGAGGGCCTTCATCTTGATCAGATCGACCACGCCGAGGAAGTCGGCCTCGATGCCGATCGGCAGCTGGATCACGGCCACCTGATCGCTCAGGCGCTCCTTGATCGTGTCGAGGCAGAAGTAGAAGTCGGCGCCGGTGCGATCGAGCTTGTTGACGAAGCACATACGCGGCACGCCGTAGCGGTCCGCCTGTCGCCAGACCGTCTCGGTCTGCGGCTCCACACCGGCGACACCGTCGAACACCGCGACGGCGCCGTCGAGCACGCGCAACGAGCGCTCGACCTCGACGGTGAAGTCGACGTGGCCGGGGGTGTCGATGATGTTGATCCGGTGATCGTTCCAGAAGCAGGTGGTGGCAGCGGAGGTGATCGTGATGCCACGCTCCTGCTCCTGCTCCATCCAGTCCATGGTGGCGCCGCCGTCGTGGACCTCGCCGATCTTGTAGTTCTTGCCGGTGTAGAAGAGGATGCGCTCGGTCGTCGTCGTCTTACCGGCATCGATGTGGGCCATGATGCCGATGTTGCGGTAGTGATCGAGCTCGGTGGGCCGCTTCGCCATGTCGATGTCCTCGGGTGCGTGCGTTCGGGGGGCGGTGGGGGACGCGGACTACCAGCGGTAGTGCGCGAAGGCCTTGTTGGATTCGGCCATCTTGTGCAGGTCCTCACGGCGCTTCACGGAAGCACCGATGCCGTTCGAGGCATCGAGGATCTCGTTGGCCAGGCGCTCGGCCATGGTGCGCTCGCGGCGGTCGCGGGAGAACCCGACGAGCCAGCGGACGGCCAGGGTCGTCGCACGGCGAGGACGGACCTCGACCGGCACCTGATAGGTGGCGCCACCGACGCGGCGGCTGCGGACCTCGAGCTGGGGACGGATGTTGTCGACCGCACGCTTCAGCGTGGCGACCGCGTCCGTGCCGGTCTTCTCGGCGACGATGTCGAGCGCCGTGTAGACGATGCGCTCCGCGGTGGTCTTCTTGCCACCGAGGAGGACCTTGTTGACGATCTGGGTGACCAGAACGGAGTTGTGAACCGGATCCGGCTCGAGTTCGCGGCGAGGTGCGGGACCTTTACGGGGCATGTCGGCTAGTCCTTCTTGACGCCGTAGCGGCTACGGGCCTGCTTGCGGTCGCGCACACCGGCGGTGTCGAGGGTGCCGCGAATGATCTTGTAACGAACGCCGGGGAGGTCCTTCACACGACCACCACGGACGAGCACGATCGAGTGCTCCTGGAGGTTGTGACCTTCACCGGGGATGTAGGCCGTGACCTCGATACCCGTCGTGAGACGAACACGAGCGACCTTCCGAAGAGCCGAGTTCGGCTTCTTCGGGGTGGCGGTGTAGACGCGGGTGCAGACGCCTCGGCGCTGCGGCGAGCCCTGGAGGGCCGGCGTCTTGCCCTTGCGGGTCTTGTCCTGTCGGCCCTTGCGGACCAGCTGCTGGATGGTGGGCACGAAAAACCTCGAGACGAACGAATCAGGTGTTGCGGCGCGTCGGCGGGCGCGCACGCCAACAGGCAAGGCTAGGGCCGCGCGAGGCGATCCCAACGCACATTCGACGCGGACTCTGCAACTCTGGTTCCCGATCCGAAGTGGACCGGGTTCGAACCGGTCGTCGCGGAGCCCCACGACGCCCGGCACTGCCTCAGCCAGCCACCATCATGGCCGGAATGACGAGCACGACGAGGGATGTCAGCGGCAGGCCCAGTCGCAGGTAGTCCAGCGGGCGGTATCGCCCGGGACCGAGCACCATCGTGTTGGTCTGATACCCGATCGGGGTGAGGAACGACGTGGACGCGGCGATCGTCACCCCGAGGAGGAAGCGACGGGGATCGGCCCCGAGATCCTCCGCCACGGCGAGGGCCACCGGCGCCATCAGTGCGACCGCCGCGACGTTGGTGACGACCTCGGTCGCGACGAGCGTCACGACCACCAGTCCGACTGCGGCGACCAGCGTGCCCGACGACGCCGTGGTCTCGATGGCCGACGCGAGCCGATCGGCGAGGCCCGACGTGGTCACGGCCGCACCGATCCCGGATGCCGCGCCGACGATCGCCACGACATTGAGATCGACCGCGTCCCTCGCCTCGCGAGGTCGGAGCACACCGAACACGACCATCGCCGCTGCTCCCGCCAACGCAGCTCGGGGCACGGCCAGCCAGCCCACGACCGGGGCGATCACGACGACGGCGAGGGCGACGAGCGCGAGGGGGAGTCGCCCCCGGTCGGGCACGGGGGCATCGCTGCGACGGCGAATCAGGACGAAGTCCCGGCGGTGCTTCCAACGCTGGCGGAAGCCTTGATCGGCGAGCAGGATCAGGGAGTCGCCGGCACGGAGTCGGACGTCGCCGAGGCCGAGCGGGCCGTCATGTCCCGCCCGGCGGATCGCGACGACCGCGGCCTGGTAGCGGTCGCGGAATCCGGAGTCCCGGAGACGCTGACCGACGACCGGGGCGTTCGGCCCCAGGACCGCCTCGAACCAGGCGGTCCTGGCGCCGTCACCGAGCACGTGGAGCCCCGTCGCGGCGTCGAGGTCGTGCAGGCGCATGCCATCGAGCTCGCCGAGATCCGCGATCGCCTCGACGGTCCCGGCGAACACACACACATCGCCGGCCCGCAGCCGGAGGTCCCCCGAGACCGGCGCGATCGTCACACCCGCCCGCTCGACGGCGACACAGAACACCGTGCCGAGCTGGCGCAGTCCGGCCTCGGCGAGCGTCGCACCATCGACGACGCCACCGGGCTCGACGACCAGGCCCAGCTGGAAGCCGGGGGCGTCCTCGTCGATGGCCGCACCACCACGATCGGGCATCAGGCGCCAACCCGTGAACGCGACCACCGCGCCGCCGATGACGACGAGGGGCCACGCGAGCGTTGCCGGCTCGAGGAAGCCGAGGGGCTCCGCACCCGAGGCCGCGAGCAGATCGGACGCGACGAGATTCGTGGAGGTGCCGATCACCGTCAGCGTGCCACCGAGGATGGCCGCCGAGGACAGAGGGAGCAGGAGCCGCGACGCGGAGATCGATCGGCGTCGACACCAGCTGTCGGTCGCGGAGATCCCCATCGCGACGACCGGGGTGTTGGCCAGCACGGCCGACGCGGCCAGGGCCGCGCCGGAGAGCCGGGCCGACGCCAGTCCGAGCGTGCGGTCACCCAGCAACGCAGCACCGACGCGGTGGAGTGCGCCGGTCCGCTCGACCCCGGCGGCCACGACGTAGAGCGCGGCGATCGTCACGGGTGCCGGTGCGGCGAAGCCGGAGAACGCACGATCGAACTCCGCGGCGCCGAGCAGATGGATACCGAGCAGGGCGCCGACGACGGCCACCGCTGGCGAGACCCGTCGGGAGACGAGCGCGACGAACATGGCGACAACCGCCAGCGCCACGATGAGCTCGTCGAAGACCATCGGGTCCTATCGGCGCCGACGTGTCAGATCCGAGGGCTGGCGCCCCGTTCCAGGGGTGTGGTCAGACGGACGGCGAGATCGGCCAGCGAGCTGAAGCTGTGCCCTTCCACGAAGTCGTCCACATGGGGCAACGCAGCGGCCATCCCGGCGGCCAGTGGGGCGTATCCGGGTGTGGCTTTCAGCGGGTTCACCCAGACGAGACGATGGGTGACCCGATGGAGGCGTTCCATCTGCTCGCCGAGCAACGCCGCTTCACCCCGATCCCACCCATCCGAGAGGATCACGACGATCGAACCGCGAGCCATGCCGCGGATGCCCCACTCGTCGTTGAACCGCTGGACGACCTCGCCGAGCCGGGTGCCACCCGCCCAGTCGGGCATCTCGGCCGCGGCGGCAGCGAGCGCCCGATCCGGGTCACGCGAACCGAGTTGGCGGGTGACCCGGGTGAGGCGCGTGCCGAAGGTGAACGCCTCCACCCGACCCCTCGCCACGACCGCGGCGTGGCAGAAGCGGATGAGGCCACGTGCGTAGGCCTCCATCGAACCGGACACGTCGAGGAGGAACACCATGCGACGGGGTCGCTCCGATGTGGTCGTCCAGTGTCGGCGCACGGGTTCTCCCCCATGGCGCATCGCCGTGCGAACGGTCCGGCGCAGATCGTGTCGATCGCCGGACCTCGCCGGCACGCGTCGCCTCGACGGTCGGGTCTCGGTGCTGAAGCGCAACGTGGTCATCAGCCGGCCGAGCTCGTCGAGCTCGTCGTCGTCGCACTCGGCGAAGTCCTTGTCCGTCAGGACCTCGGTCCGGGAGAACCGGAGCGTCGGCATCTCGTCGCCGTCGTCATCCGGTGGGGCGCCGGCATCGTCGGCGCCGGGGGTCTCGCTGTCGTCGACCGCGAGCACGAGGCTCGGCGGTTCCTGCTCCACCCGGATGATCCGGGGCTCGCGCTGCAACCAGAACGTGCTGAAGACGCGATCGAACACCTCGATGTCCTCCGGTCGCCGCACGAGGGTCGCCCGGGCCGACCAGTAGACCCGGTCGCGGGACTCGATGCCGGTCTCGCCGAGGGCCTCGGCGAAGGTGAGCGAGGAGTGGATCGGGACGACGATCCCCGCGTCACGAAGGCACGTGACGAAGCCGACGGCGAGCCGCTCGGCCGAGCCCGTCGGGCGCAGATCGCCGACAGAGGCGACGTCGTCGGTCAACGGTTCCCGGCGCTCAGCGCGACCTCGAGCATGTCCTTGATCGCCTGATCGCTGACCCGCTGCTGATCCTCTCGGTACTTGAGCACCGCACCGAGGGTCGACCGGACGGTGGTCTCGTCCAGGTCGGTCTGACCGAGGATCGCGAGTGACTGCGCCCAGTCGATCGTCTCGGCGACGCCGGGGGGCTTGTAGAGCGCCAGCCCGCGCATCTTCTCGACAGCGGAGGCCACCTGACGGGCCAGCGGCTCACCGACCTCGGGAGCGCGCCGACGGATGATCTCGACCTCGGTCTCGAACGTCGGATGCTCGACCCAGTGGTACAGGCAGCGTCGTTTGAGTGCATCGTGCACGTCGCGGGTCCGGTTGGAGGTGAGCACCACGATCGGTCGTTGGGCGGCGACCACGGGCCCGAGTTCGGGGATCGTCACCGAGTAGTCCGACAGTGCCTCGAGCAGGAAGGCCTCGAACTCGTCATCGGCCCGATCGACCTCGTCGACCAGGAGGACCGGGGGCGGGCCGTCGACAGGCGAGAGGGCCTCGAGCAGCGGGCGCCGGATGAGGAAGCGGGGGTCGTAGAGCGAGGCTTCGAGCGACTCGAGATCCCCGGTCTCCCCCGCCGCTTCTGCGGTCCGGAGATGGAGGAGCTGGCGGGCGTGATCCCACTCGTAGACGGCCTGGGAGGCGTCGATGCCCTCGTAGCACTGCAGGCGGATGAACGGTCCGCCGACCCAGTCGGCGAGCGTCTTGGCGATCTCGGTCTTGCCGACCCCGGCCTCACCCTCGAGAAAGAGCGGGCGCCCGAGCCGGAGGGCGAGGAAGACCGACGTCACCAGTCCCTCGTCGGCCAGGTAGTCGCGCTCGGCGAGGGCCGAGCGCACCTCCTCGACGGTTCCGATGTCCACGGTCGCTTCGGCTCGCACGCGGTGAGGTTATCCATCGGGCTCCGACGGAGCCCGTTCGGGAGCACTCATGAGGGGCACCGGGACGCCGACCGGGATCAGATGCAGCGGATCACGACCGGCGATCGGTGGCGCGTGCGCCTCGCCGTCGCGCTGCTGGTCGGCCAGGTGGTGATGGCCGGGGTCGCTCGGTTCCACGACGACCGGTTCTTCACGTGGGCACCCCACGACGAGTGGACGGACTTCGAGATCGAGGCGACCGTCGATGGCCGACCACTCTCACCTGCCGAGATCGTCGAGCGCTACGGCTACACCGCGGTCGGAGCCGAACCGCGTGCCGGCGCCCATGTGCTGCGGGCGGTCCGTCTGGCCGAGAAACGCGAGCACGCCGACGACCCGGCGGCCGTGGTCGTGCGCTACCGGGTGAACGGCGGGGAGGAGCAGACGTGGTCCTGGCCCTGAGCGACCCGCCCGCGCTGCACGCCCATCCGGCGCCACGGGGTCGTTGGCACGCACCGTGGCGTGTCGACGGCACAGCGCTCCCGCCGCATCAGCTCGCGGTGGCCAAGGGCCTCGTGCTGCTGCTCTGGTTCTTCGGGGAAGCCGGGAGACTCCGAGCGCCGTTCGTGGCGATCCTCCCGCCGCTCGAGTGGTTGCCGGGCGACGCGACCGTGTGGACGTTGCGCGCGCTGATCGCGATCGGCTCCGTCCTCGTGCTCGGGGGTCGGGCGCCACGTTTCGGTTGTGGCATCGTCTCGGGCGCGCTGTTCGTCGGCATCACGATGAACGCGCTCGTCTACCGGAACTCGCTCTTCTTCGTCGCTGCGGTCCTCCTGCTCATGGCCACCCACGTCGGCGCGATCTCGACCTGGCTGCTGCGTCTGCAGTTCTCCGTGATGTACGCGGCCGCCGCGCTCAACAAGGTCCTCATCGCCGACTGGCGGGACGGCACCTACTTCGAGCACTGGCAGACCGTCGTGCTCGACAACACGTGGTGGGCCGATCTCGATGCGAGTCTGCCCGGCCCCCCACTCGGCGTGCTCGCGGGTTGGGCGGTGATCGTCACCGAGTTCGGGCTCGCGGCGGCGCTCATGCATCGTCGCACCGTGCATGGCGCGCTCGTCGTGGCGCTCCTGTTCCACACTCTGCCCGTGCTCACCGATCGCCTGACGTTCGGCATCTTCTACTCGGCGCTCGCGCTTTCGTTCTTCGTCTTCCTGGAACCGGAGGAAGCCACCGACGCGTCTCGGCCCGCCCGGATCGCCCACGATCCACGTCTCCCGTGGGCGCTCACGGCCGCCTATGTCACCGCCGCGCTGATCAAGGACGGCCTGGTCGCGCTGACCTGAACGCGACGACACCCCCACCCGGCGAGGTGGAGGTGTCATCGGTTTCGATCGAACCGGCCAGATCGGCCGCTTCTCGATCGACCCGGCCAGCACCAGGGCTGGTCGGATCGATCAATGTCGGGAGGGTCAGCCGATCTCGGTGTTCGGCAGGGCGGTCACGGTTCCACCGTCGGAGGGGGAACCGATCGACGCCAGCCACTGGGCGGGGTCCGCATCGTCGTCGGTCGAGAAGAACGGCATCGGTTCATAACCGGGCGCCTCGGTGACGAGCTCCCGGTGACGCTGCAGCCCGGTACCCGCCGGGATGAGCTTGCCGATGATGATGTTCTCCTTGAGGCCGATGAGCCCGTCGGACTTGCCTTCGATGGCGGCTTCGGTGAGCACCCGGGTCGTCTCCTGGAACGATGCGGCGGAGAGCCACGAATCGGTCGCGAGCGACGCCTTGGTGATGCCCATGATCTCGGTCCGGCCTTCGGCGGGTCGGAGACCCTCCGACACCATCTGCTTGTTCTTGTCGGCGAAGGCCCACTGATCGACACGCTCGCCCGGGAGGAACTCGGTCTCCCCCGGCTCCGAGATGGCGATCCGGCGGGTCATCTGCCGCACGATCAGCTCGATGTGCTTGTCGTGGATCGACACACCCTGGTCGCGGTAGACCTTCTGGACCTCTTCCACGAGGTACTGCTGGGTCTCACGCACACCTCGGATCTCGAGGAGCTCCTTCGGGTCACGAGGACCGTCGACGATCGGATCGCCGGCGTTGATCTCGTCACCGTCGGCCACCTCGAGGCGGGCCGCGACGGGCACGGTGTAGGTGTCCTCTTCGCCGTCGTCACCGACGACGGTGATGACCCGACCCTTGCCCTCGTCCTCGGCGATCCGGATGACACCGGAGATCCGGGCGAGGGTGGCCTTGCCCTTCGGGCTCCGTGCCTCGAACAGCTCGACCACACGGGGCAGACCACCGGCGATGTCGGCCGAACCGGCCACACCACCGGTGTGGAAGGTCCGCATCGTCAGCTGGGTACCCGGCTCACCGATCGACTGGGCGGCGATGACGCCGACCGCTTCACCGACCTCGATGAAACCACCCGTGGCCAGCGACATGCCGTAGCTGGCGGCGGTGATACCGATCGGCGAATCATCGGTGAGCGGCGACAGGCAGCGGACCCGGGTCACGTTCGGATCGTCGCGGAGGGCGACCATCTCGTCCTCGCCGATCAGCGTGCCCTTCTCGAGCGTCGTGCCGTTGGCCAGCTCGACGTCGTCGGCCAGCACACGGCTGTACAGACGGGTCTCGAGGTAGGTCCGCACCATCCGACCATCGATGTCGATGGCGTCGGTCGGCTCGCCGGTCTCCTTGTGGTAGAAGCCGTCGGGCTTCACGTCCTCGATCCAGGCGCCACGCACCGGACGACCGGATTCGAACGGATCCCGGTCGTTGATGATGACTTCCTGGGCCACGTCCACGAGACGTCGGGTGAGGTAACCGGAGTCGGCGGTACGCAGCGCCGTGTCGACGAGGCCCTTGCGGGCACCCGGCGTGGCGATGAAGTACTCCAACATCGTGAGGCCCTCACGGAAGTTGGACTTGATCGGGCGAGGAATGAGGTCGCCTCGGGGGTTGGCCACGAGGCCTCGCATGCCCGCGATCTGGCGGACCTGCATCATGTTCCCTCGGGCTCCCGAGCCGACCATCATGTCGATCGGGTTGAACTGGATCGCCTTGAGGCCGAGCTCCATGGAGCGGCGCACCTCGTTCGTGGCGGTGGTCCAGATCTCCACTTCCTTCTGGCGACGCTCGCCGTCGGTGATGATGCCCCGACGGAACTGCTTCTCGATCTTCTCGGCTTCGATCTCGTGCTTGTCGAGAATGTCCTGCTTGTCGGCAGGCGTCCGGACGTCGTCGATCGAGACGGTCAGACCCGACTTCGCAGCGAAGCGGAAGGCGAGGGTCTTGATGGCATCGAGCGACGTCCCGACGACGGCCTTGGGATAACCCGTGGCCAGCTCGTCGACCACGAGGCCGATGTCCCGCTTCTTCACCACGTGGTTCACATAGGGGAAGCCCTCGGGAAGCGCCTCGTTGAAGAAGACCCGACCAGCCGTCGTCTTGTGATAGGTCGCGGCGGAACCGTTCTTCGGCGTGTCGATGAGCTCGGGGATCCGGAACTCGATCGGTGCGTGCAGCCCGACCATCCCGGCCTCGTAGGCCATCGCCAGCTCGTCGATGTCGCGGAAGACCATGCCCTCGCCGGCTTCACCGTCGATCATCTCGGTCAGGTAGAAGCAGCCGATGACCATGTCCTGGGTCGGCGTGACGAGCGGACGGCCGTGCGCCGGCGACAGCACGTTGTTGGCGCTGAGCATGAGCACCCGGGCCTCGGCCTGGGCCTCGGCCGACAGCGGCAGGTGCACCGCCATCTGGTCACCGTCGAAGTCGGCGTTGAACGCCGTGCAGACGAGCGGGTGGATCTGGATGGCCTTGCCCTCGACCAGCACCGGCTCGAAGGCCTGGATGCCGAGACGGTGGAGCGTCGGCGCACGGTTCAGCATCACCGGGTGTTCCTGGATGACCTCTTCGAGGACCTCCCACACCTGCGGACGACGGCGCTCGACCATGCGCTTGGCCGACTTGATGTTCTGCGCCAGCTCGGCATCGACCAGCTTCTTCATGACGAACGGCTTGAACAGCTCGAGCGCCATGATCTTCGGCAGACCGCACTGGTGGAACTTCAGCTTCGGGCCGACCACGATGACCGAACGGCCCGAGTAGTCGACGCGCTTGCCGAGCAGGTTCTGACGGAAACGACCCTGCTTGCCCTTGAGCATGTCCGACAGCGACTTGAGCGGGCGGTTGCCCGGGCCCGTCACGGGACGACCACGGCGACCGTTGTCGAACAGTGCGTCGACGGCCTCCTGCAGCATCCGCTTCTCGTTGTTGACGATGATCTCCGGAGCGCCGAGATCGAGGAGCCGCTTGAGGCGGTTGTTCCGGTTGATCACCCGGCGGTAGAGGTCATTCAGATCGGAGGTGGCGAAGCGTCCACCGTCGAGCTGGACCATCGGGCGCAGCTCCGGCGGGATCACCGGCACGACGTCCAGGATCATGGCCCGGGGGTCGTTGAGCCGGCGAGCGTGCTCGTCACGCCGGTTGAAGGCCGCGACGATCTTGAGGCGCTTGATGGCCTTCTGCTTGCGCTGCGCCGACAGGGGCTTGACGCCCTCTTCCGGATCGATCGCGGCGCGGAGCTTGATCTCTTCGTCGTCGAAGTCGATCTTCTCGATCAGCTGGGCGATCGCATCGGCGCCCATGCCGCCCTCGAAGTAGTCGCCCCAACGGTCGGCCATCTCACGCCAGAGCATCTCGTCGTCGATGATCTTGCGTGCGAACAGACCCTTGAACTCGTCCCACGCACGGTCGAGCACGTCGAGCTCGAGCTCGAACTGCTCCCGGGTCGCGGCGAAGTCCTTCTCGGCCGCACGCTGGCGGGCCTTGATCTCGGACTCCTTGGCGCCGTCGGCCTCCATCTGTGCGATCTCGGCTTCGACCATCTCGTGCTCTTCGGCGAGACGGAGTTCCATGTCCTTGTTGATGGCCTCGCGCTCGCCGATGACCTCGGCTTCGAGGTTCGGCAGCTCTTCGTCGCGGCGCTCCTCGTCGACGGACACGACGAGGTTGGCGGCGAAGTAGATGACCTTCTCGAGCTGCTTGGCCTTCAGCTCCTCACGGGGCTCGGTGCCCATGAGCAGGTAGGCGAGCCACGAGCGGGTACCGCGGAGGTACCAGATGTGCACGCACGGGGCGGCGAGCTCGATGTGGCCCATGCGCTCACGCCGGACCTTCGAGCGGGTGACCTCCACGCCACAGCGCTCACAGATGATGCCCTTGAACCGGACGCGCTTGTACTTGCCGCACGCACACTCCCAGTCCTTGGTCGGGCCGAAGATCTTCTCGCAGAACAAGCCGTCCTTCTCGGGCTTGAGCGTGCGGTAGTTGATCGTCTCGGGCTTCTTGACCTCGCCGTTGGACCACATGCGGATCGAATCCGCCGTGGCCAGGCCGATCTTCAGCTGATCGAAATCGTTGACATCGAGCATTGGTGTCTCCTCAGTCCTGATCAGCGGCGGCCGGCGGCGCGGGCTGCGTCATCTTCATCCGAGCCACGCTCGGGGCGGGACAGATCGATGCCCAGCTCCTCGGCGGTACGGAACAACTCGTCGTCCATCTCACGCATCTCGATCTCCTGCCCGTCATGGGCGAGGACTTCGACGTTGAGGCAGAGCGACTGCATCTCCTTGATGAGCACCTTGAAGGACTCGGGGATGCCGGGTTCGGGGATGTTCTCCCCCTTCACGATGGCCTCGTAGACCTTGACCCGTCCGAGCACGTCGTCGGACTTGATCGTCAGCAGCTCCTGGAGGCAGTAGGAGGCGCCGTAGGCCTCGAGTGCCCACACCTCCATCTCACCGAAGCGCTGACCACCGAACTGGGCCTTACCACCGAGCGGCTGCTGGGTGATCATCGAGTACGGGCCGGTCGACCGGGCGTGGATCTTGTCGTCCACGAGGTGCGACAGCTTCAGGATGTACATGATCCCGACCATGACCGGGTTGTCGAACGGCTCGCCGGAGCGACCGTCGTACAGCTGGGCCTTGCCGTCGGGCTGGATCAGGCGGGTGCCGTCAGCCGACTCGGGGTTCAGGTTGGTGAAGATCTCCTGGATCGTCGGCTTGTCGCCGGACAGGGCCTTCTCATCCCACTTCGCACCGTCGAACACCGGCGTGGCCACGAGGGTCGACGCCGTGGTGAACGGTCGGGTCTTGTTCTCGGTGCCACGGAGCGGCTCGGCGCCGACGTTCTCACCGTCGACGTTCCAACCCCACCGGGCGGCATAGCCGAGGTGTGCTTCGAGCACCTGGCCCACGTTCATGCGGGACGGCACACCGAGCGGGTTGAGGATGATGTCGACGGGGGTGCCGTCGGCCATGTGCGGCATGTCCTCGGGGGCGAGGATGCGGGAGATCACACCCTTGTTGCCGTGGCGGCCGGCCAGCTTGTCACCGACCGAGATCTTCCGCTTCTGGGCGACGTAGACCCGCACGAGCTGGTTGACCCCCGGGGGCAGCTCGTGGCTGTCGTCCCGGTTGAAGACCTTGACGTCGATGACCTTGCCGGTCTCGCCGTGCGGCACCTTCAGGCTGGTGTCTCGGACCTCGCGGGCCTTCTCACCGAAGATGGCGCGGAGCAGACGCTCTTCCGGGGTGAGCTCGGTCTCGCCCTTGGGCGTGACCTTGCCGACCAGGACGTCGCCCGGACCGACCTCGGCACCGACACGGATGATGCCGCGCTCGTCGAGGTCGGCGAGGATGTCGTCGGAGAGGTTCGGGATGTCCCGGGTGATCTCCTCCGGACCGAGCTTGGTGTCGCGGGCATCGATCTCGTGCTCCTTGATGTGGATCGACGTGAGCACGTCGTCCCGCACCAGGCGCTCGTTGAGGATGATCGCGTCCTCGAAGTTGTAGCCCTCCCAGGGCATGAAGGCGACGACGAGGTTCTTGCCGAGTGCCAGCTCGCCCCAATCGGTCGACGGACCGTCGGCGAGCAGCTCGCCGGCCTTGACCTTGTCGCCCGGCATGACGCGGGGCTTCTGGTTGATGCAGGTGTCCTGGTTCGACCGCTCGAACTTGAGCAGACGGTGGATCTTGCGACCCTCGTTGTCGTATTCGACCGTGATCTGGTTGCCGTCGACCGAGGTGACGGTGCCGGAGTCGGTCGTGGTGAGGGTGTCCGCGGCGTCGAGCGCCGCACGACCCTCGATGCCGGTCCCGATGTAGGGCGCCTCGGCGGTGAGGAGTGGCACGGCCTGGCGCTGCATGTTCGCACCCATGAGGGCGCGGTTGGCGTCGTCGTGTTCGAGGAACGGGATGAGACCCGTACCGATCGACACGATCTGCTTCGGCGAGACGTCCATCATCTGGACCTCTTCCGGCGGCACCGAGACGATCTCGGTGGTCGCACCGAAGAAGATGTCCCGCTCGAGCTGGAGCTTGAGGTCACGGAGCGACGCGGCCTGCGGCGAACGACGGGCGAGCACCTTGTCGTTGACGTACGTGCCGTCCGGGTTGAACTTCGCATTGGCCTGGGCGACCACGTATTCCTCTTCCTCATCCGCGGTGAGGAAGACGATGTCGTCGGTGACCTTGCCGTCGATGACCCGGCGATACGGGGTCTCGAGGAAGCCGAAGTCGTTGACCCGGGCGTAGCTCGACAGATAGCCGATCAGGCCGATGTTCGGACCCTCGGGGGTCTCGATCGGGCACATGCGGCCGTAGTGGGAGAAGTGCACGTCTCGCACTTCGAAGCCCGCCCGCTCGCGCGACAGACCACCTGGGCCGAGCGCCGAGAGGCGGCGGCGGTGGGTGAGACCCGACAGCGGATTGACCTGGTCCATGAACTGCGAGAGCTGGGAGGTTCCGAAGAACTCCTTGATCGCCGCGACCACGGGTCGGATGTTGATGAGCGTCTGCGGCGTGATCGCCTCGACGTCCTGAGTGGTCATCCGCTCACGGACGACCCGCTCCATGCGGGACAGACCGATCCGGACCTGGTTCTGGATCAGCTCGCCGACCGAGCGGACCCGGCGGTTCGCGAAGTGGTCCTGATCGTCGAGGCGGTAGCCCGGCTCGGCCACCATCAGGTGGAGCAGGTAGGTGGCCGCAGCCATGACCTCGCAGCGCGACAGGACCGACTGATCGATCTCCGGACGGTCGAGCAGTCCCTTGAGCATCGGGAAGAGCTCTTCGAGGCGGTCGAGCTCCGGGCCGAGCTTGCGGTTCAGCTTGTAGCGGCCGACGCGGCTCAGGTCGTACCGGCGGCTCTCGAAGAACGCATTGCGCATGTAGGAGCGCGCGGCTTCGAGGGTCGGCGGTTCGCCCGGGCGAGCCTTCTTGTAGATCTCGATCAGGGACTCGTCCTGGGTCGGCGCGAGTTCACGATCCTTCTCCCACTGCCCTTCGAGGAAGTCGAAGTGATTGGCGAAGGCCTCGAGGAAACCGGGCGCGTTCTCCTCATCGAAGCCGAGAGCGCGGAACAACGTGAACAGCGACAAGCGGCGCTTCCGGGCGACACGCACACCGGCGGTCGGGTCCTTGCCGGGCTTCTGCTCGACGTCGAACTCGATCCATTCACCGCGATAGGGGTGGATCGTCCCGGTCACCATCTGGTGCTTGGACAGGTTCCGCAGTCGGAACCGCTCGCCGGGCTGGAAGATCACGCCGGGCGAACGGACGAGCTGGGAGACCACGACACGCTCGGTGCCGTTGATCACGAAGGTGCCCTTGTCGGTCATCATCGGGAAGTCCCCCATGAAGACCGTCTGCTCCTTGATCTCACCGGTCGAGGCGTTGATGAACCGCGCCTTGACGAAGATCGGAGCGGCGTAGGTCATGTCCTTTTCCTTGCACTCCTCGACGGAGAACTTCGGATAAGGCTTCAGGTCTTCATCGAACGGATCGAACTCCAGCTCGAGCTGGAGTGTCTCCGTGAAGTCCTTGATCGGGGAGATGTCCCTGAAGGCGTTGGCGAGGCCTTCGTCAAGGAACCAGCGGAACGAATCCCGCTGGACACTGATCAGGTCCGGGAGTTCGAGGGCTTCCTCGAGTTTTCCGAACGAATAACGGTCGCGTGCCACAGTACGTGCGGGCAACAGACACCACCTGGAGTCGAGCGAGGAGCACCGGAACCGAGGCGCGCTGACGACCGCAAGGAATTCTGCGAACCCGAACGACAGTCGACGACCACGGCGATCGACCAGCTTACGGCGCCTGACGAACGGTTCCAACCATCCCAGGGGATCGGTGATCGTACGGAACTTCGCCAGCGGGGTCAAGCATTGCTTCGTCGGATCCCCTCACCGCGCAGCTCGGCCCGGAGCGCCGGATCCATCCGGGGGTCCGGGGTCCAGGGGATCACGTCGACCGTGTCGAACAGCCATCGGTGCAGGCGGTCACACAACTCGCGCTCGACCACGGCATGTTCGCTTCGCCCGGCGAGATTCACGAGTTCTTCGGGGTCGGCGCGCAGGTCGTAGAGCTCCGGCGGCTCGTACAAACGCTCCACCAGACACCACTCGGTGGTCCGGATGGCCATGACGCGGCCGACCGACTCCGGGTCGTCGGCCTGGAGTCCCTGCTTCTCCCGGTAATGCCCGTGAGCGCCACGCTCGAACAGGGGCGCCTCCCGGACGGCGAATCCCCCTTCGGAACACGCGGCGTCGCGGATCTCGACGGACGGATCGTCGAGGGCCGGCACCAGCGATCGGCCGAAGTGGGTCCAGGTGGGCTCCAGTTCGGCGAGGTCGAGCAGCGTCGCCGTCAGGTCGACCATCTCGACCGGGGACCCCACGACCCCTCCCCCGGCCCGGCGGGGGTCGTGCACGATCAACGGATTTCGCACCAGGACGTCGTCGACGCCCGCCGGCCACTTCTCGACGAGTCCGTAGTCGCCGAGATACTCACCGTGATCCGTGAACGTGACGGTCACCGTCGAGTCCGCGCTGCCCGCGCCCTCGACGGCCCGGAGCAGACGACCGAGTTGATCGTCCACCCGGCTGACCATGCCGCGATAGACGGCCCGCAACTCGGCCCAGTCCGCTGGCTCCATCACCCCGAGCCCGTACCGGTCGTGGATCGACGAGAAGAAGCGGGGAGCGCCGACCCGCCGCCCCCGCGGCACGGCGTCCACCGACCGGTCGTGCAGGTGGTACCAACGCGGCGGCGCCGTGAACGGCGGGTGCGGATAGATCAGCGGAACGAAGAGACACCAGGGTTCGGGCAGGCCTTCGGCGAGCCAGTCGATCGCCGTCGAGACGGTGGCCTCGTCGAGATCGAACGGGTCGTCCGACACCGGCGGCCCCCACATGGAGTAGTAGCGGGGGTCATCTGCGGGGACCCCGGCGGAGAAGAACTCGGCGAGGGCCGCCGGATCCGGTGGCCGGGTGAATCCGAACCGATCGCTGCTCGACGCCGTCACTCCCGGCGCCATCATGTCCCCTCGGGCCCCGGCCATCGCGACGTGGTAGCCACCGACGCGCAGTGCCCGGAAGACGTTCGGCTCCTGCGGTTGGATCAGGTGGGTGAGGGTCCGATGGCCGGCGACGTGGGGATACCAGCCGGTGAACATCGAGATCCGGCTCTGCGAGCAGACGCTGTGCTGCGCGTAGGCCCGATCGAAGCGTGTGCCCGCGGCGGCGAGACGGTCATGGTGCGGCGTCGACGCCGAGGCCGAGCCGAACGCACCGATCGCGTCGGCGCGGAGTTGATCCGGCATGAAGAGCAGCAGGTTCGGGCGACGCGACATGCCGCCATCTTGGTCGACCAGGCAACGATCGGGCCCGGACGCGACGAACGGGAGGCCCGGAGGCCTCCCGTTCGTGCCGACTGTTGCGCCCGGAGGGGGCGCATCGAGTCAGGCGAGCTCGGCCGGAGGCCGAGCTCAGATCACTTCAGGTCGGCGCTGCCGCCGGCCTCTTCGATCTTGGCCTTGGCAGCCTCGGCGTCGTCCTTGGACGCACCCTCGAGGATGGGAGCCGGGGCGCCCTCCACGAGATCCTTGGCTTCCTTGAGACCGAGCGAGGTGAGCTCGCGGACGGCCTTGATGACCTGGATCTTCTTGTCGCCGGCGGAGGTGAGCACGACGTCGAAGTCGGTCTTCTCCTCGGCGGCCTCGCCACCACCGGCACCGGGAGCCGCAGCGACGGCCACGGCGGCGGGGGCCGCAGCGGTGACGTCGAACTTCTCTTCGAATGCCTTGAGGAGCTCGCTGAGCTCGAGGACGGTCATGCCAGCAATGGCGTCGAGGATCTCTTCAGTGTTCATGATGCATCTCCGGAGTCGGTTGCGTCGTCGGCATCGGCAGCCGGCTCCGCAGGGGTGTCGGCCGATTCCTCGGCCGGGGTGTCGTTGGTGTCTTCGCCACTGGCATCAGCGGCAGGAGTTTCGGCCTCGTCGGCAGCAGCGCCTTCGGGCTCGGAGTCGGATTCGGCCGCGGAGGGCGCACCGGGTGCGCCGCCCTGGTCGATGAGTGCCTGCAGTGCGTAGGCGAAGTTCGTGGGCAGTGCATTGAGCAGCCCGGCGAAGTTCGACATCGGCGCTTGCATGACGCCGGCCAGCTTGGCCAGCAGCACCTCTCGGGGCTCCACGTCGGCCAGCGCCTTGACGCCATCGGCGTCCATGACACTGCCGTCGAGCAGGCCGCCCTTGATCACCAGGTCGGGGTTCGCCTTGGCGAAGTCACGCAGGGCCTTGGCCACTGCCACGACATCGCCGGGCTCCCCATCCGGGGTGGTCTCGGTGAATGCGAGCGCCGTCGGGCCGACCAGCAGGTCCTCGATCTCGAGGCCCAACTCAGCGGCGGCCCGCCGCACCAGCGTGTTCTTGTACACCGTGTACGAACCGCCGACGCCACGCATGCTCGAGCGGAGCTCGCTCAGCGCGGAGACGGACAGGCCGCGGTACTCGGTGACGACCACGCCTCCAGAGCCGTCGAGGCGCTCACGCACCTCGTCGACCACGGCGACTTTTTCCGGTCTCGGGTTTTCCACGACACCTCCTTTCTCAGTTGCTCGGGGCCGGCCCGGAGGCCGACCGTTCTCAGGTGATTGGCACGCTCATCGCTCGCCGATCACCCGATCGAGCAACCCCGGAGGGTGGAACGATCAGACATCGCCTCGTCAGGCCGATCGAGCCGGGAAGGATCCCGTCTCGACCAATTGAGCACCGAGGTGCGCCGGAGGTCTTCGGCGACAAGCGTTGGTCTCGTCCGTCGAACGCCGCCCGGAGGCGAACGATCGACAGGCGATCTTGTTGGAGCCCGGACGGGCTCCGTCCCCGACCTAGTCGGCCGAGGAGGAGGAGGAGGACTCTTCGAGGCGGTTCGGATCCACGCGGACACCGGGGCCCATCGTGGTGGAGAGCGACGCCTTCTTCATGTAGCGACCCTTGGCCGACGCCGGCTTCACCCGGTTCAGTTCGTCGACGAGGGCACCGAGGTTCTGGAGCAGGGCGGCGGGCTCGAAGCTCGCCTTGCCGATGGCGACGTGGATGTTGCCGTAGCGATCGGTGCGGTATTCGACCGTGCCGCCCTTGAACTCACCGACGGCCTTGGCGACATCGGGGGTCACGGTGCCCGTCTTGGGGTTCGGCATGAGGCCACGCGGACCGAGAACCCGACCGAGCTTGCCGACCATCGGCATCAGGTCGGGCGTGGAGATCGCGATGTCGAAGTCGAGCTCGCCGGCTTCGACCCTGGCGACGAGATCCTCGGCACCCACGATGTCGGCGCCCGCCTCGGTCGCTGCCGCAGCGGCGTCGCCGGCGGCGAACACGGCGACGCGGACGTCCTTGCCGGTCCCGGCCGGAAGGGCGACGGTGCCACGCACGATCTGGTCGGCCTTCCGGGGGTCGACGCCCAGCCGGATGGCGACGTCGACCGACTCGTCGAACTTCGCCGATGCCAGGCTCTTGACCAGATCCATGGCCTCGGCCGGACCGTGGAGATGCTCCCGGTCGTAGCGTCGTGTCGCGTCGGTGTACTTCTTGCCCTTCGCCATGATGGCTCCCTCGCTGATCGGCTCCGGGGCGAGGTCCTCCCCGTGAGCGTTGTGTTGTGAATTGGTGCGAGGGCCTCAGCCCTCGGTGTCTTCGCGAGGGCCTCAGCCCTCGGTGTCTTCGCGAGGGCCTCAGCCCTCGACGCGCACACCCATCTGCCGGGCGGTGCCGGCGACCTGCAACTTGGCGGCCTCGATGTCATAGGCGTTCAAGTCGGGCATCTTGATGTTGGCGATCTCTTCGAGCTGCGCGGCCGTGATCTTGCCGGCGCGTTCCCGCAGGGGGTCGCCTGCACCCTTGGCGATGCCGGCGGCCTTCTTGATCAGTTCCGCCGTCGGCGGCGTCTTGAGGATGAACGTGAACGTCCGATCCTCGAAGATCGAGATCTCGACCGGCACGACCTGGCCCCGCTGGGACTCGGTTCGGGCGTTGTAGTCCTTGCAGAAGTCCATGATCGCGACGCCGTACGGACCGAGGGCGGTACCCACCGGCGGCGCCGGCGAGGCCTGGCCCGCCGGGATCTGGATCTTCACGACTGCCATGACTTGCTTCTTGGCCATGATCGGCTGCCTCTCGCAACTTCGGGCCCGGACGCGGGCCAGCGGATGAGTCTGCCGTCGGGCTGGCTGCCCGACAACCTGCGTGTGCGAGGGGTCCCGCACACGGTCGCACCGGAGTGCTATGCGACCCCGTGGGGCCGACGGGGGTCAGACCTTGCCGACCTGGGCGAACTCCAGCTCGACCGGCGTTTCCCGACCGAAGATGTTGACCAGGACCTTGACCTTGAGCTGATCCTCGTTGATCTCGATGACCTGGCCCTGGAAGTCCGCGAACGGGCCCTCCTTGACACGGACGTTCTCGCCCATCTCGTACTCGAGCCGAGGCTTGGACTTGCGCCCGGTGTCCTCGGTCTCGTCCTTGACGAGCAGGAAGTTCTCGACGTCACGGCGGGGCAGCGGCGACGGCTTGTTGCCGGCACCCACGAAGCCGGTCACTCCCGGCGTGTTCCGCACCACGAACCAGGAGTCGTCGTCCAGACGGATCCGAGCGAGGAGATACCCCGGGAAGACCTTCTTCGGAACAACGACCTTCTTGCCGTTCTTGAACTCGACGACGTCCTCCATCGGGATGACGACCTCGTAGATCCGATCTTCCATGTTCATCGACTGGGTACGAGCCTCGAGGTTCTGCTTGACCTTGTTCTCGTACCCGGACTGGGTGTGCAGGACATACCAACGACCGGGCCGGTCGTACGGCGACTGCGGCTTCGGTCGGGGCGCTTCCTCGACCTCGGCATCGGCATCGTCGGCGACGTCGCCGTCCTCGGACGCTTCGACCTCGACCGCCTCGACGGCGTCGCCGTCGGCCTCGGTGTCCCCCGCTTCGGCCTCGGCAGTCGCGGTGTCGATCTCGGCCTCACCGGCTTCGATGTCGGCAGCTTCGGCCTCGACGACCTCGGCCTCGGCCTCGGTGTCAGCCTCGACGGCCTCGGTATCGGTCTGATCGGTCATCAGTTGCCTCCGGCGCGGAGCAGCTCGAAGATGAGGGAACCGAAACCCCAGTCCATCAACGCGATCAGCGCGGTCAGCACGGCAAGCGTGATCCCCACGACGATCGTGTAGTTGATGACCTCGGAACGGGTCGGCCAGGTGACCCGGCGAAGCTCGGAACGAACCTCGCCGACGTATTGGACCGGGCCCACACGCTCCGAAGGAGCCGTGTTGGTGCGGTCGGGGCGCTGTGCGATGGGGTTGCCCTCATCGTCCATCTGGCCTTGCTTTTGCAGATAGCGCCGCTGTTCGCGGTTCATCGCCATGCTCAGTGCCTTTTCATGAATCCGGGAACCCGGAGAACGTGGCAGGGCTGGAGGGACTCGAACCCACAACCCCCGGTTTTGGAGACCGGTGCTCTAGCCAATTGAGCTACAGCCCTTGGAAGCCTCCGAAGGCTAGCAGCGGAGGCGGGGATTGGAACCGAGCGCGTGCGCTCAGCTCGCGAGGCTCTGCCGCTGGCCGAGCCGGCTCGCCAACACGATCGCTCCCGCAGCGCTCACGGACGCAGCCGCGGCGGCAGCGCCGATGACCGCTTTGCGTCGGCTCTTGCGGTTGATCCGGTACACCGGAGCGAGCGGTGAGACCGAGTCCAGCACGAGGTCGAGCAGCTCGGGCGCCGGCAACACCTGAGCACCACGGAGCCCGGCGAGCTCCCGGAGGAGCTTGCGGTACTGCGCCAGCTCGGCTTGACAACGCAGGCACCGGCCCACATGGCGGGAAGCGTCCACCGAGAGCGGCGTCGCGTCATCGGCGGCGGCGGCCAGCTCGAGCGAGAGTTGATCACACAGCATCGGCGTGCACCTCTCGGAGATCGACGTCGTCGCCCCGCTCGTCTCCGAGCGGGTACAGCTCCTCGCGGAGGCGCTTGCGAGCCCGGTGCAGACGCACCTTCGCCGCGGAGGTCGAGATGCCGAGTTCGTTGGCGATGTCCTCGTGCGGCAGGTCGTAGATGTCGCGTAGCACGACAACGGTGCGGAGCTTGGCGGGCAAGGCGGACAACGCCTCGGTCAGCTCGCTGCGGAGCCCGGCGACCTCGGCCCGATGCGCGGGATCACGCATCGGCGACTCGTCCGCGATCGGCGAATCCTCGGGAAGCGGATCGTGGCGATGACGGATCTTGCGGCCGAGCTGGGTGTTCGCGCAGTTCGCCGTGATGCGGTGGAGCCACGTGGAGAACTGCGCGTCACCGCGGAACTTCTTCAGTCCCTTGTGAGCTCGCAGGTAGGTCTCTTGCACGACGTCCGATGCATCCTCTTCGTCACCGGTGATCCGGTACGCCAACGTGTACGTGTCGGTGTAGGTCCGGCGAACGAGTTCTTCGAACGCACGGTGATCACCGTCACGGGCGAGACCAACGAGTTCCTCGACTTGGTTCACCGTCATGTCAGACTCCGGGGGCAGGCCGGGCGTTACGCCCGGATCGTGCGATGACGTTCCGCCGGGACCGCTCCGAGTGGTCCGACGGGTTCGTCACACGTTCGTCATCGTAGGTCGGCGACAACGCGAAACGGGCCCACCCGAAGGTGAGCCCGCTCCTCAGATCTGCTGAAGCGCCCGAATGCGGACGCCGCCGATCACTTGTTGATCTTCGTCACACGACCAGCACCAACCGTCCGACCACCCTCAC
>JAHDCV010000065.1 GCA_020629695.1 Acidimicrobiales bacterium | reverse complement strand
TCGTCAGCCTCGTCGTCGTCGGCATCGTCGTTGCGGTCGTCCGAGTCGTCGTCATCGAGATCGAGATCGTCGCTCTTGTCACGAACCCGGACGCGGATCTCACCGTCCTCTCGTTCGATGTCGACATCGATGCGACGCCCGTCGGCGGCCCGGAACGACAGGTCGACCTCACCCGGGGTGCTCTCGTCGATCACCTGCCACTCGGCGCTGGCGTCGACCGACACGAGCGACGGCACGCCGTCGACCACCTGATACGTCACCGAGCCGACCCCGGGAACCGGCACGGTCTCGACACCGTCGACCGGCACGACTCCGGTGGTGTCGTCGCTGTTGGTCGACGTGGTCGACGGCGACGTACCCGCCGTCGTCTCGGTCGTCGAGGTCACCGTCACGGAGGTGACCGAGGTCGAGGACCCGCCGACCGTGGTCTCGGTCGTGGGGGTCGAGCTGTCGCCCGTGGCCGTGACGAGCACGTCGTCGGACGGCAACGGGTCGGCGACGACCACGGCACCGGTGATGGCGGCGGCGGCGACGCCACCGGTCAGGGCGAGCTTGCCGGCGGTGGTGGCGAGCAGGGCGGTCAGTTGGGGAATCATTCGGGAGGTCTCCTCATCGGGGGTGACCGCGCCCACAACGGCAGGTTCCTCGGCGTGCGAGGGCGACGAGACGAACTCGGCGAGGGCCGCAGAAGGCGCCACGCCGTCGGTCTCGCCCATCGCCCGCAGCGACACGACGAACTCGCCCAGCGGCGAACCGTCGTCGGTGCCGTCGGCGAGTCGGTCGAGATCTCGGCGGGAGTGTCGTGGTGGGTGATCGGTCATGTCGGTGAGGTCAACGTCGCTGGGTGTCAGGAGGGGTACGGGTCGGTCGGGGATTCGTCGAGCAAACGCTCCAGGCGGCGGAGGGCGCGGCGTTGGAGTTGCTTGATCGCCCCACGTCGACGTCCCGTTGCGGCGGCGATCTGGTCGATCGTGAGGTCGGCGACGAACCGGAGGGCGAGCACCTCACGCTGCTCGTCAGTGAGGTGGGCGAGCAGGGCGACCACCCGGTCGTCGGAGAACGCCCGGTCGGCATCGAGCGTCACGTCGCCGCCAACCGGATCACGCTCCGGTTCCAGCTCGACGGTCGACGGACGACGGGCGTCCCGGCGGACCTCGTCGATCACCCGGTTGCGGGCGATCCGAAACAACCAGGCACGGAAGGCGTCGCCGTCACCCTCGAACGACGGCAGGGCACGGAACGCGTTGAGGAACACGTCGTTGACGACGACCTCGACGTCCGCGACCCCACGAGCCCGGACGAAGCCCGTGACGCGGGAGTTCCAGCGTCGAAAGAGCTCGTCGAAGGCCCAACCCTCGCCGGCGCGCGCCGAGGCGAGCAGGTCGTCGAGGTCAGCCGACATGAGCGGGGTGCGCGGTCGCATGCACTCCGCACAACGATGGCATCACCCCGGAGGGGTACGGGTGCGACCCGGGTTTTCTCAGCCGACCACGGCGACGTCGGGTCCGACCGTCGCCGACGGTGCGGTCACGTCCCGATCGAGACGCGTGCGCCGGATCCACTCGGCGAGGGCGACCCCGAGTGGCGCCGAGAACCAGATGCAGAACTGGAGGGCGCCGGCGTCGACACCTCGGGTGAACGGGCCGAGCACGAACAGCATCACCCGGAACAGCCAGAACGCTCCCCACATCGATCCGGCGTAGCGGATCGACCAGATGCGATGTGACGCGACGTCGCCGCTGCGGATCTTCATGACCGACATCACGGCGCAGCCCCACACGACCACCGACATCGAGGCGAAGCCCCAGGTCGCCCAGGCGCCCTGGTACTCCCCGACCGAGCCGTGCTGCGCGGCGAGGAGCATGGCGCAGACGGTGCCGAGCGTGATCGCGCCGAAGCCGATCCGCCCGATGAGGCGATGCCGACCACCCGAGCCGCCCGGACGGGCGAGCTGGTAGTGCATCAGCAGGAAGGCGACGGTGTTCGCCCCGATGTGGCCGTAGAGCAGGTTGTTGCGGGACGTGGGCCCGTTGGCGAACCGTTCGTAGAAGGCCACGCCCCACGACGGGTGGGCGGCGAAGCGGTCGCCCCAGGCCGAGCAGTCGGTGCACGTGGCCATGCCTCCGGGGATGTCGGCCCCGGACACGCCGATGTTGTCGAGCACGTCGTAGATCGCCACGAAGAAGGCGATCGATTCGGCCTGACCGTCGATGAAGTACCGGACGTTGAGCACGACCAGCAGTGCGAGCCCGAAGCGCACGAACCACTGGTAGCGCTCGGTCCGCCAGGCGTGGACGAGCACTCCGGCCCACACGGCCAGAGCGATGAAGAAGACGATGACGTCGATCGGCATGACGGGCCCCCTGGGCGTCGCCGTCAGCTGCGCGATCCCCCAGGAACGCCGGACGACGACGTCACCGATCTACCACAGGGGGGTGGACCGCCGCTCGGGAACCCACCGGGTCAGCGGCGGCCGCCGTCGACCACGAACTCCTGCGCCGTGCAGGCCGCTCCGTCGTCGGCGGCGAGGAACAGCACCATCTGGGCGAACTCCTTCGGGTAGATCCGACGCTTGATCGCCTGGTCCCGCATCGTCCCCTCCTCACCCTCGGGTGACCACCACTTGGTCAGCTGCTTCTCCGTGGCGACCCACCCCGGCAGCACCGTGTTGACCCGCACGTTGTCGACCCCGAAGGTGCGGGCGAGCGTGCGGGTGATGCCCTCGACCCCCGACTTCGCGATCGCGTAGCCGGGGAAGAAGTCCTCCTGGATCTGATACGAGGACGAGCCGATGTTGATGATCGATCCGTGCTCGGCGTCGATCATCTGCTGGGCGACACTCTGGATCGCGAAGAAGTAGTGGCGCAGGTTCACGTTGATCCGGTTGTCGAAGTACTCCGGCGTGACCTCGTCCCACGTGTGCCGGTCGTCGGAGGCGGCGTTGTTGACGAGCACCGTGATGCCACCGAGATCGTCGATGGCGGTGCCCAGCGTCGCCTGGAGCGCCTCGATGTCGAGCAGGTCGACCTCGTAGAACCGTGGGGTGTGCCGGGCTCCGGCTGCGGCGATCGTTTCGATCAGCTCGGCGGCCTTGTCCGCCTGGATGTCGGCGAACCCCACCTTGGCGCCCTGAGCCGCGAACTCGGCGACGATGCCGGCCCCGACACCGTCGGCGCCACCGGTCACGAAGACCGTCCGGTCGACGAGCGACGGGTAGCTGGCATAGGTGGCGGCGGGTGCGGCGGTGGGGTCGATGGCCATGCGGTCAGTATCGCCGCCGATGCGGGGTTCAGCCCGTCGGGTCGAGCCCGTCGATCCAACGCCGCACGGCGTCGATGAGCACATCGGCATGATCGTCGGTGATCTCGATCGACAGGGCCATGAACCCCCGCCGTGCGACGTAGAGACCGTCGGCGAGCAGCGCGTGGAAGAGCAGCTCGAGCAGCCGGTCGTCGTCGGCGTGCAGGCAGAGCATCGAGCCGAGGCCGGTCACCCGGAACGGCGAGCCGTCGAGCACGGCAGCGAGGCCCCGACGCAGCCGGTCGCCCCGCTCGTTGACCTCGACGATGCGCTCCTCGGTCAGCTCGTGGCGGAGGGTGTGCACGGCGGCGCTCATCGACACGACGTTGTTGTTGAACGTGCCCGCTTGCGTGAGCGACCCACCAACGGCGGGGTCGAACGTCGCCATCAGGTCGCGCCGTCCACCGAAGGCGCCGAACGTCATCCCGCCGCCCAGGTACTTGCCGAGCGTGGTCATGTCGGGCGTGACGTCGAACCGTTCCTGCGCACCACCGGGGGCGAGCCGAGAGGTCATGACCTCGTCGAACACCAGCACCGCGCCGACCCGATCGCAGTGGGCACGAAGCGCCCGGAGGAACTCGACCGACGCCGGCCGGCAGCCGCCTGAACCCTGCACCGCCTCGACGAGCACACCACCGACGGTCTCGTCGATCAGGCCGTCGAGCGCATCGACGTCGTCGAACACCCCGACCCGGAAGTCGTGGGGCACGTTGAGCTGGTGGTGCGGACCGTCAGCCACCGGACCGAACGAGAGCACTCCACCGTGGTAACCCCGCTCGAACACGACCACACCGGAGCGACCAGTGGCGTGCAGCGCGGTCCCGATCGCCATGAGGTTGGCCTCGGTGCCCGAGTTCGTGAACCGCACCTGCTCGATCGAGGCGAAGCGGTCGCAGAGCAGTTCGGCGAGTTCGACCTCTCGCTCGTGGGTCGCCCCGAGCGCCCAGCCACCGTCGAGCGCGGCGACGATCGCCGACCGCACCCCGTCCGGTGAGTGGCCGAGCAGACCAGCCGTGTAGTTGCCGCAGAAGTCGACGTAGCGGTGACCGTCGAGGTCGACCAGTTCGGCACCCTTCGCGCCGACGACCCGGAACGGGAACGGGGCGAAGTCCAGAACCGACCGCGTGTTGCCGCCCGGCAGCACCGCGCGGGCCCGTCCGTCGGCCGCAGCCGAGAGAGGCCTGGCCGCCCGATAGGCCGCGTGAGCCTCGGCGACGCGCTCGTCGAGGGAGGCCATCGGCTCAGCCGACCGACTCGGTGAACGTCAGCACGCCGTTCGCGGCCATGCGCTCGATCAGGGCGTCGCCCATCACCGCGGCGGGGGTCCAGATCCCACCGTCGGCGTCGACGCCGTCCTGCAGCAGGCACAGCGCCGACTCCGTGATCATCTTCGAGGTACAGCCGTAGCCGGGATCGAGGTGACCGGTCACCGTCACCTCGACACCCCGCCCGTCGTCGAGGTCGCCGAGGAACGCGATCGTGAAGCCGCCAGCCTCTCGTTCGGCCTTGTCAGGACCCTCCCCGGGCTTCCGAGCCATCGACTCGCCGTCCATGCCGCCACCGGACGCCGCCAGCGCGTCGGCCATCGCCTTGCCCTCGTCGCCCGAGCCGGTCGAGACCATCTCGTCGTACTCGATGTCGCCGTAGTGCCCACCGAGCAGATCGTTCGAACGGTGGATCGTCTTGGTGTTGATCAGCGCCATCACGAACGGCGACGCCCACTGGCCGAGATCCTCGTCGTACACGGGCTTCGTGCCATCCGGCTGCGCAACCCCCGACTGGGAGGCCGTGAGGCCGTGGGGATTCAGAACGTTCGCCCCGACCTCGGGGTCGGCCTGGCTGGCAGCCATCGTGGCCATGAAGCTCGCCACGGTGCCACCCGATGCCGAGCCGCGGATGTCACGCACCCGGCCCTTCACCCGGGCGATCGGCTTGCCCTGTTCGGCATGCGCGAGTGCCTGGAGACGGAAGACCCCGAGGTCGCTCGGCACCGAATCGAAGCCACACGAATGCACGATGCGCGCGCCGGTCGATGCCGCCGCGTCGCTGTGGGTGTCGATCGTGGTGCGCATCCAGTTCGGCTCTCCGCAGAGATCGACGTAGTCGGTGCCGGTCGCGACGCACGCCTCGACCACTCTCGAGCCGTACTGGAGATACGGGCCGGCCGCGGCGATCACGACCTTGCTCCGCTCGGCCATCGCGGTGAGCGCCTCGACGTCGTCTCCGTCGGCCACGATCAGCTCGACGTCGTCACCCAGGCCGAGCTCCGTCTTCACCGCCGCCAGCTTGTCCGGGTTCCGACCGGCCAGGGCGAGGCTGAAGCCGCCTGCGGCCATACGGCTCGCCGCGTACTCGGCGATGAGCGTGCCGGTGAACCCGGTCGCTCCGTAGACGGTCACGTCGATCTCGTTGGCCATGTGGCACTCCCCTTCGGTGGTGGTCGAGAGACTCCCACGACCGAGCCGTTCGCGTCATGCCGAGGCCTCCTAACGTGGTCTCCGTGATCATCTGCGCCGGAGAAGCCCTCGTCGACCTGGTCCCGCACCCCGTGCCCGGGGGTGGGCCGATGAACGCTGCGATCGCCTGCGCCCGGCTCGGCTCGCCGACGGCGTTTCTCGGGCGGGTGTCGACCGACGAGTTCGGCCAGCAGATCATCGAGCACCTCACGGCGTCCGGTGTCGATCTGTCGCTCGTGCAGCGTGGCCCCGAGCCGACCTGCCGGGCCGAGGTCGTCGGTGATCCGCCCGTGTTCCGCTTCCACGGCGCCGGCACCGCCGATGCCGCCATCACCGACGCCGACCTGTCGGTTGTTCCGCCCGGGCCACACATCCTGCACGGTGGCACCCTCGGCATGTTCCGCGAACCCGGCGCCGAGTTCTTCGCCCGGATCGCCGCCGAGCACGACGGCCTCGTCTCCCTCGACCCGAACGCCCGGCCGCAGGTCGTCGGCGACGGCAAGGCCGCATGGGACGGATGGTTCGAGCGATGGCTCAGCCACACCGATCTGCTCCGCTGCTCCGACGCCGACCTCGAGTGGATCCGCCCGGGTGAGGCCGCCGACGACGTCGTCGCCGAGTGGCTCGCTGGCGGCGTGACGGCCGTGATCGTCACGACCGCCGACGGGGCCAGCGTCACGACCGCCGCGGGTGCTGCGTCGGCGCCGTCGCAGCGCGTCGAGGTCGCCGACACCGTGGGCGCCGGCGACTCGTTCGTCGGCTCACTCCTCAGCGACCTGCACGAGCGGGACGTGCGGGACACCGCCGCGCTCGCGGCGGTCGCACTCGACACGTGGGCCGAGCTGCTCGATCGAGCCGGGCGGGTCGCCGCCATCACGGTGTCCCGGGTCGGTGCGAACCCGCCGTGGGCGCACGAACTCGGTCGTTAGCCCTCGTCGCTCAGCACTCGATGACGCTGACCGGGATCCGCATGGCCAGGCCACCCTCGGCGGTCTCCTTGTACTTGACGCTCATGTCCTGCGCCGTGGCCCACATGGTCTCGATCACGTCGTCGAGGGAGACCCGCGCCCGCTCCGGCACGCTCGACAGTGCGAGGTGGGCGGCGGTGATCGCCTTCATCGCCCCCATGGCGTTGCGCTCGATGCAGGGCACCTGCACCAGCCCACCGATGGGATCACAGGTGAGCCCGAGGTGGTGCTCCATCGCGATCTCGGCAGCCATCAGCGCCTGGTCGACCGAGCCACCCCGGCCCTCGACGAGCGCTGCCGCAGCCATGGCCGACGACACGCCGATCTCGGCCTGGCAGCCGCCCATCGCCGCCGAGATGGTCGCCCGCTTCTTGAAGATCGAGCCGATCTCGGCCGCCACCATGAGGAACCTGATCGAGGCCCGGTCCAGGTCGTCGGAGTCCGCCGTGGCGAGGTAGTGCATGAGTACCGCCGGCAGCACCCCGGCGGCACCGTTGGTCGGTGCCGTCACGACCCGACCGAAGGCCGCGTTCTCCTCGTTGACCGCCAACGCGAAGCAGCTGACCCACTTCACCGTGTGGTCGAAGTTCGGGCGGGCCGAGCGGATCGCCTCGAACCACTCGGCCGACGACGCGAAGCTCGACGCTGGCTCCATCAGCCGATCGTGCAGGCCGACCGCGCGACGCGTCACGTCCAGACCTCCCGGCAGGGTGCCCTCGGTGCGGACACCGCGGAAGACACAGTCGATCATCGCATCGCGGATCCGAAGCAGCCCGCCGTCGATCTCTGCGTCGGTCCGCCAGGTGCGTTCGTTTCGACGCACGATCCCGGCGATCGAACGATCCTCCTCGACACACCAACGGGCGAGGTCGGCCGCCGATTCGATCGGATGTGGCAGCTCGACGACCGGATCGAGCGAGACGCCGGACTCGCCCTCGGTCACCACGAAGCCGCCGCCGACCGAGAAGGCCGTGTGCTCGACCACCGAGTCGTCGTCGAGTCGTGCACGGAGCGTCATCCCATTCGGGTGGAACGGAAGCGACTCCTGCACCCGGAACCGCACGTCGCGTTCACGATCGAACGGAACGGCGTGCGCACCACCGAGGAGGAGCGTGCCGCGCTCGGCCAGCACGTCACCGAGGGCGGGAATCAGGTCGACGTCGCACGTCTCGGGGTCGTGGCCCTCGAGACCCATCAACACCGCGATACCCGTGCCATGGCCGCGCCCGGTCTTGGCGAGTGAGCCGTAGAGATCCACCCCGACCGAGACAACACGGGCGACGTCGTCGCCGAGCAACCCGAGGAACTGCTCGGCAGCACGCCACGGCCCGAGGGTGTGGGAGCTCGACGGGCCCACCCCGATCTTGAGCATGTCGAACACGCTGATGGCGCTGCGGTCGGTCACGATCACTCCTCGGTCGGCACCTGCAACGACGCTACGTCGATCAACTGCGTCCGACCGCGGTCGCCCACCATGTGGCCGAGTGTCGCCTCAGATGCCCTTGCCGAGTCGGTGTGCCGCTTTGAGGGCGGTGCCGGCGGGCAGACCCGCCGCCACGGCGAGCGCCACGGGGTTCCGCTTCTCGAGCGGGTTCAGCTTGAAGGTGTCGACCACGGTGCGGATGGCACCGCTCCGATCGCCCATGGCCGCCTTCGCAACGGCCTGCTGACCACGGATGCGGGCGAGTCCGGCCGGATGGTCGTGGAACTCCGGGAACTTGTCGACGATGTAGTCGAGCGCGGTGTCGATCGTCTGCCACCGCTCGAAGAAGTAGGAGCCGCCGTGCCACCACACCCGCGTGAGCGGGCTCTCGGCGACGGCCAGCGGCGCCACCCTCGTCGCCCTGAGCAGCAGGTCGTAGTCCTCGGCGTAGGACCCGGGAATGTCTTCGTCGACGAGCCCGATCTCGTTCACGAGGGTGTCGCGGTGGATCAGGAACGAACTCGGGTGGACCTCGGTCATCCGGTCGTTCAGGAATCCCTCGAAGTTCATCACGGCCGTGTCCGGGATCCGTGCGGTGTCTTCGCCCTCGTAACGGATGAAGATGCCGGTGCAGGCCATGCGGGCCTCCGGCAACGCCGCCAGGGCGTCGAACTGGGCGGCGAGCTTGCCTTCCAGCCACTCGTCGTCATCGTCGCAGAAGGCGATCCATGCATGGCTCGCCGCCTGGATGCCGGTGTTGCGGGCGCCGGCGAGTCCACCGATGCGGGCGTTGGTGATCACACGGATCCGGAAGCCGTCCTCGTCGCATTGGAGCGCGAGGTCGGGTTCGGTCCGGTCGAAGACGATGACCACCTCGACCGGAGCATCGTGGCGCTGAAGGCGCACACCGTCGAGGGCGCGTTGCAACAGTTCGGGTCGATCGCGGGTCGCGATCACCACCGAGACGGACCGGTCGTCGAGCACGGCGTTCATTGGATGACACCTCCGGTCGAGTCGAGCTCGACGATTCGGGACGAGTCGACGCTGCGCACCTGGAGCAGGTGGTCGACGAGGGTGGCGAAGCGGAGCACACCGGAGGAGAGTTTCTCCGGGCCGACTTCGAGTCGATAGGTCTCGGGCTCGTCGACGGCACGGTCGAGGAGCTGATGGAGTTCGGCTTCGTCCGAGGCGAGGGTCGACAGACCATGCCGATCGAGGTGGCGGGCGAATCGCATCTGGTGGTCGTCGACGTGCTCGCCGAAGGCCGGATTGCGCGGCACCACGAGTGGCACGGAGCCGACCATTCGAGCGTCCATGACCGTCGACGGTCCGCCGTGGGAGACCACGGCCGCGGCGAGTCCGAAGAGCTCACACAGCTCTTCGTGCGGGATCAGCTCGCGCGCCTCGGCCACACCAGGGGGCGAGGCCGTGCCGTGCTGGATGACGACACGAGCACGCTTGCCGGTGTCGGTCGCGGCCCAGCGATCGACCCAGCCGACCAGACGGTCGAAGGGGTGGTGGTCGGTACCGACACAGACCACGACGAGCGGAGGTGCGAGATGCATCAGTACAACGGCCCCACGAGACGAGAGTTCGGATAGAGCTCCTGCTGTTCCGGCCACTGGACCAGGAACAGGTCGGCGAAGGGGCGACAGAGCCGACCGGTCAGGGTCCGACTGTCGATCCGGTCATAGACCTCGAGATAGACCGTCGGAATTCGCTTCTTGCGGCCGATCACGAAGAACGGCACGGCGACACCGGCGCCGTTCGACACGATCACGTCGGGTGCCCACTCGTCGAGCATCCGCCGGGCGAGCGCCCAGTTGCGGACGAGATTGGGGAGGTTCCGTGTGGTCGGATACGCCGCCGGCACGAGCGTCTCGTTGTCGAGCTTCGATCGGGCGTCCGGCAGATCGAACGTGACCCAGCGCCGCTCGTGTTCCTCCCACCAGGGGCGGAGCTGGAGGAGCTGTGAGAGATGCCCGCCCGAGGACGACACGAACAGGATCCGCAGGGTCCGTTGTGAGGTGAACGGGAGGAGTTCGTCGTAGGAGGAGGTCACAGTCGCTCGTATCCCTGATCGGCACACACGTCGAGAAAGGCGTCCGCCAGCGCGAGCTGCTCGCCCGGGGAAGCATCGATCAGATCGGCAGAAACCTCGCCGTAGCGGGCCGGATCCTCGGCCTCGGCCAGGGTGGCTCCCTCGGCGAGGTCGCCCGGGTCGACGTCGAATCCGTCGCGCAGGCCGAGATACACGAACTCGACCTTGGCACAGGCGACGGCGATCTCGTCGGTGTAGGCCTGGAGCTCCACCGGCGGGACGGGTTCCTCGATCGCCGGAGGGTCGGTCACAACGGGTCCCGACGTCTCGGGCGCACCGTTGTCGATCGTGGTCTGCGGGATGGTCTCGCTCGTCGTCTCGGTCACGCCGACGGTCGTGGTGACCGTCGTCGACGACGGATCGGCGCCCGCGTCGGTCGCTGGCTCGCCCTCGGCGGCGGCGTCGTTCGGTGTCTCGTCACGAGCCGTCGTCGCGGTCTCCTCCGCGGAGTCCGCGGGAGCGGCGGCATCGATCGGATCGTCGGCCGTGCAGGCCGCGGCGAGCGCCACGCAGACAATCAACATGCAGATTCGCTTCATCGACGACACCTCCTTCCCGCATCACATCGGTCGTTGCACCCCCGCGTTGAGAGCCGACGCCCGAAGATCGGGGATCTGACGTGATGTGCTTGACGGACGGCCCGCTTCGGCCGACGTTGAACTGGATGGTCCCATCTTCCGACGGCAAGCGGCCTTCCCCCATCGAGGGAAACGAAGATCTGGCGTGGCTCGACCAGATCCTCGGTCGGCGCGCCTCCGACGGCGCGACGCAGTATCTGTGTCGGCCATCGGTCGCGAATCCACAGTTCCTCGTCCCGACCCGGCCACGCCGCGCTGCGGCGTCCTCGCTCCGCCGGTTCCACGACGCCCGCTCGCCGTCCGAGCGTGTCGTCGGCCTGGCCGGCCAGGTCATGGCCCGGACCGGTCTGCTCCGTTTCGCCCCGGGTGAACCCCTCGTCCTCCAGGACTTCGCGCTGGTCGATCACCTCGCCGGAGTCCTCGGTGAACCCGAACTCTGCGCCGCCGTGACCCTCGGACCCCGCCGCCGGAATCGGAAACCCGTCCTCCAGCTCATCCGGCCCGACGGCGACGTCGTGGGCTTCGCCAAGATCGGCTGGACCCCGTTCACGAGCGAGCTGGTCGGGAACGAGGCCCGATGGCTCGGCGCCGTCGAAGCGTCGACGCCGACCTGGCTTCGCACTCCGCCCGTTCTCCACAAGACCCGATGGCGTGATCTGGACGTGCTCGTCATCGGCACCGTGGACACGCCCTTCACCGCTCGCGGCCAGCGAGTGGTACGCACCGATGTCGTCGACGCCGTGGCCCACTCGATCGGGACCCGACGTGCGCCGTTCGGCGAATCGGCTCTGCTCGCCGATTGGCGGGCCGCCGGACTCGACCGACGGGTCGACCTCGATCGCCTCGTCGACCGACGGGGTGCGGAGCACCTCGAGTACGGCCTCTGGCACGGCGACCTCACGCCGTGGAACATCGCCACCCATGCCGGGGCGATCTCGGTCTGGGACTGGGAGTTCGCCGCTCCGGATCGACCGGTCGGGTTCGACGTGCTCCACGCACACTTCGAAGACGGTCGCCGGCGCTTGCACGAGTCGGACGAGATCGCCCTGCGCAACCTCCCGTCCCGTGCGCTGCCGCAACTCGCCGAACTCGGCCAGGACCGCCACGTCGATGCGATGTACGACCTCTACCTCGCCGAACTCCTGGCCAGGGAGCAGCGTCTGATCGGTCAGGGCTGGGAACATCAGGGCCAGGCCAAGATCGACCGGGTGGCCGGTGAGCTGCTCGAAGAACGCCTGGCAGCATGACCGACACACAGGACCAGGCGGTCGCGACCGCGGCACGTGGCGCGGGGATGAACACGATCGGCTCGGTGATCACCGCGATCAGCCAGTTCGTCTTGGCCTACCTCGTCGCCCAGTTCTTCGGTGACACGGGCGCCGGCATCTTCCTCAGCGCGACGGCGATCTACATGATCGCCGGCAACACGGCCAAGATCGGGTCCGAGACGGCCATGGTCTACTTCGTCTCCCAGCTGCGGGCGGCTGAACCCACAGCCCGTGTTCGGCCGCTCACCACCCAGATGCTCCGGCCCGTCATGGCGGCCAGCCTCGTGTTGACGGTCGTGTTGCTCGCCGTCGCTGGTCCGCTCAGTCGTTTGATCGCCGACGACGCCGCCGACGATCTGCGCTGGTCGATCATCGCGACGGTGCCGTTCCTCCTGGCATGGCCGCTGAGTGCGGTCTACCTCGGCGCCAGCCGGGGGTTGGGCTCGATGCGCCCGACCGCCACGATCCACCAGATCACCCGTCCTCTGCTCCAGCTGGGCGGCGTGATCGTCGGCGCCGCCTTCGACGTCTCGCTGCCGATCCTCTGTCTGCTGTGGGCCATCCCGATCGTCGTCACCGTCCCGATGGCGCGACGGGCCTTCCTCGGCCTCGACGGCACCACCGATGTGGCGTTGCCGTCGCGCTCGGCCATCTGGGCCTTCGCCCGACCGCGGGGCGTCTCCACCTCGTTCCAGATCGCGATGGAACGCCTCGACGTGCTGATCGTCTCGGCCATCGCCGGTGAAGGCGCGGCCGGTGTGTACGGCACGCTCTCCCGACTGATCACCTCAGGCAACTTCTTCATGTTCTCGGTGAGCCAGGCCATGGCGCCGCAGATCTCCAAGCTCTTCGCGATCGGCGACCTGCCGGGAGCCCGGCGGCTCTATCACGCCACCGCAGCCTGGACGATGATCTCGGTCTGGCCGTTGTTCCTCATCTGTGCGACCCGCCCCGAGACCGCGCTCGGGGTCTTCGGCGACGAGTTCGTCGCGGGGGCCGACGCGCTCCGCATCCTCGGGATCGGCATGTTGTTCGCCTCCGCCTTCGGCCCGGTCGACTTCGTCCTGTTGATGCGGGGTCGCAGCGCACGCTCGCTCGGCAACATCTCACTCGCTCTCGCCGTCAACGTGATCCTCGATCTCGTACTCGTGCCCGCCTACGGGATCAACGGAGCCGCCATCGCCTGGGTCGCCGGTGTGGTGGTCTACCGACTCCTGCCCACCTGGCAGATCTTCCGCGACGTGCAGCTGGTGCCGTTCGGCCGTCCCGGGCTGCTCGTCGGCATGCTGGCCGTGGCCGTCTTCGGCGGCGCCGGCCTCATCCCCGCCACCGACGTGCTGCCGGTCGCAGGCATCTCGGCCATCGCCGGACTCGCCTTCGTGGGCGTGCTCTACGTCCTACGGGGTCCGCTCGACCTCGCGCCGGCGGCGGCGTCACTCAAGGCGAAGTTCACCCGCTGATCCCGTCGGCCGGTCACCCACCGACGGCACCCACGCCTCAGACCGTGGTTTCGAGGCGGCGTTCGGGCGGATCGACCGCACCCGCCAGACGCACCGCCAGGGTGCCACCGGCGACGATGAAGAAGAGCTGCTGCGGCAGGTGCAGATAGAACGGCATCTGGACCAGCCCGATGATCACGACCGTGTGCAGCCACACACCCTTCGCATCGATCAGACGTCGACTGTTCCAGGCCAGCATGCCCATGAAGCCGACGTAGCTGAAGAACGCGATGAAGCCGTGGGAGAACATGAGGTTCCATGCCTGGCCGTGGGTGCCGATCGGCAGCTTGCCCTCGGTGAGCGTTCTCGGCGTGCCGTAGCCGAGCAGCGGCGACTCGATGGCCCCTTCGATGGCGCCGGTGGCCAGGTCGCCCCGGTCGTCGTCGGAGTGGCCGGTGGCCAGTCGCTCCGAGACGAGGTCACCGAGTGGCGTGAACGCGTAGATGGCACCCAGCGCGACGAAGCCGGCGAGCAGGGCGCCGAGGAGCTTGTTCTGACCGGCCAGGCCCGACCGCACGGCGACGTACATCAGGCCGAGACCGAGGCTGAGCCAGAGTCCACGGTTCATCGACACCACGATCGGGACGATCGAGGCGCCGAGCGTGAACCGGACGAGGGTGGGATTCAGTCCGACCCGGCGATCGCTGAGGGCCACCATGGCGAACGGCGTGAGCAGCGCGGTCGAGGCGCCCCAACCGTTCGTGTACTGGAACGGGGCCGTGGGTCGGGGCACGGGGAACCCGATGAAGTCCTGCACCTGGGCGAAGGTCGGGTTGATCAGTGCACGGATCAGCTCGTTCTCCGCCAGCGCCCCGGGCATCAGGTAGCCGATGGGTGACAGATAGCTGAAGTCACCGAGGATGAAGGCCAGGTAGCCGCCGAAGATCACCGACATGTAGAGCATCGTGAACCAGCGCACGATGCGCTCGACGGGAATCGAGCGCCCCGCGTTCAACACGTAGAGGCAGAACACACCCGCCGCCACGTAATAGCCGGCTCGGAGCCCGAACCCCGCGAGGCGGGAGAACGCGTTCACCTGGACGACGGACCCGAGCATCCAGCAGAGGAAGATCACGTAGAGGATGAAGCCCCGTGGGGCGACGAGGTTCCGCCGCCGAACCAGTGACGCCGCCATCGGTGCGGCGAAGATGATCCAGGTGAACCCGGTCATCCCCAGGAGGAACCAGGCCGGATAGCCGGCGATCATCCAGGCCAACGGCCAGGCCGGCAGCGGCGCCTCGGCCTCGGGTCGACGGATCCGTGGCCGGAAGGTATGGAGATCGTCGACGAACTCGTCGGGCTTGTGCCGACGTTCGATCCGGTCGCCCCCGTCGAGCGGGGCGTCGGGGGCGACGGTCACGGGGTCACGCCCGGTTGTTCTCGGCGACGACGGTGCCGAGCAGCTGTGCGCCGACCCGACGGAGCTGGGCGACCGCATCGGCCACGCCGGTTCGGGTCGCTCGCGACGGTTCCACGACGAGCAGTGTGCCATCACACAGCGGTGCGAGATCGACGGCGTCGGCCACCTGCAGCACGGGCGGCCCCTCGAACACGACGAGATCGAACTCACCCTTCACGGCCTGGACGAGGCGACCCATGCCCTGGCTCTGGAGCAGCACGGCCGGCTGATCGACTTCGGTACCACCCGACAGGATGCGGAGGTTGGGCGCGCCGTGCCACTGCTGGAGTGCGTCACCGAGGCGACCACTGCCGGACAACACGTCCGACAGGCCGACCCGGTTCTCGAGCCCGAAGCGCTGATGCAACGACGGGCGGCGGAGGTCGGCGCCGACGAGCAGCACACGTCGGCCGGCGCGGGCGGCCGACACGGCGAGGTTCGCGGCGACGGTGGTGGCGGAGTGGGGATTGTTCGGTCCGGAGACGAGCAGCACCGTCTTGTCCTGCTGATCGAGGGAGAACAGCATCGAGCCCTGCACCCGTCGATACGACTCGGCGGTGTGCGAGGTCGGTTCGGCGATGGCGGTGCCGCCGCCGAACAGACCGCGGCCGACCGGCACCGTGCCGAGCACGCCGAGGCCCATGGTCTCGAGTTCGCTCGCCGGATCCCGCAGACGGTCGTCCTGACGGTCGAGCACGAAGGCGAGCGCGAGCGCTGCTCCCAGACCGGCGAGCAGACCGCCGACGAGACCGAGAATCGGTGGCAGGCCCGACTTGGTCTCCGGGACCTTCGCGTCGTCGAGCACCGTGCCCGGGTTGATCTCGATCGCGGCCAGGTTGGCCAACCGGCCGCCGATACCGGCGAGTTCCTCGCGCTTGGCGACTTCGAGGTATTCGAGCTCCCGCCCGTCGGCGCCACGGGCCAGCTCGGTGAGCTCGACCTCGAGCTCTTCCTGACGCTCGCGCAGTGCGGCGGCCGCCGCAGAGGTCGAGACCGTCGCCGCGTTGGTCCGGAACTCCAGGTAGGCCACCGCCATGCTCTGGGCGAGATCGCTCGCTCGCTGGGCCGAGTCGGCCTCGGCGGTGATCACGAGGATCTGGGAGTCGTTGAGCACCGAGACCGAGACGTTCTCGAGCGCGGCCCGGGCGGCGTCGGAGTCGACGGCGACCTGATCGGCGTCGGAGGCGACCGACGGGTCGGCCAAGGGGCGCCCGTTCGCCACCTCGATGAGGCTCAGCGCCCGCTCCGCGACGCGCTGCGACGAGGCGATCGCGCGCTCGTTCACCGTGTTGACCTGACGCTCGATGTCGAGATTCGGGTTGTCGCCCTGGGACACCAGAGGACGGACCTCCACACGAGACTCGGTCACGTAGCGGGCCGGCGACAACAGGATCGCCACGAGTCCGAGCATCGCGCCGAGTGCGGCGCCGATGGCGAGCAGCTTCCAGCGGGAGCGGAGCACGTCGGCGTATTCGGCTACGTCGACGACGGCGCGGGCATTGGCCATGAGAGATCAGACTCCGGTGAGGGGACCGGTTTCCATCGGCGACGCTGGGCCCGCCTTGAGATGTTGTCGTCTGTCACCCCCCACTGCGGACGGCGGCACGAGAAAGCGATTTAGGCTTGGCCTTCTCCGGCCGACAGGGAAACGGTGATGACGACCGAACAGATGAGCCACGTCCAGGCGCTCGAGTCCGAGGCGATCCACATCATGCGCGAAGTCGCTGCCGAGTGTGAGCGGCCCTGCCTGCTCTTCTCGGGCGGCAAGGACTCGATCGTGATGTTGCACCTCGCGATCAAGGCGTTCGCCCCGGCACCCGTGCCGTTCCCGATCATGCACGTGGACACCGGACACAACTTCGAAGAGGTCATCGAGTACCGCGACCGGCGCGTCGCCGAGACCGGCGTCCGCCTGATCGTCGCCTCCGTGCAGGACGCGATCGACCAGGGCAAGGTCGTCGAAGAGACCGGGCCGCGGGCCAGCCGCAACCGTCTCCAGACCACCGCACTGCTCGAAGGCATCGAGTCCAACCGATTCGACGCCGTGTTCGGCGGTGCCCGCCGCGACGAGGAGAAGGCCCGAGCCAAGGAGCGGGTGTTCTCGTTCCGCGACGACTTCGGCCAGTGGGATCCGAAGGCGCAGCGGCCGGAGCTCTGGAACCTCTACAACCCTCGGGTCAAGCCTGGCGAGCACATGCGAGTGTTCCCGATCTCGAACTGGACCGAGCTCGACATCTGGCATTACATCCGCGACGAGAACATCGACATCCCGATGGTCTATTACGCACACAAGCGTCAGGTCTTCCAGCGGGACGGCATGTGGCTCGGTGTCACGCCGTTCATGACGCTCATGGACGACGAGGTCCCCGAGGAACGCCTCGTGCGCTTCCGCACGATCGGCGACGCCACCTGCACCGGCGCCGTCGACTCGGCGGCGACCACGATCGAGCAGGTCATCGAGGAAGTCGGTGCGACCCGCATCACCGAGCGTGGCGCAACCCGCGCCGACGACCGCACGGCCGAAGCCGCGATGGAAGATCGCAAGAAGGAGGGCTACTTCTGATGCCCGCCCTGACGACACAGGTCAGCGGCGGAAGCCGCTGCGACAACACAGGCCTACTTCTGATGCCCGCCCTGACGACACAGGTCAGCGGCGGAAGCCGCTGCGACAACACAGGCCTACTTCTGATGCCCGCCATGCGATCGACAGCGAACACGACCACCCACCGCCCCCGCACGGAGACGAACTGATGGAACTCCTCCGACTGGCCACCGCCGGATCCGTCGATGACGGCAAGAGCACCCTCATCGGGCGCCTGCTCTACGACTCGAAGTCCATCTTCGAAGATCAGCTCGAGTCGATCGAAGCCACCTCCGAGCAACGCGGCAGCGAAACGGTCGACCTGGCGCTGCTGACCGACGGCCTGCGGGCCGAGCGGGAACAGGGCATCACGATCGACGTCGCCTACCGCTACTTCGCGACGCCGAAGCGGAAGTTCATCATCGCCGACACCCCGGGGCACACCCAGTACACCCGGAACATGGTGACCGGCGCCTCGACCGCGAACCTCGCGATCATCCTGATCGACGCCCGCAAGGGTCTGCTGGAGCAGAGCCGCCGCCACGCCTTCATCGCCTCGCTGCTGCGGATCCCGCACCTCGTGATCGCCGTCAACAAGATGGACCTCGTCGACTACGACCGGGACCGCTTCGAGGAGATCCGCGCCGAGTTCACCGAGTTCGCCTCGAAGCTCGACGTCGCCGATCTCACGTTCATCCCGATGTCGGCCCTCAACGGCGACAACGTCGTCGACCGGTCGATGAACATGGACTGGTACGAGGGTTCGACGCTGCTCCACCATCTCGAACAGGTCCACATCGCATCCGACCGCAACCTCGTCGACGTGCGCTTCCCGGTCCAGTACGTGATCCGGCCACAGTCGGCCGCGCACCCGGACTACCGCGGCTACGCCGGCCAGGTCGCCGGCGGTGTCATGAAGCCCGGTGACGAGGTCCAGGTGTTGCCGTCGGGCTTCACCTCGACGATCACCTCGATCGACACCGCCACCGGTCCGATCGACGAAGCCTCCGCCGGCATGTCGGTCACGATCCGCCTGGCGGACGAGATCGACATCAGCCGCGGCGACATGATCTGCCGTCCGAACAACGCCCCCGAGGTCTCCCAGGACATCGACGCGATGATCTGCTGGATGGCCGACCAGGGCGAGCTCCGTGCTGGCCAGAAGCTCGCGATCAAGCACACCACCCGGTGGGCTCGGGCGATGGTCAAAGACGTCCAGTATCGGCTCGACATCAACAGCCTGTCGCGCGACGAGGAGTCGAGGTCGATCGGCCTCAACGAGATCGCCCGCATCACCATGCGGACGACCCAGCCGTTGTTCGCCGACGCCTACACCCGCAACCGGACCACCGGCAGCTTCATCCTCGTCGACGAAGCCACCAACGTGACCGTGGCTGCGGGCATGGTGCTCGACCGCTGATGACCGACACCCCGGTCAGTTCAAACGTCCGCTGGCACCCGTCGGCCGTCGAGCGATCCGATCGCTGGGCGGTCACGGGCGGCACCGGCTGCACCGTCTGGTTGACCGGCCTCTCCGGGTCGGGCAAATCGACGATCGCCGTGGAGCTCGAACAGCAGCTCCTCGCTGCCGGACGGCCGTGCTACCTGCTCGACGGCGACAACTTGCGCATGGGGCTGAACGGGGATCTCGGCTTCTCGGCCGAGGATCGTGACGAGAACGTCCGGCGTGTCGCCCACGTCGCCCGTCTCGTCGCGGATGCCGGCCTCGTGGCCGTCGTCCCGCTGATCAGCCCGTATCGAGCGGCACGGGCGTTCGCCCGTTCGTTGCACGACGCGGCCGAGCTGCCATTCGTCGAGGTGCACTGCGACACCCCGCTCGAGGTCTGTGAAGCACGTGACCCCAAGGGCCTCTACCAGAAGGCCCGGGCCGGTGAGATCACGGGTATGACGGGCATCGACGACCCCTATGAGACGCCCGACGCGCCCGAGGTGCGGGTCCATCCGGATCAGGGTGACGCGGCGACACTCGCCTCGATCGTCGCCGACGCCCTGCCCGGCTGAGCCGGCGTCCCCGACTGAACAGCTCGACCGAGTGGCGTCAGCCGTCGGTCGTCAGCCGCACGCGGTGCCGATCGGTGACGGCCCCGGCACCACACCCACGGTCTCCGACGGCGCCACCGCAGGTGGTGGCGGCGCGGTCGTCGTCGGCGCGGTCTCGATCGCATCGACATCGCTCTCGGTGCGCAGATCGGTGTAGTTGATCCCGGTCGTGATGACGATCCGGCCCGTCACCGTCGGATCCAGGAGCAGCTGGACCTGACCGACGACGTGTCCGGCGACGAGCTGCGCGGCGCCGAGGTCACCTTCGGCGTAGCGCACGGTCGTGATGTCCTCACCCGTTCGGGCGTCACCGACCCGGGCCACGAGGTAGCCGAGGTCTTCGAAGATCGCCGCCGCTTCGCCCGCCTGCCCCGGCACACCCGATCCGTTGAGGACGGTCAGCTCGAACTCGCCGGGGGCCGGCACCACCAGCTCCTGGACGTCGGGCACGGTCGTGGTCGTGGTCGGCGGGGCGAGACGACCTCGGAAGAGATCGAGCACCTCGATCGACTCACTCTCGACGAGCCGGAGCACCGCCTTGTCGTCGATCCGGGCCTGCTCGGTCGCCAGCGTGTGTCCGATGATCCGATCGGTGTCGTAGTTCCGGAAGATCCGGGCGAGCTCGACGAGATCATCGAAGCCGCCCTGATCGATCGACAGGTTCGACGAACCCGCTTCGACGATGTCGTCGATCGTGGCCAGGCTCGTGATGTCGAGTGAGCTCACCGCACGATCGGCGACGCGCTGGAGGAAGTACTGCTGGCGGGAGATCCGCCCGAGGTCGGCCGACGGGTCGGTCGACCAGGAACCGTTGGAGAAGATCTCGAGGCTGCGGGCCCGGGCGAAGGCGAGGGAGTCGGCTCCGTCGAGGGTGAAACAGCCGGCGGTCTCGATGTTCAGGCCCGAGCCGGCGTCGCGCATCGGGGTGTCGAACCAGATCGGCACCCCACCGATGGCATCGATGACATCGCGGAACCCGACGAAGTTGACCTCGATGTAGTGGTCGAGCTCGATGTCGAGGGACTGCTGGATCGTGTCCACGAGACGCTGCGCGCCGTCTTCGGCGTTGAAGGCGCTGTTGATCCGGTCGCTGCGTCCCGTACCGGCGATCGGCACGTAGAGGTCACGGGGGATGGACAGCAGATCGATCGCCTGACCGCTGGGGTCGACGCGGGCGATGATCATCGTGTCGGTGCGCTTGCCGAAGACCGGCTCACCGATCAGGAATCCGGCGTTGGGGTCGGTCTCGTCGATGCCGTCGCGACTGTCGGTACCGACGAGCAGCCAGTTCTCCGGCTCCCGCAGCGTCGGATCATCCGGGTTCTCGCCACCTCCGGAGCCGCCGAGCGCCAGCGGGATCTCGGTGATCTCGTCGAGGGAATCCGACACGAAGTAGATCGCACCCGCGATGAACAGACACGCCGCGGTGCCGAGGCAGCCGAGTGTGAGCAGGATGCGTTGCGGCCACGTACGGCGATCCATCGGCCGCTGGGCCGGGCGCATGGCGGTGGGGCGATCGACCTGCATGAAGTGGATGAACCTAGCAACGCTCCCGGGCGGCTCGGCGTCGCGGCTCGGGCCCGACCCGGATCGGAGGCCGAGCCGGCGGGGTACGGTCACCGACGATGAACGAGATCCGATGCCCGGCGTGCGGTGAAACCGAGGAGCTCCTCGGAGAGAGCGACGCCGAGGGGGCGATCACGATCACCTGCGAGTCCTGCGAGGCCGTGTTCCGTCGAGGCATCCGTCGATGCGAGCGCTGCGGCACCGACGATCTCTATGACGCCCCGGTCGCCGTCGTCGAGAAGAGCCGCGGCTCGCAGCTCTCGATCGTGTCGACCGTGACACGGGAGTTCTGCTGGGTCTGCGACCGAGACCTCATCGACGCGCAGCGGCGCTCCCGGCGGCCGCTCATGCCCGACGAGCTGCCGACGACCTGACCGTCGCACTCGGCTCAAAGCGCTCGGCTCAGAGCGCTCGCTGCGAGCTCTGAGCGAACACGGCCCGGACGCAGATCGCCAGGCAGACGATCTCGATCAGCATGATCACGAAGAACGCCGCGTTGAACTCGACGAGCACGTCGCTCAGCTCCCGACAGATCGCTCCGGCGAACGCCGCTGCGTAGGCGCCGGCCTGACGCATGGCGACCGCGAACAGCATGGCGATGCCGAGCCCGAGGTTGCGACCTGCCCAGGAGGTGGCGAGGTCGTCGGCACCGTCGACGAAGTTCACCGCCGATGTCGGGTCGGCGAGCGCCGAGATCCCGATCGCCGTGCCGCCCAGCCCCATGATGACGGCGAAGATCGTGATGACGAGTGGTACCCCGTCGGCCTTGATGAACTGCATGATGCGGACCCCCGGTCGTATGCCGTCGCCCTCTGCGACAACACGCCGAGCCTCGACGCGAGGAGGTCACCCGGCCAGGTCGGTCTCAGCAATCCCGATGGTGGATTCGTGACTCTTTCGCCGCACCACGGCAGTTGCGAGCCTCAGCGAGGAACTGCGTAAGTGAGCCGAGCGCCAGCGAGGCTCACGACGGCTTGGCCGGCTTTGGCTCTTTCGGGAGGCCGAGCACGCGCTCGCCGACGATGTTGCGCTGCACCTCGGCCGTGCCGCCCCAGATCGTCTCGGAGCGGGAGAAGAAGAACGACGCCTGCATCGCGTTGACGGGATACGAGGCCTTGCCCCGGATCCGGTTGGGGTTGGTCGATCCCTCTTCGTAGATGCCGTCGAGCACGAGCCCGTCCATGCCCGAGATGTCGAGCCACAGCTCCATCACGTCGCGGTGATACTCCGACCAGAACATCTTGTTGGTCGCACCGAGCGCCATGACACCGAGGTCCTTGCTCTTGTTGAGCGTCGAGGTGAGCGAGCGCCACCCGTTGACCTTCATGATCTGCACCTTCGAGTGGGCCTGCATCAGACGCTGGCGGATCAGCGGATCGTCGATCTTGCCGTTCGCCTTCGCCACCTCGATGATCGCATCGAGCTCGATCTGGAAGCGGCGGTAGCCGGTGGTGGCCGAGGTGCCGCGCTCGAAACCGAGCGTGGTCATCGCGACCTTCCAGCCGTTGTTGACCCCGCCGACGACGTTGTCCTTCGGGCACTTCGCGTCGGTGAAGAAGACCTCGTTGAACTCACCGGACCCGTCGACCTGCTGGATCGGACGGATCTCGACACCCGGCTGGTCCATCGGCACGAGCAGGTAGGAGATGCCGGCGTGCTTTGGCGACTCGGGGTCGGTGCGGGCGAGCAGGAAGACGTAGTCGGCGAACTGGGCCCGGGTCGTCCAGACCTTCTGGCCGTTGATGACCCACTCGTCACCGTCGAGTTCGGCCTTGCACTTGAGCGAGGCGAGGTCGGAGCCGGCTTCGGGCTCGGAGAAGCCCTGGCACCAGCCGGTCTTGCCGGCGAGGATCCCGGGGAGGAATTCCTTCTTCTGCTCCTCGGTGCCCCACTGGAGGATCGTCGGACCGACGAGGGTGTCGCCGAAGAAGTCGCCCCGCATCGGCGCGCCACGCTTGGCGAACTCCTCGTTGAGCACCACGGCCTGCATGGTCGACAGACCCTTGCCGCCGTACTCCTGTGGCCAGGACGCGCAGATCCAGCCGCCCTCGAAGAGCTTGCCGACCCACTCGGTGTTGAATGCCTCACGCTCGTCGTCGGTCATCGAGAACTCGTCGGTTCCCCACCCGTCGGGCAGGTTCGAATCGAGCCAGCCGGCGATCTCGGTGCGGAACTCTTCAGCGGCGACGGGGTAGTCCAGATCCATGCCGACAATCTTGACCGAGCGGTCAAGAAAAGGCCAAACGCAG
>JAHDCV010000008.1:73011-91840 GCA_020629695.1 Acidimicrobiales bacterium | reverse complement strand
CGTGCCAACCACACACGGCACTCGCGTCGGCCTCCGGCCTAGCTCGTGCCCTTGTAGTTCACGACGGCTTCGAGCCGATGGTCGATCCGAACCAGGTCGGCCTGTGCCTCCATGACCACATCGATGTCCTTGTAGGCCATCGGCGCCTCGTCGAGCAGGTCCCGCGCCTTGGAGCGCTGCCACATGCGGCCCTCCATGGCGGCTTCGAACTCCTCGACCTGGAACCGACGCTTCGCCTCCCGACGGCCGAACCTCCGCCCGGCGCCGTGCGAGGCCGAGGTGTAGGACGCCGGATTCCCGAGCCCCGACACGATGTACGACGCCGTGCCCATCGAGCCCGGAATCACGCCACGGTCGCCGGTCCGAGCCCGGATCGCTCCCTTCCGGGTGATCCAGAAGTCACGGCCGTCGTGATGCTCCCGTTCGGTGTAGTTGTGGTGGCAGTTGATGCGCTGCCGCTCCCCCACCGTGCCGAGTACGTCGCGCAGCACCCGCAGGACGGCGTTCATCATCAGCTCTCGGTTCGCTCGGGCGTAGTCCTGCGCCCACAGCATGTCCCGGACGTAGGCCTGGAACCCGGCGTCTGCAGCGAGGAAATAGGCGAGGTCACGATCCTCCAGCGCCCGCTCCTCGGCGACGCAGACAGCACGCGCCGCGCCGATGTGGGCCTTCGCCAGGATGTTGCCGATCCCCCGCGAGCCCGAGTGCAGCACGACCCAGACCCGGTTCCGCTCGTCCAGGCAGACCTCGACGAAGTGGTTGCCACCACCGAGCGAGCCGAGCTGCTGCCCGATCGACCGGTGGTTCTTCGTCGTGAGCTCGACCTCGGTCTCGAGCGGATGTGCTCGCAGCCAGGTGCCGGCCGCGGTCGTGGGCTCCTGATGCCGGTCGAACCCGGCCGGAACGGCGCGCCCGATGCCACGAAGCACCGGCCCCAGGTTGTCAGGCAGGTCCTCGGCGGTCCGATCCGTCTCGACCGCGACCATGCCGCAGCCGATGTCGACGCCGACCGCGGCCGGGATGATCGCCGACTCGGTCGGGATCACCGAGCCGACGGTCGCCCCCATACCCCAGTGGGCGTCCGGCATCAGGGCGATCGGTGCGGCGACCGCAGCGGATCGGGCCGACCGCTTCGCCTGCTCGAGCGTGTTCGGCTCGAGGTCGGCCGCCCAGGACCGGACCTGGCCGCCGCCACCCGCCGGATGGAGCGTCGGACCGGCGGCCCGGGCGTTCATGGGCGTGTCATCGATGTGCATGGCTCACCTCACCGTGGCCGTCTCGTCGGCGTCGCTCGCCGACGGGTCGGTCACTGTGCGGCATCTCGGCGATCTCGTCCATCGAGTTCCGGGATCGGATCCCCGCCCCGAGAACCCGCTCGGGCGGGTCAGCCGCGCCGGAAGAGCCGGCGACGAGCCGGCCCCCGCAGATCGTCCATCGGCGTCATGGCGTCGAGACGGTCCGCGATCTCGTCGGCGGTTTGTGGCCGGTCGTTCCGGTCCTTCGCCAGACACTGGAGGATCAGGTCCTCGAGCGGCCCGGCCAGGGGCCCGTGCGTCGATGGCGGGGCCGGCGTCGCGTCGATGTGTTGATCCAGCAGGTCACGGCGCTCGCCGTAGAACGGCGCCGACGGAACCGCCATGCGGTACAGCGTCACGCCGAGCCCGTAGACATCGGCCCGATGATCGACGTCGAGGTCGGCGCGAGCCTGCTCCGGTGACGTCGTGAGCGGCGTGCCGTAGATCCGACCCGGCTGAGGCGCTGGGTCGTGTTCGAGGTCGAGAGCCAGGCCGTAGTCGAACAGGATCGGCTCGGTGCCGCCGGCGAGCAGCACATTCGACGGCTTCACGTCCCGATGGACGACGCCGCGTCCGTGCCCGTGATGCAGGGCGCGGGCGACGTCGGCGCCGATCCGGAGCACGTCGGATCCGGCGAGACAGGTGCCGGGTCGGAGCAACTCCGCGAGCGTCGGACCCTCGACCCGATCCATCTCGATGTACAGCGTGCCCGCGATCGTGCCCGTGCGCCGGAACCGGATCACACCGGGATGGTCGAGCCGGCTGACGGCGACCCACTCCCGCTCGATCGCTTCCCGGAAGCTCGCATCGGCCATCGCGAACGTCGAGAGCAACTTCAGCGCGATCAACTCGTCGTCGGAGTTCCTCGCGAGATACACCGTCGCGGATGCTCCCGTGCCGAGGACATCGGCGATGCGATAGGGCCCGAAGTTCGTCCCGACGACGGCGCTCACGGAGCCGAATGTAGCGGAGTGACGGTCGCCGGTCGGGGTCCCTCGTCAGCGCTGACGAAGGGTGAGCGTGGCGAAGCACATCTCGTCATCGGTGCCGTCGGCCCAGACGATCCAACGCGGCTCCAGATCCGGGTCCCGCAGGTCGCGGTCCCAGGCACACTCGAGCGTGACGAGATCCCCCGGGACGAGCTCGACGGGTTCCACCAGCTCGTAGTTGAGCTGCCAGTCGAAGTCCCACACGGGGATGTCGAGCAGCACCCGCTCGCCCTCCCGACCCTTGTTGAGCGTCATCGTGAACGAGCTGCCGATCTCGTGCTGATGGCCGAGCACGGCGATGAGCTCACCGAACTCATAGACCGGCAGTGTGCACTCCGACGTCGCGATGCCGTCGGTCATCCCCGCGAAATCGGCCGGCTCGACACCACAGATCCGGTTCACGAAGTCGGCCTGCACCCCTTCCCGACCGAAGCGGGCGATCGCGTCGGCGAGTGCGGCGTCACGATCACACAGCGGGCCCTCCTCGAACGCGGTACACGGGATCTCCGCCGGAGCGAGGTACTCCGTGGTCTCGACACGGTCGAGATCCGCATCGGGATCGTCGGCCAGGTCCAGGCGAAGCGTGGACAGGTCGGGGTCCGTCTCGATCTCGTTGTGGTAGTGGATCTGCATCACGATCACGTCGCCCGCCTCCAGGCGGAGACCTGCGCCTTCCGGCAGCGTCGTCGGGTCCTGCCCCGGTGCCCAGCCGAGGAAGAGTGGGTCGGGCAGATCCAGCCCGGAGGAGCCGTAACACTGCCACCCACCGGTCGGATCCTCCGCCGAGCGGGCGAGACCGGCGGCCACGGCCTCGGCCGACATGTGGTAGCCGATCGCGTGGTGCACGATCTCGGTCTGGTCGGGCACGAACTCGTAGCCGATGAGCCACTGGGCTTCGCTCAGCTGCGGGTCGTAGATGAAGCACCGATAGTCATCGACGTCGAGCGAACCCTCGTAGGGCTCATGCGGCGGGAGTTCGAGATCGACCTCGACCAGCGACGGTGCGGCCGCCGCGGGCTCCAGCGGCGTCGAGGCATCGACGTCGAGCTCGGCGCCGGCGTCGATCCACGCGAGCACGGCCTCGATCTCCGCGTCGGAGAGCCGGCGATCGTCGTGGAAGGCCGGACTCGCACCGGCCGCCGGCCACGGCGGCATGAACCTCGTCTCGACCGCGGCGGCGATGAACGGTGCGCTCCCGACCACGTCGGCCGCGGTCAGCAGCTCCATGTGGAACGCACCCGGGCCGCCCGTCGTGTGGCACCCGGCGCAACTCGACTCGATGATCGGTTGCACCGTCGAGGCGAACCCACCGTCACCGGCGACCGCCGAGGACTGGCCCCCTGAGGACACACCCTCCGACGAGACCGCCTCGGTCGTGGTCGGCTCGATCCCCTCGTCGGCATCGGTGCCCGTCTCGGGTGATCGCGAGTCCGTGGCCGCCTCACCGGAGCCCGCGCCGCACGCGGCGACGAGCACGGCCAACGCAACGACGGCGGCGACCACCAGGCTCCGGCGGAATCGATCGTCGGCGGAGAACGGGAACGGAGCGGCCACGGATCCCATGTTGACAGCTCGGGCGCCACTCCGGCATCCACCCGACGAACCATCTCGTGTCGTCCGGACGATGGACACGTCTCCGCCCGCAATCATCCCGTCGCTCGGTGGCGCCGTCGCTAGCCTCGGCGCCATGCGCTGGTCGAACCTCTTCGTGCCCACCCTCCGCGACGCCCCCAACGACGCCGTGGCTCCGAGCCACGCGCTGTTGATCCGCGCCGGGTTCATCCGCCAGCTCCACGCCGGGCACTACTCCATGCTTCCGCTCGGCTGGCGGGCCCACCAGAAGGTCGCGCAGATCGTTCGGGAGGAGGTCGAGGCCATCGGCGCACAGGAGTTCCTGCTGCCGACGATGCATCCGGCCGAGATCTGGCAGCAGTCAGGCCGCTGGGACACGATGGGCGAGATCATGTTCCGTCTCGAGGACCGTCGGGGCAACGCCACGGCGCTCGGGATCACCCACGAGGAGATCTTCGCGACCGTCGCGACCGAGCTGAGCTCCTACAAGCAGCTCCCGCAGATCTGGTATCAGATCCAGACGAAGTTCCGTGACGAGGCCCGACCCAAGTCCGGGCTGCTGCGCGTCAGGGAGTTCCACATGAAGGACTCGTACTCCTTCGACGTCGACCAAGCCGGCCTCGACGCCGCCTTCGACGCCCACGACGCCGCGTACCGCCGGATCTTCGCCCGACTCGGCATCCCCGCGTTCGGCGTCCAGGCCTCCTCCGGAGCGATGGGCGGCAACGACTCGGTCGAGTTCATGACCCCGTCCGACGCCGGTGAGGACGACGTGATCCGCTGCGCTTCCTGCGGGTACGCCGCCAACATCGAACGGGCGACGTCGACGCTGCCGGCGATCGATGATCCCGCACCCGCCGACGCACCCGAGAAATTCGCCACACCCGGCGTGCTCACGATCGCGGCACTCGAAGCCTTCGAGGGCGGAGCCGCCGCGGATCGACAGCTCAAGACCCTCGTCATGGTGCTCGACGGTGCGATCACACTCGTCGTCGTCCGCGGCGATCACCAGCTCAACACCCAGAAGCTGATCGACGCGACCGGAGCGATCGAGGTCCGTCCCGCCGAGCGGGAGGAGACCTTCGCCGCCCTCGGCGCCAACCCCGGCTCGCTCGGCGCCGTCGACGTCACCGACCTGCCGGTCATCGCCGACCTCGCCCTCGAGGGCCGTACGTCGATGACGACCGGCGCCAACGAGGACGGCTTCCACTACCGCAGCGTCGACGTGGACCGCGACCTGTCGGTCGGCCAGTGGGCGGACCTCCGGGAGGTCTCGGCGGGCGAGGCCTGCCCCAACTGCGGGACGGAGCTCGATGTCGTCCGTTGCATCGAGGTCGGACACATCTTCAAACTGGGCACCAAGTACGCCGAGACCTTCGGCGCGACGGTCTCGACCCCCGACGGTGAGGTCCCCATCGTGATGGGTTCCTACGGCATCGGCATCGGCCGCAACCTCGCCGCGACGGTCGAGGCGAACCACGACGAGAACGGCATCGTCTGGCCGGTCGAGGTCGCTCCGTTCGAGGTCGTCATCACCGCCATGCGACTCGACGAGGCGACGCTCGGCCCGGCCGAGCACCTCTACGACGAACTCAAGGCCGCCGGTGTCGACGCGTTGCTCGACGATCGGGATGCGCGAGCAGGAGTGAAGTTCGCCGACGCCGAACTCGTCGGCTTCCCCATCCGGCTGACCGTCGGACCGCGTGGCTTGGAGAACGGCATCGTCGAGATGGTCGAGCGCGCCGACGGCGACAAGCGCGACGTCCCGCTGGGTGAGGTGGTGGCGACCGTGACTTCACGTCTCGCCGCGCTGCGGGCCACCATGCCGGGGTGACCCGGCGGCCCGACCACGATCCCGACAACGGCGCCGACGCGAGCATCCGGTTCTTCGAGCCGGATGCTCCGACCGCGATCACCACCACGAGCACCGCTCGCCTGGGGTCGTCCCTCCGACGTCGGGTCGGTGCCGGTCTCGGCGTGCTCGTCGTCGTCGGACTGCTCGGCGCGACGATCGCCGCCGGCCCCGACACCACCGACGACGTCGCCGGCACACCCACGACCTCGACCGCCGACGACCCCGATCCGGCGATCGATGACCTCGTCGAGTCCGCCGGGCCGAGTTCGGCGATCGTGTCGTTCGAGCGCGACGGCACGCCGATCCTGTTCGGGCCGGCGGACCGCAACACCTTCTTCACCCAGCCGTATGCGATCGTCCGGGTCGACGGGGACGATCGGTTGCATCGCGTCACGCTCGGGCTCAACGGCATCGACACCGTCACGCTGCCGTCCCTCGAGCGCCGCGGACTCGATGCCGAGGGACGGATGGTGGCCCTGATCAGCACCCAGGGAGCACTCCTGGCCGGCCCGGTCGACGGCGATCTGTCGATCCTCGCCACCGGCGTCGTCTCGTTCGCCTGGCACGACCAGGAGCCGGCGCGTCTCGCATTCGTCACCCGGAGCAACCCCGACGCCATCCCCGACCGGCACGAGTTCGTGGTCGGCCAGGCCCCGGCCGCCGTGCTGCCCGGGCGTCCCGCGCCCGCAGCCGACCTGATCGCCTTCGGGGCGTGGGGCGATGCCTACCGGACCGACGGCACGGGTCTGATGCTCGCGTCACCGAGCGGTGACACGACCGTCGAGACCGCCGGCCGAGTTCTCGGCGGGCTGGGCGACGAGGTCGCCGTCGCCCGACCACGTGCCGGCGGCACGACCCGGATCGCCGACGATGCCGTGCAACGCATCACCTTCACCCCCGAGGGAGCCGAGATCGTCGACGTCCCGAGCGCCGCCCTCACACTCCTGCACCTCGACCTGGGCGACCGGTCGCTCACGGCGGCCGTGATGATCTCGCCCGGTCCGGACTACCGCATCCAGGTGACCGACCAGCAAGGGGCCGTCGTGCTCGAGATCGACGAGGTCGCTGGCGTCGAGATCGACTTCTCGGTCGACGGCATCGGACTCGGCTTCCTGTCGTCCACACCCGGTCTGCCGATCGGGCTCGCGAACCTCGCCACCGGGGAGATCCGGAGATACGCGGCACCCGAGCTGGCCGCGACCGGCGAACCCGTCGAGATCGTCGACGTGCGGGTCGAGTGACGGGAATCGGACGCCCCGACCGTCGGGTTGCTCAACGCATGGACGGGGAGGTCGCGGTCGACGCGGTGGACGAGCCGGCGTTGATCGACGACACACCGGCGGTCACGGCGACCTCCGAGGTCGTGCGGGCCCGACGCCGGTGGCCCGCCGTGGCCGGGCTCGTGGTTGTCGCCGTGGCCGCACTCGCCGTCACATCGCGATCCGACGACGTCGAGCCCGATCCGACCGACGACAGCACGACGACCACCACGGCCCCGGCTCCGACCGGCCCGAGCCCGGCGGCGACCGACCCCCTCCCCGAGCGCCGAGCTGTTCTCGACGAGGCGACCGACGTGCTCGGCCAGACCGTCCGGCTCCGGGTCAGCCCGACGAACGGGCGTCTTCCGCAGCTGGTCAGCATCGCCCCGGACGGTCTGACCACGGTGGAGGAGCTCCCACCACCGTCCCGATTCGAACTCGACCCCGCGGGCACCGCCGCCGAACTCGACGAGCGCGGCCTGCTCACGGTCGGTTCCGCGCGTCATCCCGTCGACGTGGAGGTGATGTCGTTCGCCTGGCACGATCAGGCGGACGGGCGCCTCGCCTACCTCACCGCCAATCGAAGCAGTGGTGTCGACCTCGTCGTCGCCGACATCGACGACGACGACGTCATCGGCCGGACCACGTTGGCCGAGGGCCTCGACCCATCGCTCGGAGGGCTCGCCGTCGCCGCCCACGGCGACCTCGGCTTCGTGCTCGCGTTCGAGACCTTCCGCACGCTGCTCATCCTGTCGCCCGACGGTACGCAACTGGCGCGCCTCGACGCCGACCTGCGCGGGACGATCGCCGACCGCTGGTTGCTGTCGGAGTGGACGGGCGAACCTTTCACGTTCGATCCGAGCTCCGGCGACACCTCGGACGAGCTGGGCCCGTGGGACGACGGGGACGTCATCATCCGTCGCTCGGTCCGCTCCCCCGACGGGGATCTGACCGCGGTCCACACCCTCCGGGGACCGGGCGTCGACGCACCCGGAGCGCTGAGCGAGATCCACATCATCGATCGGGCAGGCGAACCCGTCGTGGCACCGCTGACCGATGTCCGGGGCGACACACCGCTGCGTTGGCGGAGCGACGGTGCCGTCCTCGGCTTCACCCCGTCGCTCGACGGGGAGCGGCATCGCATCGGACTGTTCCGGGCGACCGACGGGGTGACGTCGATCTTCGATGCCCCCGAGGTCGATCTCGGACCTCCGGTCGGGAGTGCACCCGTGCGCACCGATCTCGGAGTGATCGTGATCGACTCCCGTCAGCTGATCGCCGTCCGGGTCACCGACGTCCTGCCCTGACCGGCGCCAGCGTCCGGGGGTGTTGTCGTGGGTGAGTGTCCGCTCACCCACGACAACGATCGCAGCCCCGCCGGGTCAGACGACGACGTCTTCGGTCTCGCCGGGTCAGACGACGACGTCTTCGGTGTTCCCCACGACCGCACGATGGATCAGTGCACCGAGCACGGCACCGACGATCGGGGCGACCCAGAACAGCCACAACTGACCGATCTGATCGCTGCCGGCGAAGATCGCCTGCGAGGTCGAACGAGCCGGATTCACGCTCGTGTTCGTCACCGGGATCGAGATGAGGTGGATCAAGGTGAGGCCCAGACCGATCGCGAGACCGCCCATCGCCGGGGCGGCCTTCTTGGCCGTCGCACCGAGGATGATCAGCAGGAACACGGCCGTCATGACGACCTCGGTCACGAACGCCGCCGCCATCGTGTAGCCACCCGGCGAGAAATCGCCGTAGCCGTTCGACGCGAAGGCGCCGGCGCCCTCACCGATCTCCCAGCCGCTCTGCCCTGACGCGATGACGTACAGCACGCCGGCGGCGGCGAGCCCGCCGAGCACCTGGGAGATGATGTAGCCGGGGGCCTTCGCCGGGTTGAACCGTCCGCCGGCGACCAGGCCGAGCGTGACCGCCGGGTTGAAGTGACCACCCGACACGTGGCCGAATGCATACGCCCCCGTGACGACCGTCAGGCCGAACGCGAGGCTGACCCCGACGAAACCGAGGCCGAGGCTCGACCCGTTGCCGCCGACGCCGAAGTCCGCGGCGAGTACGGCGGCGCCGCAGCCCCCGAGCACCAACCAGAACGTGCCGAGGAACTCGGCGCCGAGTGCTTTGCTTTCCATCAGGTCATCTCCCATCGTCAACCGGCATGGCGCCGGATCTGCTGGTCGGACGGGGGCCGGGGCGAGCGAGTCGCGAGGGCACACGGTCCGATCCCCACGACGGGGCGGTCGCCCAATCGCCGTCGATCTCCCCGAACGCGCACGCGAGCGCGCCGGCGCAGCGGTAACGTCCCCGCTCCCATCCGCATCGACCTCCGCTGGAGGTGCTCGTGTCCGAGCAAACGGTCATGACGGCCGAGTCCGATGTTCCCGTACCCGAGCCAGCGCCGCGCGCCGCCGCGGCCGCGCTGCTGGTCGGGTTCGGCATCCTCATGGTCGGCAACGGCCTCGGCGGCATCGTCGTCGGTGTGCGCGCCGAGCTCGAGGGCTTCAACGGCACGGTCACCGGCCTGGTCATGGCGGCCTATTTCGCCGGCTTCCTCCTCGGCAGTCGACTGTCGGCACGGCTCATGGGCCAGGTCGGCCACATCCGCGTGTTCTCGGCGCTCGCCTCGATCGCCTCGACAGCGGCGCTCCTCCATGCCGTCGCGATCGAACCCGTCGTGTGGGTCGTCGCACGGTTCCTGACCGGCGCGTGCTTTGCCGGGCTCTACGTGGTGACCGAGTCGTGGCTGAACGACATGGCGACGAACGCGAATCGCGGCCGACTCCTGTCGGCCTACATGATCGTCACGATGGTCGCGATGGCCGCCGGACAGCTGCTCCTCGACGCCGCCGACCCCAACGGCCTCACCCTGTTCATCGTCGCGTCCGTGCTCGTCTCACTCTCACTGGTCCCGATCTCGCTGTCGACGACCTCCGCTCCCCCGGTGATCGTGCCCGAGGCGATGTCGATGCGCGAGTTGATCGGCGTGGTGCCGACCGGTGTCGTGAGCATCATCGGTTCGGGCATGGGTGCCGGAGCACTGATGGGCCTCGGCGCCGTCTACGCGACACGCGAAGGCCTCGACGCCGCCGAGATCGCCCGGTTCGTGTCGGCCCCGATGTTCGGGGCGATCGTGTTCCAGTGGCCGATCGGTTGGTTGTCGGACCGGGTGCCCCGACGGGGCCTGATGCTCGCCGTGTCGCTGGGCATCGTCATCATCGCCGGGGTGTTGTCGACGCTCGAAGCCGACTCGTGGGCCGCCGTCGCGACGATGCTCCTGCTCGGCGGCCTGATGTTTCCCTTCTACGGGTTGACGATCGCGTTCACGAACGACTGGCTGCCCCAGTCGAAGATGCTCGCCGCCGGCTCGTCGATGGTCTTCCTCAACGGCTGCGGCGCCATCATCGGCCCGCTCCTGGGCACGATCGCGCTCGCCAGCGGCGTCGCGGGTGCGTTCTTCTACGCCGTCGGTGCGCCGAGTGTGATCGTCTCGATCTACATCGGGTGGCGAATCCTCGTGCGAGACGCCGTGCCGGTCGACGAGCAGCGCGACTGGGTCCCCGTCTCCGGCCGTGGCACGCAGGTCCTCAACACCCTGGCCCGCCCCCTCCGCCGCCGCTGACCAGAGAGAGGCTGTAGGTCGTCGAGACGACGGCCACCGGCTTGGCGCCATCCGGCTCGGCACCGCTCGTTGCCACGGTCGACAGATCGATCGTCATGACCGCGAGCGACCGCCCGAGCTTCACGAGGCGTGCATCGGCGAGCAGCTCGACACCGTCGGGACGACGGAGGAAGTCGATCGAGAGATGGGTCGTCACCGCCAGAGCGGCGGGACCGAGGTGTCCGAGCACGAGCACGTAGGCGACGTTGTCGGCGAGCCCCATCATCGTGGGGCCCGAGACCGTGCCGCCGGGCCGGAGGTACCCGGTCTCGATCGGGATCCGCATGCGCGCTCGGCCGGGGGTCAGGATCTCGATCGTCTCGGCATTCATCCGCGCCGTCGACTCCGGCCAGACCTCCGCCAGGTACTCGGCGACGCCGAAGCGATCCAGACGGAGTCGCTCGGCCGACGGCCGTTCCGCTGGATCGCTCGGGGCCATCGTCAGGGTCGCTCGCCGAACTCCGGGCGCTCGGTCCTGGTCCGCTTGAGCTCCCAGAACCCCGGCGTGATCGCCAGGGTCGCCATCGCGTCCCACACCTCGAGCGAGCGCTCGGTCGACGGCACACGTGTGATCACCGGCCCGAAGATGCCGGCCTTGCCGCCGTCCATCTCTGGAGCGTCGAAGGCGATGATCGGGGTGCCGACGTCGTTGCCGACCAACGCGAGCCCCGCGTCCATACGGGTCCGGATCTCGGCGTCGAACGATTCGTCGTCGAACGCCGCGCCGTGCGACTCGTCGAGACCGACGGCGGCCAGCGCTTCGGCGGCGGTGAACGTGCGGTCACCGTCGTGGTGGATCCGACGCCCGAACTCCCAGTACAGCGACTGGATCGGGCCGTCACCCTCGGCGGCACGCACCGACTCCATCACACGGAGCAGGTTGTGCGTCATCGCCGATGCCTCGTAGTAGGGCGAGTCCTTCGGCGGATCGTTCTTGAACAGCAGCGAGATCGGCTGCCAGGTGATCGAGAGATCACGTTGTGGTTGCACTTCGTCGACGACCCAACGGGCCGTCACCCAGCACCACGGTCAAATGGGGTCGATCCAGAAGTCGATGTGCATCCGTTCCTCCTCGAAACGTCGTGAGACCGGGACCTTACGCCGGTTCGACGACGGTCGCGAACACCGCGTCGGCAGGAGTCGTGCGCCGTCAGATCTGCTGCAACCGACGATGCCGCGAAGGCGCGGTGACCTCGATCGGGTCTCCGGGTCGAACCACACCGCCGGCGATGACGACCGACATCACACCGGCCAGACGCTTGAGCGTGCCGTCCTCCCAGCGGTCGAGCATCGCCGACTGGAAGTCCGGGTGGATGCCCTTGAGCTGCGGGCAGGGATTCCGGAGCCCCGTGACGGCGAGGATCACGTCGTCACCGATCTCGAGAATCGAACCGACGGCGAGGTCGATGAGATCGATCCCCCGCGTCGTGATGTTCTCGCCCATGTCGCCGGGAGCGACCTCGAATCCGAGCTCCCGGGCTCGATCGTGGACCTCGGCGTGGATCAGGTGGACCTGCCGGAGGTTCGGCTGGGTCGGATCCTTCGCCACACGCGACCGATGCTTCACCCGCGCACCACTGTGAGCATCGCCGACGACACCGACGCCGGCCACGAGTTCGACCTCGTCCTCGGACCACTTGCAGAACGTGTGGTCCGGTGATCGGTGGACGGCCTGGACGCTCCCGCTGGTCATGCGCCGAACGCTATTGCTGCATCCGGGCCGCAGCGAGCGTGTTCTGCATCAGGCAGGCGATCGTCATCGGCCCCGTGCCACCCGGCATCGGCGTGATCGCCCCGGCAACGGCCTGCACCGACTCGAAGTCGACGTCGCCGACGATGCCGTCGGCCGTCCGGGAGATCCCGACGTCGAGCACCGCGGCACCGGGCTTGACGTGCTCGGCCGTGATGAGCCCCGCGATCCCGGCGGCGGCGACGATGATGTCGGCGTCACGGCAGGCCTCGACGAGGTCGGCCGTGCGGGAGTGCGCGAGCGTGACGGTGGCGTCGGCGCCCTTCGCCCCGAGCAGCAGCACCTGGGGCAGCCCGACGAGCGTCGAACGCCCGATGACCACGGCCTTCTTGCCCTTGGTCTCGATCCCATAACGACCGAGGAGCTCCATGACGCCCTGCGGGGTGCACGGCACGTGCCCGTCACGCCCTCGGACCAGCCGACCCATCGAGCGTTCGGTCAGACCGTCGACGTCCTTCTCCGGAGGCAGCAGGTCGAGCACCGGCTCGGGATCGAGGCCGTCGGGCAACGGGAGCTGCACGAGGATCCCGTGCACGGTCGGATCCTCGGCGAGCTCCGCGACCGCCGCCTCGACCTCGGCCTGGGTCGCCGTGGCGGGGAGTTCGACGTGGCGTGAGCTCAGGCCGGCCTCGACCGCCTTGCGTTGTTTGGAACCGACATAGACCCGGCTCGGCTTGTCGTCGCCGACCAGCACGGTCGCGAGGCAGACGTTCGGCAACGACGAGTCGCCCGCCACCTCCTCGGCCAACTCGGCGATGATCTGATCGCGGAGGGCGTTGCCGTCGAGCAGGATCGCTCCGCCGGCGGTGTGCTTGATCTCGAGTGCCATGGCTCGAACGCTACGCGTCCGCTCGGGCGGCCGGGTCGACTTCCCGCCTCGCGAAACGAAATCCTCAGCGAGCGTGACGCCAGGCGTCGCCACCTCGCGCAAGTTCCAGCAAGCGCAACCGGCTGATCAGCCGGACAAGGCACCGAGAGCGGCCAGGGTCCGGTCCCAGGCCAGCGCCGAGTGCTCGGCCGAGTAGACCTCGGGGCGGGTGTCGTTGAAGAACGCGTGCTCACCACCGGCGTAGACGTGGAACGTGGCGTCCTTGCCGAGCCCGGCCAGGGTCGCGTCGAGGTCCGCCGCGGCCTCGGGCCCGAACATCCCGTCGTTCTCCGCGATGTGGGCGACCACCGTGCCGTCGAGCGCCGACCAGTCCGGCTGGGCGTCGGGCCACGGGATCACGCCGTAGAAGGGCGCGGCGACCTTCACGGCGTCGGGCCGCTGACACGCGAGCGTGAGGGTCAGGCCGCCACCCATGCAGAAACCCATCACGCCGACCGACGCCTGCCCCGTCCGCTCGGTGAGCAGATCGATCGCACCGGAGAGGTCACGGGCGGCCCGAGCGAGGTCGAGGGCCATCATGTACTTGCCCGCCTCGTCCGGTTCGGCCGTGACCTCGCCGTGGTAGAGGTCGGGGGCGAGGACGGTGTAGCCCGCCGCGGCGACCCGATCGGCGACCTCCTTGATGTGGTCGCTGAGCCCCCACCACTCCTGGATCACCACCACGCCCGGGCCGCTGTCGCCGGACAGGTAGCCGGGGGCCGTGCCCCCGTTGGACGGGAACTCGATCATCGAACCGTGCAGCTCAGCCATGAGCCGAACCTAGATCAGCGGTCGTCGACCCGACGAGGCGACGGACGGTGGCCGTGTCGGCGGACCCGTCCGCCGGTCGAAGCCGGGGGATGGGTGCGCCCCGGGCCGGCGGCCCACACGTCGGACCATCCACCTTTGCGGCGTGAGCCGCCGCCACCTGTGCGCTGCGCACTGGTGAACGCCCGGAGGATTCGTCGGATCGATGCCCACATGCCCATCCAACGACGAGCGCGGCAACGGGGTTCCCGTATCTCGTGGGTTCGGCGCTTGCTGGAGTTCCCGCGCCCCGGTGATACGCAGCATCACCCGGCGCGGGGATCTGGCACGGCGTGGTCAGCCGTTGCTGTGTGACGCCAGTGAGCCGCCCTCGGCGGCGAGGCGCTCGAGGAGCGGCGAGAGCTCCCATTGGCGGCCGCCGACGGTCTCGCCGTAGTGGCGGATGCGCTCGACGACGTCGGCCAGCCCGACCGAGTCGGCCCAGTGCATCGGACCACCCCGGTACACGGGCCAGCCATATCCGTTGACCCAGACGACGTCCACGTCGCTCCCCCGGATGGCGATGCCCTCTTCGAGGATCTTCGCCCCCTCGTTGACCATGGCGTAGAGGCACCGCTCGAGCACCTCCTGGTCGGTGACCTCCCGCTGCTCGTGGCCCTTGCGGGCGGCGAACTCGGCGATCATCTGCTCGACCTCGGGATCCGGTGTGGCGGCCCGCGTGTCCGGGTCGTAGGTGTAGTACCCGCGCCCGTTCTTCTGACCCTTGCGGCCGCTCTCGTTCATGAGATCGCGCACGGTGTCGCCGGTGGAGGTCTCGGCCTTCCAGCCGATGTCGAGCCCGGCGAGGTCGCTCATGGCGAACGGGCCCATCGGGAAGCCGAAGTCGTAGAGCACCCGGTCGACCTGGGCTGGCGTCGCCCCGTCGAGGATGATCGAGTTCGCCTCCAGGCTGCGCTGGAACAGCATCCGGTTGCCGACGAAGCCGTGACACACGCCGACGAGGGCGGCGACCTTGCCGATCGTCTTGGCGAGCGCCATCGAGGTGGCGATCACCTCGTCGGAGGTGGCGTCGCCCCGCACGACCTCGAGGAGCTTCATCACGTTGGCCGGCGAGAAGAAGTGCAGGCCGATGACGGACTCGGGACGGGACGTGACCGAGGCGATCTCGTTGATGTCGAGCGCCGAGGTGTTCGACGCGAGCACGGCGCCGGGTTTACAGATGGCGTCGAGCTCGGTGAAGATCGACTTCTTCAGGTCCATGTCCTCGAACACGGCCTCGATGACGATGTCGCACTCGGCGAAGTCGGCCTTGTCCGTCGACCCGCTGATGAGCGCCATCCGGGCGGCGACCGACTCGGGTGTGCTCGTGCGGGACCGCTCGTAGTTCTTCTTGACGACGGCGAGGCCTCGGTCGAGGGCGTCCTGATCGCGCTCCACGATCGTGACCGGGATGCCGGCGTTGGCGAAGTTCATCGCGATGCCGCCACCCATGGTTCCGGCGCCGAGTACGCCGGCCCGCTCGATCGGGATCTTCGGTGTGTCCTTGCCGATGCCCGGCACCTTGTTGGCTGCCCGTTCGGCGAAGAAGTAGTAGCGCTGTGCCGCCGACTGCGGCCCGGTCATGAGCTCGCCGAAGAGCCGGCGCTCGACGGCGAGGCCCTCCTCGAACGGCAGGTTCGCGGCGGCCTCGACGCATTGGATGTTGTACTCCGGGGCCAGGAAGCCCCGGGTCTTGCGGGCGATGGAGGCCCGGAAGTCGGCGAAGACCTGCTCGTCACCCCGGTGCTCGGCGACCTTGTCGTCGCGGTCCCGCACCTTCGCGAGCGGCAGGTTCTCCGCCACGGCCCGCCCGGCGAAGGCGACGGCCGCAGCACGGAGCGCGTCGACATCGCCGGCGACGGCCTCGTCGATCAGACCGCAGGCGGATGCCTCCTCGGCACCGATGTGGCGACCCGACGTCATCATCTCGAGGGCCTTCGGCACACCGGTCAGACGGGGCAGGCGCTGCGTACCACCAGCACCAGGGAGCAGGCCGAGGTTGACCTCGGGCAGGCCGAACTTCGCCGAGTCGAGGGCCACCCGGTAGTGGGCGCACAGTGCGACCTCGAGGCCACCACCCAGGGCGGTGCCGTGGATCGCGGCGATCACCGGGACGGGCGCGTCCTCCATGGCCGCCTGCACCTCGTGCAGGCCTGCGGCCTCGGGCGCACCGCCGCCGAACTCGCTGATGTCGGCACCGGCGATGAAGGTCCGCCCATCGCAGATCACGACGATCGCCGAGGCACCCGACTCGACCGCCGCGGCCATGCCGTCGAAGAGGCCCTGGCGGACATGCCAACTGAGGGCGTTGACCGGCGGGTTGTTCACGACGACGAGGGCGACGTCGCCGTCGTGTTCGAGGCGGACGGATTGCGAGAGCTCAGCCATGGGGCCAGTCAAGCACCCCGGCCCTCCCCGACGCCCGTCGGGCTACGTCGAGGGGATCACTTGGTGTCCTTCCACGGGCCAGCGTCGGCCCGCGGCTCCTTCGGGAGGCCGAGCACGCGCTCGCCGACGATGTTGCGCTGCACCTCGCTCGTCCCGGCATAGATCGTGCCGGGCCGGGCGATCATGAACGAGGCCATCCAATTGCCTGCGGTGTTCGGCGTGCCGATCGGCGGGGCACCGAGGCCGCCACGGGTGTCGGTGCCGAAGCCGACCGTGCCGTCGGCGCCGAGCACGTTCATCGCCGACTCGGTGATCGCCTGATGGTGCTGCGACCAGAACAACTTGCCGATCGAGGACTCCGGCCCCGGGTTCTGGCCCTTCAGGAACCGGGTCAGGGCCTGCATGCCGCGATACCGCATGATCTGGACGTTGGTGTGGAAGCGGGCGACGTCCTGACGGACCACCGGGTCGTCGGCGAGCCCCCGCTCGACCACCATCTCCTTGTACTGCTCGAACTCGGCGCCGTAGGCGAGTGAGGTGACGGTGGCGTTCACGCCACGCTCGAACCCGAGCAGCGTGTTGCCGACCGCCCATCCGTTGTTGACCTCACCGAGCACGTCGCCCTTCGGGCAGCGGGCCTCGTCGAAGAAGACCTCACAGAAGTGGTCGTGGCCGGCCATGTTGGTGATCGGCCGCACCTCGACACCGGGCTGGTCCATCGGCACGAGCAGGAACGTGATGCCCTTGTGCTTCGGGTTCTCCGGGGCCGTCCGGGCGAGCGTGAAGATCATGTTCGCCGTGCTGCCGGCCGAGGTCCAGATCTTCTGACCACTGATGACCCACTCGTCACCGTCGAGCTCGGCCTTGCAGCCGACGTTGGCGAGATCGGAGCCCGCATCGGGTTCGGAGTAGCCCTGGCAGAACACGTCGATGCCGTCGAGGATGCGCGGGATGTAGTGCGCCTTCTGTTCCTCGGTGCCCCACACGAGGATCGTGTTGCCGACCATGCCGATCGAGAATGGATCGTTGGCACCAGCGGTCGGCACGCCGCGCTTCGCGAACTCCTCGTTGAGGATGACCTGCTCGACATGGGTCAGGCCACCGCCGCCGTACTCGGCCGGCCAGGCGGCGGCGAGGAGGTTGTGCTCGCGCAGCGTCGCCCGCCACTGCTTCTGGAACACCGACCGCTCCTCGCCGGCGAGGGCGCCGATGCCGGCCCAACCCTCGGGCAGGTTGGCGTCGAGGAAGGCGGTGATCTTCGAGCGGAACTCGTCGGTGTCGGGCGAATAGGTCGGCTGCATGGCCGCACGCTAACGAGACGGGCCGGACCGGTCGAGACGAACAGCGGGTCGGCGGCCGGGCGATCCGACGGCGAGCGAACGGACGGGTTGGTCGAAACGTGTTCGACGCCCGGCGCTGGAACCCTCACACTCGCCCCATGAGCAGGGCCGGCCAGCGACTCGCCTGGGATGCGGTGCCCCTCGCCGTCCACCGCGCTGTCGAGGCTGCGCTGGGCAGCGAGATCGTCCGCCACGACAACGTCACCGGCGGCTTCACGCCCGGCCCGGCCGGACCGCTCGAGCTCGCCGACGGTCGGCGATTCTTCGTCAAGGCCTGTGGTGACGAGATGAGCGCGGCCGTGACGGCGATGCATCGCCGTGAGGCGGAGGTGCTTCCCCAGCTCGACGGCGACGTGACGGCTCCCGGGTTCGTGACCTCCATCGACGTCGACGGCTGGATCGTGGTGGTGACCGAGCTGATCGACGGTGTGAGTCCGACAGCTCCGGCGACGACCAGTGACGTCGAGGCGGTCTTCGACCTCATCACCGACCTCGTGGCGCTCGGGCAACGACCGGAGTGGCAGGCCGTGCTCGACCCCGTCGGCACCGATCCCACCGAGCGCGACGCCCGCTGGGCCTGGGCGAAGGTCATCGACGACCGCATGGTCGAGGGGCTGCCCGGGTGGCCCCGGCGTCACCTCGACCGGCTGGTCGAGCTCGAACGAGACTGGCTCGCGGCGACGGCCGGCGGCCACCTCCTCCATCGGGATCTCCGCCTCGACAACGTCGTGATCGGACCGGACGGGCGGGCGATCGCCGTCGACTGGGCCCACGCCTCGCTCGGCGCGGCGTGGGTCGACCTCGTCGGGCTGCTGCCGTCGCTCGAGCTCGACGGCGGTCCCCGACCAGAGGACGTGTTCTCCGACCATCCGGTCGGGCGGGCCGCCGACCCCGATCGGGTCGACGTCTACCTGGCGGCGATCGCCGGCTACTTCATGCGGTCCTCGTTGCTGCCACCGCCTCCGGGGGTCGCCGGGCTCCGCGAGTTCCAACGAGCCCAGGGCGACATCACCTGCCGGTGGCTGGCCTCACG